>JAGBTQ010000002.1 GCA_017631275.1 Alistipes sp.
GTACTATCCTCGGGTGCTCACTTTTGCGATAAGCCAAATCTAACCCCTTCTGACAACAAATTATTTCTTGTGATAAGGGCGCATCTGCCGCCGCTAGCAAAAAGAGTCCCGACAATGAGCAGTACTTCTTGTACAGCCCATCGTCGGGATTTTTGCCGAGCGGTGCATCTGTAACCCGTCTAACGAGAAATAGTGCGCTGATTGAAGTAGCTGATTAGTGAATTTAATGAATTTAAGGAGTTTAGTGATAGTCTTTCCCTAAGTTCCTTAAATTCCCTATCTTCCCTATTCTCCACATCTATCCCATTCTCCCCATCTATCCCATAAAGAAACCCCGTTATTCCCCAGCAAGCCCCGTTAAAACCACAAAAAAAAGGAGGAAACTATGCGTTTCCTCCTCTATCTTGTTTGGTGATTGGTGTTAGTCAATCTTGATGTTCTCGCACATCTCCAAGCAGTTCTCGATGATTATCTCGGCTGTCTTGTCGATGGTGTCGTTGTCAACCGTAATCTTGTTCTGAATGGCGTAGTCCTTGATGTCGTTCTTCACCCTCTTCTCGAGTAGTATCTCGTAGCGGTCGATGAACTTATCTACGCGCTGATTGTAGCGGTGGGCATCACGCTCGTTGTAGTAGGTGCGTAGCGTGTTGCAACGCTCAGAGGTGCGCGATAGCCACAACTGCTCGACATTGCGGAAACGGCTATCTACGCTCTGGCCGCTCTCATCGCCACCATTGCCACTATTGACAAGGGCGATGATGCTGATTATTATGATGATAACTGCCACGGCAGTGAGGCCAATAACACCCCAATGGCGCACGATAGGCAGTGCATCTTTATCCTCTGATGGGGTGACATCGCCAGCGGTGCAGAAGTCGCTCCAGCCGGTGTAGCCCACAAAGCGAGCCAACGATGAGAGCATGAGTGGGCGTGGTGCCGCATAGCCCTCGGCGATAAATAGCTGCTCTAGGGACTCGGGCTCGATGCTGATGCCCACACTCTCGAGGACGGCATTCGACAGTGCGATGCAGTCTTCGGTGGTGAGTATTGGACGTCCTAACTCAGCTATCACGAGCTCCTTGAGGCGCTCAATATATTGCTCTTGCGTAGTCATTCAGGCTACAAAGGTATATATAAAAAATGTAAAAACCTAATTTTGGAAATTAGTAATGGTAAAGAGTAGAGTGAATTTAGTGATTAGTAATGAGTAATTAGCGCTATTTTTTGTTGTTACTAACTGTTAATAAACCTGTGCGAAGCACACCTTACTTTTCACCTTTCACCTTTCACCTTTCACTTTTCACTTTTCACTTTTTACCTCTACAGTCCTGTTATTCGCTTAATCTCGTTGAGCTTGTTGAGTGCCTCGAGTGGTGTTAGCGAATTAATGTCGAGGCCTCGTATCTGGTCGCGTATCTCCACCAGTACAGGGTCGTCGAGCTGGAACATCGAGAGCTGAATGTTTTGCTGTGTGGCAGCTGCGCTCTCCTTAATGCTTTGGCGCTTAGTGCGTTGTTTGTCGCTCGATGATGGTACAATCTCGCCCGAGCCATACACCTTCTCAAGGTTCGAGAGTATCGCCTCGGCGCGTGCCACCACCTCTTGCGGCATTCCCGACATGCGGGCAACGTGGATACCGAACGAGTGCTCGGTGCCTCCGCGCTTGAGCTTGCGCAGGAACAATATTGTCTTGCCCACCTCCTTCACGGTAACGTGGTAGTTCTTCACTCGGGGAAGCATATTTTCAAGCTCGTTTAGCTCGTGGTAGTGTGTGGCAAAGAGGGTCTTGGCAGCGCCATGGGGGTTGTTGTGCAGGTACTCGACCATTGCCCACGCGATAGATATGCCGTCGTAGGTGCTTGTGCCACGACCAATCTCGTCGAGGAGCACAAGGCTGCGTGGCGATATGTTGTTGAGAATGCTTGCCGACTCCAACATCTCGACCATGAACGTTGACTCGCCCTCCGAGAGGTTGTCCGATGCGCCCACACGTGTAAATATCTTATCTACAACGCCTATGTGTGCGCTCTTGGCGGGCACATACGAGCCTATCTGCGCAAGGAGCACGATGAGTGCTGTCTGGCGTAGTAGGGCAGACTTACCCGACATGTTAGGACCGGTAATAACGATAATCTGCTGCTCCTCTGCATCGAGCTTTACGTCGTTAGGTATATACTCCTCGCCAATGGGCATGAGGGTCTCGATAACGGGGTGGCGACCATCACAAATGTCTATAACATTACTCTCGTCAACTACAGGGCGCACATAGCCCCTTTCCGATGCTATTGTTGCAAACGACTGTAGGCAGTCGAGGCGTGCTATGACATGTGCATCACGCTGTATTGCTACCAGATGCTGTGAGATATATGCCACGAGGTTGTTGTAAATCTCCGCCTCAATTTGTAGGATGCGCTCCTCGGCACCCATAATCTTTGTCTCGTACTCCTTCAGCTCCTCGGTTATGTAGCGCTCGGCACCCGTGAGTGTCTGCTTGCGTATCCACGATGCGGGCACCTTATCCTTGTGGGTGTTACGCACCTCGATGTAGTAGCCAAAGACGTTGTTGTAGGCGATCTTAAGCGAAGGAATACCCGTAATCTCGCTCTCGCGCTGCTGCAATGCCATGAGGTACTCCTTGCCGTGGAGTGCTATGCGGCGTAGGTCGTCGAGCTCTGCCGAGATGCCTGAGGCTATGATGCCACCCTTCTGTATCTGGTTTGTTTCGGGGTCGGGATATATCTCCGTCTCGAGCTTTTGGCGCACCTCCATAAGGGGGTCTATCCTCTGGGCTATGGTGTGTAGTGGCTCATAGTCGGTTGACTCCATTATCGCCTTGATTATCTCGATTGCTTGAAGCGAGTTTTTGAGGTGTATAAGCTCGCGTGGTGTGATGCGCTGTGCCGCAATGCGCGATGCAATGCGCTCAAGGTCGCCAATGAGTGCTATCTGCTCCTTGAGGGCTGTGGCAAGCTCAGTGTCTGTCACCAGACGCTCGACGATATCCTGGCGTAGGCGTATCTTTGCGGTGTCCATCAGAGGCATGGCTATCCATCGCTTAAGCTGACGGCCACCCATCGCCGTTAGCGTGCGGTCGATAACCTCCGAGAGTGAGCACTTGGCACGGCTGCCGTTCGAGGCAAAAAGCTCGAGGTTGCGGATTGTGAACTTGTCAATCCACACAAAGTCGTCGCGGTCGATGCGCGAGATAGACGAGATGTGTGCTATGTGGTGGTGCTCGGTGAACTCCAAGTAGTAGAGTATGGCTCCCGCAGCCGATATTCCCTCCGACATCGAGTCGATGCCGAAGCCCTTGAGGTTGGGTACGTTAAACTGCTTGCATAGCTTGTCGCGGTTGACGCTCTCGGCAAATACCCACTCGTCGAGGCGATAGGTGTAGTGCTTAGTGCCGAAGCTATCGGCAAACATCTCCTCGTAGCCGCGCTGATAGACAATCTCCTTGGGCTGTAGGTTCGATATTAGCTTGTCGATGTAGCTGTTGTTGCCCTCGGCAATGTAGAACTCGCCTGTCGAGAGGTCCAAAAAGGCAATGCCCGTCTGCTTCTTGCCGAAATATACCGACGCAAGGAAGGTGTTCTCCTTGCCTGCGATGAGGTTCTCGCCCATGACAACACCTGGGGTGACCATCTCGATAACGCCACGCTTCACGAGCTTCTTTGTTGTCTTGGGGTCTTCGAGCTGTTCGCATATAGCCACGCGCGCTCCTGCACGCACCAGCTTGGGCATGTAGGTGTCGAGAGCGTGGTAGGGAAATCCTGCAAGCTCCACATACGAAGCAGCGCCATTGGCACGACGTGTTAGCGTGATGCCGAGTATGCTACTCGCCTTGATGGCATCCTCGCCAAAGGTCTCATAAAAATCGCCAACACGGAAGAGTAGTATCGCGTCGGGGTGCACCGCCTTAATCTCGTAGTACTGCTTCATGAGGGGTGTTTCGACGTAGCGCTTCTCCTTATCTTGAGGAGCTGCCTCCGTAGGCTGCTGCGTAATATTCTTTTTAGCTCTTGGGCACATAATCTTGTACGGGTGAAATATCCTACAAAGGTAGGATAAAAGTTTGAAACATCAAAACGCTACTCAAAGAATCGCTCGTCGAAGTTGACAAGATAGACACGCTCCGTGGCTCGTGTTATGGCTGTGTAGAGCCAGCGTAGCATGTCGCGCGACATCTCCTCGTCGCCAAATAGACACCTATCCACAAATACGGCACTCCACTGGCCACCCTGCGCCTTGTGGCACGTTACGGCATAGGCAAACTTCACCTGCATGGCATTGAAGTGCGGATTTTCGCGTATAGCTTTGTATCTCTTGCTCTTAGCGGTGATGTCGGCATAGTCCTTCTCCACCTCGATAAATAGCTGGTTGCTCTGCTCGCGCGTTAGCGATGGCGACTCCGAGGTGAGGGTATCCATCAATATTTTTGCCTGCATCTCGTAGTCGTCATAATCGGGAAATTGCAGCGTTGCGTCGATAAACCTAAAGCCGTAAAACTCCTCGAAACGGCGTATGCGCTTGAGGCGTGCCACATCGCCATTTGCCACAAACGACATCGGTGAATCCTTGTCCTGCTCGGCGTAGAAGTAGTTGTTCTTAACAATCATGAGCATATCGCCACTCTCAATCTCCTCCTCGGCAGATAGGTTGTGGCGGCGTATGCCCTCGTTGTAGCGGTTGGCACGCTTGTTCGAGCGTGTTATGACTATCGTCTCGTCGCGTCCAAACCTGTCGTAGCAATCCTGCAACTCCTCCAGTAGCTCGCCTCCCTGCACCTGACGAAAGTCCTTGTAGCTTAGGTCGAAACGAGGTATTTTGTAGATGTTGTTCTCGAGCATGCACCTAAGCATAGTGGCATTAAACAGAATGCCCGAGTCGTGTGACTGGCGCACCACCTCGTCCATCGTGCCATACTCAACGTCGCCATAGGGTAGTAGCTCTGAGGGTTGCAGTGCAGGGCTATAGTCGTCGCCCACGGGAGGTAGCTGAGCGTCGTCGCCCACGAGCATGAGCCTACATCGCTTGCCCTGGCGCACATACTGCACCAAATCATCGAGGAGGTTGCCTGAGCCAAACGAGCTATCTGGTGACGATGTTGAGAGCATCGACGCCTCATCGACAATAAACACGGCATCGTGCTCGCGGTTGTAGTCGAGCGCAAACTTCGACTGGTAGTCGCTGATGCTCTTCTCGCGATATATCTTCTTATGTATGGTGTATGCCGTGAGCTTCGAGTAGCGCGTGAGCACCTTTGCCGCACGCCCCGTGGGTGCAAGCAATATGGGCTTTAGTCCCAGCTCCTTTAGTGCCGCTACGAAGGCTGCAATTATTGTTGTTTTGCCCGTTCCGGCATATCCGTTAAGTAGGAAAATACGGCTGTAATCGTCGTCTGAAAGCCACGCAGATAACTTTTCTATAATTTTTTTTTGGTTATTTGTTGCGTCAAACGATAATTTTGCGTAAATTTGGTCCGTAATATGGGTGTTAAGCATAGCAACCCCTGTTTTTAATTGTTAAACGACGATACAAACTTAATAACAAATAATTAAAAATGAAAAAGGTAATTCAACTTTTATTGCTTGTAGTTATCGGCCTACTTGTTTATTGGATCTATGCACAGATCGACACAAACGTGAAGGCTGAGGATCAGATTAAGGAGCGCGAGGGCGTTGTTATCGAGAAGGCAAAGGTCATTCGTGAGCTCGTTCAGGCCTATAAGGACTCTTCTAAGGATAAGAAGTTCACAACAAACTGGGACACTATCATCGAGTTTGCGAAGAATGGCGTTATCGTGGAGAAGAGCGAGATCTATGATGAGAACAACCTCGACAACCGCGCTAAGCTCGACTCTATTCGCAAGGTGAACAAACTTTGGAAGAACGAGAAGATTGTAGAGACTCCTGTGCGTGAGAAGATTCTTAAGCACGCTGGTTACAAGACTGACGAGGAGATCGAGAACCTTCGTTATATCCCATTCTCTAACAATAAGGAGTTCCAGCTCGACACTGTTACCTACGTGATGGGTACCTACAAGTCGCACCTCTTGCGCTGCCACGCTCCTTATGTTCACTTCATCAACACTAAGGAGTACAACCAGCAGTTCTGGAACATGCTCGAGTCTAAGTTCGAGTACTTCATCGCTAACTCTGAGGCAAGCGACCAGATGAAGAAGATGAAGGCTGACGGCTTGAAGCAGGCAATCCAGAAGGTTGAGGATAAGGAGAACCCTTCAAAGAAGGTTGCTAAGTATTTCATCGGTAGCGTAGTGCCTATCCCAATGGATATCGAGTTCTTTGGTGTTACCTTCGGTAGCCTCGAGGAGAACTCTGATAAGGGTAGCTGGGAGGATGGCCGCTTGGAGTAATGAGCGCTATTAAGCATAATACAACAAAGGTGTCCATTCGTCTTATGTCGGGTGGACACTCTTTTTCGCCTGCCCAGGTAGAGTGTATGGCGAAGGAGGGTAGTGCCCTTACGGCTGAGCTAATCACCGCAAAGATTACCCTTGTGCCCGAGGTTATGTTCGACCTCGAGCGCATTGTCGAGTATCTGGCATTTGTGGGCATAGCACCTGCACACGACGAGGTGGCTGTATATAGCCCCGCTGTCGATGATAAGGTTGCTGTGATGGCTATGGCTAAGTCGTGCTACGAAAAGCTTGTGGCTGAGTTCGGCAAAAATATCACATTTAGCTCACCCCTTATCCAGGGTCACGCCCCCAAACAGGGTGCTCTTGTCGATCTTGTGGAGGATGTACTGTACGTTCGCATCTTCAACGGTGGCATGCTCTTTGGCGAGGCTATGAGGGTGGAAAATGATGCCGACATACTCTTTTTCTTCGAGCAGATAAACAAGGTTTACAATATATATAATATGCACGTGCGTGCGCGAGGCGACAAAGAGCGCCTTGCCAAGCTCACCAAACACCTCTTCACGAATATAGAATGCGAATAATTAGTGGTAAATATCGTGGTCGCACAATCAACCCACCACGCAACCTTAGAGCGCGTCCAACAACCGACTTCGCTAAGGAGAACCTCTTCAATGTGCTGGTAAACCTCGTTGACTTTGAGGAGCTCGACGTTCTCGACCTATTCTCGGGAACAGGCTCTATAAGCTACGAGTTTGCATCGCGTGGTGCACGTAGTGTCACGTCGGTGGAGGTAAATAGCGTTCACCACAACTTCATTCGCCAGACGGCGCGCGAGCTTAAGTTCGAGAACTTCTATGCCGTGAAGGCTAATGCCTTCCTCTATTTGAAGAGTTGCACAAAGAAATTCGACCTTATCTTCTCTGATGCACCCTACGACTTAGAGGGTAGCGAGGAGATCATATCGCTTGTTTTTGAGCACAACATCTTGGCAGACGACGGAATTTTTATTTTTGAGCACTCAAAGGATCAAGATTTCTCTGAGCACGAAAAGTTCTGGCAACTAAGAAGTTACGGTAGTGTGCAGTTTTCGTTTTTCAAAAAATGATAATTTTTTCGAAAAAAAGTTATCAAAAAATTTGCAGATATAAAAAATTGTAGTACCTTTGCATCGCAATCAAGAAATAAAGGGTTGCAAGTTCTTAAAATGGTGCGTTAGTTCAGCTGGTTAGAATACGTGCCTGTCACGCACGGGGTCAGGGGTTCGAGTCCCCTACGCACCGCCAGAAACGGATAACTTTCGAGTTGTCCGTTTTTTTTGTTTTGTGCTTAAGGCGAAAATTTGTGTGTTGATTGCATCAACGTTGTGTGGCTATAGCGTTAGGCTATGCGTGCAAGCCCGCAGCCTATCGCCATATCCCCACCTCGCTAAAGCGATTGACACAAATTTTCTTTATAACCTCGCCCTCTGTCGCTGTGTAGCGGCACTCTCAAGTATAGGGGTTGAGCCGATATTAGCATGGTTTATTGCTCGACACTTTGTGTCTGCGCTTTTTTCTATAATGTATCGGCTCTATGGCTTCGCCATTCGAGTCCCCTACGCACCGCCAGAAACGGATAACTTTCGAGTTGTCCGTTTTTTTTGTTTTGTGTTTAAGTCGAAAATTTGTGTGTTGATTGCATCAACGTTGTGTGGCTATGACGTTAGGCTATGCGTGCAAGCCCGCAGCCTATCGCCATATCCCCACCTCGCTAAAGCGATTGACACAAATTTTCTTCACAACCTCGCCCTCTGTCGCTGTGTAGCGGCACTCTCAAGTAGAGGGGTTGAGCCGATATGAGAATGGCTTATTGCTCGACACTTTGTGTCTGCGCTTTTTTTAAGGTATCGGCTCTATGGCGATAGCCATTGAGCAAATATTTTAGTTTATTGCTCGGCTTTGCCTGCGCTCTATGGTATTTGCTCTATGACTATCGCCATTCGAGTCCCCATATAATATTCTTCCCCATCTTTCCTAATAATATTCTCACTAAAACATGCGTTTATTTCGTGAAATACGTTATCTTTGCACTAAACGATTAAAACCTACAAACTATGTCACTACTACGTGTGTTGCTCGCAATCTTCTTTCCGCCCTTGGCAGTCGTCGATCAGGGTTGTGGCTCGGTGCTTATAGTCTTTTTGCTTACGCTATGTGGCTGGGTGCCTGGTGTCATTGGAGCTCTTGTAATACTTAATAGATTGTAGAGATATAATATCATGTTGGGGCAGATGTCGCTGAGTGTGTGGCATCTGCCCCTTTTTTATTGGTTTGTCTTATGACCATATAAATATATATGATTGAATATATTTTGCTACGTCTAACTTTTGCAATATCTTTGCACTAAACAATAAAAACGAAAGATTATGAAGTTCAAAGATAGATTAGTTTTGATTACAGGTGGCACATCGGGCATTGGTCGTATAATGGCTCGCATGGCCTTTGAGCGTGGTGCTCGCAAGGTGGTAGTATGGGGTACGTCGCAGCATAAGATTGACGACACCGTGGCAGAGTTTAGTGCCAAGGGCTACGACATCGCTGGCTACTCGGTAGATGTGTCGGATGCTAAGGCTGTGGAGATAGCGGCAATAAACCTAAGGGCAACGCACGGCGAGGTCGATATCTTGATAAATAATGCGGGCGTGGTGACCTCAAACCGCACGTTCGATGGCTACTCCGTTGAGGAGATTGACCGTACGATGGATATCAACTCCAAGGCACCGATGTATGTTGCTTTGCAGCTCTTGCCCCAGATGGTTAAGCGTAACTCGGGACACATCTGCAACATTGCCTCGGCGGCGGGCATGATTGCCAACCCTCGCATGTCGGTATATGTGGCAAGCAAGTGGGCGGTGATAGGGTGGTCGGAGTCGATGCGTATAGAGCTTAAGCAGCAGCGTAGCGATGTGCATATTACGACCGTAGCTCCCTACTACATAAACACAGGCATGTTCGATGGCGTGAAGTCGCCCATTCTGCCTATCCTCGAGCCGGAGGCTACGGCGCGCACAATAATACGTGCCATAGAGCGCAACAAGGACTTTAAGGGCATACCTCTTGGCTTCCATCTTATACGTTTAGCACAAGGTTTGCTCCCTACATCGTGGTTCGAGTTTATCTTTGGCCGTTGCTTCGGCATATTCTCGACAATGGATAACTTCACGGGCCGTAAAAAATAGTAGTAACTATGATAACACCTACACGCATAGAGGATATAGCTCCTCTTGTTGCCATGCAGCGCAACTATTTCCGTAGCCATGCCACGCTCTCGCTCGACTTCCGTCGCGAGATGCTCCAGCGCCTTAAGACCAACATCCTACGCTTCGAGAAGGAGCTATGCGATGCTCTCTACCTCGACCTTCACAAGTCGTACGAGGAGGCATACATGACAGAGATAAGCATCGTTCTTGGCGAGATAGACAACTTTTTGGAGAACCTACGTCGCTGGGCAGCACCCTCAAAAAAGAGTACACCGCTGAAGATGTTTCCTTCGCGCAGCATGATTCTTACAGAGCCCCTTGGTGTGGCACTAATCATGTCGCCATGGAACTATCCCGTGCAGCTTGTGCTTAACCCCTTGGTGGGCGCTATTGCTGCGGGCTGCACAGCTGTTGTCAAGCCCTCGCCCTATGTTGAGCATGTTGCAGAGGTGTTGGAAAGGCTCATATACGAGACCTTCGACAAGGAGTATATCACCGTGGTGCAGGGACATCGTGACGTAAATACGGAGCTTCTCAAGCAGCGCTACGACATAATCTTCTTCACTGGCTCGCCCGACCTCGGACGTGTCGTTATGCGTGCTGCGGCGGAGAATGCTACGCCCGTAATCCTTGAGCTTGGTGGCAAGTGCCCGGTGATTGTGGATCGTAGTGCAGATGTGCGCCTTGCAGCTAAGCGTGTGGCATGGGGCAAGACGCTAAATGCTGGTCAGACCTGCATAGCACCTGACTATGTGCTTATTCATGAGGATGTTAAGGCGGAGTTTGTCGAGGAGTTTAGGCGTGCCCTTGTAGAGCTTCATGGCGAGGATGCGCAGCTCAGTAAGCACTATGTGCGCATGGTGTCGGACAAGGCCTTCGAGCGTGTTAGTGGCTACCTTGCCGAGGGCAGGGTACTTGTGGGTGGCAGGGTAGATGCCTCGGATAGATATATAGAGCCTACGCTCCTCGACAACGTGTCGCTTGACAGCGCTGTTATGACCACCGAGATATTTGGCCCTGTGCTCCCTGTGCTAACCATCAAGAGCATCGACGAGGCGATAGCCTTTGTGAACGATAGAGAGAAGCCCTTGGCTCTGTATGTCTTTGCTGATGAGGGTGTTGGACGCAAGGTGTTGCACCACACCTCGTCGGGTGGCGCTTGCATAAACGATGTTATCATGCACATCGCCAACGAGCACCTGCCATTTGGTGGCGTGGGCAACTCGGGCATGGGGCGCTATCATGGTCGTGATAGCCTCTACTCTTTCTCGCACCGTAGGTCGGTGGTTGTCACCCCAACGTGGATAGATCTGCCGTTTAGGTATATGCCGTATAGGCTGTTTAAGTGGGTTAAGAGGTTGATGTAGAGTGATATGGGGCTGTTCTGACTTTGTCGGGGCAGCCCTTTTTTATGATGGTGAGATTGAGTAATTTGGTCGGGTTGGGCAAGATTGGCTACTTTGGTTGGGACAAGATTGGCTACTTTGGGGTGCGGGATGACAAGATTGGCTACTTCGCAGCCGGAGGCTGCTTCGCTTAACACCCATCTTGGACGGGCCCTTAATGGGATGCACAAAGCTAAGTAAAAAGAGGCACAGCCGACAAATCAGCTCTTTTTGTTTGCTATGGCACCCATGATGCAAGCATCGTGTGCCATAGCAAATGAAAAGACCCCAATCTTTCGATTGAGGTCCTCTTCTTACTCAGCTTTGTCGGGATGACAAGATTCGAACTTGCGACCACACGCCCCCCAGACGTGTACTCTAACCGGGCTGAGCTACATCCCGTTCCAAATTTGCGGTGCAAAGATAGTAATATTTTTCGGATTACCGCAAATTAAATTCCAAAAAAAAATGTACCTTTGCCTTATGAATACCATGACAAAGATATTGCTATACATACTAACCATTTGTGGGTGTGTGGGTTGCGTGGCGAGAGGCGGTGCCGATAACAGCCGTTTTAGCCTCGAAAGCTACACGCCAAAGCACGCTTCGGGCTTTGCCATATATGCCGATGCTGAGGGCAACAAACTCCTTAGTGTGACACGTCCGTGGCAGGGCGAAAATGTCGAGGAGCAGACGCTGGCAATATTTGCCAACGAGCAAGCGGCAGAGGGCTACACTGGCGAGCATATTGTAGGTCGTGCCGAGAGGATTGTGTGCATGTCGTCGAGCCATGTGGCAATGCTTGCCGAGCTTGGCATGAGCAGTGCTGTGGCTGGCGTGTCGGGCAGGCAATATATTATGAATGAGGCGGTTAGAGCCAATAATAAGGTTTTTGATGTGGGATATGACAACAACCTCGACTTTGAGGCGATGTTGCTCAACGATGTCGATCTTGTGGTGTTGTATGGCATTCAGTCGGAGAACCGTGCCGTGACGACCAAGCTCCGCGACATGAAGATTCCATATATCTACTTTGGCGATTACTGCGAGCAGTCGCCACTGGGCAAGGCCGAGTGGATTGTGGCAATGGCCGAGGTGGTGGGTGCTCGTGGCGAGGCTGAGAGCCTCTTTGCTGGTATCGAGGAGCGCTATAATGCTGTGCGAGATAGTGTTGTCTATCATGCGGTGCGCCCCAAGGTGATGTTTAACCTGCCTTACCAAGATGTGTGGTATATGCCCTCGAATAGTAGCTACATGGTGCGCCTTGTGCATGATGCGGGTGGCGACTATATCTTTGATAATGAGTCGAGTAGCTCGGTGGGCATAAGCCTTGAGGAGGCTGTGGAGCTCGTGTCAAAGACAGATATATGGCTCAACCCTGGTCAGTGCACATCGCTCGACGAGCTACGTGCCACAGCGCCGATATTTGCGAGCATGGCGGTGGTTGAGCGTGGCGATGTCTATAACAACAACCGCAGACGCGGTGAGGGTGGCGGCAGCGACTTCTGGGAGTCGGCAATAGTGCGCCCCGATGTGGTGCTTAGTGACCTTGTTGAGATTATGCAGCATGGTGACACAATGTACTATCACCAGCGACTTAAATAGTTAATATGCAGAGAAATAGACTACATACAATGCTCTTTGTGCTCCTCGCTTTGTTGAGCCTTATGGCGGCTTTTGCCGACATAATGTTGGGTACAACGAGTATTCCTCTTAGCGAGGTGTGGGCGGTGATTGTGGGAAGCTCTGAGAACGCGAACTACATAAAAATCATCACCGAGCTACGCCTGCCAAAGATTATCGTGGCGCTTTTGTCGGGCATGGCACTCTCGGCAAGTGGCTTGCAGATGCAGACAATGTTTCGCAACCCTCTGGCAGGCCCCTACGTCTTGGGTATCAACTCGGGCGCAAGCCTTGGCGTGGCACTCTTCACCTTGGCGCTACCCATGCTTAGTGGCGTGTCGGGCACGATGTTTATGCGTCTGGGTATCACGGGCGTGGCGTGGATAGGCTCGGCAGCGGTGCTCATGCTTGTTATGGTATTGTCGCGTAAGATAAAGAGTGTCAGCACAATACTTATCATTGGCATGATGCTTGGCTCGGCAATATCTGCTATTGTGGGCGTGCTTCAGTATATGGGTAGCGAGGAGTCATTGAAGACATTTGTGGTGTGGACAATGGGTTCGCTATCTACTGTGACCATGGCAGATATTTCGATATTTGCGCCTATTATTATCGTGGGTCTTGTGCTCGGCATTGTGGCTATTAAGTCGTTGAATATGTTGCTCTTAGGCGAGGGATATGCCCGCACCATGGGCCTTAATGTGCGTCGCTCACGCATCATCATCTTCCTCTCTACGACGCTCCTTGCTGGCACCGTTACCGCCTTTTGCGGTCCTATCGGTTTTATCGGTCTTGCCATGCCTCACCTTGCCCGCATGACCTTCCGCACTGCCGACCACCGTGTGCTCATGCCAGCAACGATACTATGGGGCGCACTGTCGATGTTGTTGTGCTGCCTTCTCACCGACCTTGTGGCGCACCATAGCATGATACTTCCGGTGAATACCATCACAGCGCTACTCGGCGTGCCTATCATCATATTTGTTGTAATGCGTAACCGTAACCGCCAATGATTCAGCTAAGTTATATATCGCTTGCCTTTGGTGAGCGTACCTTGATAGATGGTGCTTCAACACATTTTAAGTGTGGTGAGATGGTTGCGCTACTCGGTCGCAACGGCACGGGAAAGAGTACTCTATTGCGCGCCATTGCCAAGCTCGGCGAGGTGGCTAAGGGCGATATTATCATAGATGGCAAGGCTATCGCAGATATCGACATCCGCACCTTCGCACGCCTTGTGGCATTCGTAAATACCGAGCGTGTAGATATCGACTCGCTGAGTGCCTACGACCTTGTGGCGATAGGTCGCTCGCCATATACCGACTGGATGGGTCGCCTAACTAAGCGCGATAGGGAGATTATCGAGCGCTCAATGCAGATTACGGGTGTTGATAAGCTTGCCGATCGCATGGTAGAAACACTGTCTGACGGTGAGTGCCAGAGAGTTATGATTGCTCGCGCCTTGGCACAAGATACCCCCGTTATTCTGCTCGACGAGCCTACGGCATTCCTCGATCTGCCCAACCGCTACGAGCTATGTACGTTGCTTAGCCGCCTGGCGCATGACGAGGGTAAGCTCATCTTGTTCTCGACCCACGAGCTCGACATAGCCCTTACGTTGGCCGATAGCATAGCCCTTGTCGATACTCCTCGCCTGGTGCACATGCCTACCACCGAGATGATATCGTCGGGTAACCTCGAGCGTCTGTTCAATAGCGAGCATATCTCGTTTGATGCCTCGACAAAGGCGATAAAATTGCGCTAAAAAAGCCCTAAAAATGTTAATATATAGCGAGATATTAAATTTTTCGTAGAAACATTTTGCCAAATAGAAAATTTTGTGTACCTTCGCACCGCTAAATTGCTCACATTATAGATGGGCATTAGTGGTATGGTCCGTTCGTCTATCGGTTAGGACACAAGATTTTCATTCTTGAAAGACGAGTTCGACTCTCGTACGGACTACACTTGGGGCGTTACTCCGCATGGAGTGGTGCTTGCGGTTAAGATTAGATTTTAGGAGCGGGCCATGAGCCTATCCGAAAGCGGCTACGGCCGTTGATGAGCCCTCCGACAAGGCTACTCGCAGAGTGAAGAGTCGGAAAACAAAGAGAAACATAAAAAAGTAAAAATAAAAAAAGATTTAAAACTATGGCAAATCACAAGTCATCGAAGAAGAGAATTCGTCAGACAGTTACAAAGCGTGCTCACAACCGTCTTTACCACAAGACAACTCGTAACGCTGTAAAGGCATTGCGTAACACTACAGAGCGTAGCGCAGCAGAGGCATTGCTTCCAAAGGTAAGCTCAATGTTGGACAAGTTGGCTAAGACTAACATTATCCACAAGAACAAGGCTGCTAACCTTAAGAGCTCACTCGCATTGCACGTTAACGCATTGTAATTTTTTGTGATAACCACAAAGAAGAGATAGCCCAGACTTTTGTCTGGGCTATTTTTTTGTCCCCATACTGAGGCATTAGATAGGGTAGATAGTAAAAAAACAGGACCACCCTTAAAGAGTAGTCCCGTCGATATGAAGTTTTAAAGGTCTTCTTAGTTTTTGTTGAGAATGATGCGGTCGATCTCCTCGATCTGCGCCTTGAATGTCTTGTCGATATCCATCGCATCGGCAACAGCCTTGCAACTGTGGAGCACCGTAGCGTGGTTGCGACCACCAATCGACGAGCCGATAACCGTGAGAGGTGCCTTGGTGTGCTGCTTAGCCATGTACATAGCCACCTGGCGAGCCTGAGCCACATCGCGTGTGCGCTTTGCCGAGTTGAAGGTATCGAGGTCGATGTTGTAGTACTCGCAGACTACGTTCACGATATGCTCGATAGTAATCTCGCGCTGTGTGAGCTTCACGTATACCTTCAAGATATCCTTAGCAAGCGAGATTGTAATCTTGCGGTTAAGGAACGAAGCGTTAGCCACGAGCGATGATAGTGCACCCTCAATCTCACGTACGTTTGCCGAGATGTTCTCCGCGAGGTAGCTTACAACCTCCTCAGGGATGTTGGCACCCATGCGCTTAGCCTTGGCACGAATAATCTTTACCTTGGTCTCGTAGTCGGGCACATTGAGGTATGCCGACAAGCCCCACTTAAAGCGGGTGAGCAGACGCTGCTCGATATCCTTGAGCTCTACTGGTGGCTTATCCGATGTGAGAATAAGCTGCTTGCCGCCGAGGTGAAGGTGGTTGAAGATATTGAAGAAGGCATTCTGAGTACCTGTCTTACCCGTGAGCTCCTGGATGTCGTCGATGATAAGCACATCGACCATCTGGTAGAACTGGATAAAGTCGGTAATCTCGCCATTCTTGTATGCTGTCTGGAACTGCGCCTGGAACTTGTTCATAGATACGTAGAGTACCTGAAGCTCAGGGTGGCGCTGACGCACCTCGTGGCCAATAGCCTGCGCAATATGTGTCTTACCCAAGCCCGAGTCACCATATATATATAGTGGGTTGAAGGCGTTGTTTCCGGGGTTTACTGCCACAGCCATACCCGCCGAGCGTGCCAAGCGGTTGCACTCACCCTCGATATGGTTGTCGAAAGTGTAGTTATGGTTGAGCTGAGGGTCAAACATCATGCGACGAATGCCCGGAATTACAAAAGGATTTTTTATATTTGCAGTGTCGGTTGGCGCAGCATGCTGTGGGAGAGTAGATGTAGCTGTGTCGGTCGTAGGCTTTTGGCTACGAGGAATAGCATAGTGAATCTTGATGTTAGCACCGTAAAGCTCTGATATGATGGGTAGTAGGATGCCCAAATATCGCTTCTCGATGTTGGCAACGAAGCTCTCGTTGGGTACACGCAGACTGAGATTCGCACCATCGAAGTTGATAGGGCGGATAGGCTTGAACCACTTCACGATCTCCTCCTCGGTGATTGCACCGCGAAGACGATCAATGCAGTCTTGCCATACGTCGTTATATCTTTCGTTCTGCGTCATTTTTGTTATTAACACTCTAAAGGTTCACTTCCAAATTGGGCGACAACTCCCCTGAAACAGTCCTATATGCTCTGTTTCAATGTGTTATCTTTTGCCTCGTTTTTTTTGGTTATCTCGCACCCACAATTAAGTGCGTTTTGACATTGCAAAGATGTGGATAATTTTATTAAAATAACATTAAAAAATAGTTGCAAATTCCGAATTATTTACTATGGCTTTGTGGCACGAAAATTTCTGAAAATTTTTAATTAGCTGATAATGTATTATATGAAGAATTTTTAGTATATTTGCATATTAGATTTTTAGTGGACGCAAGAAATAAACTATAAATAAAAATAATATTACTATGGCAGACGTATTGGATAAGCAGGTGCTTGCAAAGGCTCAAGCATGGCTAGATGGCGATTATGATGAGGCTACTAAGCAGGAGGTTAGAATGTTGATTGAGAACAACCCTAACGAGCTTGTCGAGAGCTTCTACAAAGACCTTGAGTTTGGTACTGGTGGCTTGCGCGGTATCATGGGTGTGGGTACTAACCGTATGAATATCTATACCGTAGGTGCTGCTACTCAGGGACTTGCAAACTATCTTAAGAAGAATTTTGAGGGCGAGCAGATTAAGGTGGCTATCTCGCACGACAGCCGTAATAACTCGCGCATGTTTGCCGAGCGTGTTGCCGACATCTTTGCATCAAACGGCTTTATTGTCTATTTGTTCGACGCTTTGCGCCCAACACCTGAGCTCTCGTTTGCTATCCGCGAGCTCGGTTGCCAGTCGGGTGTTATGGTAACAGCATCGCACAACCCTAAGGAGTACAACGGCTACAAGGCTTACTGGAGCGATGGCTCGCAGGTAACCTCTCCACACGACGTTAACATCATCGACGAGGTGTCGAAGATCACCGAGACAAGCCAGGTGCTCACAGGCAAGAATGCTGAGAATATCAACATCCTCGGCGAGGAGTTCGACAAGATCTATCTTGCCGCTATCAAAGACCTCTCGTTGTCGCCCGAGTCAGTGGCTAAGTACAACGACATGAAGATTGTCTATACACCGTTGCATGGTGCTGGCGTTAAGCTCGTGCCACAGTCGTTGCGCAACTACGGCTTTAATAATATTATATGTGTTGATGAGCAGATGGTTCTCGATGGCAACTTCCCAACTGTTGCATCGCCAAACCCTGAGGAGCGCAAGACCATGGCTATGGCTATCGAGCGTGCCGAGAAGGAGGGTGCCGACTTCGCTATGGCCACCGACCCTGATGCCGACCGTCTTGGTGTTGCCTTGCGCACAGGCACGGGTGACTACGTGTTGCTCAACGGCAACCAGACACTCGTCCTCTTGATGTGCTACCAGCTTACTCGCTGGGCTGAGCTTGGCAAGATTACAGGCAAGGAGTTTGTCGTTAAGACTATTGTTACCTCAATGATGCCTGATGCTGTGGCTGAGCACTTCGGCGTTAAGTGCTACAACTGCCTCACCGGCTTTAAGTATATCGCAAAGATTATCCGCGAGCAGGAGGGTAAGACTAAGTATATCGGTGGTGGCGAGGAGTCGTTTGGCTATCTCCCTGGCGACTTCGTGCGCGACAAGGATGGTGTTGCTGCTATCACGCTCGTAGCTGAGGCTGCAGCATGGGCACGCGACACTATGGGTATCACCCTCTATGAGTGGTTGCAGCAGCTATATGTTAAGTATGGCTTCTTCCGCGAGGGCCTCGTGAACGTTGTTCGCAAGGGTAAGGACGGTGCTGCCGAGATTCAGCAGATGATGGTTGACTACCGCTCAAATCCTCCTAAGTCGTTGCTTGGCTCACCAGTGGTTAAGATTCTCGACTATAAGACACTCGAGGAGATTGACCTTAAGAGTGGCGAGCGTAAGCCTATTGACGGCATCGACGAGAAGAGCAACGTGCTTCAGTGGCTCACCGAGGACGGCACAAAGGTATCTGTACGTCCTTCAGGCACCGAGCCTAAGATTAAGTTCTACTTCGGCGTGAAGGCTAAGCTCGAGTCTGTTGACAAGTTCGACGAGACGTTGGCGGCGCTTGATAAGAAGATTGAGGATCTTAAATTGGAACTCAACTTGTAATTTGTTGTGATAAGGGGTCGATTGCGGCCCCTAATAAAAAATCCCGACAATGAGCAGTACTTTGAGTACAGCCCATCGTCGGGATTTTTGCCGAGTGTAGCACTCGGCGCCCTTCTGACAACAAATTTATCTTGCTAATCGAGGTGGATTTTATGGGGAAAATGGGGTAGATAGGACTGTGATGTCTTCGCCTTATCGTCCTTATCGTCCTATCGTCCTAATCGTTCTAAACTCCCTATCTATCCCATTCGTCCCATTCGTCCCGCAAAAAAAATAATAATTTTTATGCTTTGACACAACCTGTCAAAATAGGGTGGTTACTTTGCATCGTGAAACAAACAATAACCGATTAAAACCCTAAAGCTATGAGCATAAATTTTACTATTGAGTGTCGCCACTGCGGAACACATACCATCGTCGAGAGCTACGCAAGTTGCAATACCATGCGAAGCCTAAACACAGAGCGAGAGATTCACATCGACACAGAGTGTGCCATACGTTGCCCAAACTGCCGCTCGCGCCTTAATAGTAGCGAGGCAGAGTTTCTAAGTCAGGTGAAGATGCTAAGGTCATAGTTTTTGCTTATCGTAGCATAGATAAAAAGTAAGGGCAATATTCGTAGAATTGGGAAAAAATAAGTAACTTTGAGTCATAAATAAATATAAGGAGTTACTACTATGACAAATATAAAGGTAGGGGAGCAGATCCCACAGTTTAGATCAACAACAACAGAGGGCGCAACATTCACACTCGATGACATGAAGGGTTCGCCTACGGTGCTCTACTTCTATCCCAAGGACAACACCTCGGGGTGCACGCTCGAGGCTAAGAGCCTCAGAGATGGCAAGGAGGAGCTTAAGCGCCGTGGCTATAAAATTGTGGGCGTGAGCCCCGACTCGGTGAAGTCGCACCAGAACTTCTGCTCGAAGCACGAACTTAACTTCACACTCTTGTCCGATGCCGACCACTCGCTGTCTGAGGCGCTGGGTGTATGGCGACTAAAGAAGATGTGTGGCAGGGAGTATATGGGCATTGTGCGCACCACATTCCTACTCGACGCTGAGGCACGAGTGACACATATTATAGAGAAGGTCGATACGAAGGATGCGTATGGACAGATCATCAAAATATTGGATAACAAATAAATAACGAAATATATTATGGCTGAAAAGGTTCAGGTAAATGCCGACAAGCTAAAGGTGCTCTCGGCAGTGATGGATAAGATTGAGAAGGATTTTGGCAAGGGCTCGATTATGCGTATGTCGAGCGAGTCGGTTACCGACGTTCCTGTGATTCCTACAGGCTCTGTAACCCTCGACATGGCACTCGGTGTGGGTGGTTACCCTAAGGGTCGTGTTATCGAGATCTTTGGTCCTGAGTCGTCTGGTAAGACAACATTGGCAATACATGCCATTGCCGAGGCGCAGAAGGCGGGTGGTATCGCAGCATTTATCGATGCTGAGCACGCCTTCGACAGCTACTATGCTCAGAAGCTCGGCGTAGATGTCGATAACCTCCTTGTGTCGCAGCCCGACAATGGCGAGCAGGCGTTGGAGATTGCAGACTCGTTGATTCGCTCAAGCGCCATCGACATCATCGTCATCGACTCTGTTGCGGCGCTCACACCAAAGGCTGAGATTGAGGGCGAGATGGGCGACTCGAAGATGGGTCTTCAGGCACGCCTCATGTCGCAGGCGTTGCGTAAGTTGACCGCATCTATCTCGAAGACAAAGACCGTATGTATCTTCATCAACCAGCTTCGCGATAAGATTGGCGTGGTGTATGGCAACCCTGAGACAACAACAGGTGGTAACGCCCTCAAGTTCTACGCATCTGTGCGCATCGACATTCGTCGTGCATCGGTAATCAAGGATGGCGAGGAGCAGCTCGGCACACGCACCAAGGTTAAGGTTGTGAAGAACAAGGTGGCACCTCCATTCAAGAAGGCTGAGTTCGACATCATGTTTGGCGAGGGTATCTCAAAAATCGGTGAGATTATCGACCTCGGCGTCGACTACGACATCATTCGTAAGTCGGGCTCATGGTTCTCGTATGGCGATAGGAAGATTGGTCAGGGCCGTGATGCCGTTAAGGAGGCGTTGCGCAACGATGCCGCACTGCGCGAGGAGATTGAGCTCCGCGTGCGCGATGCCATGAACGAGGCTAAGGAGCAGCGCTAACCACACCCCCTTTAGCACGAAATTTGCCATTCACGACTATCTAAAATAGGGTAGTCGTGATTTGGCGTATAATAATGTAAATAGGTATAGTATGGAATACACACCCCATGATGAGGCGTTGATTGAGGCTAAGTGGCAGGAGCTCGTTGACGAGTGTCGCAAGCATAAAATATGCAAGCGTGAGGACGATTGGCAGTTTGTGCGTCGTGCCTACTTCCTTGCTAAGGAGGCGCATAAGGGTGTGCGTCGTCGCTCGGGCGAGCCATATGTTATCCACCCAATCGAGGTGGCGTTGATTGCCGTGAGGGAGATTGGCCTGGGCAAGAAGTCGGTGGTGGCAGCGCTACTGCATGACGTGGTCGAGGATACCGATTACACCGTCGAGGATATTGCGCGCATCTTCTCGCCAAAGATTGCCTCGATGGTAGATGGTCTTACGAAGATTGCGGGCGTGTTCAACTCGCAGAACTCCGAGCAGGCAGAGTACTTCCGCAAGGTGCTGCTCACGCTCTCGGACGATGTGCGCGTCATAATCATCAAGATTGCCGACCGCCTACACAATATGCGTACACTGGGGGCAATGCCTCTCGACAAGCAGATAAAGATTACGAGCGAGACGATATACCTCTTTGTGCCGCTGGCTTACCGTCTTGGTCTCCACTCCATAAAGTCGGAGCTTGAAGATCTATGCATGAAGTATCGCTTTCCAGAAGAGTATGAGGATATACGTCGTAAGATAGAGGAGACTGAGCCTGAGCGCCAACAGTATATCGAGCGCTTCATGGCACCAATCAAAGAGGTCTTAGATCGCAACGGCTTCCAGTACGAGATGAAGGCTCGTGTGAAGAGCATATACTCCATCTGGAACAAGATGCGTCGCAAGGAGATACCCTTCGAGGAGGTATACGATCTCTTTGCCATACGTATTGTATTTAAGACACTACCATTCCCTTCGGAGAAGACACAGTGCTGGCAGGTGTACTCTTGCGTGACGGACATATATACGCCTAAGCCCGACCGCCTACGCGACTGGATATCTATCCCCAAGAGCAATGGCTACGAGGCGCTGCACTCCACCGTCATGGGCCCCGATGGTATATGGGTCGAGGTGCAGGTGCGCACCGAGCGCATGGACGATATTGCTGAGCGAGGCTTTGCTGCACATTGGAAGTATAAGCATGCCTCAATAACACAAGAGGAAGATGGCTTGGATAAGTGGCTACGCAAGGTGCGTGAGGCGCTTAGTGGCAACACCGAGAATGCTCACGAGTTCTTGGACAACTTCAAGCTCTCGTTGTACAAGACCGACGTGGTGGTCTTCACCCCTAAGGGCGAGCCACAGACACTGCCTTATGGCGCTACGGTGCTCGACTTCGCCTACGAGATTCACACCAAGATTGGCAACCATGCCATAGGTGCTAAAATCAACCACCGCATAGCCCCCGTGTCGGCACGCCTAAATAGTGGCGACCAGATTGAGGTTATCACAGCCGAGAATGCTCACCCCAAGGCAGAGTGGTTAGACATGGTCGTTACGAGCAAGGCTCGTCAGGCGATATCTGACTTTCTGAAGGGCGAGCGCCAGAACAACATAGAGTACGGCATGCAGCTGCTTAGCGACCGCCTTGCCGAGCATAACGTTATGCTCAGTGGCCGTGTTTTGCGCAAGCTCATGCCGGCGTACAACTGTCTAAATAAGGACGAGCTTTATAGCAAGATTGGCGCAGGAATTATCCAGCTCGACAACCTCGAAAAGCTGCTTAAGGAGAACACCTCGCGCAAGATTTTGAAGTTCTGGAAGCTCTTTATTCCGGGCGTTAGTAGCGCGGAGAATGACGACGAAATAGATCTCGACGACGAGGCGTTATCGCTCGAGGAGCAGGCGGTAGAGGATCTCTCCGACCACCACTCCGAGGAGTCGGAGTTTACGATTGCCGAGTGTTGCGAGCCTATTCCTGGCGACAATGTCGTGGGCATTCGTGATCCTAAGACGGGGCGTATCGTTGTGCACAAGTCTAGCTGCGACACGCTCATTCGTCTTGCTGCGCAGCATGGCGAGAATATCATTCGTGACGAGATTCGTTGGTCGCAGCATAAGGCGGTATCGTACCTCGTTACATTGGAGCTATACGGAATAGACCGTCCTGGCATCCTGCTCGATTTAACAAAACTTATCACAACCTACTTTAGCATAAATATGCGAGCAATAACGCTCCAGTCGCACGATGGCATCTTCGAGGGCAAGCTCAGCTTGTATGTGACCGACATCGACAGCCTTAACCGCCTGTTGGAGAATATGCGCAAGATTAAGGGAGTGGAGCAGGTGCGCCGTTTGCAGAATACATAGTGGCTTTTAGCTTGCTAGTAGGGGAGCTCGACGCAGAACGATTGAATACGAAAAATATATAAATATTTGACTAAAACTCAAACACGATTATGGCATCAATTTTTTCACGAATTGTAGCAGGGGAGATTCCCTGTT
This sequence comes from Alistipes sp., assembly GCA_017631275.1. GTDB lineage: Bacteria > Bacteroidota > Bacteroidia > Bacteroidales > Rikenellaceae > Alistipes. The sequence continues at coordinate 23,342 of JAGBTQ010000002.1, forward strand.
ATAAGGTTGCAGAGAACGACAAGTTCTTCGCATTTCTCGACATCGCACCTTTGGCTAAGGGCCACACTCTTGTAATTCCAAAGCGTGAAGTTGACTATTTCTACGATCTAGAGGACGAGGAGTTGCAGGGTATGATCGTTTTCGCTAAAGAGATTGCGAAGAAAATCAAGGCAACTACACAGTGTACAAAGGTCGCAACAGTGGTTTTGGGCCTCGAAGTAGCCCATGCACATATCCATCTGGTGCCTATGAACACCGAAAAGGATGTAGATTTCAGCCGTGAGAAGCTTAAATTAACTCCAGAAGAGTTCGCAGAAATTGCAGCATCATTGCAGTAATTCACGGCTGTTAATAACTTTGTAACTTATTAATATTTAGAGTGGTAGGGTATTTCATGTCCTACCACTTTTTTATGTTTTTTAACATAATATAAACCTCTATTTATTTCTCTGCACATATCAGGGTTGACTCATCTTTTTTCGCAAATTTCTTAACAATTCTTTACACTTGTAATTACATTTGTAATCAGTTACAAATGTATATAATGTAATTATGTTACAAAAGTAAATACACTAATCTCTGTTGATAATTGTTAATAATTACAAGTGTTAAATTCTATGTTACAATTTTCAATACCTTGTTTTACCCAATTTATCTCTATATTCAAATGTTGAATATTAATTTTTACACAACTAAATATCAATCGGTTACGATGTTTATGTTAATTCAATTATGCCGTTAAACGCTATTATAGCCCATTTTTGCTATATTTTGTTATTAAATGTATAATATTATGGCTAACTGCTGAAAATATAGTAATATACGTGTGTTATATTAATTAGATTATTGCTAAATGAATTTTACGCTATTTACCATAATTTGATAATTTACAGATGTAATGGTTGTTAACATTTATCAACACTTTACTTTTGTATAGAAATTTGCATTACAAAAATAAAATGTTTATATTTGTAAAAATTATCGATTATGAAGGAAAAATTGGAGTATTTGCTTCGTGAGAAGCAGCTAACTGCGACTTCGCTCGCTCGCCTACTCGAGATACAGCCCTCGGGAATTTCTCATATTATGTCTGGACGCAACAAGCCGAGCTTCGATTTGGTGGTTAAAATTCTCTCAGCTTTTCCCGATATAAATCCTGATTGGTTATTGCTCGACTCCGATGAGGTCTATCGTCGTGGCGGAACCTCCTCCACTCGCGACCTCTTTGGCTTAGATGATCAGGCTTTGGAGAGTGAACCAACATTCGACTTACAAGAAAATATCGAATTCTCAGAGAGCAAAAATCAAGAAGAAAATTTGCCAATGCACAATTTTTCCTCTGCTAAAAATTCGGGTAAGATGGTAGATCGCATCGTCATCTTGTATGCCGATGGAACGTTCGAGAGTTTTAGTCAGAAGTAGCAGCTCCGATTTTCGATACTATATATATAAACAGTAATCCGCAACTTGGCAGGTCGTAGGTTTCGATGCCATGTTGCGGATTTTGCTTATATTTGCTATATGTACTAATTATTCACAATTATGCATACATATTGCATAATATTTGCGATGAATTTTCGATATTTTAGATTGCGTTTTACCTTTGATTTAGCTATTTGCGCATAGCTTCGAGCTCTCGCATACGGTCACGATGACGTGTTGCCGCAGCAAAGTCGAGGCGTTTGGCAGCCTCCTCCATATCCTTTTTGGCGGTAGCTATGAGGCTCTCGAGAGTCTCCTCTGTGGTGTATGTTGACATCGGCTCGGCTGCCATAGTAAATGGCTCGGCGTAGTGCTGCTCGACAATTGGTGTTACGGTCATGTTGGTTGGCATGTTGCTCTCGCGCTCGCTTAGAAGTGCGCTCTGACCACTGCCACTCTTCTGTGCCTGGCGTGGTATAATTCCATGCTCGAGATTATACATTATCTGCTTCTCGCGACGGCGGTTGCTCTCCTCCATTGCCGCAAGCATCGAGTCGGTAATCTTGTCGGCATAGAGTATTGCGTGACCATTAGCATGGCGCGCAGCACGTCCCGCAATCTGCGTTATAGAGCGTATATTACGCAAGAATCCCTCCTTGTCGGCATCGAGGATTATGACGAGTCCCACCTCGGGAAGGTCTAAGCCCTCACGTAGTAGATTTACGCCGACGAGCACATCTATGAGGTCGTCGTGCAGGTCTTCGAGTATCTTGATGCGGTCGAGCGTGTCGATGTCGGAGTGTATGTAGTTGTTGCGCACGCCTATTCTGTCGAGATACTTCGACATTTCCTCAGCCATGCGCTTGGTGATTGTTGTCACTAAGACCTTGTCACCCTTGCGCACACGGGCATTTATCTCCTCCAGGAGGTCGTCTATCTGTCCATCTGTTACACGTACGTCGAGCGGTGGGTCGATGAGTCCTGTGGGGCGTATTAGCTGCTCCACAATCTCGCCCTCGCTCTTCGTTAGCTCGTAGCTTGCGGGCGTGGCACTCACATATATCTTTGTTGGCGTGAGGCTCTCAAACTCGAAGAATTTAAGCGGACGGTTATCCTTGGCTGCTGGTAGGCGGAAGCCATACTCCACGAGGTTCTCCTTGCGTGCACGGTCGCCACCAAACATGCCGTTTATCTGCGGTATTGTCACGTGGCTCTCGTCTATGACCGTTATGAAGTCCTTGGGGAAGAAGTCGATGAGGCAGAATGGACGTGAGCCCTCGGCGCGACCGTCGAAATAGCGCGAGTAGTTCTCTATGCCCGAGCAAAAGCCCAGCTCCTTAATCATCTCCAGGTCGTACTCCACACGCCCCTTTAGGCGTTGTGCCTCTAGCTCCTTGCCCTCGCGCTCAAAGAAGGCAAGCTGCTTGCCTAGGTCGAGGTATATCTCCGATGTGGCCTGCGCTATGCGCTCTTGCGATGTTACAAAGAGGTTGGTGGGGTAGAGCGTTATGCTCTGCAGCGACGATAGCTTCTGTCCTGTGCCTCCGTCGATGCTGTATATCGCCTCTATTTCGTCGTCGAAGAATACTATGCGGAATGCCTGGTTGCCAAACTCGCCAAAGGCTGCCATGATGTCTATCGTCTCGCCCGTCACGCGGAATGTTGCGGGGCGTAGCTCCAGCTCGGTGCGTGTGTATAGCGCATCTACAAGCTTGCGTAGGAAGGGTTTGCGGCCTATGCGCTCGCCTACCTTTATCTCGATAGCCATCTTGTGGAAGTCGTCGGGGTTGCCACAGCCATATATGCACGACACGCTCGCCACGACGATGACATCCTTGCGCCCCGAGAGCAGCGTGGATACTGTCTTTAGGCGTAGTCGCTCAATCTCGTCGTTTATCGAGAGGTCTTTTTCTATGTATGTGTCGGTCGTGGGGAGGTATGCCTCAGGCTGGTAGTAGTCGTAGTACGACACGAAATACTCCACGGCATTCTCCGGAAAGAAGTTCTTAAACTCGTTGTATAGCTGCGCTGCCAGCGTCTTGTTATGGCTTATAATCAGCGCAGGACAGTTTAGCTCGGCTATCACGTTGGCTATGGTGAATGTCTTTCCCGAGCCCGTCACACCAAGCAACACCGAGTCGTTCTTGCCCGTAGATATGTTACGCACAAGCTGCTCGATAGCCTCAGGCTGATCGCCCGTAGGCTCGTATGCCGAAACGAGTTTAAAGTCCATAGTGGGTATTGAGATAGTTTAGGGAAGTCTTTTGAAACTTCCCTAAACTATATTTAAGTATTACTTCTCGATATTCTTGAAGTAGCGGTATGTTGCAACCCTTAGCTCCTCGGCTGCTGGGTCGTCGCATACGATGATGCCCGCAGGGTGAATCTGTAGGGCTGAGAGTGTCCACTGGTGGTTATAGCTGCCCTCGATGGCGTGGCGCAAGGCACGTGCCTTCTTAGGGCCAGTGGCAAGGATAAGTACCTTGCGAGCGTCGAGGATTGTGCCAACACCCACGGTGAGCGCCTGTGTAGGCACCTTCGAGATGTCGCCACCAAAGAAGCGTGAGTTCACGGCGATAGTGTCGGGCGTGAGGGTCTTGATGCGTGTGCGCGACTGCAATGATGAGAATGGCTCATTGAAGGCGATGTGTCCATCTTCGCCCACACCACCCATAAATAGGTCGATACCACCCGCCTCGACGATTGCCTCCTCGTAAGCACGGCACTCAGCCATAAGGTCCTCGGCATTGCCATTGAGAATATGCACGTTCTCAGGCTTTATGTCGATATGCGAGAAGAAGTTGTTCCACATAAACGAGTGGTAGCTCTCGGGGTGTGACTCCTCAAGGCCTACATACTCGTCCATGTTGAAGGTGATTACATTCTTGAACGACACCTCGCCAGCCTCGTATAGGCGGATAAGCTCCTTATATGTCTGCAATGGCGTTGAACCCGTAGGAAGACCTAAAACAAATGGGGCATCTGTCTTTGTCGCCTTTGCGTTAATCTCATCTACAATGAGGCGTGCTGCCCACTGTGCAACCTCTGCTGAGGTATCCTTGATAATTACTCTCATAATATGGTTTTTACATTTTAAAACATCTTTACAAATACCTCAATCGCCTGATACTCAGCCATGCCGAGCTTGTCGTATAGCTTTGCGGTATTCTGCGTGCGCTCCTCGGCACGCTGCCAAAACTCGCGAGTGTCGCTACCGGGGAATGGCACGATATCCTTCTGCGAGAGGTGGCGATATATGGCGTGACGCTTCTTTAGCATCTCGTCTGGCGATAGGGGTACTGCCATGTCAACAAGTCCGAGGTTCCACTCCATCCATGCACCACGGTATAGCCACAAGTGGCACTCCTCGCGCCAGTCGTCGTCCTTGGTTATGTCTAACGCCTCGAGCAATGCCTCGATACACATGCGGTGTGTGCCATGAGGGTCGGCAAGGTCGCCTGCAGCATATATCTGGTGTGGGCGTATCTGGCGTAGTAGCTCGACGATGATGTCGATATCTTTCTCTGTTATCGCTCCCTTCTTGATACCTCCCGTCTCGTAGAATGGTAGGTTGAGGAAGTGGGCGTTGGTGTCGGGGTTAAGGCCAAATGAGCGCACTGCGGCACGTGCCTCAGCACGACGTATAGCACCCTTGATGTCGAGGAGCTCGCGTGGCTCAGGCTCGCCCTGCTTCTTCGACTTAATTGTCTTCTCCACCTCCTTAAACTTGTCGCCAAGGCCAAGCTCGCGCGCTGTGTCGATGTTCTGCAATACTACGTCGTCGTGCACAGCCACGTTGCCCGATGTCTGGTATGCCACATGCACGTCGTGGTCCTGCTCCACAAGGCGGATAAACGTACCACCCATAGATATAACGTCGTCGTCGGGGTGTGGCGAGAAGATGAGCACTCGCTTAGGGTATGGTAGCGATGGTGTAGGACGTGTCGAGTCGTCGGCATTGGGTTTACCTCCTGGCCAACCAGTGATGGTATGCTGCAAGTCGTTGAATACACGAATATTGATTTTGTCGTATGTTCCGCACTTCTCCAATAGCTCACCCAACGAGTTCTCAATATAGTCCTTGTATGTTAGCTTTAGAATAGGCTTGTTCACCTTGCTACATAGCCATACCACAGCCTTGCGCACAAACTTTGGTGTCCAGTGGCATGGTCCCACGAGCCATGGTGTCTGCTCGCGTGTGAGGTTCTCGGCGGCATTCTCGTCGATGACAAGCTCTATGGCAGGGTGTAGCTGCAGGTGGCTTGCTGGCACAAGGTCGGTAACCTCGCCCTCCACAACGCTCTGCACCACCTTAGCCTTCTGCTCGCCCCATGCCAAAAGCATGATGCGGTCGGCATGCATGATAGTGCCAATACCCATGGTGATAGCCATCTTTGGGGTGTTCTCCAAGCCGAAGAACTGTCCTGACTGCACCTTGCGCGAGTTGTGTGATAGCTCTACAAGGCGTGTTGGCGACTTGGCATACGAGCCCTGCTCGTTGAAGCCTATCTGACCCTCCTCGCCCATGCCGATAATCATGAGGTCGATTTTACGTATCGACTTCTCATATTCGGCGCAATACTCCGAGATGTTCGACTGAGGCACTGTGCCGTCAGGAATATGAATATTCTCTGGAGCAATATCTATGTGCTTAAGGAACTCGTCGTGTATGCGGTAGTTTCGGCTCTGCTGCTCGGTGCTACGAATAGGGTAGAACTCGTCGAGAGAGTATACGGCAACATTGGCAAACGAAATCTCGCCACTCTGATAGCGCTTTACAAGCTCACGGTATAGACCAAGGGGTGTGTGACCAGTTGTAAGTCCAAGTACAAATGGAGGTAGCTCCTCGTAGATGTCGCGTGCCGAGGCATTCTCTTTGTGCTGACGCACTAGTCTGCAGATGATGTCGGCAACATACTGCACACCATTGTACTCACTTTCAAAGACACGTGTCGGAATCTTCTCGTAGCGATGCACGATGTCTTTTGGTGCTGCCTCTTTAATCAGGCCACCGTCCTTTGGAAGTTGATACTTTGCGTTCATAGCTTATCTGTTTTATCTCATTAAATCCTATACAAGTGGCTCGCCATCTTGACCTTCAGTTCTATGAACTGTTCTCTTTTTGGCGCAGAAACCACTTCAATCTTCAAAGTTATAATTTTTTTGCCAAATATGCTAATATTGTGGAGAAATTTTAGTGCCGAGGACGAGATTTTTTATGAGATAGATGGGATGAATGGGATAGATGGGATAGATGAGATAAATGGGATAGATGAGAAATTCGCATCAAGCTTTAGCGTTACCCATCAAGCTTTAGCGTTACCCATCTCTCCCATCAAGCGTTAGCGCCCCCATTTATCCCAGCCCCTGCCCACCTAAATCAGCAAGAAATAAATTTATTGTTAGAAGGGGTTAGATTTGGCTTATCGCAAAAGTGAGCACCCGAGGATAGTAGTAAACCTACAGCCTCGGGTGCTCAGCTTTTTGGGATAGGTCAATGATGACCCCTTATCACAATAAATTAAAAGATTGCCTTGCGAATAATAGTCTGCTCACGATCCGGACCTACCGACACCACTGCAACCTCGATGCCTGTAAGCTCCTCGAGCTTAGCGATATATGCCTTAGCATTTGCTGGTAGCTCGTCGTACGACTTGATGGCTGTGATATCCTCTGACCAGCCGTCAAGCTCGATATACTCAGCCTCTACACGCTCAAGCTGTGCGATTGTCGATGGCACATAGTCGATAGCCTTGCCGTCTAGTTTGTAGCCTGTGCAGATGCGAATCTTCTCAAGACCCGACAATACGTCGAAGAGCATGAGTGATAGGTAGTTGATGCCGCTGATGCGACGCACATGGTTGAGCACTACTGTATCCAACCAACCCACACGACGTGGACGACCAGTTACTGTACCATACTCATGGCCACGCTCACGGATGTAGTCGGCACGCTCGTCGAAGAGCTCCGATGGGAAAGGACCCTCACCCACACGTGTTGTATATGCCTTAGCTACGCCCATTACGTTGTTCACGTAGCGAGGAGCAAGACCAGTGTTCACTGGTACGCTTGCTGCTGTAGGGCTTGATGATGTCACGAATGGATATGTACCGTGGTCGATGCAGAGCATAACACCCTGAGCACCCTCAAACAATACCTTCTTGCCCTCCTCAACAAGGCGGTTGAGAAGCACTGATGTGTCGCAGATCATTGGACGAAGACGCTCGCCAAGCTCCAAGTACTGGTTGTAGATAGTGTCGAAGTCACAAGGCTCCATGCCGAGTGCCTTGAGCTCGATGTTCTTCTGCATGAGAGCATCCTTTAGGCGCTCTGCGAAGTACTCCTTATCCAAGAGGTCGCCAATGCGAATGCCTACACGGCTATACTTGTCGGTATAAGCAGGGCCGATGCCCTTCTTGGTAGTACCAATCTGGCGGCCACCCTTTAGAGCCTCGTAAGCACCATCGAGCATCGCGTGGTAGGGCATAACGCATGCCGCGCGATCCGAGATGTAGAGCTGATAGTCGGTGATGCCTGCTGTGTGAAGACGCTCCAACTCCTCGAGAAGAGATACGGGGTTGATGACCATACCATTGGCCATTACGTTTATGATGTGGGGGTTAAATACGCCCGAAGGAATCGACTGCAAAGCGAACTTCTTGCCGTCGAATACGATAGTGTGACCAGCGTTGTTGCCACCCTGATGACGAACTACGACGTCTGCACCACCAGCATAGAAGTCGGTGATTTTACCCTTGCCCTCGTCGCCCCACTGAGCGCCAACAACAACCAATGTATTACTCATAATGTTTAGTCTATTTTGCGCCTTATCTGCTAAGGCATAATTTTACGCCTACAAAAGTAGTAAATTTTATGCTAAAAAGCTACACGAACTACCGAAATTATTAACATCTTGTCAAAAATCAGCTCTTCGACCTATTTACTAAGTGCTCCATGATGATTACTACTACCACGCCCATGGCAAATCCGTTGCCCAAAAGAGGCTCGATAATCTGTGGCATGATGCCGCGTGGCATAAGCTGGAAGAGCATGGCCATCATTAGCGGAAGACCTATGGTAAGGCCATCGCCAAACGAGCGTACCGACTGCGTTGAGTGTAGCATCTCGAACGATGCTGCAAGCTGCGTTCCCATCAAAAAGAGGAGTATCACGCCAATCACGGGGTTAGGTATCGCCGTGAGTGCCCATATCACCCTGTCCGAGAACGAGCAGAGCATAAGCAGAAGTGTCGCAGGAATTAGTGCATAGCGTGAAGCACAACCTGTTGAGGCTACGATGCCTGGACTCATAGAGTAGTTTACAGGACCCAAAATGCCGAGCGAGCCTGCCACGATGTTGGCAACGCCCGTGATGCGCACACCACGCTTAAGGCGCGATGACATATTGTCGGTTTGTAGCATCTTGCCCAGCGACTCGATAGAGCCGATGTCGTTGATAAGCAGTGCTATGTAGCAGATGAAGAATGCTACCACAAGACCCCAGTCACACTTAAACTCGCTGATAAAGAGCCCGTCGAGCGTAATCTTGCTTGGTGTGAACTCTCCAAGAGGGAATATGACATAGTATGCCACGCTGCCTACGACAAGAGCTATGGGTATTACAAGGCTCTTGGCAACGCCACGCAGTGTGCGGTTGAGAACAACCATCATAGGGGTTGCTACAAGGGTGAATATAAGACCAAAGATATGCTCGGCGTGCGATGCCTGAGCAGGGAAGATAAGGTTCTTGATTACGGGCGTAAGGGTGAAGGCTATGAGCATGAGTATCACTACCACGATGCGTGGCGTGAAGAGCCTCTGCACATGCTTAATCAATCCGCCGAAGGTAATCAGCGTGATGAGCCCGCCACCAAGGGCTATTGACGAGTAGATAGCGCTGCTGTCGCTATTGCTCGCGAGGGAAGATATCACACCTACGAGTAGCACCGCAGCAGGGCCTACAACCAGCGGCAGACGGTGTCCCCAGATAACCTGAATAAGACCCGTGAGTCCCATTACCATAAACATCTTCTGACTGTAGAAGAGCTTCTCGGCGGGTGATCCCTGTGCAACGAAGACACTTGTTACAACCACTGCCACTGCAAGGATAAACCACTGCAAGGCGTAGAGCAATAACTGCGATAGGGGCAGTCGGTCATCGACATTATATTTAAGTTTCATCGAATATCTTTGTCGTTAGTACTCAACTTTGTCCGTTTTCTCTTGCCACTTTACGAATGCAGCCATAGCCTCGCTACGCATAAAGTGCTCGCAGTGTATCGAGCGGCGGTCGTAGTCGAGGCGTAGCTGATCGTAGATAAACGAGTCGTCGAACTCGATGGCGGCAGCGTCACGCTTAGTGTTGGCGTAACAAATGCGCTCGATACCCGCCCAATAGAGGGCACTAAGACACATGGGGCATGGCTCACACGAAGTATAGACCGTGCAGCCCTTAAGGTCGAAGGTTTGTAGCCTCTGGCAAGCATTGCGTATCGCCACAACCTCGGCATGAGCCGTAGGGTCGTTGTTTGGAACTACACGATTTGCACCTTTGGCGATTAGCTCGCCATCGCGCACGATGACAGCACCAAAGGGGCCACCTCCACTATCTATATTCTCGATAGATAGCTCTATTGCCATCTGCATAAACCTCTGATCTTCTGCGCTATAGTCGGTGCGCTCGGGAAGACCATTCTGGGTATCGAACTTTGTCATTATTTAAAATGTTTTTACTTCTTCTTGGTAAGCACAACAATCACACCAACCAAAGCAGCGATAACGCCCACAAGGAGGATAATGATTACCCATGTGCCAATGCCCATGCCCTCGTCGCCATCCTCTATGGCTGTTGCGCTGAAGACCTTGTCGAGATCAACACGCTTACCATCTACCTCGTAGAATAGCTTGTTCTGAGTGTTGTCAATATATACTGTTGGAAGATTCTCCTCAGGGGTGATAGCCATAAACCAACACTGGCTAGCGATGCTGAACTTGTAGCCGATGGTGTAGCGCTCCTTCTCTACATCGCTAAGGTCGATTGCTAGGTTAGAGCTCTGACTGGTGAATGCCTTCTTCTTCTCGATAAGTGCTATGTCGCCAGCACTGCTTGCCGAGCGCCACTCGCCGATAATCCACTCAAACTCAGCAGGCATCTTGCCACTCTTTGATGCGTAGAGCTCACGCTTAAGGTCGTTCTCAGTAAGGTTTGAAGTATCTACCGCTGCCGACTTAGTCATGCTCTTCTTGTGCTGCTCCGAGTTGTAGCGATAGAATGGGCCGATGTTGCTTGTTGCGAGGTTTACAGAGTAGGTCTGCTTCCACATGCCATTTGATGCAGTGAAGGTGATTGAGTCGCCACCAGATAGTCGCCACTTACCTGTTACGGTAACCTCACCCTTGTATGTGAACTTACCATTCTTGTCGATGGCAAAAACATATCCGTTGTCGTTTACCCATGTGCCAGCCAACCATGATGCCTTGATGCTGAGGTTTACGGCAGCTGCAGGGCTCCAGCCCACCTGCGACTTTGCTACGTAGCCATAGATACCCTTATAATAAATATAGTACCAGTTATTGTTGTTGTATGCAACCTCGATAAACTCGGCAGCGTAGTTACCATTTGGCAGTACACCAAGTATGCTACTCTTTGCTGTAGCCTGCTGGCGAATGTTTACATAACCGTCGTAAGCATTACTATAGATGTAATCGCCGCCAGTTGCAAATGCTGTGTTGTCGATACCTGCGAAGGCGAGCATCGCAATGCACATCAAAATTTTGTAGATGTTCTTCATGATGTAATTTATTTAATCGTTTGTGTATTAATATTTTACAGGGTATAATCTGAAGGTATAAGTCTTATTGCTGTGATAAACATACATCTTGCCAGCGAACTCTCCATTCATCTTGAATGAACCTTTGAAGTCGGCTGTGAGCACGTTGTCTTTGTTGTACTCGCTAAGGCGTACGGCACCGTCCAAATCGTTGTAACCTCTAATGATGAGTTTGTTGTTAGAGCCCTGAGAGTGGTAGTAGTACCAGCCTCGGTAGTCGCCATTTGTGTAGTATTCAAGGTACATGGTAATCTTCATGTTGCTGCCAATAGTGCCAGTGTAGTATGAGCACTCTACCAATCTTGGATTTTCTGTCTTAGCTGGCTTAGTTGCTAGTTCGTCGTTTGCCATTGTTGGCTGTGTCGTGCCTAACATAAGTAGGGCGAATACAGCGATGAATGATGCAAAAAACCTTTTCATAATTAGTTGTGGTTTAGTTGTTTGTGTTGTTAAATATGTCGTACTCGGGGTTATATATCTCGCTCTCGATGCTTAGCGAACGAAGTGTGGTGTGGAACACGTGGTACTGCTCGGCACACTCTATGTTCTTTATCGTGCGCTCCGAGTCGGAGTGCCATACGATAAACGGAATGTCGAACTGCTCGGCGGGGGCCATCGACTTGGGCATGCCGTGCATGTATAGGTTGTTCTCGCCCAACGACTCGCCATGATCCGACACAAATATCATTGTTGCCCTCCACTCGTCGAGTGTGCGCAGCTGCTCGATTACGGTGTGCACGAGGTAGTCGGTATAGAGAATAGTGTTGTCGTAGGCATTTATCAGCTCCTGGTGGTCGGCCTCAGCCATCTCCACAGTGGTGCACACGGGTGTGAACTTCTCAAACTCGGCAGGGTACTTTTTGTAGTATGTTGGGCCATGGCTTGTGCTGGTGTGCAACACAACAAAAACTTTATTCTTGTCGCTCGACTTAATGCGCTCGGCAAGACCCTCTGTCAAGATGCCGTCGTAGCGCTCATCGGCATTGGGATACCTCTCCTTGAGCGTTGCAACCTTCTCTATGTTAGCGATATGTAGCGGTGGCTCGCCCCAGTTGTTTGTGCGCCAAATTACATCTACACCATTGCGATATAGGTAGTTGGGGAGTATCTCGTAGAGCTTGTTTGTTGGCTGGTGGTCTATGATAGCCTTCACGCCCGCCGTGGTGTATGTCGCTGCCGACTCGGCAGGTAGCGCTACGACTGAGTCCTGCGCCATAAGTGGGTTTGTAGTGCGCTCGTAGCCATATAGCGAGAAGTTTTTGCTACGTGCCGACTCGCCAATAATCACCACACATACCTCCTTATTGTTGTTGTTTATTGTGGCATCAGGGAGAAGTATCTCCTTCTGGTTTAGGCGCTTCCAGCTGTTGTAGTAGCGCACCGTATTTACGGTGTAGGACCATGGCAGAATTATGCTGCCGAGGTGTGGTACGTTACGGTCAATCCATAGTGTGTTGCTTAGGTTGGCAACACCCACAAGGAGTATTGCGCCGAGCGATGCAAGTGCCGTGATGCCCATCTGCTTTAGTCTGCCGTAGTCGATTTTGGTCTTGAATAGCCATACGCAGGGTACGATGCCGAGAAGTGTGAAGTAGAGGATGCCACTTAGCGAGAAGTAGCCCGAAGCCTCCGAGTAGCGGGTGTTGAATACGTTGCCCATCATCTCGCTTGTTATAAGCACCTCGTAGCTATTTATGAAGTAGAGTGCTAATGAGTTGAATAATAGGCTTATGGCAATTATTATCTTGCCCGCCACGCGACCAAAATATATGAGTAGGTAGATTAGCAATAGGTGCACAGCAAAGATGATTATCGCTATGCTACATAGTATGATGATGCCATTTGCGCCCTCCTCGGTGCTCTCTGCAACGCCTCTAAGCAGAGGAATGTTGTAGCCTACAATCGTGAATAGGCTAAGTATTGCCGAGAAGAGGGCTATATGTATCGGCTTTGAAAATAGTGTGCCGAGAATGTTTTTAGTTTTACTCATGCCTCTTATCTCTTTTGCTTATCTCTTTTGCGCCATAGGCGGCTTATTGCCACCAGTGTAGCACCACATAATGCCGCTAATAATAGGTTGTATAGTATTGTAAGCGTGATGTTTACACTGTGCTCCGAGTTGGTTGTGGGGTAGTCGCCAAGGCTCTTGTCGTAGTGCGCAAAGGGGTTTGTGTATATCACCTCGCCACTATCGAAATATATCACAAATCGTGCATAAGGCTCGTTGTGGGCTAATAAATAATCCACTCTATCGGCGTTGCTTAACTCTACGAGTGTGCGGTGCTCACTGCCGTAGGCCACAATCTTCTCTGCTTTTTGGGATAGTGATAGGTAGATAGTGTCGCCATTTACGCCTATTGAGGTTATATGTGGTAGATTGCTGTTTGCTGCATATTTCTGCTCCCAATCGCCTGATCCATAGTCGGGTAGGCGCATTGAGTAGTAGCCACCCTCGCGTAGTGTGCGTGCTACATCTCGCCACTCTGTGCTTGGCGAGAAGAGGAAGTTGCAACGTCGAGCTATCTTGTCGCTACGGTCGGGGTAGTGTAGGTCGTCGTTGGCAAGGCCGAACGAGTAGTGTCCGGCGCTTAGTGCCACGTCCCAATATTCGCACTCGGTGGAGTGTCCGCTGTCAAGCTCCATTATCATATATCCTGAGAGCTTGCGCATTATGTCGTTCGAGGTTAGCGGTGTGCGTAGTGGGTGGTTGAGCTGCAAAAAGTCGCACTCAGCACCGAGCATATCTATCTGCCACTGACGCTGTGAGGGGAGTATCGGTAGTAGGTGGTCAAAGAGCATAACACGCTCAGCACCAAATACTAACTTGTGATACTTTAATAGGTTGTAGCCATGCTCATAGGCTGGGGCGTAGTCCTTGTGTTGGGGGTGTGGCGTGCGGTAGTTGTGGTTTGTGATTGCTACTATGTCGTAGCCCAGCTTGTCGTATGCCTCCACAGTCGCTTCGGGCGAGTATTCGCACTCGTTTAGTGGCGACTCAATGCGTGTGTGGGTGTGGAAGTTGGCACGCTTCCATGTTGTCATGGAGTCCACATTGCGGTAGGGGTTGAATATGTCGCTGCCGCTAAATGGCTTGGGCTCAGCGAAGTTGTATATCGGGCTAAGGCTCGTTGCAAGCACTATGCACACTGCCACCAGCAGGAGTGTTGCGACACTCTTGCCCACGATGCCAATAATATTGTTATGCTTGCCTTTAAGCTTCATTAGCTACACAATTTTTACAATTTACAAAGATATTAAATTTTTTCGAAATTATTCTGCATTATGGTAAAAATGTGAGTTGAGAAGGAGCGCAGAGATAGTGAGAGGGGAGAGGTGAAATGAGAAATGGGACGAATGGGGAAGATGGGATAGATGGGAGCGCTAAAATAGGGAGATTAGGGAATTTAAGGAGATTAAGGAAATTAAGGAAAGGCTATCACTAAATTCATTAAATTCACTAAACTCCTTAATCTACCACCTCCTTCAGCGCACCGATTTCTCGCGAGAAGGGTTGCAGATGCAACGCTCGGCAAAAATCCCGACGATGGGCTGTACAAGAAGTACTGCTCATTGTCGGGATCTTTTTTTGCTAGCGGCAGCAGATGCGCCCTAATCGCGGGAAATTTCTTGTTAGAAGGGGTTAGGCTTGGTCTATCGCAAAAGAAGATCCCCTCGGGATAGTACCGAAGTACAGCCCGAGGGGTCTTACTTTTAGCGATGGGCCGAGAATGACCCCTTATCACAAGAAATAATTATTTCTTAGCCTCCTCTACAGATACCTTACGGAACTCCTTGAGAAGCTTTGTGAGCTCCAACGCTGCCTTACGTGCACGTGTGCCAGCTGCCTTATTGTTCTTCTCTGCCTGCAAAGCTGCGTTCGATGCAAATGCCTCATACTGGGCTGCAATGTTTTCTACTAAAGTCTTCATATTTGTTAAATGTTAAATGGTTTTCTTTTTGCAAAGATATAAAAATATTTTAGATAACAACAAATTTTTCTTGTTGATTTTAGACATAAATGCATGATTTGCCGACAAATCGGTACTTTTGCCTATCGAAAAAAACGATTTTCCACACTCTTTTTTCTTGAAATATTCTTCGATATAATCACAAAATACCTATTTATGGGGATTGAAACCGTGTGCATAAATTATTATCTTTGCGCCATTAATATATAAATAGTTTAGATTATGCGACTTAGTGAACTAAAAACGGGTGAGTCGGCTGTCGTTGTCAAGGTGTTGGGCTACGGTGGCTTTCGTCGTCGTATAATCGAGATGGGATTTGTGCGTGGCCAGAGCGTAAGTGTCGTTTTGGATGCGCCCCTTAAGGATCCTATTGAGTACCATATCATGGGCTACGACATATCGCTGCGTAGAAAGGAGGCCGAGATGATTGAGGTTATGACCCTCGAGGAGGCTGAGCGTCTTGCATCAGAGGCGGAGGATATTGTTGTTGGCGATGCCGATATTTTCGAGCGTGCGCTAAGCTCGCAGCAGCATACTATCTCCGTGGGTCTTGTGGGTAACCCTAATGCCGGCAAGACATCGTTGTTCAACACGCTATGCGGTCGTAGCGAGCATGTGGGCAACTATAGCGGCGTTACGGTAGATGCCAAACGTGGTACACTCAGCTATAAGGGCTACACCATCGAGATTACCGACCTTCCTGGAACATACGCCCTCTCGGCATACTCGCCCGAGGAGAAGTATGTGCGCCGACATATTATTGAGAATACCCCCGATATTATCATCAATACTGTTGTTGCCTCGAACATAGAGCGCAACCTCTATCTAACCACCGAGCTTATCGACATCAACCCCAAGATGGTCATTGCTCTGAACATGTACGACGAGCTTGAGGCGAGTGGCGCTAAGTTCGACCACGAGGCTCTGGCACGCATGATTGGTGTGCCTATCGTGCCCGTTGTTGCACCTCTGCGTCGCGGTATCGACGAGCTGCTGGATACTATTATCGCTATTCACGAGGGTAGACACGAGCTCGAGCGACATGTCCACATCGGCCTTGGCCAGCTTATTGAGGAGAACCTCGAGGAGCTTAATGCCGACATGCGCCAACACCGCGATGAGCTTCCTGCGCACTTCCCACCGCGCTACTTCGCACTAAAACTCATCGAGGGCGATAGCGATGTTATTGCCATGCTCGAGACGTTGCCACACTATGCACGTTGGAGTGCTATGGCGCAGTCTGCACGTAAGGATATCGAGGAGGGTATGGACGTAGATGTGGAGACGGCTATTGCTGAGCGTAAGTATGGCTTTGTGTCGGGAGCCTTGAAGGAGACCTACTCGTCTGAGGGCGTTAGGCGTAATACGCTTAGCGACAAGCTCGACGAGATTGTGACGCACCGCGTATGGGGATATCCCATCTTCTTTGCTATCATGTGGTTTATGTTCTACTGCACCTTTACGCTTGGTGCCTATCCACAAGATTGGATTGACATGGGTGTCAATTGGCTCTACGACAAGGTGCATGGCATGATGGAGGCTGGTGCCTTGCGCGATATGCTCACCGATGGCGTTATTAGTGGTGTTGGCAGCGTGCTTATCTTCCTTCCCAACATCATGATATTGTATCTCTTCATATCCTTTTTGGAGGACTCGGGATACCTGGCACGTGCCGCCTTTATCATGGATAAGATCATGCACCGCATGGGTGTTCATGGCAAGTCGTTTATACCGATGATTATGGGCTTTGGCTGTAATGTGCCAGCAATCATGGCGTGCCGCACCATCGAGTGCCGCACCTCACGCCTTATAACCATCTTGGTTGTACCCTTTATGTCGTGCAGTGCCCGCCTACCTATATATATGATGATTGTGGGTATCTTCTTCCCGGAGCATGCTGGCACCACACTCTTCTTGCTCTATCTCTTAGGCATGCTCTTGGCTGTTGCCTCGGCACGCCTCATGCGTAGGTTTATGTTTAGAGAGCAGGAGGCGCCCTTTGTTATGGAGCTCTCGCCCTATCGCTTGCCTACGGTGCGTACTACGGTGCGCCATATGTGGAGCAAGTGTACGCAGTATATCAAGAAGATGGGTGGTCTTATCCTCATTGCCTCGATTGTCGTGTGGTTGTTGAGCTACTACCCACGCCCCGCTGCTGATACGCCTGCGGCCGAGCGCTACACCTACGAAATGTCGTATATGGGTAAGATAGGCAAGGTCTGCGAGCCCGTGTTCCGTCCTATGGAGCTCGGCTGGCAAGCATCGGTGGCTATTTTGTCGGGAATACCTGCTAAGGAGATTGTGGTGAGCACGATGAATGTTCTCTATGCCCACCCCGACGATGCTGATGTTGAGGGCGAGGAGGAGCTGTCGCCAAATGTTAAGGAGCGTGTTGCAAGTAGCATGTCGCTACCTTCGGCTGTTGCATTCTTGATATTCTCGCTATTGTATCTGCCATGTATCGCCACGATTATGGCTATTAGCTCGGAGCTTAACTGGAAGTGGGCAGTAGGCTCGGCGGTATATAACACCGCTGTGGCATGGCTTTTGGCGTGGGTTGCTTACCTCTTAACGGGATTACTACTATGATAACGTGGCAAGATTTGACGGTTTGGGCTGTCGCTGTTGTGGTCTTTGTGCTCTTGGTGGTGCGCGTGTGGCGCTTCTTTAAGTGCCGAGGCACCACTGCGTGCGACGGCTGTAGTAAGGAGTGTGACCACCGACGAGTGAAATAGTGAGAGGTGAAAGGTGAAAGGTGAAAGGTGAGGTATGCTTCGCACGAGATTTAATTAGTAATAAAAGGTAGAAAATATTACTCACTACTCATTAAAAAATGGTCCTCTTTCAAACTTCTTACCTTTACTATTGAACAACAAAGGGAGCGAATTCGCTCCCTTTTGTTCTATTTTATCCTCTTTATCTGCTTCTCGTATATGCTCCACTTAGGGTCTTGTTTGTATGCTTTGACTGCCTTTTTGGGGACATATATCATTGTTGTTTCAGCTATGCTTAAGTCACCTATTGCAGGTGGCGTTGTAGCTAAGCATGTTATGCTTGTTAGGCTGCTGCAATGGTTGAATGCATAACGTTCAATTCTAGTTACGCTATTAGGAATAGTAATGCTAGTTAGGCTACTGCAATTCCAGAATGCACCATATTCAATGCTAGTTACGCTATTAGGAATAGTAATGCTAGTTAGGTTGCTGCAATATGCGAATGCACCATATTCAATGCTAGTTACGCTATTAGGAATAGTAATGCTCGTTAGGCTGCTGCAATTCCAGAATGCGCGATCTCCAATGCTAGTTACGCTATTAGGAATAGTAATGCTTTTTAGGCTGCTGCAACCATGGAATGCATCATTTCCAATGCTAGTTACACTATTAGGAATAGTAATTCTAGTTAGGCTGCTGCAACCCTCGAATGCACTATATCCAATGCTAGTTACGCTATTGGGAATAGTGTATTCGGTTACCCCCTTTGCAATGAATATCTCAAGCTTTCCATCAATGATTAAGCACCTTCCGTCGGCTGATGCATTTGCTCCGTAAAATGTTATGTCAGTGTCCCAGTCTTTGAAATAATTGTAGCATTGCTTATTTGATACCTTGACACTCTTTAGCCTGCTACAACCATTGAATGCCTCCTTTCTAATGCTTGTTACGCTCTCGGGAATGGTATATTCGGTTAAATCTTTTCCGATAAAAAGAATAAGTTTTCCATTATCAATTAGGCATAGCCCATCTTTAGATGCATATTTGCTATTGCTATCAATGGCTAATTTTGTTGCTCCTAGTTTTTGTGCCTCTTCATACTCTTCGAGCGTTGATACCGCAAAGGTGATGTCGGAAACACCTAATTTTTTGAAATAATCGTAGCAATCCTTATTCGCTACCTTGACACTCTTTAGGCTGCTGCAATCCTTGAATGCCGCATATCCAATGCCTTTTACACCATTGCCAATAGTAATACTAGTTAGGCTGGTGCAATCACAGAATGCATACTCTCCAATTCTAGTTACGCTATTAGGAATGGTAATGCTTTTTATGCTGCTGCAACCTCCGAATGCCCACTTTCCAATGCTAGTTACGCTATTGGGAATAGTATAAGAGGTCAATCCCGCTGGTGCAAATGCAATTAGTTCACCATCTATGATTAGACATCTGCCATCTTCTGATGCAAATTTGCCATTAAACGATTTTAGGCTGTTGCAACCATCGAGTGCCACCTGTCCGATGCTAGTTACGCTATTAGGAATAGTAATGCTTGTTAGGTTGCTGCAACTACGGAATGCATCCCATTCAATGCTAGTTACGCTATTAGGAATAGTAATGCTTGTTAGGCTGCTGCAACCATAGAATGCATGACGTCCAATGCTTGTTACGCTATTAGGAATAGTAATGCTTGTTAGGCTGCTGCAACCCCAGAATGCACCCTCTCTAATGCTAGTTACGCTATTGGGAATGGTATAAGAGGTCAATCCCGCTGGCGCAAATGCAATTAGTTCACCATCTTTGATTAGACATCTGCCATCTTCTGATGCAAATTTGCCATTAAACGATTTTAGGCTGCTGCAACCACGGAATGCATCCCATCCAATCTCAGTTACGCTATTAGGAATAGTAATGCTTTTTAGGCTGCTGCAATCAGCGAATGCCCAATCCCCAATGCATGTTACACTATTGGGAATAGTTAAGCTTTCGAGGATACTGCAACCATAAAATGCATAGTCGTCAATGACTTTTACGTTACTTGGTATAGTGTACGATGTTAGTCCTGCTGGTGCAAAAGACATAAGATAGCCATTCATAATTACACATCTTCCATCTTTTGATGCCTTAGCCCATTTAATGTGGCTTAGGTTATGACAACCCTTAAATGGGTTTGGCGTGTGATAGCCAATGGTTATATCATTGTTGGGGATAGTAATAGTTTTAAGATTAGTGCAACCCTCTAAATTGACTTGATGATCTCCGCTGTTGTAGACACCCAGACCCCATAGCTCACCAGAGAGCTTGATAATGCCTTTATCATTGTAGTAGTGGTTCCATAAAACTCCATCAACGTAGCCATGTAGGTTTACTGCTTTTCCATCGGTAGTTGTGTACCAAATCTCATCGCTCGGGCACTGAGCGTGGGTCAATGAGATAGTAGCCACAAGGCATAAAATAAGAGAAGATAGTTTGCGTAGCATAAGTATGGTGTTTTTCTGTTTTGACAAAGTGTTAGACAAAGATACGAAAAAAAAAGTGAAAAGCGAAAGGCGAGAGGGGAAAAGTGAGGTGTGCTTTGCGCAAGAGTTAATTAGTAATTAGTAGAGAGTAAATAGTAATTAGTAAATAGTAATAAAAGGTAGAAAATATTACTCACTACTCATTAAAAAAGTTTTTCGCTACTCATTTACAAAAAATAGTAATGGCGACCGTTTATCGTGGTCGCCATTACTATTATTATATATATTATCATTATCGCTTCACAAATCTATCCACCACAGCGGCACAAGCAGCGTCGCCAGTGATGTTGAGCGTTGTGCGCACCATGTCGAAGATACGGTCGAGGGCGTAGAATAGTGGAAGACCCTCAAGAGGAATGCCCGCAGCAACAAGCACCGCCGCAGCAAGGAGCGTAGGGCCAGGAACGCCTGCCTGACCGATAGCGCCGAGCGTACACACAACAGTGATTGACACATACTCAGCCATGCCAAGCTCGATGCCGTAGAACTGAGCAAAGAAGATGGCAAGTAGGGCGTAGTAAATGGCATTTCCCGACATGTTGATAGTAGCACCAAGTGGAAGCACAAAGCCCGATGTCTGCTTCGAGATACCCATCTGGTCGCACGCCTCCATATTTACAGGGAGGGTAGCGAGTGATGAGGCTGTTGAGAACGACACCACCTGAGGCTTAACCATAGCACGGAAGTAGTCCTTGAGCTTAATACGCGAGAAGAGTGCCACAGTAAGAGGGTAGAGGCCCACGCCGATGATAGCCACGGCGATAAGGTCGAGCCAAAGCACGTTGGCAATCTGCACAAGCATGCCGAAGCCGAATGTTCCCGTTGCGTCGGCAATAAGTCCGAACACGCCGAAAGGAGCCACGAGCATAACCTTGCCGATGCACCAGATAAGGGCGTCGAGAATGGTGTTAAGACCGCCGACCATCTTTCTACGGCGCTCGTCGCCAAGTGTCGATACGCCAAAGCCGAAGAATAGGCCGAAGATGATGATTTGTAGAATGTTACCCTCGGTGAGTGCTGCAATAGGGTTGGCAGGAATCATGCCTATGAGTGTATCCCAGAAGCCCATGGCTGCGGGTGCGGCATTGCTCGCAGCAGCACCTCCCGCCTCCGAAATGGCTGCCATGCCCTCGGCGCTAACATGAGCACCAGGCTCGAACAACACGCCGAGAACTATTGCCACGGTGATAGATATCGCCGTAGTTAGGAGCATATAGGCGATGCTCACGCCACCCACCAAGCCTGCCGAGCGTGTCTCGCCAAGGGCTGCTGCACCGCTGATAATCGACACCAGCACGAGGGGCACAACGAGCATCTTAATGAGCTGTATAAAGAGGTCGCCAAAAGGCTTAAACATAGCTGCCTCGGGACCCATCACTGCGCCTACGACAATACCGATGACCATAGCCACGATAATCCATAGACCTAAATTCTTCAAAAGCTTTTTCATATTGTCAGTATATTTGATTGCAAAGATACTACTTTCACTCAAAACGTCAATATTTTATTACAAAAATCGAACACTTGGGTTCAACTCTTGATAATTTTTAGTATCTTTACAACATTAAAACAAGCAAGATATGAAACCACGAATTGTTGTATTTACGGGTGCTGGCGTGAGTGCCGATAGCGGCATCTCCACCTTTCGTGACTCTGACGGACTATGGGCAAACTACCGCATAGAGGATGTATGTACGCCCGAGGCGCTGAGGCACAACCGTGCTACGGTCATCGAGTTTTACAATATGCGTCGCCGTGAGTCGCTCACAAAAAAGCCTAACGCAGGACATCTTGCCATAGCCTCGATGGAGGAGTGGGCAGACGTGACGGTCATCACGCAGAATGTCGATAATCTGCACGAGCAGGCTGGTTCACAGCGTGTTGTGCACCTGCATGGCGAGCTTATGAAGCTGCGTTCGGAGCGTAACCCTGAGCTTATCTACGACATCAACGACGGCTGGGAGCAGAGTCTTGATGCGCGTGCTGAAGATGGCGCACTATTGCGCCCACATATTGTCTTTTTTGGTGAGTCGGTGCCTATGTTCGACACTGCGTGCAAGATTGTGTCGGCGGCCGACATACTCATTGTTGTAGGCACGTCGTTGGCGGTATATCCTGCTGCCTCGTTGGTCTTCTATGTGCGTGATCGTCAGGTGCCTATCTATCTTGTTGATCCTGGCGAGCCCGACACGGCAATGATACGCAACCCACTAACACACATCAAGGAGCGTGGTGCTGTGGGCGTTCCTCAACTTGTTGAAATGTTGCGTAATGAGTTTGCGAAGTAGGGTGGCTAAGCGTGCCGAGGCGCTACGTAAGTTTTGTTGCAAGGAGGGTTACAACACAGATGTTGCTCTCTTTGTCGACCTTGCGCGCCACTCGGGTCGCAGGCGCTTTGTAGTGTGGAGCTTCGAGCAGAGTGCTCCGATATTTATCTGTCCTGTGAGCCACGGTAGCGGTGCTAAGGAGTCGCACGTGCGCTCAGCCTATGCCGAGTTTTCCAACGAGGAGGGCTCGCACCTCTCGTCGCTCGGTCGTGCCCTTGTTGCCGAGAGGTATGAGGGTCGCTATGGTGTGGCTTATAGGCTCGACGGCTTGGAGGAGTCGAACTCGAACCTACGTCTACGCTGCGTGGTGCTCCACGGCTGGGAGCACACCACCTCCTATCCCATCTTTCCCCGCGCCACGGTGGGTAGCCACGGTTGCCCGGTGTTATCACGCGCCATGATGCAACGCTTAGATGAAGTGCTGCAACATAGACAAAGAGTTGTAATCGAGATATTTAAATAAAAATGAGCAACCGTCGGGTTGCTCATTTTGCTTATCGCTCCTCGTTGCTCCATGCAGAGTAGGGGTAGGCGCGAAGGTGCGAGTTGTAGTAGCGCTTTATGCCGGTCACCTCGTCGCCCAGCCACTCGGGACGCATAAACTCCTCGTCGGGCGATTGAAGCTCCACCTCGGCAATCGTAAGCCCGAGATTATCGCCCAGGAACTCATCTACCTCGAAGGTGTGTCCCTCAAATTCGACAAGGTGGCGATACTTCTCTATAACGCTACCCTCGGCAAGCTGCATGAGCTCTAATGCCTCACGTAGTGTGATATCCTTCTCCCACTCGAAGCGGCTCAAGCCACCATCTTTCGACGGCCCCTTAATCGTAAGCCACGCCTTGTCGTCGGCAATGCGCACGCGCACCGTGCGACGTCCCGAGGCGATGTAGCCCTGCACAAGGTGCATTGAGCGATGTACATAGGGTTTGTAGTCGCCCACAACTCTGAATTTGCGTTCTATCTCCAGCATGATGATAAAGCGAAACGTAGAGAATAGTTAACCTTTGTTTTACTCCTCGTACTGGAACATAGGATCCCACGATGGAAGCATCACTGGCTTCTGCTCGAGGAGCTTGAGGGTCTCGGCAGGGATATACTTCTTGTTTACAACAACACGGAACATATACTCCTCAAACCACTCGTCGGTCATAATGAGGTTGCCTCTCCAGCCCGACTTAGCGCCCCAGCTGTTCTCCACCATCCACTTCTTGGCATTGCCTGCCTCGTCGAGGTCAACGGCAATAAGTGTCATGGCGTGTGACGAGCCACTTGCGAAGGTGCGCACGCGCTGCTCCTTGTTCATTGGGAACTCAACGCCCATGAGCGACTCGTAGTCGAAGTTAGCGATGTCGAGGGTACCCTTCTTCGAGAGTAGGAACTTACCAACGTCGCATGAGAAGTACATAGCCGTGTTGTCCTTGATTGATGCAATGGCGAGCGCCTTAACCTCGTCAATAGGTAGGTTGAGATATACCCAGTTGTTGCCATCATAGACGTGGCGGTCGTACTCAATCTCATAGACCTTGTGGTACTCGCGTGTAGGGTCGTTCATAACCATCACAAAGTCCTTCTCGAGGTTAAGCTCACCAAAATACTCCTTGTAGAACGACTGTGGGGTGTAGGTCTTTGTAGATAGTACCTTGCCGCTCTTGTCGCGCATGGTCCACTCAAACTCGGTTGGAGGCACGCCATAGGCACGCACCAACATTTGGTATATCTCCTTAAGCATCTCTGTCTTAAGTGCTACAGGCGCGCGACGATCCTTCTGCTCACGAAGCTTAAGGCCATACTCTCTGAGCTTTAGCTTGATGAGGTTCGAGATCTGTGTTGTGTTGTTTGTCTGGTAGTTCTCAGGCATAACC
The DNA here is from genome assembly GCA_017631275.1 of Alistipes sp. Lineage (GTDB taxonomy): Bacteria > Bacteroidota > Bacteroidia > Bacteroidales > Rikenellaceae > Alistipes. Next base: position 47,984 of record JAGBTQ010000002.1, read on the forward strand.
TCGGCAGGCACCACGCCATACTTCATCACGAGGTTCGAAACACCAGTGAACTGACCACCGTCGTTAAGTGGGTTCTTGAACAACCACTCCACCTGACGATCCTCCATCTTGAGGTGCTTGGTGTCGATAACGGCCTGAAGGAAGAGGTTGCACTTCTCCAACTGGTCGTAGAAGAAGAGGTAGTTGTGCGAGAATGTCAACTCGCCGAGGTCGTACTCCTCGATCATCTGTGCACGCAACACATTAAGACCTGTGAACAACCAGCAACGACCCGACTGCTGCTGGTCGGTGATGCCCTTAGTCTTCACGCGGTGCGAGAAGTTGGTGTCGATCATTGCGAGGTTATCGCTATTTGTTGCAAGCGTGGCGATAGGTGTCTGCGCCATGGCGTTGCGTGCTGCACGGTCGGCAGCATCCTCGGTGTACGATGCACGAATCTCTTTGAGCATAGCCTCGCTGATGCCTCCCGTGTCCTGCTGTGCGCTAAGTGTGCCCACTGACATAAGCGCAAGAGCCAAAGTAAATAGTCTTTTCATCTCTTGTTAAGTTATTAGTTTATAATTTGTTACATTGTAAAGGCTCCTACGATAAGTGCCCACACCACAAATCTGCCGCACTTGCCCACAAACATCCATAGTGCCGAGGGTAGGAACCGAGCCTTGTAGAAGCCGAGGACTATGGCAAAAACATCGCCCACAAACGGCAGCCATGTCATCAGCGCGAGGAGTGCTCCCCACCGCTCAACCTTTGCTCGGTGCCGCTCTATTGTCTCGTGCTTCACTCTAAACCATCGCTCCAGCCACTCTAGCTTACCAAGCCAGCCCACCCAGTATGATGTTAGGCCTCCGAGCCAGTTGCCGAGGGTTGCCACTGTCACGGTCGCTACGGGATCGCCACCGAGGGCAAGCATGCCTATGAGTAGCACGTCGGAGCTAAACGGAAAGACCGTAGCTGCGAGAAATGCCCCGAGAAAGAGCCCTAAATATCCATATTCGAGTAACGACTCCACAACACTTTGCATGGTTTAATGTGGCGAAGTGGGGTGTTAAGAAGACCCTTTTTCCCGCCTTCATGGACAAAGGTATTAAAAAAATAGATTAGTAGAGAGAGAAAATGACAAAAAATGTTGGTAATGTGTACAAGATTTGACAAAAATAACTACCTTTGCATATTGAATAGAGTGCCATTGAAAATGGTAGCGCTTTCGGGAACTGATCCTAAAACTTATAATTAAAGATAAAATCTAATGAAGCGTATTTTGGTTTTGGGTGCCGGTGGTCAGATTGGATCTGAGTTGGTGCCATATCTTCGCTCAATCTACGGTGCATCGAATGTCCTTGCAACCGATGTTAAGCACAATGCTGTTTTGGCCGAGGCTGGCCCATTTGAGGCTCTTGACGCTCTCGACGCTAGTCAGTATGCTGAGCTTGTAAAGAAGTACAACATTGACTCTATCTTCAACCTCGTGGCACTTTTGTCGGCTACAGGCGAGAAGAACCCTCAGCTTGCTATGCGCATCAACATGGGTGCGTTGGAGAACTCTTTGGAGATCGCTCGCGAGAACAACTGTGCAGTCTTCACTCCAAGCTCTATCGGTGCTTTTGGTGGTGACTTCCCACGCGACAAGACTCCTCAGGACACTGTTATGCAGCCAAACACTATCTACGGTGTGTGCAAGGTGACTGGTGAGCTTTTGTCTAACTACTACCACTCACGCTTCGGCGTTGATACACGTTCGGTACGTTTCCCAGGTATCATCTCTAACGTGACTCTTCCTGGTGGCGGTACTACCGACTACGCAGTAGAGATCTACTACGAGGCAATCAAGGGTAACAAGTTCGTATGTAACATCGCTCCAGATGTATATATGGATATGATGTATATGCCTGATGCATTGCGTGCTACAGTTGAGCTTATGGAGGCTGATCCATCTAAGCTTAAGCACCGCAACTCGTTCAACATTGCTGCAATGAGCTTCACACCAGAGATCATTCGCGAGGTTGTTGAGCGCCACGTGCCAGGTTTCCAGATGGAGTACAACGTAGACCCTGTTAAGGATCAGATTTCACGCAGCTGGCCAAACTCTTTGGACGACACTTGCGCACGCGAGGAGTGGGGCTGGAAGCCAGAGTGGGATCTTGAGTCGATGACTAAGGATATGCTTGAAAAAGTTGCTGCAAAACTCAAGTAATTTGTTGTGATAAGGGGTCATCTTCGACCTATCCCAAAAAGTTGAGCACCCGAGGCTGTACGTTTGAGTACTATCCTCGGGTGCTCACTTTTGCGATAAGCCAAATCTAACCCCTTCTAACAACAAATTTATTTCTCGTGATAAGGGCGCATCTGCCGCCGCTAGCAAAAAGAGTCCCGACAATGGGACGTACGTCAAGTACTACCCATCGGTGGCATTTTTGCCGAGTGTAGCACTCGGCACCCTTCTGACAACAAATTATTTCACTCTGAAGGAGGTGACAGGGGCTGGGGTAAATGGGAACGCTGACGCTCGATGGGGGTGATGGGTAACGCTGATGCTCGATGGGAATTATCCTATTTATCCCATCTGTCCCATTCGTCCCATTAAATAAATCTCGTGCGAAGCACACCTTACCTTTCACTTTTCACTTTTCACCTCTCACCTTTCACCTCTTACAGCAGTCCCGCCTTATAGTAGAGCACAATCTGCTCGAGCATGGCATCTTCGCCCTTGGGGTCGTACTCCAATTTGAGGTTGTTGCCAAACATGCGGGCAAGAATTTGGTAGAAGTTGGCGGTGAAGCCCGAGCGTATATTCTTGACAATATTGAATGCCGTGTGTTTGGTTTCGCGATCGAGGAGCTTGAGCAGAATAACACCCTCGTAGCGCGTCATCTTCCACAGCACGGGCGTGAGTTCCTCCTTGAGAGCATCCTCCAGCGCCTTGGTATATCCCTTACGATCTTTGCGACGCTCAAACTCTGCTAAGCGCTCGTTCAAATCCTCGAGGCGGCGAGCAGCATCTATGGCCAGAGGATAGACCTTCTTAACAGCTACGACCATGCGCTGGTAGCGCTTTATATCCCTATTACGTTTATATATAGGTACGGTCATCACGGTGATATGTAGCGTGGAGTCGCCCTGAGCATTCACCTCCCAGCGTGCCGACTGTGCACCATACACACGCTGCCTACGTGCCTGCGCCGAGCTCTCGGTGGGCAGTAGGGTGCTAAGCATGAGTAGCAGAAATATCGTGCGTAGATGCATATTATGAGATATCTTTTCACAAAGATAACGAAATAGTCCGATATTTAATTTTATATATTGAGGAAAATCACTATTTTTGTAGTAGAGAAACAATTAAAATTGAAATATTATGCTTGAAGTAGGACTAAAACACAACAGCGTGATGCGTGTTGAGGCTGGCAACACTGCCGAGTTTATCGGCTCTGGCGACATGGCTGTGCTTGCAACACCTGCGATGGTTGCACTTATGGAGAATGCAGCAATGCTTGCTGTGGCGTTGCACCTTGGCGAGGGCGAGACAACAGTGGGCTCTATGATTTCTACATCGCACCTTAAGCCTTCGAAGGTGGGTAATATTGTTGAGGCGCGTGCCGAACTTACGGAGGTTGATGGCCGTAAACTTACCTTTAAGATCTCGGCTTACGATGGCGAGACGCTCATCGGCGAGGGTGACCATGTACGTTTTGTGGTAAATCGCGAGAAGTTCCTATCTAAGCTATAGAATATAAAAAAGGCTGATGCGTATTCCCCCATAAGCAACCAAATTATAAAATCCAAAGGAAAGCTTATAACCCCAATTGGCTGCTATATACGCACCAGCACTAAAATATGGTTAAGCACTATTGTGTTAACTGCGGTGCAAAGGTAGTGTAATACACGTAGTTAGGCAATAGCTGTATTACTGAATGTATAACCATTTTTACTACATGAACGATAACTACGTCGTTCACTAATACTTTTTGGGGTTATGAGTAATGATCACGTTACTGCATTTGATACGGTAAACGCCGTAACTGAATATCTTGGCGTTCAGTCGTCAAACGATCTTGTTAGTGTAATCAGCTTAGAGGAAGTAGGCACCGTAACGCATGTCGTTAAGCGTTTTGGATTGTATTGTGTGACATGTGTCTTTGAGGAAGATGCCAATGCTGGATATGCCGCACGTCTCTATTTTACCAAGCCAGGTCAGTATGGACGCTATAGCTCGGGGGTTTCAGCGCCATCTAAGGGTTGGTTGCTATGTTTCCACCCCGACGTGTTGCAGGGAACACTCCTTGCTAATCGCATGTCGGACTACTACTTCTTTGGTGAGCTTCACTCAATGCCGATGTATCTTGATGCCGATGAGTTGCAGCTTGTAGATAATTGCATGCGCTCGATTCGTACAGAGCAGTATCATGAAATCGACCGATATACTAATCGTATTATCGTCTCAGGCATTGCTGTCCTTCTTACGCAATGTCTGCGTTTCTATGACCGTCGTGATCATGATAAGGTTGTTCGAAATAATGATATTATGCGTCGTGTGGATATGTTGCTAAACGACCATTTTTCATCACCTAAAAATCATAAGATGCTGCCTACGGTTGCCTGGTGTGCCGAGAAACTAAGTATATCGGCTAATTATCTTGGCGACCTTATGCGTAAGTATGGCAACGTCTCGGCGCAGGAGCATATCCACAGACGCATTGTTGAGGAGATTAAGATATATCTCGAGCGCGAAAACTGCTCGATAGGTCACATTGCCTATGTGCTTGGTTTTAAGCACCCTCACCACCTATCTCGTCTTTTCCGCAAGGCCGAGGGGTGTACGCCAATAGAGTATCGTCAGCGTTTTCATAATAGGGATATTGAAGAGTAACCCCACCGAAACGTTGAGGTTGGAGTAACATGGTGGCTAAAATTTTGCTAATTAAAAAAAATAGACTATCTTTGCACCGCTTACGAGCAACGATTGAGCTATGGTGTAACGGTAACACAGCAGATTTTGGTTCTGTTATTCTGAGTTCGAATCTCGGTAGCTCAACCACAAAGAAAGCCGACCAAATTATTTTGGTTGGCTTTTTTTGTATTTATTGTGATAAGCCGCACTCTGCGACAAACCACAAGAAATCTAGTTGCTTATCTTCGGAATTTTATATTTGCGTAGTTCGGCGTTGAGCTCTTGTTCTTTATGCTCGACAAGCGAGTTAAGCAACGCATGAAATGCTGCGGAGTGGTTGTGATGGCGTGTGTGGCAGAGCTCGTGAAGGAGTATAAACTCGCGAAGGTGCTCGGGTAGCATCATCACAAACATAGATATAGATATGCCATTGCGTCCGCTGCACGACCCCCAGCGGGTGTGTGCCGAGGAGATGCGTAGCGTGGTGTAGCTAAAGCCATGCTTCGAGGCAAGGTGACGAAGCGCGGTGGGGATATATGCTCGTGCCTCGCGGCGTAGGCGCTCAACATCTTGTGGCGTAATAGTCGGGTAGCTTGCTCGGCGCTCAGCAAGGCGTTGGCGTGTAAGTTCAATCCACTCTCGGCGGCTCTCGGCAAAGGCTATGGCACGACTGCGATTAGCAAATATCGGGTAGCTAAGGCGCAGACTACCATCGCCACGCACAACAAGACGAATAGAGCGTGCTCGCACTGAACGAACACACTCTATTACTCCAAGCGTAGGGTGGTGCACCAAGCCCATTAGTCGCCAATTCTCTGGCGCACAACCTCGAAGAGCATGATGGCTGCTGCTGCCGATACGTTGAGCGACTCGGTGTGGCCGATAAGCGGAATGGCAAGCTGCTCGTCGCAGAGCTTTAGAACCTCCTTCGAGATACCCTTATCCTCGGCGCCCATGACAATCACGGTAGGCTTCTTAAAGTCGGCATCGTAGAGTAGTTTGCGGCTCTTCTCCGTGGCTGCAACAATCTGGAAACCATCGGCCTGCAACGCCTTGAGGGTGTTGCGGATAGAGCCTACGCGACATACTGGAATATTTTGCAAAGCACCAGCCGACGAGCGTATAGCGTCGCCATTTACAGGTGCTGAGTTCTTGAGTGGCGTGATAAGGCCGTGAGCACCAGCGCACTCTGCCGAGCGGGCAATACCTCCGAAGTTACGCACGTCGGTAACACCGTCGAACACCACGATAAGAGGTGTCTCGTCCTCGGGCACACGCTCCAAGATATCCTCCAGCGAGGCGTAGTCAATGGCTGCAATCTGCGCCACAACGCCCTGGTGGTTACCGCGTGTTAGGCGGTTTAGCTTCTCGATAGGCACCTCCTGATAGCGTAGGTGGTGGCGTGCCATGAGATCCTTGAGGTCGGTCATTAGCTGACCCTCAGCGCCCTTCTTAATGTAGATGCGCTCAATCTGCTTGCGTGCCTCGATAGCCTCGGCAACGGGGCGGATACCAAAAATAATATTCTCCTTCTCCATATTGTGTGTTAACTTTGTTCGGTTATCTCTACCTCATACGACGCCTTCTCCCACTCGTGCATGAGGTGGTCGTAGCGCTCCTTGAGGGCGTTATACTTTGTGTAGTCGTCGGCATTGTACTCCGTAGCCACGGCAAACTTAGCGTCGAAGTCGGCAATCTCCTTCTCTACTTTTGCTGCCTCCTCTTCGATCATCTCCACGTTTTTGCGTAGCTTGCGCAGAAGCTTCTCCTGCTCCTTCTTCTGCTCATACGAGAGCTTGCCGGTGTTGCTCTCCACGCTCTTCTGCGCCGCAGGCTTGTCGTGGCGCTCAATATCTTGCAACGACTCCACCTTACGCTTCTCGAGGAAGTACCAGATGTCGCCAAGATACTCTCTTACGCCACCATCTCTAAACTCGTAGATGCGATCCACAAGGCCGTCGAGGAACTCTCTGTCGTGCGACACAACCACTACCGTGCCGTCGAACTTCATGAGTGCCTCCTTCAAAATATCCTTCGAGCGCATATCCATATGGTTGGTAGGCTCGTCGAGGATAAGCAGGTTGTATGGCTCGAGCATGAGGCGCGCCATGGCAAGGCGTGAGCGCTCACCACCCGACAATACCTTTACCTTCTTGTCGATATCCTCGCCACGGAATAGGAAAGCACCGAGAATATCTCTTAGGCGTGTGCGAATGTCGCCTACAGCCACTCTGTCGAGGGTGTCGAACACCGTAAACTCGCCGTCCATAAGGTCGTCCTGGTTCTGGGCGTAGTAGCCGATGTTGACGTTAGCACCGAGCTTTATCATACCCTCGGTAGCCTCCAGCTCGCCGAGGAGTATTCGCGCAAAGGTGGTCTTACCCTCGCCATTACGGCCCACAAGAGCAATCTTCTGTCCGCGCTCAATGGTAAACTCAGCACCCGAGAATATGCGCTTCTGGTCGAATGCCTTGCCCACCTCCTTTACCTCGGCAACAATCTGTCCTGAGCGTGGCGCGGGTGGAAACTTGATGTTTAGGCGTGATAGATCCTCCTCATCAACCTCTATGCGCTCCAGCTTCTCGAGCTGCTTTACGCGCGACTGCACCTGGTTGCTCTTTGTTGGCTTGTATCTAAACTTCTCGATAAACTCCTCGGTCTTCTCGATTAGTCGCTGCTGATTTTCGTATGCCGCCATCTGCTGTGCTCGGCGCTCGGCGCGCAAGACAACATACTTCGAGTAGGGCACCTTATAGTCGTAGACCTTACCTAGCGAAAGCTCGACAGTGCGTGTTGTCACATTATCGAGGAAGGCTCTATCGTGCGATATTAGCAACACTGCGCCATTGTAGTTTTTGAGGTAGTCCTCCAACCACTGAATACTCTCGATGTCGAGGTGGTTGGTAGGCTCATCGAGGAGGAATATCGAGGGGCGACGTAGCAAGAGCTTTGCAAGCTCGATACGCATGCGCCAGCCTCCCGAGAACTCGCGTGTGGGGCGCTCGAAGTCACTACGCTTAAATCCTAAGCCGAGCAACGTGCGCTCGATGTCTGCCTCGCGCGTGTCGCCACCCAAGATGTGGTAGCGGTCGTTAGCATCGTTGAGGCGGTGAATAAGCGTGGCATACTCCTCCGACTCGTAGTCGGTGCGTGCGGCAATCTCCTCTGTTAGGCGCTCAATATCTCGCTCTATGCGTATCACCTCGTCGAAGGCCTTGGCAGTCTCATCAACGAGTGTTGTTGTGTCGGCAACACGCATCTGCTGAGGAAGATAGCCTATTGTGCACTCGCTGTTGATTGACACAGCGCCCTCGGTGGGCTGCTGCTCGCCAGTGATGATGCGCAGTAGGGTGGTCTTGCCTGCACCATTCTTTCCCACAAGGCCTATGCGGTCTTTGGGATTAATCATGAAGGATATCGAGTCGAAGAGCGTCCAGCCTCCGTAGCTTACTGAGAGATTGTCTAACGAGATCACGCTTAATATCTGAATATTATGAATTTAGCATATCGATGATTGCCTGCTCCTGGTTCTCAGCACCAAACACTGAGCTACCCGCAACCAAAGCCTCGGCACCAGCGTCGAACAAAAGACGTGAGTTAGCTGCCGAGATGCCACCATCAACCTCGATGATTAGCTCGTCAAGCTTTAACTCCTGCTTCTTACGGCTTAGGTACTCGCACTTAGCAATAGACGATGGCATGAACTTCTGACCACCGAAGCCAGGCTCCACGCTCATCACAAGAATAAGGTCGAGCTGCTCAATCCACTTGTCCAACACCTCAGGCTCAGTGCCAGGCTTGATTGAGATACCCACCTTAGCACCCGCCTTGCGGATAAGGTCGATGCACTGCTGAATGTTCTCGGTAGCCTCGTAGTGGAATGTCACGTAGTCGGCACCCGCCTCCACGAAACGCTCTACATACTTCTCGGGCGCAGTGATCATAAGATGCACGTCCAAGACTTTAGTGGTGCCCTTGCGGAGTGGCTTCATGAGGGGAAAGCCGAACGAGATGTTTGGCACAAACACACCGTCCATAACATCGACATGCACCCACTCAGCCTCTGAGCGCTGGAGCATCTCCATATCCTTGTTAAGATTACCGAAATCGGCAGAAAGCACCGATGGAGCAATAATTCTTCTCATACTATTTTAGGTTGTTTTAGGGTTATCGTTCTATGAATGGACAAAATTACAAAAAATGTTTTGATTTAGCGCACTATTCTTCGAATAGTTTTGTATCTTTGCTTGTAGATAACCACTAACCATAATTTAAAATGGATACTATTTCGACCATATTTCTTGTTTTGATAGCACTCTTAGTAGTAACACTCATTGCTGTATATGTTATGTGGCAGCGCAACGACAAGGCTAAGAGCGACGAAAAATCGAGGTGCGAGGCTCGTATCGCAGAGCTCGAGGCGGGTGTGAATAGCGCACAGCAGCAGCTTAATGAGGAGCGCATAGCCCATGTTCGCACTCAGAGTGAGCGCGATGCCCTAAAGAGAAGTATCGAGCAGATGCGTAGCGAGCGTGAGGCTACGGAGCGCACTATGAAGAGCGAGTTTAAAAACCTTGCAAACGAGATTCTTGCAGAGCATCAGCACAACCTGCGCCAGGCAAATCGCGACTCGTTGGATCTGTTGTTGAAGCCTTTTAAGGATAATATTACCGACTTTCGTGAGCGTGTTGAGCGCATCTATGCCCATGAAAATGAGCAGCGTGGAGCGCTTAAGAATGAGCTAGATAACCTTATTAAGCTCAACCAACAGATGACCTCGTCGGCAGCCAACCTAACCGATGCCCTCAAGGGTAACTCAAAGGTGCAGGGCGACTGGGGTGAGGCATACCTCGAGACTATCCTCGAGAGCACAGGTTTGGTCAAGGGCATACACTATCATATCCAGCAGAATATCAAGGGTGAGGAGGGTCAGAACCTACGTCCCGATGTGGTGCTGTCGCTGCCCGAGGAGCGCTCGATAGTCATCGACTCGAAGGTGTCGCTCACGGCATATGTTCGCTACGCGGAGGCAGAGAGTGAGGCTGAGCGCCGTCAGGCGTTGGCGGAGCATGTGCAGTCGGTAAAGAAGCATGTTCAGGAGTTGGCTCTCAAGGAGTATCAGAAGCTTATCAACTCGCCCGACTTTGTGATTATGTTTATACCTACCGAGCCCGCATTTTTGGAGGCGTTGAAGGAGGATAACACCATCTGGGAAGAGGCATATCGCCGAAAGATTATCATCTCGTCGCCCACAAACCTCTTTGCATTGTTGAAGATGGTTGGCGATATGTGGCGACGCGACGAGCAGACAAAGAATCAGGCAGAGATTGTAGATAAGGCGACCAAGCTCTATGAGCAGTTGGTGGTCTTTACAGAGCAGCTTGATGGTGTAGGCTCGGCACTCGACACGGCTAAGAGCAAGTACGACGAGGCATATAAGCGCCTACACACGGGTAATAATAATATAGTGCGTCTTGGCGAGAGGCTCAAAAAGTTGGGTCTGCCAACCAAGAAACAACAAACATCAAAGGCTCTTGCCGAGGCAGACTTAGACGAGGAGTAGGGGTCGAGTAGCTTAATAAAAAAACGTCCGTAGGCAATTCCCTACGGACGTTTTTATGTTGTGCGAGATACTCTACTTAACCTCGACGTAGCTATAGTTTGCAACATCTGCTGAGTCGCTCTTGTAGAGGTATAGCTCGGCCTTGAACAACTTGCCGAAGTTGCCGTTCTTGTCTTTTGCTACGGCAATGACGATATATTCGCGCTCATACTCAAGCTTAAGGTAGCAGTTTGAGTAGTGGTTTTTAAGGTGCTTATCCTGAGCCACCTCTGCTAGCCACTGCGAATCTTTGTTGTACCAGTCGAGTGGTCGTGTGTCGAGCATGTAATATACCTGATCCTCCTCGCTTACTCCGCTAATCGAGATTGGTAGTAGGGCATAGCCATCGTATGAGGCATAGTCTGCTCAGTGCTCAGCATCTACTGCTGCCACCTCAGCGAGGTTGTAGTGTGTAGTCCACGCCATAGCGATGTTTGATGTGCCAGGAGTATCAGAGATGAATGTAAACTCCTTGGCAAAGATGCGAGTGTTTGGAGTGTCGCCATCAACTGTTGCTGAGCCGTAGCCAATGGTTATTGTTGTTGAGCGCTCTTTGCCCGAGGTGTTGGTTGCCACACCAAGTGCTATCTTGTTGCTACTAGTTTTGCAGTCGATAGAGTATATCCACTCTGCCGAGGTCTTGGCATAGACATAATCTTCGGGGTTGGTGTTTTGGATTGTGTAGCCAATCTCCACTAACTGACCGCAGCGATCAAGCTCGATGACAGACTCGTCGATAAGTGAGATTGTGGGCGTTAAGTTCTCGTTCGATTGTGTTACAACAACCGTAGCCTTGCTCGCTTCGTGGCTAAATACTACGGCTGCTTGGCGTATGCCTCCTGTGTCGTTTGTGTCGTAGAGAATGGTTGCCTTGCCACTATCGTTGCTCATTATGCGTAGCCACTCAGAGCTAAGGCTTATCTCGGGGGTAGAGTCTGCTGTGTAGCTAACCACAAACTCTCCTGCGTAGCGTCCAACCTCAACACTTGTTGATGAGGTGATGCTTATCGCTTGTGTTGGTCTGATGTGCTCAACCTCGCACGATACAACAAGAAGAGAGATTAGCAGAGTGGTGAATGCTAAAAACTTTTGCATGCCTATGTTTTTGATTGCTAAGTTATAAGTTGTCGTCGTTTACTCGCTTTATGCCAAGCTTATGCTCGTCGATGATGGCATTTACGTAGTCGATAAAAGGCTTGCAACGTTTGAAGGTGCGGGCTGTGCGCTCCAGCCAGTTGTCGTTAAGAAACCACTTTGTGCCGACACGCTTAACGAGCATTATGTGGCGCTGGAGTAGTAGGTCGCGATACTCCTCCTCTATGTTCATGCCCTTGGGTAGGCGCTGAAATCTGTCGCGCTCGAGCAACTGAAAGCCAGTGGCACGGATAAGTTCGTTGATTGTTGAGCCATTTTTTACGGCATCCTCCCTAAACCACTCCAGCACCTCACGGCTGGGGTTGAATATGCCCACAGCCAAGAGCGAGTCGCCACTATTCGACCCCTCGGCAGCGATGTGGTAGTAGTAGCCGGCATATCCGCTACGCTTACCGCCGCGAGCGAAGAATCCTCCGAAGTAGTCGTTGTAGGTGCGGTCGCTGTGCTTAAGCTTATAGTGGCGGGGTAGTGGAAAGCTACAATCGGCAAGCCTAAGATAGCCGATTGCGGTGTCGTACTTGCCAATCATCTTTGCGAGCTTTTGAGTATTCTCGGCATTTGTCGCAAATGCCTCGATATAGGCTCGGCGATTAGCAAAAAACCACTCCTTGCTATCGTTGAGGTGTATGCCTTCGAGGAAGCTTAAAATGTTGTCCATCAATCTAATATAAAGGGAGCGATCAATATGATTATTGAATCACTCCCTATTGTTTTAAGTAAAGCTATCTACTACCAAGCAAACAAAGGATACTCCTGCATCATTGCATTAACATCCTTGCGTACTGCTGCGATGTTCTCCTCGTTCTCAGGGTCGCTGAGTACGCGGTCGATAAGCTCTGCGATATAGTCCATCTTGTCCTCCTTAACACCACGTGTTGTGATGGCTGGAGTACCAAAGCGCAAACCAGATGTGGTGAATGGTGTGCGTGAGTCGAATGGCACCATATTCTTGTTTGTGGTGATGTCGGCAGCTACCAAGCACTTCTCAGCAAGCTTACCTGTGAGCTCTGGGAACTTGGTGCGAAGGTCAACCAACATAAGGTGGTTGTCAGTGCCGCCCGATACGATCTTGTAGCCACGCTTAGTGAGTGCCTCAGCCAAAGCCTGTGAGTTCTTAACCACCTGCTTCTGATACTCCTTGTACTCAGGTGTGAGTGCCTCGCCAAAGGCAACAGCCTTAGCTGCGATAACGTGCTCGAGTGGACCGCCCTGGATGCCTGGGAATACTGCTGAGTTCAAAATCTGCGACATCTTCTTCACTACGCCCTTAGGTGTTGTGTAGCCCCAAGGGTTGTCGAAGTCCTTGCCCATGAGAATGATACCGCCACGAGGACCACGCAATGTCTTGTGAGTTGTAGATGTTACGATGTGGGCATACTTCACTGGGTTGTCCAACAAGCCTGCAGCGATAAGACCTGCTGTGTGAGCCATATCAATGAGGAGCAAAGCACCAATCTTATCTGCGATCTCGCGCATGCGCTTGTAGTCCCACTCACGAGAGAATGCTGAAGCACCACCGATGATGAGTTTTGGCTTGTGCTCCAAGGCGAGTGCCTCCATCTCCTCGTAGTCGATGTTGCCAGTCTCCTCCTTGAGCTTGTAGCCTATGGCGTTAAAGTACATGCCCGACATGTTCACAGGTGAACCGTGTGATAGGTGACCACCGTGCGAGAGGTCAAGACCCATGAATGTGTCGCCTGGCTTGAGGCAAGCGAAGAATACTGCCATGTTAGCCTGAGCACCTGAGTGAGGCTGCACGTTGGCATACTCAGCACCGTAGAGCTTGCAGATGCGCTCGATGGCAAGGTTCTCGATCTTGTCAACAACCTCGCAGCCGCCATAGTAGCGTGCAGCAGGGTAGCCCTCGGCATACTTATTTGTACATACAGAGCCCATTGCAGCCATCACCTGGTCGCTAACGAAGTTCTCCGATGCGATAAGCTCGATTCCTTTGGTTTGACGTGAACGCTCCTCAGCGATCAAATCAAAAATCTGTGTGTCTTTGTTCATTTTAAGGTATTGTGTTTAGTTTTGGTTTTAAGCCTATATAAGAACGTTTGTTCTTAACAACTAACAAAGGTAAGAAAAAAAAATTATTTGGCAAAATAGATGAGAGCATATTAATTTCAGCAATTTTTAGTACCTTTGCACGAATGATTGATCGTGAAACCATAGACCGAATATTTAGTGCTGTCAATATCGTAGATGTTGTTGGCGACTATGTCACACTCAAACGTAAGGGTGCGAACTATCAGGCGTGCTGTCCTTTCCATCAGGAGAAGACACCATCGTTTGTTGTCTCGCCGGCTCGTGGCATATATAAGTGTTTCGGTTGTGGCAAGGCGGGAAATGCCGTTAACTTCGTGATGGAGAGCGAGAATATCTCCTATCCCGAGGCACTTAAGGTGCTTGCCAAGCGCTATGGCATCGAGGTTAGGGAGGAGGCCATTAGCGAGGAGGATATTCAGCGTAACAACAATCGCGAGAGCATGTTTGCCCTCAACCAGTGGGCGGCAGACTACTTCCAGCGATATATGTACTCCGAGGACGAGGGCCGCAGTGTGGCTCTTACCTACTTCTCGTCGCTCCGTGGCTTTAGCGATGCCACAATCCGCAAGTTTGGCCTCGGCTTCTGCCCCTCACGTGGCGACCGCTTCTCTTCTGACGCTCGCTCGGCAGGATATAAGGAGGAGTTTCTGCTCTCGACAGGACTATCTATTAAGCGAGAGTCGGACGGCATGCTGCGTGATAGGTTCTACGATCGTGTTATCTTCCCCGTACACAACGTCTCGGGACGTGTGGTTGCCTTTGGTGGTCGTACGTTGCGTACCGACAAGAAGGTTGCTAAATACCAGAACTCGCCCGAGAGCGAGATATACTCAAAGAGTCGAGAGCTCTATGGCCTCTTCTTTGCTAAGAAGGCTATTCAGCAGGAGGACATGGTGATAATGGTTGAGGGTTATGCCGACGTTATATCGATGCACCAGGCGGGTGTCGAGAATGTTGTGGCATCCTCTGGAACATCACTTACCGAGGAGCAGATACGCCTTGTTGCCCGCTTCTCGAAGAACATCACGCTGATGTATGATGGTGATAAGGCGGGTGTTAAGGCGGCATTGCGTGGTGTCGATCTTATCCTCAAGGAGAACCTCAATGTTCGCATTGTGCTACTTCCCGAGGAGCACGACCCAGATACCTTTGCTCGTGCACACTCTTCCGAGGAGCTGCGCGAGTATATCCGCAACGAGTCGCAAGACTTCCTCGCCTTCAAGGCACACCTACTTCTTGGCGAGGCTACCGACCCGATGACTCGCTCGGAGGCTATACGTGCCATGGTCGAGAGCATTGCCCTTATCCCCGATGCTATCAAGCGCCAGGAGTATGTGCGCTACTGTGCCGAGATTATGCAAATTCCCGTGGATACGCTCGGCGTGGAGGTGGCACGTAGTGTCGATGGTGTGAGGGGTAATCGCGAGGCTCGTGAGTTTATCCAACGACAGCAGAGCCGTGAGCGTGAGTATAAGCAGGCAGAGCAGATGCCTAATACGCCTCAGCCTCATAGCGAGCATATCCCCGTCGATGCTACGCTTGGTACAACCATGCAGACGCTTGAGCGCGAGATAGTTAAATATCTCTTGAAGTATGGTCACCTAAACTTCACGTTGCTCGAAGATAAGGAGTATATCGACTACAACGTTGCCGACTTCATCTTCTCGGAGCTCGATGCCGACCAGCTAACGTTTGTATATCCCGACTACCGCACCATATACGAGGAGTATCGCACGGAGAGTGACCGCCTCGGTATTGGCGTTGAGGTGGCTACGCACCGCTTCGTAAACCACTCGAACCCCGATGTGAGCCGCATAGTTGTAGATTTGCTAACCTCCGACGACAACTACGTCATCAGCCGTATTTGGGAGCAGAAGGAGGTGCATATCGAGAGTGCTGAGGAGCAGCTGGCTAATGGCGTGCCCCAGGTTATGGATATGTACAAGCTACGCACCCTTGAGCGACGTATCGAGGAGAACCAGCGCCGCTTGGCATCGCCCGACGTTACCGACGAGGAGATGTCGCAAATCATGGCGCAGCTTACCAAGCTACATGTGGCACGTGTGAAGCTTGCGCAGGTGACAAAAAGAGTTATTTAGCCTGAAAAAATGGGTGCCCGGCTTACCTCCGTATCACTACGTTGGCGGTGTGCAAACAGAAAATAAACTAAAGATGTGTAAAACATATCAAAGATAAAAGAATTAGTTACCTTTGCCGAACACCCACTCATAGAGTGGCAAAATATGTGCCGAACAGGGTGCTAACGAAATAATAAGATATGGCAGACTATAAAAATATAAATATCCGCAACAAGCGAGCTACCTTCGACTACGAGATTTTGGAGGAGTACATCGCAGGCATCGTGCTTGTGGGCACCGAGATTAAGGCGTTGCGCTTAGGCAAGGCGTCGCTCGTTGATTCGTACTGCTATTTCGAGCGTAACGAGTTGTGGATTCGTAACATAAACATTGCCGAGTATGCATGGGGTACGTGCAACAACCATGTTCCCAAGCGCGACCGCAAGCTGCTGCTTAATCGCAAGGAGCTCAACAAACTGCAGCGCTCGTTGCAGGATCGAGGACTCACGGTTGTGGGTCTAAGGCTATTCCTCACGGAGCGAGGCTTAGCAAAGGTGGCTATTGGTCTTGCTCGTGGTCGTAAGGCTTACGATAAGCGTGAGTATATCAAGGAGAACGACGCTAAGCGCGAGATGGATAAGGCGATGAAAAACAATAGATAACAGCAAAATATGGCACTTATATTATCAATAGAGACAGGTACAGATATTTGCTCGGTGGCTCTTGCCAACGATGGCGAGCTCATGGCGCTTCGCGAGAGCGACGAGGGTCGCGACCATGCCAAGAAGGTGGCATTGTTCGTCAATGAACTTCTGCGTGAGACGGGCGTTCAGCCATCGGATATCGACGCTATTGCCGTGGGTAAGGGCCCAGGCTCCTATACGGGCTTGCGCATAGGCGTGTCGTTTGCTAAGGGTATGTGTTATGCTCTCAACATTCCACTTATCGCCATCGGCTCGCTCGACGCCTTGGCTGAGGTGGCACGCGAGGACTTCGAGGCGGGTATCCTCGATATCGAGGAGGAGGATTGGTCGCAGGCTAAGCTCTGCCCAATGGTCGATGCTCGCCGCATGGAGGTATATGCTCAGGTTTTCGACGTTGAGGGTAAGGCACAGAGCGATGTTGTTGCCGAGGTGGTTACCGAGGAGAGTTTTAATGAGTGGCGTTCTAAGGGTAAGTTTGTTATCTTTGGTAACGGCGCAAGGAAGTGTGCCGAGATGTTGCCAGATGCTATTATTGAGGATGTTGTGCCATCGGCACGTGGCATTGTTAGCCTTGCCGAGGAGGCATTCAATGCTGGCAAGTTCGAGGATTTGGCATACTTCGAGCCATTCTACCTCAAAGACTTTATCGTAATACCATCGAAGAAGAAACTTCTTTAATTTGTTGTGATAAGGGGCCATTCTTGGCCCATTGCTAAAAGTTGAGCACCCGAGGCTGTAGGTTTACTACTATCCTCGGGTGCTCACTTTTGCAATAGACCAAGCCTAACCCCTTCTGACAACAAATTGGATTCTATCTTGGTAGTGAGTAGTAACGAAAATATTACTCTTTACTAATTTATCTGTCATGTTGAGCCTTGGCGAAACATCTCTCAGGTGGTGCTAACCTCGAGATTCTTCACTCTCATTCAGGATGCCATACCATGAAATAGCGTCGCAGACACCTTACTTTTCACTTCTCACCTTTCACCTAAAAATGAATCCTCTTGGGCTAACCCAAGAGGATTTTTGCTTGACGGCGTGCTGCGTCCGATATCTCGCTGCCAGACAGCATCTTGGCAATCTCGTCGATGCGCTCCACTTTGCTTAGGCGGCGGATGTTGGTCTTGCCCTCGCTCTTATATACAACAAAGTGTGCACCACTCTTCGAAGCCACCTGTGGCAGGTGCGTGATGTCAACAACCTGCATCTTTGTCGCCATGTCGGCAATAATCTCGCCCATGGCGTCGGCAATACGCCCCGACACGCCTGTGTCAATCTCGTCAAATATCACCGTAGGCAGCTTAATCTTCTCGACAAGTATCGCCTTGAGTGCAAGCATCACACGTGAAAGCTCACCACCTGAGGCTATGCGCTCGATAGGTGCGGGCTTTGTGGTGCGGTTAGCCGTAAAGAGATAAGCGATGCTATCTGTACCGCTCGGCGTGAAGTTATCAGTAAGGGTTATTGCCACCTCGAAGCGTGCATCCTCCATGCCCAACTTCTGAAGTATCGCAACAATCTTCTCCTCGAACGGCGCGCATACCTCAACACGTGCATCGTGAATCTTGGTTGCAATATTCCTACACTCTGCCTCGAGCGAAGCTATCTCCTCGCGCTTGTTAAGTAGCTCGGTGTCGCTATTGTCGATTGATGCCAATCGGCGCTCAAACTCCTCGGCCTTAGCCAAGAGGTCGTCGTACGACTCGGCACGATGCTTAATCTCGAGCGAGTAAATCGTATTTAGTCTGTCGCTTAGCTTCTGCAACTTCTCAGGGTCGGCATCAATGCTCTCTGCCTCGTCGGCAGCCGTTGCACTAATATCCTTAAGCTCCTCAACTACAGCGTGTAGGCGCTCGGCAAGAGCGTGGCCAGCGGGATAGCTATCGCCCAACGCCTCGAGCTCACGCTCCGAGCGTGATAGCGACACAAGCACGCCTAACTCCTCCTCGTCGAGGGTGTTGCGTAGTGTGGTTAGCGCCTCGCCAATGCTCTCGGCGGACTCCAATATTGCGAGCTTCTGCTCGGTATCTTTCTGCTCGTCCTCACGTAGCTTAGCCGCGCGAAACTCCTCGACGGTGTAGCGCAACCACTCCTCGTCTTTGCGTGCCGCCTCCATCTCGCTCTCCATCTTACGATACTCCGCACGAAGTGCTGTGAGGCGACTAAGCAGCAGGGTGTACTCCTCCAAGAGTGCCTCGTTTGAGGCAAGGGTGTCGAGAGTTGCGGTGCGGAACTCCTCTGACGAGAGTATGAGGTTTTGGTGCTGCGAGTGGATGTCGATGAGGCGAGTGCCAAGCTCCTTGAGTGTGGCGAGCTGCACGGGCATGTCGCCCACAAACGAGCGGCTCTTGCCCGCAGGGGTGATGATGCGGCGTATGGTTATCTCGCTCTCGTAGTCGAGGTCGTTATCCTCGAAAATCTGCTCTAGGCCGTAGCCGTCGATAGAGAATGTAGCCTCGATAACGCAGTTTTTCGTGATGTCCTTGGTTGCCTGACCCTCGTTCTTTGCGCCAAGCAGCATGCCAAGTGCGCCCAAGAGAATAGACTTACCCGCACCTGTCTCACCAGTGATGATGTTCAGGTGCTCGTCCCACTCGACTCTTAGCGACTCGATAAGGGCGTAATTCTCTATGGTTAAGCTCTTTAGCATCTTATTTTATTTGAGTGTTTCTATCTTGTCGACAATCACAGCGGCTGCCTCACGCTTGCTCATTAGCGGGTGCTCCTCAGCGCCATTATGGTCGATGATGGTTATCTTATTGGTGTCGCCACGGAAGCCTGCGCCAGCGTCACGTAGCGAGTTAAGAACAACAAAGTCGAGGTTCTTGCGCACGAGCTTGCCCTGAGCATTTGCCTCCTCGTTGTCGGTCTCGAGCGCAAAGCCTACAAGAACTCTGCCCTCCTTGTTTGCGCCAAGCTCCTTGGCGATATCCTTTGTGCGACGAAGCTCGATGCGCATGTCGTCGTCCGACTTTTTGAGCTTCTTATCGGCAACGGTCACGGGGGTGTAGTCAGCAACGGCGGCACACATTACTGCACCATCAGCCTCTCTCCACTCCCTTACTGCGGCATTGTACATATCCTCAGCCGAGAGCGTGTCGATGCGCTCAACGCCCTGAGGTATTGGTAGGGTGGTGCGACCACTGATGAGCTTAACCTCGGCACCACGCTTAGCCAACTCCTCGGCAATGGCATAGCCCATCTTGCCTGTAGAGTGGTTGGTGATGTAGCGCACAGGATCGATACGCTCAATCGTAGCACCTGCGGTTACGATGTAGCGCTTACCCTCTAACGTCTTTTTTTTTTCGCCCTCAGCAAAGATTGCCTTCACCTGCTCGACGATATCCTCTGGCTCAGCCATGCGTCCCTTGCCCACCAAGCCACTCGCTAGCTCGCCTGCTGCGGGCTCGATGATAGCCACGCCACGCTCCTTGAGTGTTGCAAGGTTCTGCTGTGTGGTGATGTGGGCATACATGTCGAGGTCCATAGCTGGTGCTACGGCAACCTTCGAGCGTGCCGAGAGGTAGGTAGTAAGCAGAAGATTATCTGCGATGCCTGTGGTCATCTTAGCCAAGGTGTTGGCAGTGGCGGGTGCTATGAGCAACATATCTGCCCACTCGCCAAGCGACACGTGTGAGTTCCACTCGCCATTCTCTGGGTTGAAGAACTCGACAAGGATAGGGTGCTTCGAGAGCGTTGCCATGGTAAGTGGCGTGATAAACTGCTTAGCGAGAGGTGTCATGATAACACGAACCTCTGCACCCTCCTTCACTAAAAGACGGCACAGCATAGCTGCCTTGTAAGCTGCTATGCTGCCAGTAATACCGAGTATTATGTG
This sequence comes from Alistipes sp., assembly GCA_017631275.1. GTDB lineage: Bacteria > Bacteroidota > Bacteroidia > Bacteroidales > Rikenellaceae > Alistipes. The sequence goes on from JAGBTQ010000002.1 coordinate 68,292, forward strand.
TTTTCCGTTTAGCATTGTTCCATGCTTTATGGTCACTTTTTCTGCGACCGATACCACTATTTCTCCTGACCGTGACGGAAGCTCACCTCGCCATCGAGGAACTCCTCAGTAGCGATGATTGCTGGCTTTGGAAGACGCTCGTAGTAGCGAGAGATCTCAATCTGCTCACGGTTCTCGAAGGTCTCCTCTACAGAGTTGTCTGAAGGTGTAGAGAAGTCAGCGAGCTTGCGGTTGATCTCTGCCTTAAGCTCTGTTGCAATCTGGTTAGCACGACGTGCGATGATGTTGATGCTCTCGTAGATGTTGCCTGTTGGGGTGTCAAGGTCAACAAGCTTACGAGTGATAGTGTTGCTGGGAATGTTCTTCTTAATCTCCATAGCCTATATTTTGTTATTCGTTATTTTTCTTCTTAGTGTTTTCTTACTCCTCTGTTTTGCGGTTCTTGTCGATAAAGTCTCGTGAGCGCTCTGCAATGTTGTCGAGCTCACGCATATACTTCGACTCGGGATACTCGGCAACAAACGAGTAGTAGTAGTCGAGCGTTGCAAGGTATCTATCCATCTGCTTTGCCTCGATTGAGTTTGCTGCGAGGCGGTAGGCAGCCACCGTAGTGTAGTACATTATCTCCTCCTTGCGTGGCGACTCGGGATACTGCTTTAGCGAGTTCTTGAATGCTACGATTGCCGACTTGTACTTGCCAATCTTGAAGTAGGTGTAGGCATTTAAGTAGCTCTTCTCCATTAGTCGCTCGGTGAGTGTTTGTAGCATCTCCTCAAACTGTGGCATCTTGTCCGACTCGGGATATCGCGACATAAACTCTGTTATGGCGATGATTGCCTGCGTTGTCACTGCCTGGTCGCGCTGTGGCTCGGGCGAGAGGTAGAAGAAACACAAGGCGTACATGCCCTCGGCATCCTCGATAAAGGGGCTACGTCCAAACTTCTTGCGGAAGTCGTCGAGCATCTTTGCTGCCTCGTCATAGCTGCGCTCCTTGAACTGGCAGTGCGCGTTGTAGAACGATAGCGAGTCCTCGCGTGGTGAGCCCATATAGATGTGGCGGCATGCTGAGAATAGGTCTGATGCCGACTTCCACTTCTCTTGTCCGTACAACACGAGCGCCTGCTCATACACATAATCAGGATCGTTTGTCTTGAGTGTTTTTGTCACCACGTCACATGATGACACGGCGATAACCACAGCTACAAGAGCTACTATGTAGGATAAAAGACGCTTCATTACTTCTCTTCTGAATTTCGCTTATGTATATAAGCGCACAAAGTTACACAATTTTTTTTAATAAACGATAATCCTCCGCAAATTATTATTTATTAAATAATAAAGTTTTTTTGTGGGGGAGTGGAAAGAGGGGGGGATAGATGGGACGAATGAGATAGATGGGACGAATGGAAAATTCTCATCAAGCTTTAGCGCTCCCATCACCCTCATCAAGCTTTAGCGCCTCCCTAAATTCCCTAATTCCCCTAAGCTCCCTATCCGCCCTAATCCCAGTGCAGCCAACAAAAAAAACTCCGAATAAGCTGTACGTGGTGTACTGCTCATTCGGAGCTAATTAGTTGAACGTCAAGCGTTCTTATTGTCTGAAATTACTCAGCTACAACTGCAAACTTGATAGTAGCCTTAACCTCGCGGTGAAGCTTAGCAGTAGCCTCGAACTCACCAAGAGTCTTAACTGAGTCAACAGTGATGTTCTTGCGGTCAACCTCGATGCCCTTCTCCTGAAGTGCAGCAGCAAGGTCAGCAGCTGTAACAGCACCGAAGATCTTCTCCTCCTCAGCCTTAGCTGTGATAGTGAGGTGAAGGTTTGAGATAGTCTCAGCCAAAGCCTGAGCGTCAGCAAGGATCTTAGCGTCCTTATGAGCGCGCTGACGAAGGTTCTCAGCAAGTACCTTCTTTGCAGAAGCTGTAGCAGCCTTAGCGAAACCCTGAGGAATCAAGTAGTTGTTGGCATAGCCAGGACGTACGTTAACGATGTCGTTTGCGTAGCCCAAGTTCTCTACGTCTTTGATAAGAATTACTTCCATAGTCTTTCCTCCTCTTTATTATTTCATACAATCGGTTACGAATGGAAGGATTGCAAGGTGACGAGCACGCTTAACAGCCTGAGCAACCTTCTTCTGGAACTTCTGTGAAGTACCTGTAAGACGACGTGGCAAAATCTTACCCTGCTCGTTGAGGAACTTCTTCAAGAACTCACCATCCTTATAATCTACGTACTTGATGCCGAGCTTCTTAAAGCGGCAGTACTTCTTCTTCTTTACATCTACTGATACTGGGTTGAGATAACGGATCTCTGATGCACCCTGCTGTGTATTCTCTGCCATGATTACTCCTCCTGTGTTTTGTTAGCAAGCTTAGCACGACGCTTCTGAGAGTACTCAACAGCGAACTTGTCCTGCTTGAAAGTTAGGAAACGAATGATGCGCTCATCGCGACGATACTGTGTCTCGAGAGTGTTGATGATTGAGCCCTCACCGGTGAACTCTACAAGGAAGTAGAAACCAGTGGTCTTCTTCTGAATAGGATAAGCGAGCTTCTTAAGGCCCCAGTTCTCCATATTCACAATCTGACCGCCGTTCTCGGTGATTACGCCCTGGAATTTGTCAGCAACCTCCTTTACCTGTGCGTCTGAAAGGACGGGAGTGACAATGAAAACGGTTTCGTAATTGTTCATACGTTTAAAAAATTAATTGGTTTTTTGCATAACGCGGTGCAAAGGTAGTAATTATTTTTTAACTTACAACACCTCGTACAACTATTTTGCGGGTGTAACGAGCTAAAAATTAATATTTTTTAGCTGTTTTAACCTAAAAAGAGCCGCTTTGAATAGAAAGCGACTCTTTTTTATAGGATTACTCCTCTTCGAATACATCCTTGCCCAATCCACACAGCGGACATGCGTAATCGTCAGGCAAATTCTCGAAGGCGGTGCCTGGGGCTATGCCGTTCTCAGGATCGCCCACTTCTGGGTCATATACATAGTGACATGCTGTGCATACATACTTTTTCATACTCATTAGGTTTTTAGGTTATACATATTTATATATATAGTCATCTTCGCAATAATAACGCCACAGTGTATATAAAAATTGCCCGACATGGTCTATGTCGAGCAATTTTTTTTTGTTTGTCAGGGTGAATGATTACTTCTGCTCAGCAGTTGTAGCCTCAGTAGCTGGGGCCTCAGCTGGAGTCTCAGTAGTTGTAGCCTCAGCAGGAGCCTCTGTCTGTGCAGGAATCTCAAGAGCTGCTGGCTCAGCAACAACCTCCTTAGACTCAACAACAGGGTTGAAAGCCTTCTCTGCGTTCTTCTCAGATGGCATAGCTGTTACTGAAAGAAGTGTGAAGAGCACGATGGCTGCAACCATAGCCCATGTGAACTTCTCGAGGAAGTCAGATGTCTGACGAACACCCATTGTCTGGTTTGCTGCACCGAAGTTAGCAGCCATACCGCTCTTAGGTGCCTGAACCAATACTGCAAGAATCAACAAGACACTTGCGATAGCAATCATGATAATGCAAAAAGTATACATAGTTTACAAATTTAATTATTCTATGTTAATTGTTCTCTAATTTCTCTTCAATTTTCGCAATTAGTCCCGCAAAGTAAATACTTTTTTCTGAATTTAGCAAACTTAATTTGCGATAAGTGTCAATTGCTTGGCTATAAAGTCCCTGATTTAGGTATATTTCTGCCAATTCTTCGCTCACAAAGTCGTTGTCATCGTCGATTTTTACCTCGGAGATGTCCTCGGCCTCGCCCTCCTCGGCAGCAATGCGCAGGTTGTCGAGCTTTAAAAATTTATCTATGAGCTCGTCGTTGCTAAGTGCTGTGAGCGTGGCAATGTCAATCTCGTTGCGAAGGATTGCTCCCTCGGGGTGGAGCATGGCGATGAGTTGTGTTGCTGGTTTGCACTTCTCGCCCTTAGAGCGATATAGGCGTAGGCGTGCAGCACTCCACCATGGGTAGCGTGCCACAATCTGCTCGATGTCGTTGTTCGACGTCGTGATACTCTTGTAGATTATGTCGTTGAATGATGCCATATTACCAGTTGCCGGCGGCTGCCATATAAATGTCGTTAACAAGGGCTTGTACAATCTCCTCGATGAGCTGATCTTGAATGTCGATAAGCAACTGCGAAGAGTCGTAGTCGGCATACGACGAGAAGGTCTTGTTGTTGAATGATAGTGTCTGGTCAACAGCATTTTGGAAGTTTACCCTCACGGTTATCGTTAGTCGGTTTTGTAGGGCATAGTCGCCACTCGATACCGATGCTGTTGTTGACGAGTAGTTGGTAATCTCGCCCTCGAAGGCAAAATCGCCGCCCTCCTCCACCTGCTCAAGGCGTGTCTGGCGCGAGAACTTGTCGCGAAGAGCCTCGGTTAGCGCGTTGCTGAGCGTAGGTGCTACCATGGGGGCATTATTCGGGAAGTATGCCACAGAGAAGGTCTTAGCCTCGGGAGGAATAGAGCCTCCTGAGAGGTTGTATGTCACTTTGTAGCCACAGCCTATGCTCACAAGAGCCATAAGCGCAACTACCACGAGTCGGAAAAATATGCTGTATCGTCTCATGTTACTTTGTGTTTTCTTCAATTCCTAACGCCTTGATGCGGCGGTATAGTGTGCGCTCCGAGATGAATAGCTCGCGGGCAGCATCCTTGCGCCTAAAACCATTGTTGCGTAGTGCCTGCATTATCTGCTCGCGCTGCACGTCATCTTTCGTGAGTTCGCGTGTTGGCTCCTCGACAACCTCGACAACCTCGCTATGCTCGTAGTGCTGAGGTAGGGAGTGTACAGTGTCGGGCAGTAGACCTACCACGTCGCTATGTATGGTCGATGGTGTGTGGTGCTCACCACTGCGTCCGAGTGCCTCGGTCATCATGCGCTTAAGATCGTTGATGTCGTTGCGCATATCGAACAATATCTTGTATAGTAGCTCGCGCTCGCTAAGGTCGTTATACTGCGCTCCAGAGTCGTGTCCAACAGGACGCATGGCATAGCCCTCATCGGGTAGGTAGCGGCGGAGAATATCTGCTGTGATGTCGCGCCTTTGCTCGATAGCTGATATCTGCTCGGCTACGTTCTTGAGCTGACGTATGTTGCCTCGCCAGTGGTAGTTCTCAAGTGTGGCACGAGCGCCCTCGTCGAGTGTGATTGCTGGCATGCGATACTGTGTAGCCACGTCGCTGGCAAACTTGCGGAAGAGAAGGTAGATGTCGCCCTTACGTTCGCGCAAGGCGGGTACTGCAATAGGCACGGTGTTTAGACGGTAGTACAGATCCTCGCGGAATGCACCATCGGCAATAGCCTGAAGCAGGTTGTTGTTGGTTGCTGCAACAACTCTTACATCGGTCTTCTGCACCTTTGCCGAGCCTACACGCATAAACTCTCCCGTCTGCAACACGCGGAGTAGGCGCACCTGTGTCGAGAGTGGCAACTCGCCAACCTCGTCGAGGAAGATTGTGCCGCCGTCAGCCTCCTCGAAATAACCCTTGCGGCTCTCGATAGCGCCCGTAAACGAGCCCTTTTCGTGACCAAATAGCTCCGAGTCGATAGTGCCCTCGGGTATAGCACCGCAGTTTACGGCGATATACTTCTTGTGCTTGCGTGCTGAGTAGGCGTGAATTACCTGTGGGAAGAACTCCTTACCCACGCCGCTCTCGCCCGTAACCAACACCGAGAGGTCGGTAGGGGCTACGCGCATAGCTACCTCTAAGGCGTTGTTTAGCGCCTCGGAGTTGCCTATGATGCCAAATCGTTGCTTGGCAGTGAGTAGTTCGTTCGATATCATAATATTGTCTTACTTATGCTCTGTGTTGTTGTAGGCGTGGCAGGTAGAGTCGGTAGCACTGGTGCCGGTGTTGGCGCGGGAGTCGCCATTGTTGTTGCGCTCTGCTCCACGCTCTGTGGCTCACTTGTCGCGAGAGAGTCTGTCTGCTCAACGGTTGCCTCTACATTTTGTGGTTCTGTGCTTGGCATTGTGCTACGTTGTGTCCACTGCCATGTAAACCATATTCCCACGCCTATCGCGATGAGGATTATTGCAATGATGGCAATCTTGCCACCGCCACCACGCTTATTATGGCTGCCGTAGCTCTCCTCCTCCTGGTTGCGGCCCTTGCGGTTTTCGTACTTCAAACCCTTGAGGTATCTATCGGGCTTACCTAATGATAGATCATCGTCCTCGTCGTGGTGAGATGTGGGGGGTGCTATTACCTGCGAGGTGCGTAGCTTACGGTGGGTGTTGTGGCCCGTGATGTTCTCGCTCTGCTGCTGGCGTATGCGCTGTATGCGTTGTAGCTTTAGGCGCTCCTCCTCCAGGCGCTCGATAGGTGGCTTAATCTTGCCACCAAATACCTGAGGCTCGCGGCGCTGGCGGAAGCGTATTGTGCCATTCTCACCCGCAGAGAACTCGCCAAAGTTGGCAATGGTGTATCTCTTTCCCTCGGCAACAGAGTGCTTAATCTCGAAACGGAGTCGGTCGATCATGCCATTTGCTGCAAGCTCGTTGATGCCGTATGCCACCAACAATGAGCGCAATACGCCATCGTCAGTGCGCATAAGCTCCGAGAAGATGATCGACCCGTCGCTTGGCTTGACGATAAACGTACCCAGCTGTGGCACTACAATACGGTTGTTGTGCTTGAGGTATCCGGTGATTATGTTTATTACCAACTCCATACGTTATATAGATATAACGTGCAAAGATAAGTAAAAAATGCGAAACAGCAAAATTGATAGGGAAAAGTGGGGGTGATGAGATAGATGGGGAGGCTACACTTAATCGGGTCAATTAGAAATTAGTAGTGAGTAATGAGTAGTGAGTAACAAAAAATATTACTAGTTACTATTTACTAATTACTAATTACTCTCATTGAGTAAGGCGTTACCCATCACGCCCATCAAACTTAGCACTCACATCTCCTATAAAAATAAAGAGTCCCGAATAAGCCTTAGCTTACTCGGGACATAGTGTGCGGTCGCAGATGCAACCGTATCAAACGAAATTACTCCTTCTGCTCGTTAAGAATACGCATTGCAGCGTCAAAAATCGTAGTATCGTCCAATGTTACAACACCACCGTCTGGACCCTGCTCGATGTGGATACCAGAGCAAGCCTTAGCCTCAAGGTGCTGACCACCAAAATAGTTACGTACTGTCTCAACGTCGATTCCCAACTCGTCTGCAATGCGCTGCGAGCTACCTGAGGGCAACTTATCCTTGATGCGGCGCAACTCGTTAAATGTGATAATCATAATTGTAGTTATTAGGATTAATAATATTAGTTTTCTTTTACGATAGTAAAATTAATACATTTTTTTGAAACTGCCAAACTATTTACAAACTTTTTAATAAAAATTATTATTAATATCACACAAAGATGATGCGGCTATAAGTAAATTGTGTTAGACACGATTTTTATGACGTTGGGCATAGCATGAGAATGGGTGGGGTAGGTGCACAAAAAAGCCCCGAAGGTGTATCCTTCAGGGCTTTGGTTGAAGCGTCGCTATTGAGCTAAAATTAGCGAACCTGGCGAATGATCTCACCACCGTGCTTGATAGCCTCCTCGTTCTGTGGAAGCATCTTCCAAGCGCGCTCTGGCAAAGTCTTCTTAAGACCAGCCATAACGTTCTCCATCTTAACCACAGGGCGAACCTTAAGGTAAGCACCCAAGATCATGGTGTTGAACAACTTAGCCTGACCCAAGCGTGCGCACTCAGCAGTAGCATCGATCTGATAGATGCTGATGTCAGTACGTGTTGGGTGGTTGGTGATACCGTTAGTGTCGTAGATGAGTACGCCACCTGGCTTCACCTGAGCCTCGAACTTGTCCATTGACTGCTGGTTGAGAACAACTACGCAATCGAACTCGTGAGCGATAGGTGATGAAATAGCCTTATCCGAGAGGATAACGGTTACGTTAGCAGTACCACCACGCATCTCAGGACCGTATGAAGGCATCCATGTTACCTCCATATCCTGCATAATACCAGAGTAAGCCAAAATCTTACCCATAGTGAGGACACCCTGTCCTCCGAAACCTGCAATGATTATTGTCTCTTTCATAATGCCTTACTCTTTAGTAGTGTCCTTCAAATCTCCGGGCTCGTAGAATGGCAACATGTTCTTCTCAAGCCACTCGTTTGATGCAACTGGTGAAAGCTTCCAACCTGAGTTACATGTAGCAACGATCTCAACAAGGCTGAAGCCCTTACCTGCCATTGCATTCTCGAATGCGTGACGGATAGCCTTCTTTGCCTTACGTACGTTAGCTGGTGTGTGAACAGTCTGACGAGTAACGTAGCATACGCCATCGAGGTGAGCCAACATCTGAGCAATCTTATAAGGATAGCCGTTGAGCTTTGGATCACGACCATAAGGAGTAGTAGCTGTCTTCATGCCCAAAAGGGTAGTAGGAGCCATCTGACCACCGGTCATACCATAGATAGCATTGTTAATATAGATAGCAACGATGTTCTCGCCACGTGCAGCTGCGTGAATAGTCTCACCAGTACCGATAGCCGACATATCACCATCACCCTGGTATGTGAATACCATCTTCTCAGGGTTAACGCGCTTGATAGCTGTTGCTACTGCGCATGCACGACCGTGAGCAGCCTGTGCCCAGTCGATGTCGATATAGTTGTATGCAAATACTGAGCAACCTACAGGTGATACACCAATAGTGTCATGCTCCAAACCCATCTCCTCGATAACCTCGGCAACGAGCTTGTGCACAGTACCGTGGCTACAGCCTGGGCAGTAGTGCATTACATTAGGCAAGATAAGCTTAGACTTGCCAAATACCAAATTCTCTTTTTTGATTTCAACCTCTGCCATAGTCTTATCGATTTATAAGTTTCTCTTTAACTGCTTTAAGTACCTCATCTGGTGA
>JAGBTQ010000019.1 GCA_017631275.1 Alistipes sp.
CATTGATAATAAAGTTGCATATGCAGAGTCTCTATATCTTAACTTTGAGGATGAGGAAGACTTTGACAATAACACCAGAAAAATAGGACCTACTGTCCTGTTCTGTATGCAGTATGTGGATAAGGATGATAAAGTTGCTATAAGCATAGAGAACTCATTGATGCCATATAAGTATGCTGTCTATTCATTTTTAAGAAATCTTTTTGATAATTTAGAGTATTGTAATTGCAGTAGCAAAATATTTTGCAACAAATTGTGCTGGGATAAGATACTAAGAGTATTTAATCTGGATTATGAAGAGAAGAATATGCCATTTATCAGGGCATTGAAAAAGATGTATGACGAGTATAATGAATTTGAGGATAGGGCAAAGGATCAGATTAGTGTAAAGATTATAGATGATGATTTGTATGACTTCCAACTATGGGATAAAATTATCAATATGATGGATGACTTAAAACAGAAACTATTTGATGGTGCTTATAATTTATGCGATATATTCTACAAGATGTATATCAGGGATAATTGCAAAGAGTATATAGATATTGAGATATAAATCTTCTATAACATTCATCATAATTCCAACCTCTCTAATGTCGATTGACATTGGGGAGGTGTTTTTATATTGGTATAAATAAAGAAAAAACAGTTATGAGAGTTAGTAGAAGTAAAATCAGAAATATGATAAAAGAGGACTTTGCTCAAAATGAGATGAATAAAAGATTAAGCAGTCAGATTACAATGACACTGGATGACCTGATTCAGGTTGTCATAATAGCATCAAATGCTGTATTGGATAATATCATTTATGGGGATGATATCTATGAAAGTCAAAAAGAGAAAAGATTACATAGACTTCCCCCTCCCCAATCCCCAAAGCATTATTCATAACAACACCTCTCCACCACATTGGGGAGGTTTCTCTTTATATTATAGGTATGCAACACATCCCATCTTGAAAATACCAGTATCCCTATTTTGTCATTGAGTATATTCAATAACATTCCCACTAAATAATAAGACTCTTAGTTTAAAACTTTGTTATAAGTAGTCACAAATTATAGGTGTTATAAATATCTGTTTAAGTATTAAAACATCACAGTTGAGGTTTTAGCACAGTTGTAGGTATAAAATAGAGTCTGATGTAATTAGTATGAGGTGTGAGAAAAGAACATCAGGATGTAAATGAAAGATGAAGAACAGACAAATAGAATATTGAAAATAAATCATTAACAAACTATAGTATTAGTTAATGAATCATTAATGATAAGAATATAACATCTATATTATTAAGTTAGTATTATTTAGATAAATTATAAGATAAGAGAAGAGAATATAATAATAAGAACATATAGGTAGGAACAATCTTAACTATTGTTGTTGATAATCAGATTATTATGTAGTATTTGCTTTAATAGTGACAAATAACACATTGAATATTCAGGAATTATTACTACCTTCGCTACAAGATATTAATGCTGAGACCTATCTGAGACCATATGGTCAAAAATAATGGTTCAAATGGTCTGTAAATGCCTGTAGTAAGGTTTTTATGAGATGGAGGGTATTACCATCTTCCACCCCAAACACACGAAGCAAGAAGATGTCGAAAGACATCTTTTTGTTTTTTATGCCCATAGGCAAACTTGTTTGCAGCTATGGGTATAAGGAACAAAGGCTACTGCTATGCAGTTCTTGCTTCGTTGTTTGCAAGTGCCCCTGCGGCGAGCAGTAGCCAATCCAATCTTTAATAATTAATTTCACCTATTACTTGATAGTCACAACCGGTATCTCGTCCCAGTGTGTGGTGTAGCGTGGTGAGCGATGTTCGCTCGAGGATAGCAGACGGCTCATGCCCTCCGATGCCAGGACAACATTCTTTCCATCGTGCTTGCCATTTATCGCGTCCATGGCGCGCATCAGGCGCTCGTGTTGTGCCTGCTTCTCTGCGTCAAACATCGAGTGTGGGGTAGCCTCACGTGGGCGTATGTCTGAGGCGATAACACCAGCCTTCTTATATCCACATCCAGGCACGAATATCTCGGCAAGAGCCTCACGGGCACTGCGCACAATGTGCAGGGTGCTATCCGTCGGCTCCGCGAACGTAAGTTTGATATTGCCATACTGCTGTGGCTCGTCATCGCGAAAGCGGTTGGTGGCGGCAAACACCGTGAGCTCTGAACATAGGCTGCCCTCTAAGCGTAGCTTCTCGGCAGTCATCGAGGCAAACTTAGCAATCTGTGTTGCAAGTGTTTTGAGGTCGTAAATCTCGTGCGAGAAACTGCGCGAGTTGCATATCGACTGCTTGCTACGTGGCTGATGTTCGAAACCTATCGATGGTATGCCATGAAGCTCGCGCCATGTGCGCACACCGTTGATACCCATGCGGTTACGAACGTGCTCCTCGCTAAGCTGTCGGAAGTCCCAGGCGGTGTGTATGCCACTAAGATGTAGGCGCGGTGCGCTGCGGCGACCTATGCCCCACACATCTTCGATAGGGGTCTTGCGCAACACCTTTTCTACGTCCTCGTCACGATGCATGAAGCAGCCACCACGCAACTTGGGGTAGTGCTTGCAAAGCTCGGCAGCAATCTTTGCAAGGGTCTTGGTGGGTGCCACGCCCACAGACACGGGAATGCCCGTTAGGCGACGACAGCGCGCCGAGAGGCTCTTGGCAAAGTCGTCGAAATTGATGTTATCCACACCTCGCATGTCGAGAAATGCCTCGTCGATGGAGTATACCTCGATTTGTGGGGCACTTTCGCGCAACACCGCACGCACACGGCGCGAAAAGTCGGCATATAGGGTCATGTTGCCCGAGAATACGGCTACGTTGTGAGCTTGTACTATGTGGCGTATTTTGAAGAGTGGGTCGCCCATCTTTATGCCGAGCGCCTTTGCCTCGTTGCTACGTGCTATGGCGCAGCCGTCGTTGTTCGAGAGCACGATGACGGGCCGTCCCTCAAGGTCGGGGCGGAAGACTCGCTCACACGAGACAAAGAAGTTGTTGCAATCGGCAAGGGCAAACATCGGCAATTGAAGTTGTAGTGATTGCAAATATACGAAATAATTATACCTTATATTAAATATTACGCGCAAAGATTTGTGTTATCGTAAAAATAATTGTATATTTGCAGTAACAAAGGGGTGCCTTGATTGGCTGAGATTATACCCTCGAACCTGATGCAGTTAGTACTGCCGTAGGAATTGTGGATAATATCATAACGCATACCCCGAAGTGTAGGTATGCGTTTTTTTTGTCTTCGGGCACCTCGTTTTTAATACATAATTTCTGGTATTATGATTTTAAACGTAGTGAACAACGAGGCTCATTCCCGTGGCAACACCCACCCTCAAAGGTATAGGGTTGCTCTCTCTATTGCGGGCTCCGACTCGTCGGGAGGTGCTGGCATCCAAGCCGACCTAAAGACATTCTCATCACTTGGCATATATGGTGCTTCGGCAATAACTGCCATCACGGCGCAAAATACTGTGGGGGTGCACTCGCAATATGCCCTGCCTCGAACAGTGGTATATGATCAGATTATTGCTGTTATGGAGGATCTGCACCCCTCTGTCGTTAAGATCGGCATGTTGTCTAATGCCGAGATTGCAAATAGCGTCGCCGATGCTCTTGAACGTTACGATGTTCCCATTGTCCTCGATCCCGTTGTGGTCTCCACCAGCGGTCATAGATTGCTCTCTACGGAGGCTTTAGATGTTGTCAAGTGTCGCTTACTACCCATGGCAACAGTCATCACTCCCAATATCCCTGAGATGGAGGCCTTGACGATGATGCCTCTTGTGACCATCTCTGAAAAGTTGGATGCTGCACGTCATCTAATCTCTCTTGGTGCACATGCCGTGCTACTTAAGGGTGGACACGAGAAGGGAGATGTTAAGATGGATATATTGTGCCAACCTGCTAATGGCGATATTGCTGCAACCTACCTCTCCTCGCCAACAATCCTAACACGTAATACCCATGGCACAGGGTGCACGCTCTCCTCTGCCGTGGCGGCATATATTGCCCTGGGTCACGATCTTGATAGTGCTGTAAGAGGCGCAAAGGAGTATGTGTCGAGGGCTATTGAGTCGGGAGCCGATGTTTGTATAGGTAGCGGTAATGGTCCAGTAAATCATCTGTTTAACCCCGTAAAGATGTCTGTTTATGAGGAGTAAAAATTATCAATTGCAGTTTATCACCCACTATAACCATCGCTTTAACTATGTCGATTCTGCACGCATTGCCCTGGAGGGTGGCTGTCGATGGGTGCAGCTGCGCATGAAACATGCCGAAGATAGCGTGTTGGAGGATTGCGCCCTTGAGGTGCAAGCTATGTGTAGGGAGTATAGCGCAACATTTATCATTGATGATAACGTGGCGCTCGCTAAACGTATAGGGGCAGATGGCGTTCACCTAGGAAAGGGTGATATGCCTATCTGTGAGGCACGCAAAATTCTTGGTGATGAGTATATAATCGGTGGCACGGTAAATAGCTTTGATGACATACTACACGCCATGGAGTACTCTGCGCCCGACTACTTTGGCTGTGGCCCTTATCGCTACACATCGACAAAGCAAAACCTTGCGCCGATACTTGGCATTAATGGCTACAAAGAGATTATCCACCAGATGCGTGCGAGAGGTATCGACACTCCCTTAGTTGCCATTGGCGGCATTGGTCGAGAGGATATTCCCCATATTTTGGAGTGCGGAGTGCATGGCATTGCGCTAAGTGGGTCGGTGCTAAATGCCGATGACCCTGTATGCGAGATGCAGCGCATAGTGAAGATGTTAGACAGATAGTAGTTGCCAACCTATTAATTAACCTATATAGTATGAAGACAGATTTGAAAATTTCCTATCCCGGTTCGGAAAAGGTCTATCTCGAGGGAAAGATTTATCCCGACATTCGAGTGGCTATGCGACGAGTAATAACCCATAAATTTTAAATATATAAGATTATGATTGAAAGAAATGTATCACACGGTATTATTAGCACCTACTTTGATAAGTTGGAGCGCAACCTTGACCTCGATGTAGCCATTGTTGGTGGAGGTCCTTCTGGAATTGTAGCAGCCTATTATCTCGCAAAAGCGGGGTTGAAGGTGGCACTCTTCGATAGAAAACTCTCGCCTGGCGGTGGTATGTGGGGTGGCGCTATGATGTTCAACCAGATTGTTGTGCAAGAGGAGGCGTTGCACATTGTCAAGGAGTTTGGCATCAACTACGAGAAGTATGACGACAACCTATTTGTTATGGACTCTGTTGAGAGCACGGCAGCGTTGCTATACAAGGCTGTGCACGAGGGTGCAACAATCTTTAATTGCTACTCGGTTGAAGATGTGATCTTTAAGAGCAATGTTGTCAGTGGCGTAGTTGTCAATTGGACACCTGTGCTACGTGAGGGTCTGCATGTCGACCCACTCAACATCCTCGCTCGTTGCGTAGTTGATGGTACTGGCCACGACAGCGAGATGTGTTGCACTGTAGCTCGCAAAAATGGTATTAGGTTGGCTACCGACACTGGTGCGGTAATTGGCGAGCGCTCATTAGATGTTGTGTCGGGCGAAGAGGAGGTTGTAAATGGCACAAAGGAGATTTATCCAGGTCTCTTTGTGTGTGGTATGGCTGCCTCAGCGGTGAGTGGAACACCACGCATGGGCCCTATCTTTGGTGGTATGCTCCTATCGGGAAAGAGGGTCTCAGACCTTATAATCGAGAAGCTAAAGTGTTCTGAGAAATGCTCAAAATAGCAATAACACGACCCTATGCTGTTGACGGGGAGGATGCCATTATCAGGCACCTCCTTGCCAACGGCTTCGATATTGTGCACCTTAGAAAGCCAGATGCTGACATTGACTATTGTCGAGAGTTGCTACAGCGACTAACCCACTCAGAGCTAAAGCGTGTTGTGATTCACGATTACTACTCGCTCTATGCGGAGTTTACCTTGCGAGGTATTCATTTAAATAAAAATATTGCTTCGTACCCCGTTGATTATCAAGGAACACGCACTCGCTCATGTCACTCATTCGACGAGGTTATAAGATATAAGTATGAGTGCGACTATCTATTTTTAAGTCCTATTTTTGATAGCATATCTAAGTCGGGCTATCACTCTAATTTTAGCCACAGCGAGTTGCTTGATGCCTCAAAGAGAGGTGTTATCGATAGCAAGGTTATTGCCTTGGGTGGCGTTACGTTTGACAAGCTACCATATTTGCAGTCGTTGCACTTTGGTGGCGTTGCCATGATGGGTGCCCTCGATGATGTTATGCCTTTTTGATAACATATGTCACCACGCCCCACACCTGAAAGTCGCTATTCGCATCGATGCGAATAGACTTAAAGTGGGGGTTGGCAGCAATGAGCTCTATATGGTCTTTGTGGCGCTGTATGCGCTTTAGCGTAAACTCGCCATCGATGAAGCATACTGCCGAGCAACCGTTATATGGCTCGATGCTTCGGTCAACAATCACGATGTCGCCCTCGTCCATCTCGGCATCGACCATCGACGTGCCGCCAATGCGGAAAAAGAAGGTTGATGAGGGGTGGCGCACAAGTAACTTCACAAGGTCGAGCTTCTCGGTAGGCTCCTCGTCGGCGGGCGACGGAAATCCTGCGCGCACCTCGCCAAGCATATCAAGCTCGACACCCTCGGATATCTCTAATGCAAATGGTTTCATGTTTAGTGGTTAAAAAAGGCTGACTATAAGGATTTTCCGTAAGTCAGCCTTAGTGTTTGTTACATGCTTGTTAATATCAGTTCAGCATCCTGAGTACCCTCGCAACGCACATTAACACGAATGTTGCCTGGAACATCTCTGAGCGTACGCACGATGATGAGCGCCTTGCCGTTATGTAGCTTAATCTTCGAACCCTTGAGCGACTCGACACCCTCAGGGTTACCATTATCTACACCCATAAGCTCGCCAGCACCCTCGATGTCGATGTGTAGCTGGTTGGTGGCCGTAGGTACAAAACTGTCGTATTGGTCGTAGCACTCGACAGTGATGTAGGCGAGGTCGTAGCCATCGGCCTTAATCATGTCGCGATCAACACTTAGCTTGAGCTTTGCGGGCTCCATGGCTGTCTTGTGCGAATCTCGAGCAACCTCCTTGCCATCTTTATATGCCACGGCAGTAATAACACCCGCCTCAAACTCAACATCTTGCCATAGTGCATGCTCTCGTGTGTCGGTTTTTGCACTCTTGCCCAACGAACGATCGTTGATGAAGAGCTCTACCTCATCGGCATTGTTGTAGTAGGCACGCATATCAACTTTTGCACCCTCCTTATGGTTCCAGTGTGGGAAGAGGTGTAGGGTGTTCTCCTTTGTCCACTCCGAGCGGTAGAAGTAGTAGATATCCTTCTCAAAGCCAGCGAGATCAGCTATGCCGTAGCGCGATGAGCGTGATGGCCATGAGTATGGCGTTGGCTCACCAAGGTAGTCGAATGCCGACCATACGAATGTGCCGGCAACGAAATCTCTGTCGCGAACTGCAAGCCAACTCTCCTCGTGCGCCTCATTCCATGATGTACGGTTAGCAACAGAGGCACTCTCGGTGGCAAGCAACGCAAGGTCGGGATATCTTGCGTGCAGAGTGTCGTACTCAGTATGGTTGTAGTTAATACCCACAACATCGAGGCTACCCGAGCGAAGTAGGTTGTTCGTTGGACGTATGTCGTTGCATGCTGCTGTCACCGGACGCGTGTTATCCAAGCGCTTGATAACATCTACAATGCTTCGTGTGAGCTGAACATTCTTGTTGCGTTCAGGGTCGTTGCTACCTGCCCTCTGCTCCTCTACCTCATTGCCTATCGACCACATAACTACTGATGGGTGGTTGCGGTCGCGCTTGATTAAGTCGCCTAAGTCACGTTCCCACCACTTATCAAACAATCGTGAGTAGTCGTGGCGCACCTTAGCATGTTGCCATGTGTCGAACGCCTCGACCAAAACTATGATGCCTCGCTCGTCGCATAGCTCCAAAAGCTGTGGCGATGGCGCGTTATGCGCTGTGCGTATGGCATTTACACCAGCCTTCTGCAGAATGTCGAGCTGACGCTCAATGGCGCGACGGTGTACGGCACTACCCAATGCACCAAGGTCGTGATGAAGACATACGCCCTTTAGCTTGACATTCTCGCCGTTGATCCACAATCCTGAATCTGCCTTAAGCTCTATGTCGCGAATACCAAACTTGGTGTTGTATGTGTCGATACTCTTCTCGCCCTCCTTGATAACGCTACGAAGCGAGTATAGGTATGGCTTGCCAACATTCCAGAGGTGTGGTGCTTCGATGGTGATATACATCTCTATCTGTGTGCTCTCGCCAGCCTTGATTGTGCGGCTTACGTTGCCTCGGTGTAGCTCCTTGTCGCGCGAGTTGAGCACGATGTTCTCAAGGGTGATATCTCTATCCTCCTCGCTAAGGTTGTTTACCGTAACTACGGTGCGTATTTTGGCCTCACCCTCACGAATTTCTGTTGTGGTGATGTTTGTGCCATTATAGGCAATGTGCAAAGCGGAACATGTCACAAGACGCACGTTGCGGTATATGCCCGAGCCTGTGTACCAGCGTGATGCAGGTTGCTGCGAGTTATCCACACGCACGGCAATGATATTCATCTCGCCACGAGGCTTAAGATGCTCGGTGATGTTATACGACATCGACGCATAGCCGTATGGGCGTGAGCCAACCTCCACACCATTTATATATATAGTGCTATTTTGGAAGATGCCGTCGAACTCCACGAATACCAACTTGTCGTCGGTGTCGGGACTTGCAAAGCTCTTGCGATACCAGCCGATGCCTGCTGGCAGTGCTCCACCAGCGGGCGTTGTGCGGTGCTTGCGACTAAACTCTCCCTCGATACTCCAGTCGTGAGGTAGGTGCAGCTGTCGCCAGTCTGAGTCGTTGTAGCTTGGCGATGAGTATGCCTTATTGTCGCCCAGAGTGAAGCTCCAGTCGAAGTTAAAATCCTCGATGGTGCGTGCCTCATCACCTTGGCTAATGCAACTCACAAGCAGAAGTAGCGAGAATATAAGAGTGTATAGTATGTGTTTCATACTTAAAGAGTTATCGTAATAAAAAAGAGAAGGGTTGCCCCGTGGGACAGCCCTTCTATTGTTGACCACGGGGTAGATTACTTAATCTCCCAAGTCTGGCCTGAACGCAAGAGGTCGTCAACACACTTAATCTTAGCTGTTGCCTTAACCTCCTCAACCTGCTGCTGAACGCGCTGGTCGTAAACGTTCTCGTCATCAACATCACGGATAACACCAACAGCCACTGGGTACTCTGGGTACTTCATTGCTGCAAGCATTGAGTGAAGTGTTGTGTCGGCAGTCTTTGCGTCATGTGTGAGCACGTCGTCGATAGTGTAGCCATCCTCGCCGAGGGTAACAACCTTAAGACGCATATTCTCGAATACAAGACCCTTCTGCTTATCCTTGCCGAAGAGCATCTTCTCGCCATGCTTCAAGAGGATAGTGTTCTCCTCACGTGTAGCCTTATCGCCAGCAAACATAGCGTGGGTCTTATCGTTGAAAATCATACAGTTAACCAAAGCCTCGGTAACTGCCATACCCTTATGCTTAGCAGCTGCCAACAAGCAGTCCTTAGTAAGCATAACCTCCTGGTCGATAGTACGTGCGAAGAAAGTACCCTTAGCACCGATAACCAACTCACCTGGAGTAAATGGCTTCTCAACAGTACCAAATGGAGAGGTCTTAGTAATCTTACCAAGCTTAGTGGTAGGAGAGTACTGACCCTTAGTCAAACCATAGATCTCGTTGTTAAACAAAATTACGTTAAGGTCGATGTTACGACGGATAGCGTGGATAAAGTGGTTACCACCGATAGCCAATGAGTCACCATCACCTGTGCATACCCATACTGAGAGGTCTGGGTTAGCAGTCTTGATACCTGTTGCAATGGCATTTGCACGACCGTGAATGGTGTGGAAGCCGAAGGTCTTCATGTAGTATATGAAACGTGATGAGCAACCGATACCTGATACGAAGGTAAACTTGTTGTGTGGTTTGCCGAGTGCATCTGCCACCTCAGGCATAGCACGCTGCACAGCGTTAAGAATAGCGTGGTCGCCACAACCTGGACACCACTTTACCTGTTGATCGCTCTTGAAATCAGCGGGTGTATATTTAAAATCTGCCATAGTTTTCTAAGTTTTAAGTGGTGTGCTAATTATAACATTGAGTTAACCTTATCCTTGATCTCGATAACGGTAAATGGCTGACCCTCAGTCTTACCGTATGACTCGATAACAACGTCGCGGAACTGCTGACGCAAGTAGCCTGCAAACTGACCCTCGTTGAGCTCGCATACAACGATTCTCTTGTAACGCTTCAAGATCTCATCAACACCCTTCTGAAGTGGGTAGATGTAGTTGAAGTGAAGGTGTGCTACCGACTTACCCTCGTCCTGAAGCTGCTTAACTGCGCTGTGGAGGTGACCACGTGTACCGCCCCAACCAACAACGAGTACGTCAGCATGCTCAGCACCAAATACCTCCAACTCTGGAAGCTCCTCGGCAACGAGCTCAACCTTACGACGACGTGTTGTTACCATCTCCTGGTGGTTCTTAGGATCGTGAGAGATGCTACCCTTTACGCGGTCCTTCTCCAAACCACCGATACGGTGCTCAAGACCCTCCTTGCCTGGGAATGCCCAACCACGAGCAAGCTTCTCGTTGCGGAGGTATGGCATGAACTCCTCGCCCTCGCGGCCCTCAACAATAGGAGGAACGATAGCAGGGTAGTCAGCCATTGATGGAATCTTCCAAGGCTCAGAGCCGTTAGCGATGAAACCATCAGTGAGCAACATTACTGGAGTCATATGCTCCATAGCAATCTTACCTGCCATGAATGCATAGTGGAAGCAGTCGCTTGGTGATGATGCTGCGATAACAACCATTGGACACTCGCCGTTACGGCCGTAGAGTGCCTGCTGAAGGTCGCTCTGCTCAGTCTTTGTAGGAAGACCTGTTGATGGACCACCACGCTGAACATCAACAACAACCAATGGAAGCTCAGCCATAACTGCAAGACCCATAGCCTCGCTCTTGAGTGAGATACCAGGACCTGATGTTGTTGTTACGGCGAAGTTACCTGCATAAGCAGCACCGATTGATGTACAGATACCAGCGATCTCATCCTCAGCCTGTACGGTCTTCACGCCGAGATCCTTGCGCTTAGCAAGCTCCTCGAGGATAACTGTAGCAGGAGTGATAGGGTATGAGCCGCAGAAGAGTGGAAGACCAGACTTCTCAGAAGCTGCGCAGAAGCCCCATGCTGTAGCGGTGTTACCGTTGATTGAGCGGTATGTACCCTTCTCCAACTCGGCAGGAGCTACTGTATAGTTGTTTGCAAACTGGTGTGTGTTTGCAGCATAGTTGTAACCAGCCTCGATAACCTTCTTGTTTGCCTCAGCAACCAATGGGTTCTTCTTAGCAAACTTTGAGTCGAGGTACTGCTTTGCGTAGTCGTCTGGACGGTTGTACATCCAGAATACGATACCCAACGCAAACATATTCTTACACTTAACAACAGCCTTGTTATCCATGCCGCTATCCTTCAATGCCTCCTTAGTCATTGTTGTGATATCTGGGATAACCACGTTGTAGTCGCCAAGCTCAAGCTCTGCAATAGGATCAAGAGTCTTGAAGCCAGCCTTCTTGATGTTATCCTCAGTGAGTGTGTCGCCATCGATGATAACTGTTGCCGAAGGCTTAAGCCACTTGCGGTTAGCGATAAGTGCTGCTGGGTTCATAGCAACAAGCACATCGCAGTAGTCGCCAGGGTTGTCCACACGGCTAGAACCGATGTGAACCTGGAAGCCAGATACACCAGCTACTGTGCCCTGAGGTGCTCGAATCTCGGCAGGGTAGTCTGGGAATGTTGAGATGCCATTACCAAATAGTGCCGACGTGTCCGAAAATAGTGTACCGGTAAGCTGCATACCGTCACCTGAGTCACCCGAGAAACGGATAACTACATCTTGCAACTGCAGTACGTTTACGTTGTCCATGGTAGTGAAGTTTGTAGTTTTATAATTAATATATTGTTTTAGTTCATAGTAGGTTAGGTGATGTCGAAACATACACCCACATAATTTCATACAAATATACGAAAAAAAGTAATAGGGTGTATCAAAAAATGCAATTAAATTTCGATAATCTTATACTTCTTCTAAAGAATAACTAAAAAAGCGTGCAAACTACACGTGTTTACCTTACGACATAGCACAAAAAAAAAGACCGCCTTCACTCGAAGGCGGTCTTTGGTTGTATTGCTTTATGCCGAATTACTTCTGGCTAAGAGCAGCGTGAGCAGCAGCCAAACGTGCGATAGGTACACGGAATGGAGAGCAGCTTACGTAGTTCAAACCTGCGTGGTGGCAGAACTCTACTGATGATGGCTCACCACCGTGCTCACCGCAGATACCACACTTCAACTCAGGACGTGTTGTACGGCCCTTGAATACAGCCTCACGAATGAGCTGACCAACACCGTTGCGATCCAAGATCTTGAATGGGTCGTTCTTCAAGATGTTCTTCTCAAGGTAGATGGGCAAGAACTTAGCGATATCGTCACGAGAGAAGCCCAAAGTCATCTGAGTAAGGTCGTTAGTACCGAATGAGAAGAACTCAGCAACCTCAGCAATCTGGTTAGCAGTAACAGCAGCGCGTGGAACCTCGATCATGGTACCTACGAGGTAGTCGATGCGATCGTTACGCTCAGCGAATACTGCCTCAGCAGTCTTGTCGATAACGTTCTTCTGGTAGCGGAGCTCCTTGTGGTTACCTACGAGTGGTACCATAATCTCTACCTTAACAGGAGTGCCCTGAGCCTTAACGTTCATAGCAGCCTCGATGATAGCACGTGCCTGCATCTCAGTAATCTCAGGATATGTGTTACCAAGGCGGCAACCACGGTGACCCAACATTGGGTTAACCTCGTGCAATGCCTCAACCTTAGCCTTAACCTTCTCAACAGGAATACCCATAGCATCAGCCATATCCTGCTGATCCTTCTCAGTGTTAGGAGCGAACTCGTGCAATGGTGGGTCGAGCAAACGAACGATAACTGGGTAGCCGTTCATAACCTTGAACAAGCCCTCGAAGTCGCCACGCTGCATAGGCAAAAGCTTAGCCAAAGCAACACGACGGCCGTCCTCGTCGTCAGAGAGAATCATCTCGCGGATAGCCTTGATACGATCACCCTCGAAGAACATATGCTCTGTACGGCAAAGACCGATACCCTGAGCACCGAAAGCAAATGCCTGCTCAGCATCACGTGGAGTGTCGGCGTTAGCACGAACGTTCATTGTTGAGTACTTGCCTGCAAGCTCCATAAGCTGACCGAAGTCGCCGTCGAGGTTTGCAGCCTGAGTAGCTACCTGACCGAGGTAAACCTCACCTGTAGAACCGTTTAGAGAGATCCAGTCACCCTCCTTAATCTCGTAGCCATTAACCTTGATAGTACGAGCCTTGTAGTCGATCTCGAGCTCACCAGCACCTGATACGCAGCACTTACCCATACCACGAGCAACAACGGCAGCGTGAGATGTCATACCACCACGTGCTGTGAGGATACCTGCAGCGTCGAGCATACCCTTCAAGTCCTCAGGAGATGTCTCGATACGTACCAAGATAGCCTTCTGGCCAGTCTCGTTGAGCACCTTCTCAGCGTCGTCTGCGAAGAATACTACTGGACCTGTAGCTGCACCTGGAGATGCTGGAAGACCCTTAACGATAACCTTAGCTGACTTGATAGCCTTCTTGTCGAATACTGGGTGGAGCAACTCATCGAGCTTCTCAGGCTCGCAGCGCAATACTGCAGTCTTCTCGTCGATAAAACCCTCACGAAGCATATCCATAGCGATCTTAACCATCGCTGCACCAGTACGCTTACCGTTACGGCACTGCAACATCCAAAGCTTACCGTCCTGGATAGTAAACTCGATATCCTGCATATCTGTGAAGTATGTCTCGAGGTGCTTCTGAATGCCGTTAAGCTCAGCATAAACCTCTGGCATAACCTCCTCCAAAGATGGGTACTTTGTAGCACGCTCCTCCTCAGAGATGTTCTGAGCAGCAGCCCAACGCTTAGAACCCTCGATAGTAATCTGCTGTGGTGTACGGATACCTGCTACTACGTCCTCACCCTGAGCGTTGATCAAATACTCACCGTTGAAGATGTTCTCGCCAGTAGCTGCGTCACGAGAGAAAGCAACACCAGTTGCTGAGTTCTCGCCCATGTTACCGAATACCATTGCCTGAACAGATACTGCAGTACCCCATGCCTCAGGAATGTTGTTGAGCTTACGATAGAGGATAGCACGCTCGTTCATCCATGAGCCGAACACAGCGCAGATAGCACCCCAAAGCTGCTCCCAAGCGCTTGTTGGGAACTCCTTGCCTGTCTGCTCCTTTACTGCCTTCTTAAATGCAGCAACCAACTCCTTAAGGTCGTCGGTAGTAAGGTCAGTATCAGCCTTCACGCCGCGCTTCTCCTTCTGAGCCTCGATGATAACCTCGAATGGATCCTGATCCTCCTTAGATGCAGGCTTCATGTCGAGAACAACATCGCCATACATCTGTACAAAACGACGATATGAGTCCCATGCGAAACGTGGGTTGCCTGAAAGCTTAGCGATAGCCTCAACAGCCTCGTCGTTCATACCGAGGTTGAGGATAGTATCCATCATACCTGGCATTGATGCACGAGCACCTGAACGTACTGAAACCAACAAAGGAAGGGTAGTGTCGCCAAACTTACGACCTGTAAGGTTCTCAATATTCTTGATAGCTGCCTCAACCTCTGGACGGAGCAACTCGATAACACGCTCCTTACCCTCCTTGTAGTACTCTGAACATGTATCGGTTGTGATAGTAAATCCTGGAGGTACAGGAATACCGATAAGGTTCATCTCAGCGAGGTTGGCACCCTTACCGCCGAGCAACTCTCGCATCTTGCCATTACCCTCAGCAAGCTTATTACCGAAGGTATAGACACGCTTTACATCTGCCATAATCGTCAAATTTTATAGTTAAGAAATTAATTAGTTTTCGTGCTTAATGACCCCTTATGGGCTGGGGTCGCTTATATTAGCCTACAAAATTAAATAAAAAAATATGAAATTGCAAATATTTGTAGCGCTATTCATGATGATTTTGTGCGGTTTGATACAAAAAGAGCACAACCTCAAAAGTTGTGCCCCTTAATTTACTTTGCAATTACTCCACTACCCGCCAAATTATCGCCGTCGTACCATGCCGCAAATTGTCCTGCGGTGATGCCACGTTGTGGCTCGTCGAAAATGATGTACAAGCCCTCGCTATCCATCACTAACTCAGCTTGCTGCAGTGGCTGGCGATAGCGTATGCGCACGCTATATCGGCGTCGCTCGCCCACGGTCATTGCATTGATGTTATCTACCCAGTGTATCTCCTCAGGGCATATGTGTAGCACCTTGCGATAGAGTCCTGGGTGGTTATCGCCCTCACCCACAAATACTACGTTTTGCTCAACGTCTGTGCCGATGACAAACAACGACTCCTTTCTTCCACCTATGCCCAAGCCCTTGCGCTGACCTATCGTGTAGAAGTGTGCACCCTGATGTGTGCCTATCTTCTTACCATCACGCACCGTGAGGCGATAAGGCTCGCTTAAGGTTTTGTAATCATCTGCTGCACACTCTCTTACAAAGCGTGGTGAGTGGGGTAGTATCTCGTGTACATTACCCTCTTTAGCCTTTAGCTTCTGCTGAAGGAATACAGGTAAATCTACCTTACCCACAAAGCATATTCCCTGCGAGTCTTTGCGCTTTGCTGTTGCAAGTTTCTGCTCCTCGGCGATGCGTCTTACCTCGGGTTTTAGCAGGTCGCCAATGGGGAACATGGCGTATGATAGCTGCTCTTGCGTAAGCTGACAAAGGAAGTAGCTCTGATCCTTATTGGGGTCGCTACCTGCAAGCAATTTATAGTGTTTAGTACCCTCGTTGTCGGTCCACTCATCGAGGCGACAATAGTGACCCGTAGCCACCTTCTCGGCACCAAGTTTTAGTGCCTCCTTGAGGAATACGTCGAACTTAATCTCGCGGTTGCACAGCACGTCGGGGTTGGGTGTGCGTCCTGCCTCATATTCAGCAAACATATAGTCAACAACCCTCTTGCGATACTCTGTCGAGAGATCTACGTAATGAAACTCTATATCGAGGCGCTTTGCTACAAGCTCGGCAAAGACCTGGTCGTCGTACCATGGGCAGTCGCCCTCGAGCGTTCCCGTGGTATCGTGCCAATTGCGCATGAAGAGTCCGATGACCTCATGCCCCTGCTGCTTGAGTAGGTATGCTGCCACCGACGAATCGACACCGCCCGAAAGACCAACGACAACGCGCATAGTTAGTTAAGGTTGTGTGCTGTTACTTAATAAGCTGCATGAACTCGTCACGAGTACGAGGATCTGAGAGGAAGCAGCCCGTAAATGCCGAAGTGGTAGTCACTGAGCGCTGCTTCTCCACACCGCGCATCTGCATGCAGGTGTGGCTCGCCTCGATAACTACGGCAACGCCAAGTGGGTTGAGTGCCTGCTGAATGCTATCGCGAATCTGCACTGTGAGTCGCTCCTGCACCTGAAGACGGCGTGCAAAACACTCGACAACACGTGCAATCTTCGATAGTCCTGTGATGTAGCCATTAGGGATATATGCCACGTGTGCCTTGCCGATGAATGGCAGCATGTGGTGCTCACATACCGAGAATAGCTCGATATCCTTCACAAGAACCATCTGCTGGTACTCCTCCTTGAATATTGCCGAACGAAGAATGTCGATAGGGTCTTGTGAATATCCCTTAGTGATAAACGACATCGCCTTAGCCACACGCTCAGGGGTTTTGAGCAAACCCTCGCGGTCGGGATCCTCTCCAAGAAGTCGCAATATCTCACGGTAGTGACCCATCAACGCCTCGATCTTCTCGGGGTTGTATATATCTTCTCTTCGGTAGTTTGTAATCAACTCGTCCATATACTTTATATATTATAGAGCAAAAGTAGGAAATTTAGTTCAAACTTGCAAAAAAATAAGGAGCTTCTCGCTCCTCATTACTCCTATAGCTCGAGCAACCCCTCGGGGAGCACAAACTTTATAATGCGCTTATCGAAGTCGATATGTGCTATAAACTCCTCCTGCGCGGGTATGAGGTGTGATTTGTCGTTAATTGTAATCTCGAAAAGGGGATTTGCCTCGCTGTCGTAGTAGTCGGTAAGCTCGCCACGGAGCTTGCCCACCATAACCTTGAAGCCAATGAGGTCCTCCATGTAGAACTCGTCGTCGCTCTCCGCGTCCTCCTCCTCGATAAATATCTCACGACCCACCAAGAAATCCTCGGCACGGCGTGTTGTGTTGATGTCGTCAAACGTGACTATTGCGCCCGCCTGACCACGACGTTCAAACTTAGAACAATAAAGAGGAACCGCAAGTTCATCTATATAGACAAACAGCGGTTCCTCAAATTGGAAGTCGTCGGGGAACGATGCGTAGAGCGATATCATCACTCCGCCCTCAGTGCCGAATAGTCGGCCTATGCGTCCCACGGCGAGCATCGCACCTTCAGAAGAATTAAGCCTCCTCAGCAGGAGCCTCAGTCTCTGTAGCCTCCTCTGCAGCAGCAGCGGCAGCCTCAGCAGCAGCCTGAGCCTTCTTCTCAGCGATAGCAGCAGCACGCTCCTCCTTAACCTTAACCTCAGCAGCAAGCTGAGCCTTCTTAGCTGCAGTAGCGTCAGATGCGAGCTTGTTGCTCTTTGCATCGATCTTGCCCTGCTTCTCGTCAGCCCACTTGTTGAACTTTGCCTCAGCCTCAGCCTCAGTGAATGCGCCCTTAGCTACACCACCCAAAAGGTGCTTCTTATACAATACGCCCTTGTACGAGAGAATTGCTCGACAAGTGTCAGTAGGTTGTGCGCCCTTAAGTAACCAATCCAAAGCTCGGTCGAACTTCAAATCGATTGTAGCAGGATTCGTGTTAGGGTTGTAAGTACCCAACTTCTCGATGAACTTACCATCACGTGGCGCTCTGCTATCTGCGGCAACGATGTGGTAGAAAGCATAACCCTTCTTACC
>JAGBTQ010000020.1 GCA_017631275.1 Alistipes sp.
TGTGATTGCCGTACCGTTCTTATACCACTTTGCCGAGCCGCTCTTGACACCTGCCGTGAGCGATGCAGCGTTGCCCACCGATGTAATCTGGTCGGTAGAGCCCTTGCCACTCACAAAGAGCGAAGGCGTAAGAATGAGATACGGTGATGCTGCCCACGAGGGAGCATAGGCATTAGTATCCTTGTTATATACCTGTGTTAGGGGCTGCGATGAGCCGATGAATGCTTGCAGGGTTACTGCATCATTCTGGTCGATGATCGTGACCTGTCCTCTTGCTACTTTGACTGCCATAGTTCGTTATTCTAATGTTGTTGATATCTCTACTTCACAATCGAAGACCGCCTTATACCACACATCCTCTTCGGTAATCGCCAACTCCTTGCCGTAGTGGTTTGCCGAGTTCCAAATCTCATCGGAGGCGGTATCCTTGCTTGTTCGTCGCCATAGGAAGTTACCCTCTGGTATAAGGTCCGTAATCTCCTCGCCACCTCGGTAGACTCTCGCTGCAAGCGTTGTTGAGACTATGCCGTTGCGGAATGTTGTGCCATTCTTCGATTCTACATATACAGTATAGGATGGTTCGCCATCATAAAGTTTGAAGATGGTGTGGGTTGCTGTAAATTCTTCGCCATTTAGCGTTGCTGTATATCGCAGAGTCAGCACATCGCGCCCCTCCCAACCGTGATAGTTGGCGGGCAACTCGAAAAGTGAGGAGTTGTTGTTAGCATCTCTCCAAGCACCATCTGCTGCAAGGTATTCCCATCGGCGTGATTCGGGCTCGAAGTTATACTCTGTGGCAATGATAGATATACTCTGCGGCTCACACTCACCTGTAAGAGCATTGGCATAATGAAATGTTGTACCGCCCGTAAGTGATGCCGAGCGAGGTTTTAGTTGTTCCTGTGCCTCCTCATCCAGGTCTTCCCAGCGGATGGTTACATCACGCAGCTCAATAGTATCCTTCGACCACTTGAAACGCCCCGATGCAAAGTGTCCCGTGCCATCTTGATTGATAACAAAAGAGCCATCATGAGAAGATATAGAACCATCTTCATTAAACCTGAGCAGAGGATTTTGCATCGTGCCACCCACGCCACCTCGGTTAAACCATGCACCATACTCCTCGGTGTAGTTGAGTGTACCATCTGTTGCCTGATAAGGTGTCGGTTGCTTACCAGCCTCTAACTGTGGAGCAGTAACGATAAGTGGCACCTCTGATGATATGCCTAGGCTCATATTCGGAGCATCGGATTGGCGGATAGGAAAGACAGCCTTATGCCTTACCCAATGCTCTGCTTGGTCTATGATAATATCTCCAATCAGGTGCTCATCTTGATAGAAACGCACAGTGCCGACCTCCTCGGCATAGATCCATACAGAGAGGCAGTAGTAATTACCGACACGCTCTTTTCTCCAATCTGCGCTCTGGGCGTGGATGTAACTATCGGCTGTTAGGCGTACACATTTGCCAATACCAACCGGTGAAGATGCTGTAACCTCATTAGCCCTGGCAAAACCACAAGAGAGGCTATCCAGAAGTACATTCTTGTGTATCTTACCCACATAGAATGTTGCGCCGAAGCCATTCTCATCACCAGCGGTAAGTGTTCCTGCGATATTGACATTGCGTGTGGCATAGAGATTTTGGAAGTATGCTCCATAACCCTCCAATACTCCGAACACAGGGTCAATAACGCCCGACACCTTACCTACACGGGCTTTTGTTGCATCGGTGAAGACTGCGACCGACGAGAGTCTGATGATATTAAGATCTGCCACCTCACACCATTCCCCGGCATTGGTAAGGTCTATCGTAAGACTGCGACTATATTGCTTGGGATACTCAACTGTGAACACCCACAGTTTATACTCCCATTCGGTAGATAGCGAGATGCTGTCTTCGGCATCAATCTTTTCTCCATTGGTATAACCAAATGATATTGCAGCCTCTGCATTTTGTGAGGCACGAGCCTTAAACGATACCAACAACCTCTCTGGGTGAGATACAGACTCCTCCAAAGTCTGCTTTATACCGTAGGAACCGTTGCCCGTAATGCGGACTATGCGATTTGCCTCGCTGTCCTCGCTACGATACTCTGTGGTCGCTTCTCCATAGACGGCATACTTCGCCTTGTCGGGAATATCGATAGTGCCACCTGTCATTGTTGGATAGCACAGCGAGCGTTCTGTTGCCATACCGTCAATGATATCCATATAGGGGGCATCACTATCCGAGGCTGTGAGATACATCGCTCCGCTACGGTCAGTGTTCGTAAGACTTGTGATGCGAACAAAGTCGAGCAACTCACCACTCTTGGGTTCATCGCCATCGAGCAGAGCACCGATAAAGTATGGCGACTCCTTACCATCAATGGCATCTATACCCGTCTCCAAAACGACCATCAGCGAGTAGATGCTTTGGTTTCGCTCAGCATACTGACGACGCACAACATCTCCGACCTGCAGACCTTGTGTTTTCTGCGAGTCGGAGTCTATGCGAATCTTATATTTCGAGTAGTTATATACCGCCATTGTTATGCAATTTTTTCTACACTGTCGCCCGAACAACTATCGCTAATCCAGAGCGAGCCATTTGTCGCCGAGAGCTTCTTTACCTCAAACTCGTAGGCTCTAAACTTCTTGCGAGCAACAACCTCATCAAAGGTGGCTGTTACATTGCCTGTAGTACGGTTTGACTGTATCGCCCAGCCACTGCCGGCGAAGCCTGCCGAGAAGAACTCCGAGGAGAGTGTCCCGCCAAAGTAACTGTTGCCATAGTGTTTGATGCCGTCGCTCACAGCCTGCAAGCGTAGAGCCTCTGTTAAGTATAGGACTCCATCAGTCAAACGGGTGTAAGAACCATCAATTCCGATATGCCCAACTGCTTCAATAGGAACATTTGCCACCACAAAATCGGCATCGGTGCTGACAAAGAATGTTTCGCTGTATCTGTTCTGCGGAGCATATTTGCTGGTGGAAGCACGATGACTGAATGATGTCTTGTGAGGAACGATAGTCTGCACGCCATCTTTCTCATAAACCACATCAGATGATAGAGAGATATGCTCCTTATCACCTTTGATAAGTATGCCATCAGCGGTGCCAAATCGCAGGTTCTTATGAATGATGATTCCTTCATCATTGCTATCTACACGATATGACGAAAGAAGGTCGGCTCCATAGTTATGCCTTACGGTGAGCGAACCGGGAAAGCACGCCTTGCCGTATGGTGAGAGCATCAGGCAATCACCATCGATGTCCGAGATGCCGGAGAATAGACGGATCTTCGGAGTATCATCACCACCCAAAAGCAAATCGCCGCCTATACTACCCAAGCGGATACTCACACCCTCACGAGTGAGTACAGATTTGCCTGCTATGCGAATACCGAAGCCATCAAGGAACGAGAGATAACCACTAAGAGCCACATCTTCGCCCGAGAACGAAAGAAGCGTATTGCCCTTATCACCCAACTGCACACCATATTTGGCAGACAGCGCACCTCCCAGCGTTGATGTTCCGTGAACGGTTAGGTCTTTATGGACTATGCCGTTTTGCATTACCCAATCAACGGACGCAAGGTTGGCATTGCCCTTATGATAGACATCCTTGCCACCCACCTGCAATGATGTTGGCGAAATAAAGATTCCGCTCTCCTTATCGCCAATGGTCCATTCACCTGTGGAGTGAACAGAGCCACTGAGGAGGTTGATGTTCGATGCATCTATGGTGGCAGTTGCCTCATATGGGTCGTAGCGTAGTATGTTCCTGCCACCAAGATAGAGGGCATCGCCTCCGAGTTTGAGGTTGCCCGTAATCTTTATACCGTACTCGATAGACGAGACAACGCCGTCAGCATCGGTAATATCCTTCGAGTAGGTCTCAAGGATTCGGGTATTGGCAACACCCGCCTCAAAACCATAGTTAGCACGGAAGATACCGGTCATATCTCCGCCTGTCTTTTTGAGGTAGTCGATTAGCAGACCACCACCTGACTCACCACCTTCGCCCGTAACAGCTCCGGCAATGGCAGAGGCAAATCCGTAGGCTGTATTTTTAAGTCGTACACTTGTCTCATCTCCCTCTTCAACGCCATAGGGATGTTCGGCATCCTTCTTTTGCTGGGCATTGAAGAAGTTATGGTACAACTGTGAGTAGATCGAGTAACAAAGGCTCGACCTATCAAGCTGCTCTATATCGGGATGTAGTTGTACGCTCATTACTTCGTAAAGCTAGTTTTAGAGAGAAATTTCTGAATCTTGGAAGAGAGTGAGATAAAATTCGGGAAGTTCACTGGAGTCATCGTACCCATCAGTGTTGGAGTCATAATCTTACTGCACTCAGTCATAAAGTCGAGCATCAGCTGCGCTAATTCATTACCCAAAACAAGCGGTTCTGTGGCGTTCTCATCGCCTAATGTCACCTTATTATCCGCCAGTACAATGGTGGTAGAATTGACCTTCTGAACAACTTTATCTGCCGTCTGCTTAACCTCTGATTTATCGACGGTTTGAGTAATCGTTTCCGCATCCATCACAACCGTAGCCTCCTTATCCTTGTCGTTCTTGACGGAGGTGGTTACAGTGGTTGCTGTGTACTTGGTAGATGTCTCGTTTCCTGTCGGCTCCAACTCATCATAATCGGGCGTAGAGTCGCTGTCGGGGTCCAACTCCTCGGTCTCTGTAACGCCGATAGTTGTCTCGGTGTGAGCTGTGAGGTTAATGATATTGACATGCGAGAAGTTTACGATATAGGCATACTTCGTTGCCGCATCCATAAAGATGGTAACATCGGAAAAGAGTGTCGGCACAATCAGAAAACCACCCTCATTGTTTGTGGCAGCAGAGAGCAAGACACCCTTATGGATTATAGGCTCTGTGGAGGCTGTCTCATCGGGATATTCGCCCACATCGACAGTACCGCCATACTCCTTGAATTCCGAGTCCGCAGGGTCATCGTGTACCTTTGCCACATAGCCGTGAATCATACGGGCAGTACCCACACCCGACATACCGCCTGGCGCCATATTGACACGCTCCATACTGCGACCCAACGCAATCTTGCGAATCGCCTCACGAATGACCATCTGATGTGACTTATCTGCGGACATAGTTTTATTAAAGAATAGGTATTGTATATCTTTGAGGTTGGTTAATTATTATCAATATAGTTCTATCAAATCCATATATGTGAACAAAGTTATTTTTATTAGTTACTAATGGACTGTTATAGTAAAAAATTATTGTATAGTGGCAAAATAGTTGATGAAAAAGTTGGTAATCATTGAGATATTTTGTATTTTTGCGCGAAATGTTATTGTATGACTCATAAACATAGTTATATGACAGAAGATATTAAGTTGTTATCAGTTGAAGATTTAGATAATTTTGAGAAGCAGTTTCATTCTAGAGAGATAGAAAATTATATGGCTGCTGTGTCCGAGATTTCTCACTCTAATAGTTCTGAGGTCTTTAGTAATTCGGGAAATGTTCATGCTGCGATCATCTTTAGTCATATTTTTTCTAAAAGCAAATCTATTGTCCGCATTCTTGCTGGCAATATGTATAATGTGGTAACTCTGTCAAATGTTTATCAAGATGCATTATTGGCTTTTTTGGGTCGTAAAGACACGAGGTTGCATATCTTGTTGAATAGTGACCAACTAGAAGAAATAAAAAAAACCGCTATTCAGGATAGTATTTTTAAGAAGTTGCAGCCATATGCGTCAAAGATAACTATAAGAAAAACGAAAAAAGAGCTCAAACGTGATGGTAAAATGATTCATTTGTGTATTGGCGATCAATCTATGTATCGTCTCGAAACTGATCCCGAGCATCGTCATGCTGAGGTTTGCTTAAATGATGCAGATTATATAAATAAATACCTTATACCTGCATATGAAAAACTGTTTTCTTTAGATGAAGGAGCGATAGAATGTCAATGTGAAACAATATATAACTGATGATATGGATTTGTCGCATTATAATACTTTGCTACAACTATCTGTAGGTCTAAATATTGCCTGCATTGCGGTCTATAAGGCAAATGTATTTGGGCAGATAATTGAAACATATTTCACCCAAACAGCTGATTTGATTAAAGAACGAGCAGATACCATTCGCAAAAGAATGTCAATTGGTCAAACTTCACTAAAAACCACAAATAAATATAATGGAGGAATAGATATTACACCAAGGGCTAATGACTTGTTACGCATTTATGATCATGTCAGTTATGTGATTTCAAAAGAAAATATAAAACAATTAAATGACGACATTGAAAGAGATTACACACCTAAATGCATGAGTGGGATAGCTACTTTTAGCACATTGTATGCTATACTACAATTGATCGTAATTTTGTTAAATAAAATAGGCTTAGAAACAGACTCAATTTTTATGGTTTTTTCGTTAGTAAGTTGTGTCCCTACGATTATTTTTATTTTGACAAAGTTGTTCTATATGCATCCTCTATATGCTAAAATAAGAGAATTAAAGATTACCT
The DNA here is from genome assembly GCA_017631275.1 of Alistipes sp. GTDB lineage: Bacteria > Bacteroidota > Bacteroidia > Bacteroidales > Rikenellaceae > Alistipes. The sequence goes on from JAGBTQ010000020.1 coordinate 6,505, forward strand.
ATAAGGATCTTAGAAAAAGCTATATAGAACTCCGTAGTCAGTCGAGAAACCCAATAAAAAAAATATGGTACAGATTACGAGTTTGTTGTATTACACGACGATTAATTCGAGGGAATCAATTAATGGCATTAGGAGACAAGTCTATTGATGATAAACGGAAGGAAAAGGTATATACACTACGCAAAAAGATATGTATGTTTCTAAGCGTAAGGGCTGCGGTACTTTTAATTATTACATGCTTTATTTTATCAATTCTATTAGCACCATATATCAATTTGTCAGACGCTACAATTTCAACTAGCAAATGGACTGCTTTTATTGTAGCGTATATTCCATTTATAATATATGCATATATCTTATTCGTATACGAACGACACCGCAAGGATATAATAGATGAGTTTTTTAGCGATGCAGAGGAACTTCTGCAATCTAGTGAGAAGCTATATGAGTTTATATCAGACGACCTCAGAAATAGCAGACCAACTAATTTTTCTTCTTGATTTTATACGGTATCGAAAGCGTTTGCCTATACCCACCAACACCAAAGTTTGTTGTTACCTCCTCGACAAGATAGACTCCGTTTTTTGAGGGGTTGCGGTGGTCGATTAACTCAACCTGGACCGCAGGTGGAAGCCCAAAATCGCCAAAGATTGTGAGACTTCCCGTGATACCGTTCAGGTTGTAGTTGCGAAAATACTCTGTTGTCTCCTCGACAAGTTCATCCGAGGAGATGCCGATATGTGGTGACATATACGGAACGACTGTATAGGTTGATAGGTCCACCTTGTTTTTGGTTTCTGCTCCCGAGGCCGTTGTATTGCCCGTAACCTTATGCGACTTCTTCGATATTTGGGTAGCATTTACCGTCTGATATTGCTTGCTGCCTGGTGTGGCAGGGTCATATTCGGGATTTAGGCGAATGGTAACCTCAAAGAATTTTTCGTCCGTGCCCATAGCCTTGCCTGTAACGGCCAAGAACTTCGGGTCGGTCTTTACGACTTTGAGCGATGACTGTGCCACATGCTCGTTGAAGTATATCTTGAATGGTCCTGTCGATTCATCCTCAGGAAACACGGGTTGTGCCTTACTCGATGAGTATGGTCTGCCAACAGCAATCGAGGGCATAGCACTCTCGTTGTTGGCATCGTATTTCAGGAAGCAATAAACCTTATACTTCGACCACTCGGAGAGTATATCAGCAACGGTAAAGTTGTCCGTAACTTTGATTTTGCCGATGTGAATATCAAACTTCTTTGTATCGGAGTGAATCTTGAAGCCTGTATCTTTGAGGATATTGTACTCACCCTCCAAGACATCATTTACTGTTGTTCCGCTAGCGGGAGTCTCGAAGTGCGGAGCCTTCTTGAGTTTGAGCTTGTATGCCATATTCTCGCACTCTATTTCGAGGTTGCTCTCCGAGTTGTAGCCCGTGATATAGCCGTCAAACATATTCTTCAAGATACCGTTGTAGCCCAGTTTTATATTCACACGCTGACCGACCTTGAAGGTAGTGGTATCTACAAGTCGCTGCGTTGTCTGCTTCTCGATGATAACACCATCCTCCATAATCTCGGTAGTAAATATAGAGGCATCCTTACCTTCAACGGTTACCGTACCGATGATTGTCGAGCGACATACAGAACCTTTCGGAAGGGTTATCTTCGCCGTCCCGATAAGCTTCTTATATGTCTCGTTTATCTCAATGCTCTGTACCTCGGTAATCTCTATGGCATCTTTAATCTCCATAGGATTTGAGGGGTTTGCATCACCAATGGTAATCTTACAACAAAGGACATCCATCATAACCACGCAAATTTTATCAGCGATGTAGGGTCAATAACTTCTGCGCCGAACTTCACCCACTTAATCCATTTGTTCGTATGCTTGATAGCCTCATCAACCTTTTCTGCCTCTGCAATCTTGAGTTCTACAGCCTCCGAAGGCTCTACCGCTACGCAGTTTAGCGTATAGGGCTGTACATTCCTGCAATCTGTATGTGGAAATGAATAACCCTGAATAATCAGGCGTGAGATATTAAACTGACGCAACACGGTATTATCGCAGTCGATGACACCTTTGTACTGCACCAACTTAATAAACTTGGATATCTCCGCTTCAGGATAGACATCGGGATACTTCGATGTAATCTTTCCGTTGATGGTAATCTCCATATCGCCACCCGAGATAAATTCCTTGCGGGTGTAGTCACGACCCTGCACCTGTGTGAGCAAGATGTTGTTCTTGCTCGACACACTGACATGAGGTCCAAGATCCACAAAGGTCACAATGCCATACTTGGTGTTTGGCTCAACCTTGCACTCCTTGTTATTGTAGTACTTTCCCTCCTTAGATATGGAGAGTTCGAGATAGTCCTGCACCGTTCTACCAACTATTGTATCGGTGTAGTTCTTCTTCTGCGCTACCGCTTGCTGCTCGCTGATAAGCTTGTAGTATTGTCCGGTCTTGTTGGCAAGGCTCGACTGCGACTGCGTCTCGAGGTACTTATCTCTGACACGCTGCTCCCAATATTGCAGGTAGCGAGGATATGAACGCAACAGTCCATATGCAGTCTGTGATACAATCTGTATGGCGGCACGCTTCAGTAGGTCGTGGTGTTTGGAAAAGTAATGTACCTGACCTTCCGAGAGCTCCGCCAGTCCCATACCGATAGCCTGGCGGGTGGCATTGCTGATATATCCCATCCAGTTACCACCGCCAAGAATACCTCCACTGAGAAGTGTTGATGCTGCTATTTGTAGTAGTCGTGCCATACTGTTTATGCATTCCACGAGGCATCAAAGTCGTGAACCACATCGATGAGTGCCTGCGCTAATTGTTGTTTTAAGTTCTGTACTTCCTCGGTCTGTCCCTCCTTGCTCTTCATAAGGTCAATGGTAGAGACGCTGAGAAGGCTCTCAATATTTACTATTACCTGTTTTGGTGCGGCAGAGGATAGCCTGCCTGTTCCTGAGTAGTTACCACCGGCACCTCCATCATCCGGGCCCTCATCATATAGATGCTGGTTGGTGATAGGATTGCTATCAAATGGTCGCATATCGTTAGACTCTGGCTCGTTGCTGTACATATCCGGAGTGAAGCCTGCTACTCGCAAGATATTCTCTGCAGCCTCTGCCGAACCACCGAAGGTCTGTCGAAGTGCAGCGAAGAACTTTACAAGAGAGGTGTGAGCCAACTTACGATTGGCAAGATTCTCGACACGCTCCTCATCCGTAGCATTCTTACCCAATACCTGCTGCACCCAACGACCATTCTCATCCATTGAGAAGCCCCAGGCGGCGAGTTGGTCGAAGTCGTAACCACCGCTACGCATCAACTCTTGTGCTTTGACGGCACTCGAGATAGCATTACGATAAGTTGTGGCTGCTCGCACAATCTCAGGAACGGTGTTCTCGTTCATGTACTTGGCGTAGTCGTAGGTCTGTGCTGCTACCGCCTCATTTTTCTCGCCTATATTAGGAATGTATACCGCCTTGCCATTGACCATACTGAATAGTGAACGGTCAAGGTCTGCATCCGAATAGCCGAATCGTTGTTGTATGGTGCGGATAAAGGCATCCATCTCCAACACTGTTCCCAACTGACCGAACTCTGCGTAGGCTGCATCAATCTTTGATTGGCTGTCTCGCTTGGCAAGGGTGATAAGAGCATTGCGAATATCATCCTGACGAGCATCGTTAGTAGAATAGCCCGGGTCGTAATAATATCCGCTCTTTGCCGCTCTTGACATTGCCGCACCTTCTGCCAGTGTCGATATCCACCAGTTTCGAGTAAAAGCTCCTATCTTCTGTCCTGAAGCCTCCTCAATAGATTTGCCAGCCACGACCTCTTCAACAGCTCGCTTGGTCTTGATTGCCATATTGTAGGTCTCGCTAAGCGAAGAGTGAAGAGCCTCGATAGATGGATAACGATACTTCTTGTTAGCCTCTATCTCCTCCAAGACAGCATCCTTTGCCTCTTTAACCTTCCAGGTCTTATAGGCAAGCCAGCCCATAGCACCTACAACAGCAGCAATACCTGCTGTGGCGGCTACTGCTCCTGTACCAATAGCACTAAGCGATGCCGCAGCACCCGTAATGCCGTTACCCGTAGCGACCTGAGTGGCGAAGAGCGATTGCAGGGCACTCTTAGTTCCCCACACGCCACCACCTGCCATCAGTGCCTTGGTCATAGCACCACGACCCGCAACGCCCGCAGCACGCATCTGGGTTACGATGGCTCGCTTCTGTGTGAAGGATAGTTTACCACCTCGACCAAGACCGAGAATGCCGGTAATGGCATCTGCTCCCGCCATAGCTGCCGACTGCTTGCCAATAAAGCCAAGTGCAACACCGACATTGGTCAGAGCACCTGCAACCTTAAAGAGTTTTGTTGCGACAAAGCCCGTGAAAACAAGTGGCTCTATCCAATGGAAGTTACGGGCCACCCACGCGCCGATATTGCCGATAACGGTCATAATATCCAGCAGAGCATTACCAATCGAGATTAGTCCCTTGGTAAAGTCGGGCGACTTGAACTTGTCGAGGAACGAGCGGAGCACCTGTCTGATGGTAGGTTCCAGCACCTCATACGCCTGCATAAAACTCTCGGTAAGCTGTGATGTTACCTGTGCCCAGAGTCCTTTGGTCGTGTTCTGCTTGACAAGGGCCAACTCTGCCGAGATGCCCTGTGAGCCTCGGTTATGGGCAGTAAGGTTACGCAACTGGTCGTAGTTGTTCACCAGCATCATTGCCGCATTACCACCAATCTTACCGAAGATGGCCTGCATATCGGCCATTGATGCTCCCTTCTTATTCAGATCCTCGAAGATGTCGGCCAATGGTCGTAGCTTCTCGACCATCACACCCTCGATATTACGCATCTCGGTAAACTTCACGCCCAAGCGGTCGAGCACCCTCTGCGACTCCTTTGTAGGCTTGGCAAAGCGTGTTGCCATAGCACGGAGCGAAGTACCGGCAAGCGTTCCCTTCAGACCCATGTTACCGAGCAAACCAATGGCTGCGGTACTCTCCGTGAAGTCCACGCCTGCAGTACGCAGATAACCGGCTGCCATCTTATAGGATTCTGCAACCTCTACGATATTTACATTCGAGCGTGAGATGGTCGAA
>JAGBTQ010000021.1 GCA_017631275.1 Alistipes sp.
AACGGCGGACCTGCACAAAAACACGTGGTCATTCGACATATCCTTGAATGCCACTAAACGATAATTCTCTGGATGAATACCCTTTTTCATTTTCGTCTTTTTGTTATAATTAATATTGCAATAATTAATTCGGCGGCAAAGATAACGCTTTTTTTTAATACTGCAACAATTATTTCATCTTTTATTTATTCGAAATGTTATTAATCTCTTGATTTGCTTGTTGTAGGGCGAAAAAAAACTTATCTTTGCAATATGAGAAAGGTTATCTACATATTTTATGTGCTGCTATTGTCTTCACTCTTTGCTTGGGCTTGTACTCCAGATGTTGAGCCTACGCCCAATGACCCTGAAGAGGACGGAAATGCTAAGGAGGAGTTTGATCCCAACATAGACCTTCCCATTGAGCCATACGATCCATACTATCCATCGTCGGAGTGGAGCGAGGAGGAGTTGGCAAAACTCTTCAACATGGGGGCTTTCCCAAAAATTCATATAGAGGTGTCATTAAATGAGTGGAAAAGGCTGTTAGAGGCTTACGACTTTATGAAAGACTATACGTATATTCATTGTGATGTTGATATTGAGTTAAGCGGTGAGGAGTATAGTTTTAGTGATGCGGGTCTAAGAATCAGGGGCTACTCTTCGCGTAGGCGACCCGAGGTTAGGCAGTATGGTGATACTCATAATGCCGATAAAACTGATTGGCAGCAATCCAGCTTTATGCTTAATCTTAGAAAGTTTCAGAAGGACGATGCTCATGAGTTGTATAACGTGCGAAAGATAAACCTGCGACACTTCTTTCGCGATGCCACATGTTGTCGTGAGTTGTTTTGCTACGACCTCTTCCGTCGATTTGGTATCTGGACTGCGCCATACAGCTCGTATTGTCGATTATGGATACATGTAAAGGGCGACAGCAAGCCCGCCTATTTTGGTGTTTATGGCATGGTAGAGGCTATTGATGATAAGTTTATTAAGCGACGCAAAGAGCTCTTTGGCGACCATAAGCACAATCTATGGAAGTGTAATTGTGGAGCACATCTAAACTATGATACATACGACCGTTCGCTAATATATTTCGATGATAATCTGGGTATTAACTACCACTATGAGCTAAAGAGTAATATCGAGAACTTTGAGGTTGCCAAGGCTCAGCTGATTGAGTTTATGAGAAAATTATCGGAGTATGAGGGTGAAGAGCTTTATGATTGGATAACATCGGTGTGTGATGTTGAACTGTTGTTGCGTACCTATGCCGTTAATGTTGCTGTGGGTAACTGGGACGACTATTGGGTAAATAGCAATAACTACTATCTATATTTCAATACATCGGATATCGACCAATATGAGGTGTTCTTCATACCTTGCGATTTTGATCAGACGCTTGGTAATGGTGGTCGCTCGTATCATATCGATGTTGCGCGTCAAGATCCCTTGATGTGGGGTGATTCGGAGGCAAATCCGCTTATTGCCAAGTTGCTTGAGTTTGATGACCTACGTGCAATATATGTCGAAGCACTTAAGGAGCTATGCTCAGAGCAAAATGACCTTATGCACTACACACGAGCGATACCTCGTATCAGGCAGTGGCATCGTATGGTTGAAAAGTATCTATATAACGACACAGAGGAGAATTGCGAGATTGTTGATGCTCCAGGCATAGATAGTAGTAATCCAGAATATAGAATCCTTGACGAGTCGCCCGATGTTAATTTCTTCCGCCTTAAGGCTCAAGCAATAGAGGCGATAGAGTAGAGTATTTGTGAAGAGTGGCTACGATAGTAAATAAGTAGTGCGGGTATTAAAAAAGATACCCGCACTACTTATTTTATATAACTTTCAGCACTAATGAAATGTGTCTATCTATGCTATAGCCCGAAAAACTATGTTGCTAATTATTTACACCTCCGAGGTGAACTTAAAGCGTATATCCTTGAAGTTCTCCTGTGCCAGGGCTAGGGCGTAGCTTGTGTCGGCGAGGAATACGTCGCGACCATGCTTATCTACTGCCATGTTGGTGTGCTTACGGCGCTTGAAGTCGCTAAGCTGTACCTCGTTGTCCGACTCAATCCAGCATGCCTTGTGGATAGAGATAGGCTCCCAGCGACACTTAGCGCCATACTCATGCTCCAAGCGATACTGGATAACCTCGAACTGAAGAGCACCCACCGTGCCGATGATCTTGCGGCCGTTGAGCGACGATGTAAATAGCTGAGCCACACCCTCGTCCATAAGCTGGTCGATACCCTTTGCTAGCTGCTTGAACTTCATAGGGTCGGCATTCTCGATGTAGCGGAAGTGCTCTGGCGAGAACGATGGGATACCCGTAAATTTGAGCTTCTCGCCCTCGGTGAAGGTGTCGCCAATCATAAACGTACCGGTGTCGTGCAAACCGATGATATCGCCAGGATATGCCTCGTCGATGACCGACTTCTTCTCCGCCATAAAGGCTGTTGGCGACGAGAACTTAAGCTGCTTGCCACTGCGCACGTGGAGGTAGTTCTTGTTGCGCTCGAACTTACCCGAGCATATCTTCATAAAGGCGATACGGTCGCGGTGGTTAGGGTCCATGTTAGCATGTATCTTGAAGATGAAGCCCGATAGTTTGTTCTCGGCTGGCTCCACGATGCGTGTCTCGGTAGGCGCTGTGCGTGGCGATGGGGCTATGCGAATGAAGCACTCCAAGAGCTCACGAACACCGAAGTTGTTCACTGCCGAGCCAAAGAAGACAGGGGCTATCTCACCTGCAAGGTATGCCTCACGGTCGAATGCATCGTAAATGCCCTCGACAATCTCGATGTTCTCGCGTAGCTGGTTGGCAAACTTCTCGCCGATATACTTATCTACGTCCGTTGATGCGAGGTCGGAGATATCCACCGTCTCGGCATCTGCTGTCTGGCGCTCATCAGAGGTGAAGAGCGAGAGGTTGTGCTCGTAGATGTTATATACGCCCTTGAATGTGTCGCCCGACGATATAGGGAATGCCAATGGGCGCACCTTAATCTGAAGCTCCTTCTCCACCTCGTCCAAAAGGTCGAATGGATCTTTTGATGGGCGGTCCATCTTGTTTACGAATACGATAACGGGGGTCTTGCGCATGCGACATACGTCCATGAGGCGGCGTGTCTGCGTCTCGACACCCTTTGCACCGTCGATTACGATGATAACCGAGTCAACGGCAGTAAGCGTGCGGTAGGTATCCTCAGCAAAGTCCTCGTGACCAGGCGTGTCGAGGATATTGATCTTAACATCCTTATACTCGAAGCCCATTACAGATGTTGCCACGGAGATACCTCTCTGGCGCTCAATCTCCATAAAGTCAGATGTTGCACCCTTCTTAATCTTGTTGCTCTTAACAGCTCCAGCAACGTGGATAGCACCACCGAACAACAGAAGCTTCTCGGTGAGTGTTGTCTTACCCGCATCAGGGTGTGCAATTACCGCAAATGTTCGGCGGCGTGTGATTTCGTCAATGAGTGCCATAGTAGCCTTTATACCTTATCATCAATTTTTACTGGGCGCAAAGATACGAAGCAAATTACAATAAGCAATAATTTTTTACGTTTTGTGAATGGTGTTTTGCGAAATTTTTATACCTTTGTATGGATATAACTATCTCTACGCACGTAAAGTGTAGATTGAAACTTATATTTTATGGCAGTTAAGAAGTATAGACTTGTTGAGGTTGTGGCTGGCGATAAGCATCTTGAGAGCGAGTTTATCGACCTCCCCAAGCGATTATATAGAGAGTGCCCTAACTGGGTCTGCCCCTTCGATAGCTCGATAAAGGCGGTCTTCGATCCTAAGAAGAATAAGCTGTTTGCCGAGGGCGAGGCTATTCGCTGGGTGGCTTACAACGCCGAGGGCGAGTGCGTCGGACGTATCGCTGCATTCTACGACAAGACCCATGCCTACGGCTACGAGCAGCCTACGGGTGGTTGTGGCTTCTTCGAGGCTGTCAATGATCAGGAGCTTGCCAATATGCTCTTCGATGCTGCCCGTGAGTGGCTCAAGGCAAGAGGCATGGAGGCTATGGACGGCCCCGTAAACTTCGGCTCGCGCGATGCGTGGTGGGGCTTGCTTGTCGAGGGCTACGAGTATCAGCCTCTGTTCGAGAACCCCTACAACTTCCCCTACTACAAGGAGCTCTTTGAAAACTATGGCTTTCAGAACTACTTCAACCAGAATACCTACCTCTGGGCAGTTGATGACGACGATGTTAATGAGGTGGTGCACGAGCGTGTTAAGCGCCTGATGCAGACACCAGGCTACAGATTTGCTCCGATAGGAGGCGAGGATTTGTATAGTGCCGTTGAGAAGTTCCGTACCATATATAATAAAGCATGGGCATTGTTCACTGGTGTGCAATCTATGAGTGCTGAGGAGGCACGCCAGATGGCTGACACTATGCGACCTATTGTCGATCGCAACCTTATATGGTTTGCCTACTTTTGTGACGAGCCTATCGGCTTCTTTATCATGGTGCCCGACCTTAACCGCCTCATTGGCAAGTATAACGGTAAGTTTGGCTTGATAAATAAGCTACGCCTGATGTGGGATTTGAAGGTGCGCAAGTGTTGCGACCGCATCTTTGGCATTGTCTTCGGCATCACGCCCGAGTTTCAGGGCAAGGGTGTCGAGTCGGGCATGATGAAGGCTATGCTCGAAGAGTATATCCGCACAAAGAAGAATGACTATAAGAGTGTGGAGCTGGCGTGGATTGGCGACTTTAACCCCGTGATGAACCGCATGGTCGAAAAGTATGTGTGTGCACGTAGGCATAAGATACACACAACCTACCGCTATCTCTTCGACCGCACAAAGGAGTTCACACGTTGCCCACGTGTAGGCTTTAAGCCACGCCCTGCAGCTGAACAGCCTAAAACAGAGTAAACCAATAACTAAAACTATAAACGAAAATGAAAACAACAGCTTTTACAAAGTACCATATCGAGAATGGTGCTAAGATGGCAGAGTTCGCAGGCTACAACATGCCTATCGAGTTCTCAGGTATCAACGACGAGCATATCAACGTGCGCGAGAAGTGCGGTGTATTCGACGTGAGCCACATGGGTGAGATCTGGGTTAAGGGTCCACGTGCCACTGAGTTCTTGCAGCGCATCACAACAAACAACGTATGCGACCTCTACGATGGTAAGGTCCAGTACACTACAATGCCTAACGGCAAGGGTGGTATTGTCGATGATATCTTGGTTTACCGCCTCAACGAGGAGAAGTATATGCTCTGCGTGAATGCGGCAAACATCGAGAAGGACTGGAACCACATCTGCGAGCAGGGTAAGGAGTATGGCATGACTGCTGGTGTTGAGCTCGAGAACGCATCTGACAAGACTGCTCAGCTTGCTATCCAGGGTCCTTTGGCTATGCAGCTCGTGCAGAAGATGACCGAGGAGCAGGTTGTAGATATGGAGTACTACACCTTTAAGCTCTGCAAGGTTGCTGGTTGCGACGTAATCCTCTCAACAACAGGCTATACTGGCTCTGGTGGTTGCGAGATCTATATGTACAACGAGGATGCCGACACTATCTGGGAGGCAATGTGGAAGGTAGGCGAGGAGTTCGGTCTTAAGAACATCGGCCTTGGTGCTCGCGACACTTTGCGCCTTGAGAAGGGCTTCTGCCTCTATGGCAACGACATCGACGACACAACATCTCCTATTGAGGCTGGTCTTAACTGGCTTACTAAGTTTGTTGACAACAAGCCATTCATCGACCGTGAGCTCATGGAGCGCCAGAAGAAGGAGGGTGTTGAGCGCAAGCTTGTCGGCTTCAAGCTTATCGACCGTGGTGTGCCACGCCACGAGTATGCTTTGGCCGATTTGGAGGGTAACGAGATTGGCCACGTTACATCTGGTACTATGTCACCATGCTTGAAGGTGGGTATCGGTATGGGCTACGTGAAGCCAGCATTCGCTAAGGCAGGTACTCAGATTGCAGTGGTTGTTCGTGGCCGCTTGCTCAAGGCTGAGGTTGTTCGCTTGCCATTCGTATAATTTTGCGTAAAAATGATGTGGTCGGCACCTATTTTTGGGTGCCGACTGCACTATTTTATCGGGTTTTTGAAAAAAAAGTCGAAATAGGGGAATAATTCAAATAATTATTCATATCTTTGTAGTGTATTTGAGGCAGTGTGCTTCAAGTGAGCAAAAGACAAACACAAGTTATCTTTATATTATAACCTTTTAACTTAAACTAAAACTATGGATGTAAAAGTTATCATGGCCAATTTGGAGGCCAAGCACCCAGGCGAGAGCGAGTACTTGCAGGCGGTTCAGGAGGTATTGGAGTCTATCGAGGAGGTATACAACCAGCACCCTGAGTATGAGGCAGCTAAGATCGTAGAGCGTATGGTAGAGCCAGATCGTATCTTCACTTTCCGTGTAACATGGGTTGACGATGCAGGTCAGGTTCAGACTAACCTCGGTTACCGTGTACAGTTTAACTCAGCTATCGGTCCTTACAAGGGCGGTTTGCGTTTCCACCCAGCTGTGAACCCTTCAATGTTGAAGTTCCTCGGTTTCGAGCAGACTTTCAAGAACGCTTTGACTACCCTCCCTATGGGTGGTGCTAAGGGTGGTGCTGATTTCAACCCAGTTGGCAAGTCTAACGGTGAGATCATGCGCTTCTGCCAGGCATTCATGCAGGAGTTGTGGAACAACATCGGC
>JAGBTQ010000022.1 GCA_017631275.1 Alistipes sp.
CACCTTTCACCTTTCACCTTTCACCTTTCACTTTAAAAAGTTATGCCAGACATTACAATATACACCGACGGCTCGGCACTGGGCAACCCAGGGCCTGGAGGCTATGGCGTGGTGCTCCTCTCGGGACACCACCGCAAGGAGCTTAGCCAGGGCTTCCGCCTAACGACAAACAACCGCATGGAGCTTATGGCTGTCTGCGTGGCGTTGGAGGCACTGCGCTTTCGTGGTAGCAACGTGACGCTATACTCCGACTCGAAATATGTTGTCGAGGCAGTAAACCAGCGCTGGATATTTGGCTGGGAGCGCACAGGCTTCAAGGGCAAGAAAAACCCCGACCTATGGATGCGTTTCTTAAACATCTACCGCCAGCATAACGTGCAGTTTGTGTGGGTCAAGGGCCACGCCTCAACGGTGGAGAACAACCGCTGCGACGAGCTCGCCGTGGCTGCCGCAAACAGCGCCAACCTCCTCGAAGACACGGGCTACGAGGGATAAACCTTACGAATTATGGCAGAGTTTAAGAAGCAAGAGTGGAAGCCGGGCACGCTCATCTACCCGCTACCCGCGGTATTGGTGTCGTGCGGCGCAACACCCGACGAGTACAACCTCCTGACGGTGGCATGGACGGGCACGGTGTGCACCAACCCGCCTATGTGCTACATCTCGGTGCGCAAGGAGCGCCACTCCTACGACATCATACGTCGCACAGGCGAGTTTGTCATCAACCTCACCACCGAGGAGCTTGCACGTGCCACCGACTGGTGTGGCGTGCGCTCGGGCAAGGATAACAACAAATGGGAGGCTATGCACCTCACGCCCATGGCAAATAAGCACGTTAGCGCACCCTTAGTTGGCGAGTCGCCACTCTCTATCTGCTGCCGTGTGCGCCAGGTAATAGAGCTCGGCTCGCACGATATGTTCATCGCCGATGTTGTTGGCATCGAGGCAGATGAGCGATTTATCGACCCCGACACGGGCAAGTTCTCGCTGGAGAAGGCAAAGCCTATTGTCTACTCGCATGGCGAATACTTCTCGCTGGGCAAGATGCTCGGCCACTTCGGCTGGTCGGTAAAGAAGAAGACAACAAAAAAACGTAAATAACAATGACAGAACAGCAACACGATATACTAAACCGCTACGAGGAGGCACTACGCACAACTCTTGTTAAGCGCCTCACAGATGCTAAGTGGCTCGAGGGACAGCTTCTCGAGGTTGAGGAGCTTGGCGAGAAGTGGCGCTCGTCAGCCCCATCATACATGGCAGATGCCGTGCCCGAGATTGCTAAGTATCCGCTTGTGGCTATCGCCTGGGCGATGTATCTTGGCATGGGCGCAGCTACGCTGTGGGATAAGGAGTGGAACCGTTATAAGGATATCGAGGACTTCCACAAGCTCATGACCGAGCCCCGTGGCTTCGACTGCATGGACGAGTACATCACCGAGATATTGCTATGCCTACCTTTGGGTAGTGCCGAGGCCGAGAGGCTCGAGGATATGGTGCGCTCAACAGCCGAGGCAGCACAGCTGCTCATTCGCAAGGAGGGCATCGAGGCGCAGAGCGTCATGGCGTTCCACATCTTCGCCCGCACCACCAAGGTTATGTTCGAGTGCGGCGTTGCCGTGCAGCTCAAACGCCTCGGCTACAGCTACGTGAAGGTGAATGCCAACGTGGTGAGCTAAGAGGGCAGAGATAGTGAATTTAGAGAGGTTAGGGAGTTTAGTGAGGCGCTATCAACGCTTTACTGAACGCTTAACCTCTTTTGTTATTATAGGGTTGATAGGGGCGCTAACGCTCGATGGGGTTTTGTGGGGTCGATGGGGGCGCTACGCTTGATGGGGTTTTGTAGGGTTGATGGGGGCGCTACGCTTGATGGGGTTGATAGGGTCGATGAGGCGAGGGTATCGTAGTCCTATTTTCCCTATTCTCCCTATCGTCCCTATCGTCCCTATCGTCCCTATTCTCCCTATCGTCCCCCCTCAATCAGCGCACTAATTTGTTGTCAGAAGGGTGCCGAGTGCTACACTCGGCAAAAATGCCACCGATGGGTAGTACTAGATGTACGTCCCATTGGTGGCATTTTTTCTAGGGGACGCAATCGACCCCTTATCACAACAAATTACCTGTCGAAGGCTTGCGCTTTAAGGGCAATACCCTCGCCGTCGGGGGTGACAAGAATAACTCCCGCCTCCTCGCGTGTGATATGACCAATGACATCTACAAGGCCAAGGCGCATCACTGCCTCCTGCTTGTCGAGAGGCACGGTGAAGAGCAGCTCGTGGTCCTCGCCACCATTCAGCGCCGCAATGACGGGGTCGATGTGCATCTCCTCGGCAAGCTCCGAGGTCTGGCGAGCGATAGGTATGCGCTCGAGGTAGATGCGGGCACCACACTGCGACGACTTGCATATCTGGCGTAGGTCGCTCGCAAGGCCGTCCGAGAGGTCAATCATAGAGGTTGGACGTATGCCCTCCTCTCTGAGTGCGTCGAGCACACCCTTGCGGGCACGGGGCTTCAGGTAGCGCTCCAACAAGTACTCATAGCCTGCGAACTTAGGCTCTGGGTTGGCAACATCCTTGAGCACACGCTTCTCGCGCTCGAGCAGATGTAGGCCCATATACGCCGCACCGAGGTTCGAGGTGATACATATTAAATCGTGCTCGCGCGCGCCCGTGCGATAGACGATATCCTCCTTCTTGGCACGACCTATGGCTGTGATGGTTATGGTAAGTCCTGTGAGTGAGGCTGTTGTGTCGCCACCCACGATATCCACGCCCAGCTCGTCACAGGCGGTGCGCATGCCCTCGTACAACTCGTCGAGAGCCTCCACCATAATCTTTGCCGAGATGCCCAAAGCCACCACAATCTGCTGAGGTGTTCCGTTCATGGCAAGGATGTCGTTTACGCCACGCACAACGGCCTTATAGCCGAGGTGCTTAAGAGGGAAGTAGCTCAGGTCGAAGTCGATACCCTCGGTAAGCATATCTGTTGTTAGGAGCAGAGCCTCATCGCCGAGGTCAATAACGGCAGCATCATCACCAGCTGCGGTGAGTGACGAGGCGTTGTGCTTAGGGAGTGTTCGCGTAAGTCGCTCGATAAGTCCAAACTCGCCCAACTCAGAAATCTGCGTACCCTTAGTCTTGTTCATAATTACGTAATTAATAATTTTTTTGCAAAATTACTTTTAAGATTGGAAAGTTGCAAAAAAAAATATACCTTTGTCTCAAATTTTTTGTAAACCAAACAAAACATAAACATTTATAAGCTATGCTTAACATAATACTTTTTGGCGCTCCAGGTTGCGGTAAGGGTACTCAGGCTCAGCGTCTTGCTGCGCACTACGACCTCTACCACATCTCTACTGGCGAGGTAATCCGTGGCGAGATTAAGGCGGGCACGGAGCTTGGCCGTAGCATGGAGGCATACATCTCACGTGGCGAGCTTGCCCCCGATAGCATCGTCGTAGAGATGGTTCGCAACTACATGGCATCACACTCTGACAAGGGCTGCATCTTCGACGGCTTCCCACGCACCACAGCGCAGGCGGAGATCTTCGACGAGATGCTCAAGGAGGTTAATTCGGAGGTTACAACAATGGTGTTCATGGACGTTCCTGAGGAGGAGCTCGTGCGTCGCATCCTTCTTCGTGGCAAGGACTCAGGCCGTGCCGACGACTCGTCGGAGGAGGTTATTCGCAACCGCATAGAGGTATATCGCCAGCAGACAGAGATTGTTGCCGAGCACTACACCCGTCAAGAGAAGTATGCCGAGGTGAATGGCTTAGGCACCATGGACGAGGTTTTCGAGCGTCTTTGCGCGGTTATCGACAGCAAGCGATAAAACACCCCACAAAATGTAATAAAAGCGAGTCCAGATGCAATATTTAGGGCTCGCTTTCGCTATATAGTTATGAAGAAGATTATTGCAATACTCTGCGCCATAATCATGGTTGCACCTATGGCTGAGGCTAAGGGCTACCGCACGTCGGATATCGAGAATGTGCAACGAAGCCACCGTGAGCGTTTTACAACAAATCCCGATGGCATACTCAGCCCCGCGGCTGTCGCCACACTCGACTCGATAGCCCTCTCACTGCGTGAGCGTGGCATTGCCGAGCTAGCTATTGTTGCTGTGCGAAGCATCGAGCCCCAAGACCCATTCTCGTTTGCTATCGAGCTATTCGACGACTGGGGCGTGGGCAACAAGCAGTTAGACAACGGCTTAGGAGTGTTGCTGGTGGAGGATATGCACGAGATACGCTTCGTGACGGGATATGGCATCGAGAGCGTCTTGAGCGATGCTCGCTGTGTGCAACTTCAGCGCGAGTATATGCTCCCTCACTTCCGCCTTGGCGACTACGATAGCGGTATGATTGAGGGTCTTAGGGCTGTCGACACACTGCTATCGAGTGGCGAGCTAGAGCGTGTCACAAACACCTTCGAGGATAGCCGTGACGCTAAGATTGTAGCCCTCATCTTCGCCTTCTTACTAATATTTATGCCCCTCGTGATACTTGTCATCTACGAGCGCAGGAGGAGTAAGTGCCCCAACTGTGGCAAGCATGGTATGAAGGTTGTCGAGCGCTTCACCTCGCCCGTGGCAGAAAACCCCTCGCAGGAGCTTGTGGTGGAGATTATGGAGTGCCGATATTGCCACTCGCGCTCGCGTAAGTCGTTCACACGCAGCCGCTATAGCGGTGGCAGCGGTGGCCCTATCATCTTTGGTGGCATGGGCGGTGGCAGAGGCTTCGGTGGAGGCTTCGGTGGAGGCTTTGGTGGCGGCTCGTTTGGTGGCGGCGGCGGTGGCTCGCGATGGTAAAAGTGAAGGGGTGAGGTGTGCTTCGCACGAAATTTAATAGGGAAAATAGGGAAGATAGGGAAGATAGGGAGAATAGGACTATGATACCCTCGCCTCATCAACCCTATCAACCCTATCAAGCGAAGCGCCCCTATCAACCCTATAAAACCAGCAACACCTCTATTAGCGTGTTACTATTTTATAATCCGTTCCTAATTTGACAATAACAAACTAAAAATAAACAAGATATGAAAAAGAGTACAATGATTATTTTGGCAGTGGTTGCCGTGGTTGTGGTTTGGGCAGTATCGGGCTACAACGGTTTAGTGTCGAAGGAGGAGGGCGTAAACCAGGCTTGGGCAAACGTGGAGAGCGCCTATCAGCGTCGTTCGGACCTTATCCCCAACCTCGTGAACACCGTGAAGGGATATGCCGAGCATGAGCAGGAGACCCTCCAGCAGGTGACCGACGCACGCACACGTGCAACATCTATCAACATCGACCCCTCGACAGCTACGCCAGAGCAGCTTGCAGCATGGAACGAGGCACAGCAGGGCGTAGGCTCGGCACTCGGCCGCCTTATTGCCGTGGCTGAGGACTACCCTAACCTCAAGGCCAACGAGAACTTCCGCGACCTTCAGGCACAGCTTGAGGGCACCGAGAACCGCATCAAGGTGGAGCGTGACCGCTACAACGAGGCAGTCAAGACGTTCAACGTGAAGATTCGTCGCTTCCCAACCAACATCCTCGCATCGTTGTTTGGCTTCGAGAAGCGCACTATGTTTGAGGCCCAGGAGGGCGCAGAGCTCGCCCCCGAGGTTAAGTTCTAGGCTTAGCAGGCATCACCCAAAAATAGAGGTGAGGACTTTAGTCCTCGCCTTTTTTTATTTGCCTATTGCTTTTTACCGCAAAATTGCGTATCTTTGCATAGGTGTATACTTAGGTAAGTATACAACGCCAAAACACACTGATACAAAACAACTTATATGAAAACTCGCATACATCAAATAGCCGCCGTTATAGTCATGACGCTCTGCGTTGCAACATCTGCATCGGCACAAACTAAGTACACACGCCAGGAGTATATCGCAAAGTGGGCAGATGTGGCCATCGAGCACATGGAGATTTATGGCATCCCTGCAAGCATAACCATGGCGCAGGCAATCCTCGAGTCGGGAAATGGCAACGGCACGCTGGCACGCACCGCCAACAACCACTTCGGCATCAAGTGTGGCAGCCAGTGGACAGGCGACAAAGTATATCACGACGACGACGCTAAGGGTGAGTGCTTCCGCGCCTACCCCTCTGCCGACGAGTCGTTTAAGGACCACGCCGAGTTCTTGCACAACCGCTCTCGCTACCAGTTCTTGTTCGACTACGACGCCGACGACTACACCAACTGGGCTAAGGGCCTCAAACAAGCTGGATATGCCACAGCACCAACATATGCCGAGAGCCTGATACGCATCATCGAGACCGAGAAGCTCTATCTCCTCGACAGGAAGAATGGCCGCAAGCTCTATGACGACTACCTTGCCGAGCGCTTTGCACCCAAAGAGGAGCCAAAGAAGGAGGAGCCCAAAAAGGAGGTGGCAGCCCCCGACGCCACACAGGCATATGCCGACCAGGGTATCGACCCCAACAACTTCCGCGTGACGATAAACTCGCACATGGGCTACAACGTCTATCGCACAAACTCGTCGTTCTACATCATTGCGCACGAGGGCGACACCTACGCCTCGATTGCCAAGCTCTTCGAGCTCTCGCCACGCACCTTAAGCAAGTTCAACGATGCAAAGAAGGAGGATAAGCTCAAGGCGGGCGACATCGTATATATCGAGCGTAAGTCGTCACGCTGGTATGGCAATAACCTACTACACCGCTCAACACGCAACGAGAGCCTACACCTCATCTCGCAGATATATGGCATACGCCTCAAAAACCTTGCAAAGATGAACGACCTTGATCTAAATGCCGAGCTTAAGGCGGGCAGCACAATACGACTACGATAACATTTAACACTAACAATATGAACACCTTACGCGAAAAGATACTTGAGACCATCGTTCGCAAATCGACCCTCAAGCAGCAGATTTTCGACAACACCTTTTCAACGTTCAACGACCTGAAGGAGACACTCTTCGAGATGGCCTCAGAGATTGATGACGAGCTCGATGGCAAGCTCGACCGCCGTGTGCGCATCGAGTATCGCGACCGTGGCAAGTTCGAGGCGCAGTTGCAGGTGGCAAGCGACATCCTACTCTTCCAGATGCATACCGACATCTTCGAGTTCGACTCGAACCACATAATCTGGCAGAATAGCTACCTACAGCAGGATAGAGCAAACTCCTACACCGGCGTTATCAACATCTACAACTTCTTGTCGGACTCGCTAAAGTACAACCGTAATGCCGACGAGGGATACCTCATTGGCCGCATATTCATCAACCGCGAGAAGTGCTTCTGGGTGGAGGGCAAGCGCCAGACATTGGTGCGCCCAATGGCCTTTGGCAGCCGCAAGATAGACCACGAGGCACTGGTGGCAATCATCGAGACAGCCATCAACTACTCGCTCAACTTCGACCTACTGATGCCTCCCTACGAGGAGAACATACGTGTTACGGTGGATCAGTTCAACTCGAAGCTCGACAACTCGAAGTTCACAACGGGCAAGCGCCTAAGCTACGACTTCTCGATTGACGACATCTAAACGAAGATAACTAAAACGAAGATAACCATGCGAAGACTATTTCTAACTATTGCGCTTGCGGCACTTACGTTGAGTGCTCATGCCCAGGTGAGCTACCTCGAGATGCTTAAGGCACGCTCGGAGGGCGCTCCTGCCTACATCGCCCCAGCGTCGCTAACCCCTGCTGCGGGCACCAACAAGTATATGAAGCTTGTTGACAACACCGTGGTGCTCTACGACTACGCCAAGGAGTCGAAGGGCGAGGTGGTATTTACCGCCAAGCACAACATCCTATCGTACAGCAAGTCGCCCGATGGCACCATGGCACTCTACGAGATGGTTGAGGGCGAGTGGCCACGTCAGGAGATATATCGCCACTCCTACACCTCTGACTACTACGTTGCCTGTGCCGATGGCTCGACAATCAAGATTGACGACGTGCGCGACATATCGTTCTCGCCCGACAACAGCCATCTTGCCATGGCTTTCAACAACGACATCTTCCTCTACAACCTCGCCACAAACGAGATATACAACATCACCGACGACGGCAAGTGGAACCACATCATAAATGGTACCACCGACTGGGTTTACGAGGAGGAGTACGGTTTTACTAAGGCATACGCCTTCTCGCCCGACGGCAAGGAGATTGCCTACCTCAAGTTCGACGAGAGCGAGGTGCCCGAGTTCGAGATGATGCGCTTCGACAACACCCTCTACAACAAGGCTTACCGCTTTAAGTATCCTAAGGCTGGCGACAAGAACTCGGTAGTTACGCTCCATGTCTATAACATCGAGAACAAGACCACACGCCAGATTAACACCGGCGACGAGACCGACCAGTATATCCCACGCATCGACTACACCCCTGCGGGCAACCTCTTCTTCTACCGCGTAAACCGCCTTCAGAATAAGTTCGAGGTTATCATGGTGGAGAATGGCGTGCAGAAGGTCATCTACTCGGAGAGCGACGATAGATATGTTGAGCGTCCTAACGTTGCCACCATCACCTTCATCGACGCAGAGCGCTTCATCGTGCGCGAGGAGACCACAGCGGGCTGGTTCCACCTCTACCTACACTCAGTAGATAACGGTCGCCTTCACGCCATCACCCAGGGCGAGTGGGAGGTAACCGAGATTGTTGGTATCGCACCAAACAAGAAGACCATCTACTATATGTCCACCGAGGTTGCTCCCGAGGAGCGCAACCTCTACTCTATCGACATCAACGGCAAGAATAAAAAGTGCTTGCTCGCCGACAAGGGCTACTGGCGAGTATATCCATCTGCCGACATGAGCTACTTTGCTGCCGAGCACTCAGCAACAAACTGCTACCCTTCAGCAGCGGTATATAACAACAAGGGCAAGCAGCTACGCTCACTCATGCTCGAGCCTAAGGCTACCACCGAGCCCGACTACCAGCGCAACTACTACACCTTCACCACCGAGCGTGGCGACGAGCTTACGTACTACTTCATCTACCCTGCAGACTATGACCCTGCAAAGCGCTACCCTGTGCTCATGACCCAGTATTCGGGCCCTGGCTCTCAGGAGATTGACAACCGCTGGGGTGGCGACTGGGAGGAGACCTTGGCACGCAACGGCTACATCGTAGCATCGTGCGACGCCCGAGGTACAGGCTACCGTGGTGAGGAGTTCAAGAAGGTGACATACGCCAACCTTGGCCACTGCGAGGTTGAGGACCAGATATCGTTTGCTAAGCACCTCGCTAAGCAGGAGTTTATCGACGCAGAGCGCATCGGCATCTACGGCTGGTCGTTTGGTGGCTTCATGGCACTAAACTGCGCACTCAAGGGCGACGGTATCTTCAAGATGGCTATTGCCGTAGCTCCAGTGACATCATGGCGCTACTACGACACCATCTACACTGAGATTTACAACGGCATACCTGAGCAAAACCCTGAGGGCTACGACAACAACTCGCCTATCAACTATGCCGAGCGTCTTAGCGACAACACCCGTCTTTTGATTATCCACGGCACTGCCGACGACAACGTACACTTCCAGAATGCCATGGAGATGTGCCGCGCCTTGAACCGCGCTGGCAAGCAGTACGACATGATGGTCTATCCCGACCAGAACCACTCTATGCGTCCTCACGACACTGTGAACGTACGCCAGAAGATGGTTGACTACTGCTTGGAGAATCTATAAGATTGATTAGCACTAAATTGTCTAAATAGAGGGCTGTCTTCGGGGCAGTCCTCTGTTTTTAGAAGTCGCATAACAAGAGCTAATTTTAGGCTTGCGCAGGCTGAAAAACCGCAGTTTACTGAGCGTAAATGAGGATTTTTCGGACAAGCGTAACGACAAAGTAGCCTTGTTAGGCGGCTTCTCTTGTTTTTTAGAGAGTTTTTCGCTATCTTTGCACGATTAGGACAATAAAATATAAAAACAGATATACTATGAACGTATCATTCAACTGGTTAAAGCGCTACCTCAAAACCGACTTGGAGGCTGAGCGTATTGCCGAAATACTCACCGAGCTTGGCTTGGAGGTCGAGGAGTTCGAGAAGATTGAGACCATCAAGGGTGGCCTTAAGGGCGTTGTCGTGGGCGAGGTGCTCACCTGCGAGGATCACCCCGACTCTGACCACCTACACATCACAACCGTAGATGTTGGCGCTGAGGCTCCACTCCAGATTGTCTGTGGTGCTGCCAACTGCCGCAAGGGCCTTAAGGTTATGTGTGCCACTGTGGGCGCTGTGCTCTACCCTATCGACTCGGAGGAGGAGTTCAAGATTAAGCGTAGCAAGATTCGTGGCGTTGAGTCGCTCGGCATGCTCTGCGCCGAGGATGAGCTTGGCATCGGCCGCAACCACGAGGGCATCATGGAGCTCCCAGCAGAGGCCAAGGTGGGCACACCAGCTAAGGAGTATCTCAACATCGCTGATGACTACCTCATCGGCATCGGCCTTACGCCTAACCGCGTAGATGCAGCGTCACACATCGGCGTTGCTCGCGACCTTGCAGCATACCTCAAGAGCCGTGGCGAGAAGGTGGAGTTCACTTTGCCATCAGTTGACGAGTTCAAGGTTGACGACACCTCACGCACCATCGAGGTGGAGGTTGTAAACACGGAGGCAGCACCACGCTACGCCGGTATCACCGTTAGCGATTGTAAGATTGCCCCATCACCCGAGTGGATGCAGAACGAGCTACGTGCTGCGGGCATCAACCCTAAGAACAACCTCGTGGATATCACAAACTACGTTTTGTTCGAATTGGGTCAGCCTCTTCACGCCTTCGATGCCGATAAGATTGAGGGAGGTAAAGTTGTTGTTCGCTCAGCTGAGGAGGGCGAGAAGTTTGTTACGCTCGATGGCGTGGAGCGCACACTAACCTCTAACGACCTTATGATTTGCTCCAAGGAGCGCCCTATGTGCATCGCAGGCGTATATGGCGGTCAGGACTCAGGCATCTCAGACCAGACCGTTAACGTATTTATCGAGAGCGCCTACTTCCACCCTGTGTGGGTGCGTAAGACCGCTAAGCGCTTCGGCCTAAATACCGACGCTTCATTCCGCTTCGAGCGAGGCATCGACCCAAATATCCAGGTATACGCCCTTAAGCGTGCCGCACTGCTCATGAAGGAGTTGGCAGGTGGCCGCATCACTTCGGAGATTGTGGATATCAACCCTACACCAGCCGAGCACTTCGAGTTCGAGTTCTCGTTGGAGCGTGCCCGCAAGCTCATCGGCAAGGATATCCCTGAGCAGACCTTCATGACAATCCTCGAGGCGTTGGACGTTGAGGTACGTGGTCGTGAGGGCGAGGTATTGAAGGTTGCTGTGCCACCATACCGCGTAGATGTTCAGCGCGAGGCCGACCTTATCGAGGATGTATTGCGAGTATATGGCTACAACAACATCGAGGTTTCAGACCATGTAAACTCTACACTATCATACGCTCCAAAGCCAGATAAGGCACGCCTTCAGAATGTTGCCTCTGACTTCCTCACAGCGAATGGCTATACCGAGATTATGTCTAACTCGCTTACTAAGGCATCATACTACGAGGAGTCTAAGGCATACCCTGTGGAGCGCTGCGTGAAGATTATGAACCCACTCTCGCAGGACCTCAACGTTATGCGCCAGACCTTGATGTTCAACGCCTTGGAGGCTGTGGAGCTCAACGTAAACCGTCGTAACGGCAACCTCAAGATGTATGAGGTGGGTAACTGCTACGCTTTTGCTGAGGAGAAGGCATCGGAGGAGAACACCCTCGCGAAGTATGAGGAGAGCTACCGCATAGCTATCACCGTTACTGGCCTTCAGTCGCAGCTGTCGTGGAACACTAAGGCCGAGAGCTCATCATTCTTTACCCTTCGTGGCATGGTTGAGCGCCTCTTGAAGCGCTTCGGCATCGACCTCTACGGTTTGCAGTGCGAGTCGCTTGATTGCGACCTCTATGCCGACGCAATCGTCTTTAAGCAGGGTCCTAAGGAGGTGTTGCGCATGGGCGTTGTGTCGCCTATCGTGCGCAAGAAGTTCGACATCAAGCAGGAGGTATACTTCGCCGAGATCGACTTCGACCAGCTCATTAAGATGACTAAGAAGTCGAAGGTGCAGTTCAAGGAGCTCTCTAAGTTCCCAGAGGTTAAGCGCGACCTCGCCCTGTTGGTTGATAAGGGCGTGTCGTTCTCACAGCTACGCTCTATTGCGTTTGCTACCGAGAAGAAGTTGCTTAAGTCGGTATCCTTGTTCGATGTATATGAGGGCGACAAGCTCCCTGAGGGCAAGAAGTCATACGCCCTAAGCTTCATTCTCGAGGATAAGGCCCAGACCTTGACCGACAAGCAGATCGAGCGTACGATGTCTAACATCCAGACCCAGCTCGAGCAGAAGACCGGCGCCGAGGTGCGCAAGTAAGCTGACGAGGTAGAACTAATACCCACTGGTTATATATAGAGGTTGTCCGATTGGGCAACCTCTTTTATTATATATTCTGTCATCTCGTCTGCCAAAATCCGCAGGTAAGCGCAAGGCTCAGGCTACATAACAACTAAAACTCCGCATGGATTGGCGTCCATACGGAGTTTTTTTTCATACCTTCGGAGCCTCCCCCACCATCAGCAAAGCTCCACCTCTGCCACACGGGTATTAAAAATAATACCCGCACTACATAGGACATTCGCCCTTTCGTCGTAGCACTCCCCGCCATCACACGGGTATTAAAAATAATACCCACGCTATTGCTGATGCTCCTTTCAACCTCAGCAAGACAAGCCCACGCATCACGGGTATTAAAAATAATACCCGCATTATTGGGGGGGGTACACATAAATGAGGACGACATCCCTCAGACACACAGGTATTAAAAATAATACCCGCGCTACTTGGGGCACTACCTTTATCATTGTAGCACTCTCTTTTGCCACACGGGTATTAAAAATAATACCCGCACATTTTTTGGGGGAGCACATCTATCCTCAGTAAGACTCCACCTCAGCCACACGGGTATTAAAAATAATACCCGCATTGATTCGAGAATACTCTCTATTTTTTGACTACACTATTTCAAGTAAATGTCAGTGGCGTATGAAGAGTCTATATAGTTCCATACACATGCCACTACGTAATAAAATTTAACTTCTATCTACTCTAATCAACACCTCTTTATACCATAGATATATCAAGAACACTGCGACAAGGAAATCAACGATATTCCACAATATTCTACCCAAAGCAAATGGAAAGAATGGCTGAAAAAGAAGGACAAATACAGCCATCGTTATCATTAGTGAATTATCCCCACTATTGTGATAGTTATAAGCATTAATACCAAACACAACCATAGCCACAAAACGCACTAACTGATAGTAACCGTATGGCATATCAAGCAGGCAAATTAGGAGCATAATAGCCATTATAAGCCATTGATGCTTTATCACGAATTTAAATAAAATGCTCATTCACTATTAGAATTTTTCAAGCTCCTCAAAACCTATTTCCATTCCGCAATATTTATTCATCGCCCTAATAAGTTCCTCTTTAAGTATGTTAATGGGATCAAAGCCTTCTTGTAATATACAAAAGGAGCGAAGCAATTGCATATCTTCATTATCCTTAAGTGATTTATAAGTATTCACTATTGCACTATATACAAGTAGCCCACCAATCATTGCATCGCCATTTAGAGACGAACGCACATACCTTGACTTAATACAGCCATCAAAAGCATCACGAAATTTTAAGCGGATTTGATCTTTATGACTTAATCTCTTCCGGAACAATCTTTTTAGAAAATTCATATAGTTATTATTTTAATAAGATTCCTATTATTAGCGCTACTAAAGCTATCATCATTGAAATGATAACATCAAAACCAGCTCCCTTTCCACTTGTAATTCGGCGCATAACAATACTAGTAAACAATGGACCGATAATATAAACAACAGGAATATTGATAAGAAATAGCCACCACCAACGAATATCAAAAAGAAATGACTCAGGGATAACTGCCAAGACAAAGCCACTTATCCAAGGGATTGCACTCATCCATGGAATTGCCATGTATGGACACCAACCATCAACTCTATTGGAGCATTGAATATGAACTCCAAAGGCTGAAATAAAACACATCACCGAGATAATCAAACAAAAAGTACTCATAGCATTATTTATTTTTCATTTGTAAATGCGGCTATAAATAGTGTAAAAATGTCTCCAGCCATTACCAATGTTATAGCAATAGCCTTAAACGTATCGCTATCAGAAAGATCAAACTGAGACAAATATCCCCAAAATTCAATTGTCGTTACAAGCAACCAAATTGAAACTATTATACAGAATACTACCGAGGCAACTCTGTTATTAAAGAGGCGAGATAAAAATATAGTTCCCCCCACTGGCACCAATGTTATTGTAGGGAGTAAGACAGAACTACCTATTAGCAAAAACAAAAATAGTCCAAAGTCCATAAACCATGCAAATGCTAATAAAAGTAAAAACTCGAAGATTAAACCCAACAGACACGCAGATGCAATAGACCCAATGCATTTTCCAATTGTTTTAATTGCAGAATCATTCATAATGACACTTTGTAAAGCTATTACCGTAGCATCTCCTATGCGGTAATTAAAAAAAGAAAGTGTGGAGATGATTTACGCTTATTTAATCGAAGGTTGTGGAAAGACCTGAACTGAAATAAACGAATACAATGCCCCACACTTGGATAGTATGGGTACATGCACAGATTGTGCATAGTCACATAGCTATACAAGAAATGAGTGCTGTTCGATTATCCTTCAGTTCTGAAAACTTCCACATTTTCGATTAAGGACTGCGAAAACACTTTCAATATGTCTGCTACTCTATCTGAATAGCACTACAAATTTAGAAAATATTTCCGTAACAAACAACACTCCCTGGGACATTGTTCTCACTGAATATAAAAAATGCTTTTAGATTCTCTTTATCGTTACGTCACTCTTCTGTCACACGGGTATTAAAAATAATACCCACATCACATGGAGTGGTGCGTACCCTTTTGTTGTGGCACCCTCTTCGCCACACGGGTATTAAAAATAATACCCATGTCACTTGGGGCACTCACCCTTTCGTTGTAATGTCCTCTTTTGCCACATGGGTATTAAAAATAATACCCGCACTACATAGGGGCATCTTGTATTTATAATGCTCGATTTGCCACATAGGGTGTTCACTATATCGTTGTAACACTCCTCTTCTGACACACGGGTATTAAAATTAATACCCACATCACTTAGGACATTCGCCCTTTCGTCGTAGCACTCCCCGCCATCACACGGGTATTAAAAATAATACCCGCACTACATAGGGGCACCTTGTATTTGTAACGCTCGCTTTGCCGCCTAGGGGTGTTTACTTTATCGTTGTAACACTCCCCTCTGACACACGGGTATTAAAAATAATACCCGCATCACTTAGAAGTACTACCCTGGTTGGACAACACTCACTTCACGGGTATTAAAAATAATACCTGCGCTACTTAGGGCGACCTCGTTACTATTGTTGGATTTTGGGGTGCGGCAAGCTACAAAAAAACGTCAAATAGTTGGCGCAAAACAATATTATAACTACCTTTGTATAAACCAAAAAAAATATGGAGAAACACGCGACGAAATTCACACTGGAGAAGAATCGCATTGGCGAGCTATTCAACACCTTCCCTGAGCTAAACGTAAGGCAGGTGGCTCGTGCCATGGGCATCAACGAAACGCTAATGCAACAATATGTGAATGGCGCAAAGAAGCCAACGTATGAACGCAGAATGGAGATAGAGAGGTACGTTCACGAGCTTGGGCGTAGGCTCGCGCAGATATCACTTGAATAGATAATATTAAAATAGGTGTCGCAACTCTTGCAGTTGGGCACCTATTTTATTTTGCAGAGTGTCACCTCATCTGCCAAAATGTCAGTCGGCGGCACTTGGCACAACATTTGACTAATAAACGGCAGAATTAGTAATAACTTAAAACGCACATAGATATATGACAAACGGCAAAATTGGGGTAACAACAGAGAACATATTCCCCGTAATCAAGAAGTTTCTATACTCCGACCACGAAATATTTTTGCGAGAGTTGGTCTCTAATGCGGTAGATGCTACGCAGAAGCTAAAGACACTATCATCGAAGGGCGAGGCTGAGGGCGAGCTTGGCGACCTAACGATACGTGTGGATGTGAATAGCGAGTCTAAGACCCTGACAATCACCGACCGCGGTGTTGGCATGTCGATGGCGGAAGTTGACAAGTACATCAACCAGATTGCATTCTCGGGTGCCGAGGAGTTTATGGCCAAGTACAAGGATCAGGCAATCATCGGTCACTTTGGCCTTGGCTTCTACTCGTCGTTCATGGTAGCGGACAAGGTGGAGATATTCTCGCAGTCGTACCGCGCAGAGGAGAAGAGCGTACACTGGTCGTGCAACGGCTCGCCAGAGTTCGAGATGGAGGAGCTCGAAGAAAAGCTTGAGCGTGGCACACGCATCGTGTTGCACCTCTCGGAGGAGTGCGTGGAGTATGCTCAGCGCGCAGAGATTGAGGCACTCCTTAGGAAGTATTGCCGCTTCCTGCCTGTGGCTATCGTCTGTGGCAAGAAGCAGGAGTGGCGCGATGGCAAGTATCACGACACGGAGGCTGACAACATCATCAACGACACCACACCACTCTGGACACGCAAGCCTACGGAGATTAGTGAGGAGGAGTACAAGCAGTTCTACGCCAACCTCTACCCCACGTCGGAGGAGCCCTTGTTCTACATTCATCTCAACATCGACTATCCCTTCAACCTCACGGGCATTCTCTACTTCCCGAAGCTACGCAACAACTTCGAGATTCAGAAGAACCGCATACAGCTATACTCAAACCAGGTATTCGTAACCGACGAGGTGCGAGGCATTGTGCCCGAGTATTTGACGTTGTTGCATGGCGTTATCGACTCACCAGATATTCCGCTCAACGTGTCGCGAAGCTACCTACAGAGCGACTCTAACGTGAAGAAGATATCGGGATACATCACCCGTAAGGTGGCAGACCGCCTTCAGGAGCTCTTCAACACCATGCGCCCCGACTTCGAGAGTAAGTGGGACGACCTCAAGATATTTATCCAGTATGGCATGCTCACCGACGAGAAGTTTTCGGAGAAGGCCACCAACTTCATGCTCTGGAAGTCTATCGAGGAGAAGTACTACACCCCTGCGGAGTATATCGAGAAGATTAAGGAGACGCAGACCGACAAGGAGGGCTTCACAATCGTGCTCTATGTAGACGACCCTGTTGGCAAGGACTCCTTTGTGGAGGCTGCTAAGGGCCGTGGCTACGACATCCTCGAGCTCAATGGTCAGCTCGACAGCCACTATATACAGTACTACGAGTCGAAGAACGAGAAGGTGCGCTTCGTGCGTGTCGACTCCGACGTTGTGGACAACCTTATCCGCAAGGCCGAGAAGCAGGCTATGTCGCTAAGCTCGGAGCAACAGGATATAATGCGCCCCGTCTTTGAGAGTCAGATGCCTCAGGACGAGAAGATTCACTACCACGTATCGTTCGAGGCTATGTCGAAGGATGCAGCACCCGTTGTCATCACACAGAACGAGTTTATGCGCCGCATGAAGGAGATGGCACAGACCTCCGCAGATAGCATGAGCCGCTTCTATGCCGAGATGCCCGACAGCTTTACTATCACCGTCAATGGCAACCACCCTATCGTCCTCGACATCTTTGGCGAGGTGGAGAGTGAGTATGGCGACAAGCTACGCACCATAGGCAAGAAGATTACGGCTGCCGAGCAGGAGGAGAGCCGCTTCGAGGAGACAGTCAAAAATAAGAAGGAGGAGGAGCTTACACAGGAGGAGCGCGACATGCGCACATCGCTCTCGCAGCGTGTTGTGGAGCTTCGCGAGGAGCGCTCTACTCGTCTCGAGGAGATTGGCCGTAACAACCGCAAGGTGCGTCAGATTATCGACCTTGCACTGCTCTCGAACGGTCTTCTCAAGGGCAAGAACCTCACCGACTTTATCCAGCGCAGCATCTCGCTTATTGAGTAGGCATACCTTATATAATAAATATAGCCTGACCGTATGGGTCAGGCTATATTTTTATTGTTTGAGGCTTAGCTCGCCGTTGTTTGATATTACGAGCTTCGACTCGGGGAAGTCCATTCGGCTGAGGGTTTGCAGCTCACGTATTACTGTGCCCGTAGTATCTATCCTGGGCCCAGCGCCATAGGGCTGTATGGCGGGAATGATACGTCCGCCACGAAACTCACCCTCGGTCGTAAGCTCTACAACAAGCACAGGAGCATAGCCGCATCTACCATTTAGCTTCATGCCAACAGGGGTGCAGAAGTTACCCAAAGAGTAGGCAATAAGCTTGCCCTTGTATAGCTCCATGCCTCGCACCACGTGGGGCCCGTGGCCATAGACAAGGTCGGCACCAGCATCGATGCACCTATGTGCAAAGGCATAGACATTGCCACGGCTATAGCCTATAAACGTCTCGTTTTTGCGGGTCACGCGATATGCCGTAGCACCCTCGGCGCCACCATGTATCGAGACTATCACAATGTCGCACTTAAGCTCGTTACGCAACTTCTTAACCAGCCTCTCGCCCAGAGCTAAGTCGTGGAGGTTGCACATCAGCTTATTTGGAGCAAAGGCGCAGATGCCATAGCGAATGCCATCACGCTCAACGATGGCATAGTCGCACATATTCTGCACGCCAGCATAGGCGATGCCCGCACTTTTTAGCGTCTGCATAGTCGAGCGTATAGCCTGAGCACCGAAGTCGAGGGAGTGGTTATTTGCCATCGACAGAAAGTCGAAGCCCGCATCCACGAACCTCTGAGCATAGCGCTGAGGCATGCGGAACATATGCGCATTCTCCGAATCAGGGCCATAGCGTGGCACACCGCCCTTATCGAGCAGCACGCCCTCGAGATTACCTAAGGCAAGGTCGGCACCTACGAGATACTCTCTTACATCGTCGAAGAGGTTGCGACCATCGTTCTTCGTGAGCCTTGGCGAAGGATAATTCACACCAAGCATCATGTCGCCTACACATGCCAAGCGAAGCACCCTCTCAGGGGGCACTTGTGCCAATGCTTCCAATGAGTCGATAATAGCCTTGCGACGCTCAACCTCTTGTCGCTGCTCCTTGCTAAACTCAACAAGACGAGCAAACATATCATCAGAAACGACAATACTATCTTGCGCATTATCACCACTATAAGCAACCACATCGGCAGCCACAAGTGGCGACACAGAGGCAAGCAACAGCATGCCAATAAACAATACTACTCTTCGCATGGGTTAGTTTTTTTGGGGGTGGGTGTGGTGGCGATGCTACATAGCCTCGATTACATTCGCTCGAGCACCTCCATAAGCCACTGAGGAACACGCTGTGGGCGGCGTGTCACACTATCGATAAAGCCGAGCGTAGTCATGCCCGAGGCAACATCTCTGCCGTCCTCGCCACGCACCTCATAGTAGAAGGTCATACGCGCCATAGGCAACTCACGAACAGAGGTTGTAATAGAGAGCATCTCGTCGTAGTAGGCGGGCTGGCGATACTTAATCTGCACATCGACAATGGGCATCATCACGCCACGACGCTCCATCTCGGCATAGGTCAAGCCTGCCGCACGTAGCCACTCGGTGCGTGCTGCCTCAAAAAATTTGATATAGTTGGAGTGGTGCACGATACCCATCTGGTCGGTATGGTGATACTCCACACGTAGTTTATGTTCGAAACTTAGCATAGCTAAAACTCTAATATTATCTTACCACTTAAGTGCTTATCCACAAGAATTTTACCGTTGACAACGCTTACTACCCTCTCGCCATGGTCCAAAATGTTCACGCTGTACTCTCCATCAGCAGGGATAAGTTTGTACTCATCTTTAACATCTAGCTCACCCTCGATAGCCTCGCCCATGACCACATAGCGATGACCCAAAATCTCGCACGCACGCTCCACATCGCCCTCGTCAAAGAGATTGCGAACAACCGTCGAGCTTATTTTGCAGCCCGAGGCGGTAAACTGCTCTACTCGCTCCACCCTAAATCCAAGCTCAGCGCCCAGTGGCACAAGACTATCGTAGCTACCCTCATTACCGCGTCCTAGGCGGTGGTTATATCCCACAACCATGCCACGCATACCGAGCTTCTGCACAAGGCTACCGCGCACAAACTCCTCGAAGCTCTGCTCGCGGAACCTCTCATCGAAGTGCGCCACGACAAAGACATCGATACCCTCGCGCTCAAGCAACAAGGCACGCTCCTCGACCGAGGTAAGCAGACGCATGCCCTCGGCACGTCCCATGGCAATACGTGGGTGGGGCTCAAAGCTAACGACCACGCTCAGCGCATCTAACTCGCGCGCCACGCCTCGCACACGCTCCAGAAGCTCGCGATGACCCCTATGCACACCATCAAACGACCCAACGCTAACTACGGTGGGTCGTTCGAGAGTGATATTATCAAAGCCGTAAAAAATATGCATACTAGTTATCGGCGACCTTTACGAAGTAGGCCACCTTCTCAAGAAGAGTGGTGATATCGTAGTTCTCCACAACAATGCCCTGCGGGAAGTTGAGCGGTGCCGAGGTAAAGTTAAGCACACCCTTGATGCCCGCATTGATTATCGGGAGCACGAGCGACGAGGCTACGGAGGTGGGCAACGACACGATAACGATGCTAATGTCGAGCTCCTCCACACGCTGCTCAAACTCGTTTATATGGTAGCAAGGGACATTGTCTATGAGTTGTCCTATCTTCCTCTCGTCGATGTCGAAGGCGGCAGTGATACGCAGCTTAAGGCCCTTGCCGTTGAAGTATCGCGTGACAGCCTGACCAAGGTGTCCCATGCCAATCACGGCGACACTCATAGGCTGCTCCGAGTAGAGTATTCCGTCGATAAAGTCGATAAGCACCTTCACGTCGTAGCCCTTCTTCGTGTCGCTCGAAAAGCCTATGAGCATAAGGTCGCGACGCACCTGCACAGCCGTGATGCCGTGCATGCCTGCCAACACATGCGAGAAGATATGTGTAATACCCCCCGCATGACACTTTAGCAGCGTGCGGCGATACTCGCTAAGACGCTCAATGGTCTTCTCGGGAATGGGTGACGATAGGTTGTTTGCCATGCTACTCGTATCTAACAGTGAAGAAACGGTCGTACTGGATATTCACCCACTCAGAGTTTACGAACATGCCGTCCTCCCACTTAAACTGGTAAGGTGTGGCAAGTGGCGTGATACGCTCCAAGAGGATATACTTATCCAAGCCTGTGTGCATCTTTGTGCAGAACATCATCACAGCGTCGTAGCCACGACAAGCATATGGCGTAGGAAGTATTCCGTAGGTCTGCAAGAACTCCGACTCGAAGATCTTGATTGGAATGTTGTCGGTACGCTTCGAGTTGTAAGGCGTAATCAACGATACACCCGACGTGAAGAAGCCCTCACGCTCCACGTATGTAAGGTTGTCGATCTTACGGCTGGCAATCACAAAGCAGTCGTTAGCGCCACCAGGAATCATGCTCTCGGTAAGCTCGCCGATATTTTTCAAGATCATGCCGATGTCGTAGTCGCGGTTTGCCACCACGAAGATCGCCTTCTTGCCTGGGCCACGCACCAACGACGACTTAGATACTGCAGCACCATTTGTGCCATCGTCGTTGCGCAAGCAGAACGACACCTCACGACCCACCTTAGCATTGAGCAGGCGGCGTGGTAGGCCCTCGGTGAGTGCAAGCACCTCGTTGAGGTAGTCCATGTCGTTTGTTGGGCCAAGAACGATGTTTATCTGATAGTTGCCATCGAGTATATGGGCATACTTCTCGTACTGATACTTCTTGTCGGCCTGCATCTGGAAGAGCACAGGGCTTGATACCACAGCAGGGTCGATATCTGTCAGAGGGTTTATCACAGGGATATTCTTCTCCTGGGCAAAAGGAAGCACCATTGCCACCTCCTCGGCATAGATAGGGCCGATGAGCATGTCGGCATTCTGGAATGCCTCACTCTCCATAATCTCGCTTAGGCGAATTGCAGTGCGCTCGGTATCGAACACGGTCACATTGATTGAGTATCCCTCGTTACGCAACTGCTTAAATGCAAGCAACATACCACGATAGTGATCAACAAAGGCCTTAACAATCTTACCGTCGCGGTGCATAGGCAAAAGCACCACTACATTGAGCTTCTCGCCACGCGCAAAGCGCTTGAACGAAGGTATGCGCACCTTCTGCTCAGCCTCCATGCTGTCAATCTCCTGCTTCTTCTGCGCCTCGAGTTCGTGGTTATAGCCGTTATTCTCGACATAGCTAATCAACGAGTCGGCATTGAACGAGAACTCATATACAGGCACAACGCCCTCAGGCTGCTGCTGAGCCTCCTCCTGGGCTACCTCCTCAGTTGCCTTCTCCTCGGGCTGCTCTATAACCTCTTTGCTATCAGCGGCACCACGCACAATAATCTTCATGCCTGAGAGCAACTGGTCAGATGATGTGAAGCCATTGAGCGCCATTAGCTCCTGCTCTGTGGTCTTATATCTGCGTGCCAACGAGTATAGTGTGTCGCCATAGGCCACAGTGTGATACTTCGCCTTCTCCTCCTTCTGCTGCTCCTCAGCCTCCTTCTCGTGGCGCTTAATCTCCTTGTCGATATCCTTAATTGAGGCATATCCCACCATCGCCGTGCGCACAAGAAGTGTGCTGCCTATAGCCAAGTTATGTACCTCGGCCTCAGGGTTGTCCGCAAGAAGCTGGTCGAGAGATATCTTGTAGTGCTTAGCAATAGAGTACAGCGTGTCGTTCTCCACCACGGTGTGAATGATAAAGTCGCCATCGAGGCTCTTTGGAGCATCCTCCGCCACAGCTGAACGCTCCTTAGTGGTACGCTTCTCAGCCTTCTCGTTGTAAGGGATATAGATCTTAGCGCCCAAAGCCAACTTCTCGGCCTGCTCCTCGCCATTAAGCTGAGTAATCTGCTTTAGAGGCACATCGTAGCGCTGTGCCAATGAGTAGAATGTGTCATTCTCGGCAATGGTGTGCACAATACACTTTTTGCCATTCACCACCACTACCTGCTCCTGTGCTGTGACTCCCACAACGATGGTGAGCATGAGCAGTGGCAAAACAAATCTAATAAGTTTCATCGTTATCTAGTTTTTTATATCTCTTTGAAGTTAGTTTCGCTGCTTGATGCGAACATATATCTCGGTGAATATCTTCTTGGTATATCGTGGGAAGTCGCCATTCTGCAACCACGTGTAGTAGCTTGGCTCCTTCTCGAAAATCTCGGCTACGCTACGTCCCTTATACTTGCCGAAGGTGAAGACCTCCACGCCCTTATCATCGAGGGCTATACGTCCTGCAAAGTCCACCGTCTGGCCATGTGTCGAGAATGCTGCTAGCTCCTCTACGGTGTTACCTATGTCGCCATAGCGCTCTATCTGCGCCTCCAGCACCTCGTATGTTGCCATTGTGTCAGCCTCTGCCGAGTGGGCATTCTCAAGGTCTTTGTCGCAGTAGAACTTATACGCCGCCACCAACGTGCGCTGCTCCTTCTTGTGGAAGATGTTCTGCACATCGACATAGTTGCGACGCTTGAAGTCGACATCTACCTCTGCACGCATAAACTCCTCGACAAGCACCGGCAGGTCGAAGCGGTTGGAGTTGAAGCCTCCGAAGTCGCAACCCTCAATAAACTGTGCCAACGACTTTGCTATCTGCTTAAATGTTGGCTCGTCCTTAACATCCTCATCTGTTATGCCATGCACGGCTGTCGCCTCCGCAGGTATCGGCATCTCGGGGTTTATGCGGCGTGTCTTTATCTGCTTGCTTCCGTCAACGCCCACCTTTATCATAGATATCTCCACTATGCGGTCGCGCGAGGTGTCAACACCCGTTGTCTCAAGGTCGAAGAATATTATAGGTCGTTTTAGTTGTAGGTTCATAATCCTCCGTCATGTTTAAAGTACTACTCTTGGGGAAATACAAGGGGACCTCGGTAGCGGAATGTCACCTTGGCATACTCATCAGCGATATAACCCTCCAATCCCTTCTCATTGATGACCACCTTGCCCTCAATTGGTAGCACCCATACTACGGGCACCTGGTTGGCATCCATTCCTAGGAAGCGAGTGTAACCCGCACCTATTGTTCCTGGCTCACCACTATCGTTTAGGTCGAGCAGATACTCGCCATGAGGCACTGCGCCACCCTCACCCTCTGTTGCTGCCCATAGGTCGAGCTCGAGGTACGAGGCATTTGCTGCATATGTCGCGAAGTTATCAACGTCCGAGAGCACAAAGTAGAAGTTGTGGTTGTCGGGTGTTAGCTCCCAATATCCTGGCATGTAGTGTGTTCCCTGCGCATAGCTAAGCTCATAACCATCAAACGGCTTGGCCTCCTGCTTTATTGCTACCGTGAATGACTCTCTGATGTAGCGCACCACGAGTGATGTCTCACGCTCCTCACCCTCGTTAGCCTCAACCACCAATGAGAGCTTGCCATCAGCAGCAAACACCTTGTACTCAACCCAGTCGGCACTACACTCCACCACAATCTCGACACCCTCAATGGCATTTTCAAGGGTGTATGTTACATCGGCATTACCACCCTCCACCTCAAACTCTATGACCGAGTCGGATGTTAGCGTCAACACGGGCTGCTCTACAGGCTCGGGTTCAGGCTCTGGCTGTGGCTCAGGCTTCTCCTCAGGCAGTGGGTCAGGTTGTGGTTCAACGCTATTTGGCTCGCACGCTACAAACATGAGCGGTAATGCAAGCAAAAGATATAGTAGCTTTTTCATTTGTCTATACAATTAGAGGGTGTCACACCTTAATTATGGCTGATGGTTTAGCGGAGTGTCAAGTTTAGAAATTAGTAATTAGTAATTAGTAATGAGTAACGAGTAATATTTTACGCCTAATTACCCATTCTCCCTATCTTCCCATCTATCCTATCTCATCTATCTCATTTATCCCATTTATCCACACACTCACGCCTCCCTAAGCACACGAATTTGTTGTTAGAAGTGGTTAGATTTGGTGCCAAGTCGAAATTGCAACGGAAGGGGGTATACTATGCGTATATCCCCTTTCGAGGCAATGAGCTTGGTGCCGAAGATGACCCCTTATAACATCAAATTTAGGCGTTGATCATCATCGGCATCAACAACATAAGCACCTCCGACGCACGCTTGTCGTCGTACACAGGCTTGAACACACCTGCACGTGTTGAGTCAGCAAGCTCGATAACAACGGTTGGAGTGTCGATGTTTGAGAGAATCTCAACAAGGAATGTTGACTTGAAGCCGATAGTTACTGGGTTGCCCTCGTAGCTGCATGAGATAGTCTCGTTAGCCGATACTGAGAAGTCGATATCCTGTGCTGCAAGGCTAATCTTGTTACCACCGATATCCATACGGATAAGGTTTGTTGTTGGGTTAGAACATACCGCCACACGCTTGATGCCGTTTACAAGCTCTACGCGATCTACAAGCACCTTGTTAGGGTTAGCTGTAGGGATTACAGCGTTGTAGTTAGGATAGTTACCCTCGATAAGGCGGCATACGAGCTTGTGGTTCGATAGCTGGAAGATAACATTCTTTGCGTCGAACATGATGCGCACTGGAGCGCTCTCCTTCACGAGCATACCCTTGAGCAAGTTAGCTGGCTTCTTAGGCAAGATGAACGAGGCGTTGAAGTCAACATCTACACACTCAGCCATTGAGCGCACGAGCTTATGAGCGTCGGTAGCCACGAAGGTCACCTTGCCCTCCTCGAAGTTGAAGTATACACCATTCATCACTGGGCGGAGCTCGTCGTCGGCAGTGGCGAAGATAGTCTTGTTGATGCCTGAGATGAGCATATCTACGTCCATGAGTATCTCCTTGTGCTCGGCACCTACGCCCTGCACTGCGGGGTAGCTAACAGCGCTAGCACCTGGGATTGACAATGAGCCGCTTGCCCACTTCACCTTGATCTCCCATGTTGTGTCGTTCACGTCGAACTCAAGAGGCATCTCTGGGAACTCCTTGAGTGAGTCTAGCATAAGCTTTGCTGGCGCTGCGATGACACCCTCACGCTCCACGTTATCCACCTGAAGGTGACCCACGAGTGTTGTCTCAAGGTCAGAGGTAGTTACTGTAAGGTCGCCGTCCTTAAGCTCAAGGAGGAAGTAGTCGAGGATAGGAAGGGTATTCTTGTTGCTGATAGCCTTACCTGTTGTTGCAAGTAGCGATAGAAGCGCTGAGCTTGATACTGTAAATTTCATAGTTGTTATTAGTTTTTATTTTTGTTATTATTTTGTTTCTTAATGTGTTGCATTACAATTCTGCCAACTTATCCAATGCCATTTCAATCATACGGCGCACAAATGGTTTGTAGTCGGTGCAGGCGTTCTTAGCCACACGCTGTGCGATGATTGTGCAGATTGTTGCGGCGCGGTGACCCATGAGCGCAGCAAGACCAGCAAGGGCTGAGCCCTCCATCTCGAAGTTGGTGATGCGACGACCCTCAAACTCGAACGACTCGATCTTCTCGTTTAGCTTAAGGTCGTGTGGCGCAACGCGCACGTAGCGGCCCTGTGGAGCATAGAAGCCTGGGGCAGCAATGGTGATACCCTCACGCACCGAATCTTTGAAGTGGTCGAACAGCTCCTTCGATGCATCAACAAAGTATGGTGCAGGGAGCTTCGAGTACCATGCGGTATGCTCCTCGAATGCCTTCTCAAGCGCAAGGTCGCACACCTCGTCACGACCAGCGTAGTAGGACAACAAGCCATCGAAGCCGAGCGATGTGCGGGCAAAGACAACCTCACCCACCTCGATATCGCGCTGAATAGCTCCCGACGTACCGAGGCGCACAAGTGTAAGCTGGCGGAACTCAGGCTTAACTTGACGCGTCGCAAAGTCGATATTTGCCAAGGCGTCGAGCTCGGTTACGCAGATGTCAATATTTCCGATACCGATACCTGTTGACATCACCGTCATGCGCTTGCCCTTATATGTTCCTGTCACGGTCAAGAACTCGCGATTAGCCACCTCGCACTCCTTTGTGTCGAAATACTCGGCAATCATAGCCACACGGCCAGGGTCGCCCACCAAGATAACCACATCAGCAAGTTGCTCAGGCCTTAGATGAAGGTGGAAAATAGAGCCATCTGCATTGATAATCAGCTCAGAAGAGGGTATCGTTCTCATATCAAGAAATAATTTGTCTTCAATTTATTTTTAATATTCGCGTAAAATTAATATTTTTGTCAGAAATAACAAAACTTTTACGACGATTTTTACTAACAAACGAGATATTTACAACAATTATGACACTCATTAAGTCGATTTCGGGTATCCGTGGCACTATTGGTGGTCACGCTACCGAGAATCTAACCCCCATCGATGTTGTCAAGTTTACAACTGCTTACGCACGTCTTATCAAAGAGAAGAACCCTGGCAAGCGCATCACCGTTGTGGTGGGTCGCGACGCACGTATTTCTGGCTCGATGGTCGACTCACTTGTCGAGGGAACACTCCTCGGCACAGGCGTTGATGTTATCAACGTAGGCCTCTGCACCACCCCTGGTACAGAGATGGCAGTTATCACACACAAGGCTGATGGCGGTATCATCATCACAGCATCGCACAACCCACGCCAGTGGAACGCCCTTAAGCTCCTAAACGAGCGTGGCGAGTTCCTCGACGATGCTGAGGGCAAGCAGGTGTTGGCAATGGCCGAGGATAACGACTATGCCTACCCTACTATTGACCACATCGGCAAGGTTATTCTTCGCGAGGATTTCAATCGCAAGCATATCGAGCAGGTATTGGCGCTCAAGCTCGTAGACGTAGAGGCTGTGCGCAAGCGTAAGTTCAAGGTGGTTGTCGATGCCGTAAACTCTGTTGGTGGCGTTGTTATCCCTGACCTTTTGCGCGAGCTTGGCTGCGAGGTTGTCGAGCTTAATTGCGAGCCTACTGGCGAGTTTGCCCACAACCCTGAGCCACTCCCCGAGAACCTCACCGAGATCTCGGAGGTTATCCGCCGCGAGGGTGCCGACCTCGGCGTTGTTGTCGACCCCGATGTTGACCGCCTTGCATTTGTCATGGAGAATGGCGAGATGTTTGTCGAGGAGTACACGTTGGTGGCTGTTGCCGACTACGTATTGCGCCACACCAAGGGTAACACCGTATCTAACCTATCGTCGTCACGAGCTCTTCGCGACATCACCCACCGCTACGAGGGTTGCGACTACGCAGCTGCCGCTGTGGGCGAGGTAAACGTGGTTAAGAAGATGAAGGACACGGGCGCAGTTATCGGCGGCGAGGGCAATGGTGGTGTTATCTATCCTGAGCTTCACTATGGCCGTGATGCGTTGGTGGGCGTTGCTCTCTTTTTGACCTATTTTGCAGGCATGGATTTAACCATGTCAGAGCTTCGCAAGACTTACCCCGCTTACTTCGCTTCGAAGAACAAGATTGAGCTTACGCCAGAGATTGACGTAGATAAGATTTTGGCAGCTGTAAAGAGCAAGTACTCAGGCGAAAAGGTCAACGATATTGACGGCGTAAAGATCGACTTTGCCGAGAGCTGGGTACACCTCCGCAAGTCGAACACCGAGCCTATCATTCGCATCTACACTGAGGCTCACACCATGGCTGAGGCAGATGAGTTGGCAAAGCGCTTCATTTCCGAAATAGAACAAATATCTAAGCAGTAATTCTGCCCACGATAGATAGCTTAAAGGCGACCCTCAATCATTTGAAGGTCGCCTTTATAGTTATGGTTGCTATGTGCTTAGATGAAGATATACTTTAAAACAAACAACAGGGCAAGGATATACATCGTAGTGGAGATCTTCTTATATCTACCACTCATTACATTTATCACCACGTAGGCTATCATACCAAGCAATATACCATTAGATATAGAGTAGGTAAACGGCATCATGATAACGCATATAAAGGCTGGAATGGCCTCGGTAAAGTCGTGCCACTGAATCTTGGCAATAGGCTCAAGCATCAACAATCCCACGATAATAAGCGCTGGGGCAGTGGCGGCAGCGGGGATAGAGAGGAAGAGTGGCGAGAAGAAGAGGGCTATGGCAAAGCATACCGCCACAGAGAAGGCAGTAAGGCCTGAGCGACCACCCTGTGCAACACCTGCGGCACTCTCGATATATGTAGTGGTGGTAGATGTTCCGAGCACAGCACCAGCAGTTGTTGCTATGGCATCTGCCATGAAGGCCTGCTTGATGCGGTAGATCTTTCCATCTCTATCAATCATATTTGCCTTGGTACACACGCCCACAAGAGTACCCACCGTGTCGAACATATCAATAAATAGGAATGTTAGCACCACAACAAGCATGTCGAGTGTGAATACATTCTCGAACTCGAACTTACAGAAGATGGGGGCTATAGACTCGGGGTGCGACACAATGCCCTTGAACTCGGTAACACCCATAAACATGCCTATAATCATCGTGACAAGAATGCCTATGAGGATAGAGCCTGGAACATTACGCATATAGAGCAAGCTAGTGATAATCAAGCCTATAAGAGCTAATAGCGCAGAGCCAGAGGTGATGTCGCCGAGCGCTACCAACGTGGCATCGTCATGCACTACCACGCCCGCACTACTAAGGCCAATAAAGGCTATAAATAGACCTATACCCGCACCAATAGCATTGCGGAGGCTCTGAGGTATGGCATTTACTATGGCCTCACGAATGTTACCAAGCGTAAGGAGTATGAAGATTATACCCTCGATAAATACTGCCGTGAGGGCAAACTGCCACGAATAACCCATACCAAGACATACGCTATATACAAAGAAGGCATTAAGACCCATGCCTGGTGCAAGACCAAAGGGGAGCTTACCCAGAAATGCCATGGCAAGACATCCGATGATTGCAGCCAACGTTGTCGAGGTGAATACTGCACCACTGGGCATTCCATCTAAGAGTCCAAACATCGTAGGGTTCACGGCGAGGATATAGGACATGGTGAGGAAGGTTGTAATTCCCGCCACAATCTCTCGGCGAATGGTGGTCTTTGTGTGGTCAAAACCAAAGAGTCTCTTCAACATACTTTATTTAATTTATAGGCTTTCGTTAAATCTATCTTACAAAGGGCGTGTGGGTGGCACCGCTTTTGACCTTCTGATAGCATATTAGTAACAAAGATAACTATAATTATTTATATTTTTGAGATAGTCGATAAAATCTTGCAAATACAACCATTTTTTTATAACTTTGCAAAACGAGCACTTGTGGCTTAACATTAAAAAACCTTAAAACAA
This sequence comes from Alistipes sp., assembly GCA_017631275.1. Classification (GTDB taxonomy): domain Bacteria; phylum Bacteroidota; class Bacteroidia; order Bacteroidales; family Rikenellaceae; genus Alistipes. The sequence goes on from JAGBTQ010000022.1 coordinate 30,294, forward strand.
TAGATACTATGAAACAAGCAACAGAGTACATCAAGCAGAACCGAGAGCGTTTCCTCGAGGAGCTTTTCGACCTTCTTCGCATACCATCAATCAGCGCACAGCCATCGCTCCACAAGCAGGACATGGTGCGTTGTGCCGAGTGGTTGGCACAGTCGTTGGTTAAGGCTGGCGCTGATAGCGCCGAGGTGCTTCCTACCGAGGGCAACCCAGTAGTTTATGCCGAGAAGATTATCGACCCTAAGGCAAAGACCGTGTTGGTTTATGGCCACTACGACGTTATGCCTGAGGACCCTATCGACGAGTGGAAGACCAACCCATTTGAGCCAGAGATCAAGGATGGCAGAATTTGGTGCCGCGGTGCCGACGACGACAAGGGTCAGCTCTTCATGCACGCCAAGGCTTTCGAGGCGATGGTAGCTACCGACACCCTCCCATGCAACGTTAAGTTTATGCTCGAGGGCGAGGAGGAGATTGGCTCACCAAGCTTGTATAAGTTCTGCGCCGAGAATAAGAAGAAGCTCAATGCAGATATCATTCTCGTTTCAGATACCTCTATGATTGGTCTTGATTGTCCTACCATCACTGCTGGTTTGCGTGGTTTGACATATATGCAGGTCGAGGTGACAGGTCCAGATAAGGATCTTCACTCAGGCCTCTTCGGTGGCGCTGTAGCCAACCCTGCCAATGTTCTTGCTAAACTTATTGCTGAGCTTACCGACGAGTTTGGTCGTGTTACTATCCCTGGCTTCTACGACGATGTACGCATCCTTAGCGACGCTGAGCGTAAGGCACTTAACAAGGCTCCATTCTCATTAGACGAGTACAAGAAGGCACTCTCGCTTGGCGACGTAGCGGGCGAGGTTGACTACACCACTATGGAGCGCACAGGTATCCGCCCATCGCTCGACGTCAATGGCATCTGGAGCGGCTACACCGGCGAGGGCACAAAGACCGTTATCCCATCAAAGGCTTATGCTAAGATCTCTATGCGCTTGGTGCCTAACCAGGACTTTAAGAAGATTGCAAAGCTCTTCGAGAAGCACTTCCGCCGCATCGCTCCTAAGAGCGTGAAGGTTGATGTTAAGTTCTTGCATGGTGGTGCTCCTTACGTATCGCCAACCGACCTTCCAGCATACAAGGCTGCCGAGAAGGCTGTTGAGACAACATTTGGTGTTAAGCCATTGCCATTCTACTCTGGTGGCTCTATTCCAATCATCTCGGGCTTCGAGAATATCCTCGGCATCAAGTCTATCTTGCTCGGCTTCGGTCTTTCAAAGGACGCTATCCACTCTCCTAATGAGAGCTACGGCCTCGACCAGTTCGACAAGGGTCTTGAGACCTTGCCATACTTCTACAAGTATTTCGCTGAGAACTAATCGCAAAAATATTCTTAGAAAAGAAGCACCCTGCGGTGGGTGCTTCTTTTTTTTTGTGTGTGGAGTGTGTAGCGTGCTTCACACGAGATTAATTAGGAGTGAGAATAGGGAGTTTAGGGAGTTTAGGGAAAATAGGGGAAACAGGGATGATGAGGCGAGGGTATCACTTCCCCATTATTCCCTATCTTCCCTATCTTCCCTATAAATTCCACCTCAATTAGCGAGATAAATTTGTTGTCAGAAGGGTGCCGAGTGCTACACTCGGCAAAAATGCCACCGATGGGTAGTACTAGATGTACGTCCCATTGGTGGCATTTTTTCTAGGGGACGCAATCGACCCCTTATCACAACAAATTATCGGTGCATAGGCGGACGACCACCTGGGAACGGTGGCATACCACCCTTCTGACCCATGCCGTCGTAGTCGTCAATGTTCTTTGAGCCCTTCTTGCCGAAGTAGCGAAGGTTGTAGTTGAACTGCACGGTAAAGTAACGACCGATGACGCTGTTCCATGCATTCTGCGTGTAACCGCTACCCACAGTGCGGGCAAATGCCTTGTTCTGGTTCAAGAGGTCGTTTACACCTACCAACACCTCGCCCTGCTGGTTCTTGAAGAGCTTCTTGCCGAGGTATAGGTTGCAGATGAGGAAGTCCTCGTTATAGTCGTTCGTGAAGCCGATATACTGGTTGTAGTTCACAGCGCCTGTGAGCGTAAAGCCCTTCCAGAATACCCACTTTAGCTGACCAGATGCCGTGTGGCTGAAGTACTGGTTGTGAGCATTACGCATATTGCCCTTAACCAACGACTGGCGCGCATCGTTGAACGTTCCGCTCCACTCGATTGTAAAGTCGATATTCTCTGAGATGTTGCTACCCAACGACATACGAGCATCGTAGCCCATGTTGCTTGTGTAGTTCATCTGGCCGTCGATCATAGATGGCGTGTGCGAGTAGTTAACGCCTGCCGAGAGGTTTAGGTTACACTTAATAGGCGACACTGGGAAGCCGTAGCTTACGTGTGTACGTAGGTTGTAGTAGCCGTCCATATTCTCGTATGTCGAGTACTGCAATGGGTTGTAGATATCGCCATCGATGTCGATGTTACCAGGGTTGTAGCTAATGCTCTGACCTATGTAGTCCTGTGTGAGCTGTGCCGAGAACATCCACATGAAGGTGCGACCCTTCTCGATGTTCGAGCGCACGTAGTGGAGGTTCATGCGGTGGTTATACGATGAGCGTAGCTCAGGGTTACCCTTCGAGAGGTACTGTGCATTCGACACGTCGTATATATCCTGCAGGTTGCGAACATCAGGGTTCTGCGTATATGAGCTGATGAATACTCGAATGGTGTTCTGAGGATTGAACGCAAAGTTGGTCATAAGGAAGTAGGTCACGTGGTCGTAGTCGCGCTTGATGTTCTCGCCCTTGACCACACCGTCGAGGATAGAGTGCTGGTAATATACGTTTGCCACCACGGTGTTCTTGCCCTTAGCATAGCGATAGCCAGGACCTACACGGTGCTCCATGCTCAGACTATTAGTGAGCGACGATAGCGATGCATCGGGCTGTAGGCCCGCAATGTTGTAGTCCTCGCCAGTGATATATGCAGTCTTCTCAATCTGCTGATCCTCAAGGTCGAAGCGATACTGAAGGCTTAGCTGCGAGTTCTTTGTCAGTGGCTCAGTGTATGTCACGTTAGCACGAATGTCGGTCTCGCCCTGTGGCGCCAATGACGACACATAGCGAAGTATTGGCGTTTCAGCAAGATAGTCGGTAGCGAGCGTCGAGAAGCTGTTGGTGTTCGACTTGATGGTGTTGCGCAAAGCGTAGCGACCATCTACGGTGATTGTACGACCCACCTTGCCCAAGTTCACGCGATACTGCAAGAACTCTGAGAAGCGCACCGCCTGTGACGAGCCCTTAGAGCCGTTGTACAAAATCTCATACTTATCATCGCCTGGAGTCTCGCCCACAAGCTCGCCATACTGCTGGCTATAAGGGCTGTTGCCCTGGAAGCTGAGGTTTGTACGCGACATAAGCGACATATTCTTGTTGATGCGCCAGTCGAAACGTAGGTTAAGACGGTGGTTCATATTGTGCGTCTTAGACTCGCCCTCCTGCTCAAGATAGTCGTCGGGCGATGGCGACTCATACCACTTCTGCAACAAGCTCTTGTTGCGAGTGTTGGTGTTGTTGAAGAAGTACGAACCATTAAGCTTGATGGCATCGTTCTCGCCCCATGTGCCTGTATATTGCACACCTATAGAGCCGACATTTGCCACACCGCTCTGTGGGCGTACCATATACTGACCCACGCCACGACCACGATGACCGCCCATGCCGCCACCGCCACCACCAGATACGCCGAGGATATCCTCAAACGAGAAGTTCTGCTGGTTTACGTTGTTGAGCAAGCCGATAACCGACAAGCGATGATTCTTCTGGAAGAGGTTTACGTTACCACCCACATTATACTTATGGTGCGATGTCACTTCACCCACCTCAGGCTTATAAATATCGGTATTCTGGAAGCTGAGCTCTGCGGGCGAGCCGTCGATGTCGGGCTGATAGCCATAGCCAGCATACATCTTACCAAAGACTCCCTGACGCATATTCGAGCGTGTCACGATGTTGATAGCCTTATATCCCTCGCCATCGTCCATTCCCGAGAACTCGGCATTGTCCGAGAGCTTGTTAAAGACCTCGATGCGATCTACCGCCTGTGCTGGTAGCGAGTTAAGGGCTGTTGATACGTCCTCGCCAAAGAACTCCTTGCCATCAACAAAGACCTTCTTAACCTGCTCGCCTTGTGCCTCCACCTGACCATTTGTCACGGTGATACCCGGCATCTTCTTAATAAGACCCTCAACGTCGGCATCTGAAGCAACCTTGAAGGCAGCAGCATTGTAGGCTACCGTGTCGCCATTCTGCGATGTGCGCAACGCCTGCACCTCCTTGACAACAGCCTCGATAGCCACACCTGGTGTGAGCTCCACTACGCCAAGGTTTGTTGTTCCAGCAATCTTAACGTCAGCAGTGTAGGGGGTATAACCGATAAAGGCAATGGTCATCGTATAGTCGCCAGCGGCAAGACCCACGATTGTCACATTACCGCCCGCACCCGTTGTGTTGTGCTTGCGTAGGTTGGGATTTTTCTTCGACTGTAGCTCGACGATAGCACCAATCACACCGTCCTTGGTCTCCATATCCAAGACCTTTGCCGTCAATCTACCCGACTGCGCCATGGCTGGGAGCGCCATGCAAAGCATCATAAAAAGAATAAGTAGTCGCTTCATATTGTTTAATTATCTTATTTTCTGTTTTATAGCAGCAAGTCTTTCGCTCTGCGAAAGTAATCTTTTTTTTTGAATAATCAACCCTCCGAGGGGTGAATCGCCAAAATTGGCGGGTCAAGCGACCAAAATGAGGAAAAGGGGGAAAGCAGAAAGGTGAAAAGTGAAAGGTGAAAGGTGAAAGGTAAGGTGTGCTTCGCACGGAGGTTAATTAGTAGAGAGGAATAAGAATAGGGAGAGTAGGGTTAATAGGGTCGATAAGCTATAGTATCACAGTCCTATCTTCCCTATCTTCCCTATCTCCCCTAAAAAAAAGATGCCGAACTTATCGGCATCTTTTCAATACAAACTATCTGCGAGGTCCTGGCTTGCCGTGGTTATAACCTGGTCTGTTGTGGTTGTAGCCTGGCTTGCCGTGGTTGCCATGAGGCTTTGCTGGAGCACACTTGTGGTTGTGGTGTGGTGCTGGACGATGTGGCTTGCATGCGCTGTTGTGACCACGTCCTGGAGGACATGCCCTGCACTCCACCTTGTGGCTATGCACAGGTCGTGCGTGGTGGTGGTGATGGTTGCATGGTGGAACATTTATCACAACATTAACCTTGCGAGGGCCACGCGCCTCAACGCTATTAACATCGTTTGCCATTGCACTGCCGATTGCCATTACTGAGAGCACGAGGCTCAAAACCAACATCTTTTTCATAGTAGTAAAAATTTTTAAAGGGTTGTACTTTGTTACTTCTCTTGGTACAAAGGTACAACCCTAAACTACGATTTGGAGTCGGTATGTCGGTCAAACGGCGAAACCGCAAAGCGAAGTGACTATTAGGCTGGGTGAACCGACTGCAGCCACTGCTTGAAATCCGATACTCTGGCCTTCGATATTATTATTCGCTCGGGGGTATCGACCACCAAGTTGAGCGCAAGGCGGCTACCAAACCACACAGCAATATCCTTCACCGCACGACGCGAGATGATAAATTGGCGGTTGGCACGATAGAACTCCTCGCCCGCGAGCTGCTGGGATAGTGCCTCAAGAGTCTTATCCACAGGATAGCGGCGCTCATCGAGTGTGGTGAGCGTAACTTGATCCTCCGAGGTATAGAAGAAGGCTATCTCCTCGCGCTTGATAGGGATAATCTTATCCTTATATCTCACAAGCAAGGTCTGCACACTATCACCACTGACCGACTGCACCATCTCGTTGCGCTGCTCCTTAGCCATAGCTCTCTCGCTCTGCGTCAGGCGCTGCAGCTTCTCAAGGGCACGACGCAGGTCATCCTCCTTGAATGGTTTGAGCAGGTAATCGACACTATTTACCTTGAATGCCTCGAGGGCATACTCGTCGTAGGCGGTGGTGAAAATTATAGGTAGGTTGATATCTACGCTCTGGAATATGCGGAACGAGTCGCCATCGGCAAGGTGGATATCCATAAACACCACGTCGGCATCTACCTCTTTAGAGAAGTAGTCTATGCTCTCCTCCACCGACTCCAACACCTCAACAACCTCGACACCGGGGATGAGCGATGTGAGCATGCTACGCAGGTTTACCTGTGCAGCGGTCTCGTCCTCAACGATTATTACTCTCTTTATCATCTTTTAGGCTTTATTTTGTGTTAGTGGCAGACGCACAAGGAAGCGACTCTCGTCCTCAACAATCTCGATATGTTGATGCACAACTATCTCCCAGCGGCTACGCAAGTTATCAAGGCCAATGCCTGTTGATGGCTCCACATCGAGCTTCGGCTGCTTAGGGTTCTCAATCTCGAGCACCCCATCAATGGTGCGTATCGATACTCTAAGTGGCTTTTTTGTTGTTATGCTATTGTGCTTCACTGCATTGCCTATTAGTGGCTGCAGCGACAAGGCGGGCAGCTGCCACGACTCATACTTAGGGTCTATCTCTATGTCGAAGAATAGCTTGTCGGCATAGCGTATCTTGAAGAGATAGATGTAGGCACGAGCAAACTCTATCTCGTCGCGCAGGGTTGTCAGCTCGCTCTGTCCATTCTGAATAATGTAGCGGAATGTGTATGAGAGCTGGTCGATATACTCCAAGGCACGCTCCTCGTCTTTCTCGCGCACAAGCATTGCGAGCGAGTTTAGCGAGTTGAAGAAGAAGTGGGGGTTTATCTGTCCCACGAGCATGTTGTAGCGTGTCGAGAGGTTCTCGGTTTTTAGTCGCTCGTTCTCCACAACAATCTTCTGGCGCTCGTGCATAAGAGTATATATATAGGAGTAGAGCGCCGTAACCACCAACATAAACGACGCCTTGGTGAGCACCACAAGGTAGATGTTGTCACGTGGTGGCACGTCGAAGAAGAATGTCAGGCGCATAACGCCCTCTTTGAATGCAACAACGGGGGCAAAGTATATCGCCACGGCAGTGAGGGCTAGAGCCAGCACAACAGCGTAGAGCAGATACAACGCCACAGAGCGTGAGCGGTCACGCATAAAGACGAAGATGCATATAAGCAAGAACGAGAGTATGGCGTAGTAGGTTATCTGCCAGACAAACTCCACCGTGCGACTTGGGCGGTCGTAAATCATGTCGAGGTCAAACTTCTCGCCATTGCGCTCAACCACCCTATCGAGGCGCGGATGTGCACCCTTAACCTCATCGGGCAGGTTTTGTGGTGGTCGCACTGTGAATACAAGCTTATCGCCCTGCTGAAGCTTCATTGTGCGCACCTGCCATGCTGTCACATAGGTACTATCACGCAGTTCGCAGTCGCAGATGATATATCCATGCATATCGTTCGATAGGCGCAACACACCCTCGCTATGCTCCGCCTCCTCGATGTCCACACCTTGGTTATCGACCCCTTGGTCGGTGATGATGGGGACAAGCAGATAGGAGAAGTTTATCACGAGGCTCAGCGCCAACGCAATAACTATGTGCGGAAGAATGCTACTTCGAAACTTCATAAGTTTGAAACATTAGTAGTTACAAAATTATAATTAGCATGGCTATTTAACCACAAAAAACCATACTTTTTCCCCACGACCCAATTTCTTGTTAGAAGGGGTGAGATACAACGCTCGGCAAATTTTGGAGCGATGGGCTGTACTTTGATGTACTGCTCATTGCTACAACAATTTGTTAGCGGCAGTAGATGACCTCTTATCACAAGAAATTACTTGTACCAAGAGGCGTAAGTACAGTAATCTCGGGCAGTGCGCTTGATAATCTCCTCGCGCTGCTCAGGCGTTACGTCCTTAACCTTCTTGGCTGGAACACCTGCATATACCGAGTATGGCTCGAGCTTCTGGTTTGAGAGCACAAGGGCATTAGCTGCCACAATGCAACCAGTGCCAACAACAGCATTATCGAGGATTGTTGCGCCCATGCCAATGAGGCAGTCATTCTCGATGATTGCGCCATGGATAACGGCATTGTGACCCACCGACACGTAGTCGCCGATGTGTGTCTGCGAAGGGTTCTTCGAGCCGTCGTAGAGGGTGTGGATAACCACGCCATCCTGAATATTTGTGTTGTTACCGATGCGAATGGCATTCACATCGCCACGCAACACGGCGTTATACCAAATAGAGCAGTTCTCGCCAATCTTCACATTACCGATGATTGTTGCATTCTCTGCCAACCAAGTATCATTTCCAATCTCGGGCTCGTGGCCACGTACAGGTCTAATAAGTGCCATAATCTCTCTGTTATATTACTGTTTTTCAATCTCTTTTGCTTCGTTCCAATATGAGTCCATCTCCTCAAGTGTCATGTCGTGGAGGCTCTTGCCCTGCTCCTCGGCACGGTGCTCAAGGTGCTCGAAACGGCGGATAAACTTCTTGTTGGTACGCTCCAGCGCACCCTCAGGGTCGATGCCATAGAGGCGGCAGGCGTTGATAAGCGCAAAGAACATATCGCCCATCTCGTCGGTGAGCTTCTCCTTATCCTTTGCCTCGAGCTCGGCATCTACCTCCATAAGCTCCTCCTTGACCTTTGCCCATACATCCTCCTTATGTTCCCAGTCGAAGCCAGTTGCTGCAGCCTTCTCGCCAATGCGGAATGCCTTGACCATGGCTGGTAGCGACACAGGAACACCGCCCAGTGTGCCACTCTTGCGCTTCTTCTTGCGTAGCTTGAGTGCCTCCCAATTCTGCTTCACCTGCTCGGGGGTGTCGGCATGAATATCGCCATAGACATGGGGGTGGCGATATATCAGCTTGTCGCACACGGCATTAGCCACATCGGTGTAGTTGAACGCCTCCTGCTCCTCGCCAAGCTTCGAGTAGAACACCACGTGCAACAGAAGGTCGCCAAGCTCCTCCTTTATGCCCTCCATATTCTTGTCGGTGATGGCATCGGCAAGCTCATAGGTCTCCTCAATAGTGTTGTTGCGCAGGCTGTCGAAGGTCTGCTCACGATCCCATGGGCACTCCGCGCGGAGCTTGTCCATGACATCTAAAAGTCGGGTTGTTGCCATTTCGGCATCTCTTCTCATACTATCTTTATCTATTTTTTCTACGTCTAATTCGTCTAAAGGGCAACTTCAGCACGCCAAAGAATGCCTCACCAAATATTCCGCTCGACATCTTTGATGTTCCCTCTGTGCGGTCGATAAAGATTATCGACACCTCGCCAATCTGGTAGCGTAGTCGCCATGCCGAGTACTTCATCTCGATCTGGAAGCCGTAGCCATTCATCTGCACACGATCGAAGTCGATGCTCTCGAGCACCTCACGGCGATAGCCCACAAAGCCCGCCGTAGCATCATATACAGGCATGCGTGTTACGAAGCGCACATACTTCGATGCAAAGTAGGACATGAGCAGACGACCCATAGGCCAGTTCACCACATTCACACCCTTCGAATAGCGCGAGCCTATGGCAACATCCTTCTCTTCGAGCATCGAGTCGAGGCGTGCCAGGTCGTCGGGGTTGTGCGAGAAGTCGCAGTCCATCTCGAAGATGCGGGCATAGTCGCGCTCCAACGCCCACTTAAAGCCGTAGATATATGCTGTGCCAAGGCCAAGCTTGCCGGCACGCTCAACGATATGTAGGCGACCCTCGAACTCAGGCTGTAGCTCGCGCACGAGCTGGGCTGTGCCATCGGGCGACGAGTCATCGACAATAAGCAGGTCGAAGCCGAGGCTTAGCGCCATAACACGGCGCACCATCTTCACGATATTCTCCTTCTCGTTGTATGTAGGGATTATGATTAATCGACGCATCACATCATATTTTTAAATTTTCGACATCCAAACAGATAACGTACCACTATCGACTTTCGATATATGTTATCAGACTCTTTGAGGCGTTTTACCGCCTTGCGCTTGTGGCTAAGCATCTTGTGCCATGCAATGAACGTGCCCCATGCCCTAACAACGGCCCATGCCCTATGTGGGTGCAGAGTTACAAGGTGTGCCAACGCCTCGAGCATATCGCTAAAGGGGCGAACCACAGCCACCACCACGCGCTGCATGGGCGACGAGCACTTATACAACATCGCTAGATTGTTACGATGGTTAAGGTATATCTTGCGTGACGAGGCTGGGAGTGTGCCACCGCCAAGGTGATAGACCACCGAGCGAGGCTCAACCATAATCCTCCAGCCTGCAAGCTGCATACGCCACTGAAGGTCTATCTCCTCCATGTGGGCAAAGAAATCCTCGTCGAAGCCTCCAAGCTTCACAAACACCTCGCGACGGCAACATAGCGCCGCACCACTTGCCCAAAATATCTCGCGACGATCGTCATACTGACCCTCATCGCGCTCTACGGTCGATAGTATGCGACCACGACAGAACGGATAGCCCAAATAGTCGATAAAGCCTCCCGCAGCACCAGCATACTCAAACTCGTCACGGCGCTCCACGGAGCGTAGCTTGGGAGCCACCGCAGCGACACCCTTATCGCTATCCAACACCTCGACAAGTGGCTGCCACCACCCCTCTGTAACCTCAACATCGGAGTTAAGCAGCAAAACATACTCGCTGTCGAGCTGTTGTAGTGCTCGGTTATATCCCCCGGCAAAGCCATAGTTTCGGTCGAGCACAATGACACGCACCTCGGGGTATTTCACACGTAGCCACACCAACGAGTCGTCCGAGGAGCCGTTGTCTGCAACAACAACCTCGGCATCGCCCGACGTATGCTCCACCACGCTTGGCAAGAAGCGCTCGAGGTGCTTACGTCCGTTCCAGTTAAGTATGACTACACTAAGCTTCATTTTAAGGTGAACGGTGAAAAGTGAAAGGTAAGGAATTTATTAATTACTAATTAAACTTGTGCGAAGCACACCGCACTTTTGACCTTTCACCTCTGACTTTTTACTTTTTATTACTCCTCTTCGTTATCCTCGTCGCGCTCTTTGCGCTTAGGTTTTGTGTTGTAGCCCTCGACAACAATCACAAACTCACCCTTAGGCTCATGCTCCTTGAAGTGGGCAATAACCTCGTCGAGAGTACCACGCACGGTCTGCTCAAACTTTTTGGTAATCTCCCTCACCACGGCCACACGACGCTCCATGCCCATAACCTCGGCAAACTGCTCGAGGCACTTAACAACGCGGTATGGCGACTCGTAGAACACCAACGTGCGCTCCTCCAAGGCAAGCTCCTGAATGCGCTTCATGCGACCCTTCTTCTGCGGAAGGAAGCCCTCGAAGGCGAACTTATCGCAGGGAAAGCCACTCTGCACCACGGCAGGAATAAGGGCTGTAGCTCCTGGCAGGGTCTCAACATCTATGCCCTCCTCGACGCACTTGCGCACAAGCAAGAAGCCAGGGTCAGAGATACCTGGGGTGCCGGCATCCGACACCAACGCCACGTTGCGACCCGAGGCGATGCTCTCAGCAACACGTGCCACAGTGGCATGCTCGTTAAACTTATGGTGCGAGTGCATAGGCTTCTCAATGCCCAAGTGGCGCAATAGGTGCGACGTTGTGCGGGTATCCTCGGCAAGGATAAAGTCTACCTCCTTGAGCACGTTGATAGCACGCAGGGTAATATCCTCAAGGTTGCCAATAGGCGTGGGTACTACATATAGTTTTGCCATTGTTACGATAATTTACGTTCGATTAGCGACACGATTAGCTTTGCACCCTCTGAGTCGGGGTTCCATGCGAAGTTCTCGACGATGTATATCATGCACTCGTCGAGGCTTGTAAAGCTGTTGAGCGCATCTATTGTTGTGTTATACTGCGCCTCGTTACCTGCAAATAGGTCGCGAAGCATGATAAACTTGTCATTGATGCCTATTGCCTTACGCAAGTCTACAATCTTCGACATTGGTGGCGTGGGCACAATATCGTTTTGCGACACATCGCCCAACACCTTGCGACCACTACCCAACACATCGGCTACGCGCTGAGGCTCTCCGCTCTGTGGTTGTGGCTGAGGTGCGGGCGCAGGAGCTACGGGCTGCTGGGGCACTACGGGCGTAGGTGCGGGTGCTGGCTCTGCCTTAGGCTCGGGTGTTGCGGGTGCAACGGTTGTTGTAGGCGTTGTAGGCGTTGTAGGGGTGTTGTATAGCGAAATCATCTTACGGCCCGACTTCTGACGCACAGGGATATCCTCGATGTCGAACAAGCCACCACCTCGCGCCACCTTAGGCTGAGGCTCGGGCGTTGGAGCAACCACCTCCTCAACAACGGGAGTGGACTCTGGCGTGGGCTCAGCCTCAACAACGGGCTGAGGCTTCTCCTCCTCGGTAAGACCTAGCAGAGCATCGATGTCGAGAGCATCATCGAAGTCGGCAATGGGGTCGTGCACGGGCTCTCGCTCCACCTTTGGCTCGACGGGCGCCACCACCACTACGGGTTGCTCAGGCTCGTTGGGTTGCTCAGTTTCTGCCTCCGAAGCCTCCACCTCTACGCCCTGCTCAGCGTCGATGTCGAGCAGTGCATCGTAGAGTCTACGGAGCTCGTCGAGTGCTAAGTCGCGCTCGATGCGTGGCACACTACCCTGCTTAGTCCAACCATTTACCAACGTCGCCAAACGAGCGACTCTCTCTTCAATATTTTTCACTCTCATTGTGTAGATGATTATACGTGTATATACAACGTATCAAAGGTAATAAAAAAATGTGAAAGGTGCAAAAATATTTTTTTTATTAATGAGTAATGAGATTAGGGAGGATAAGGAAGTTAGGGAGATTAGGACGATTGGGACGATAAGGACGATAGAGAGTTTAGGGAATATAGGGAGGCGCTATCAACGAAAGATTAATAGGGTTGATGGGGTCAATAGGGACGCTAAAGCTTGATGAGGTCGATGAGGCGAGGGTATCACTTCCCCATCTTCCCTATTATTCCCTATCTTCCCTATAAATTCCACCCCAATTAGCGAGATAAATTTCTTGTCAGAAGGGGTTAGATGTGGTGCATCTTAAAAGTAATCACCCTGGGATAGTACTAAAACGTACAGCCCAGGGTGATTAACTTTTTACGATGTGACGCAGATGACCCCTTATCACAAGAAATTATACTCTAATGAGTCGAGACAGATGTATAACGGCGTATTCGCGCCATACTCGCCTACGTCCGAAGTCTCGATAGTGACACGCACATTGCCATACGCCACAAAGCCAAGTGGGAAGGTCTGCCAATCATCAGCAACAAAGCGCTTGCCGTCGCGATAATCAACAACGTAGCACTCAACACCCTCGCCCGCTGGTGACTCAGAGCTGTCGAGAGGCGTGAAAACAACCTTAAGATAGTCGCCCTCTTCGAACTTACGAGCAAAGGTGTTGATATCCTCGTCGGTGATTGAGGCATAGGTATATGTCGTGAGGTTGAGCTTCACGGAGTTAAGCATCACGCTCTTCTTAAAAATTAGGTCGCAAGGCTCCGAGTAGCTATCGTAGTAGTAGAGCAAGAACCACGCGCCATCGGCAGCCTTAGTGTTGAATGCCGAATATTGGTTCTCGAAAACACCCTTAGCAGCGTCGGTCTCGAAGCACTTCGACACGGCAAAGCCACCCCAATACTGATACTCCTCGTTGTAGAAATATTCACACTCGACAACGTCGCTTGCATATCCATAGAGATACTCTACTGCATACAACGACTCGAAGCTCTCGATTGAGCTCTTAGGATTTACATCGGGGGTATCGGTATTTTCGCATGCCACAAACGAGAGCATGACTAACGCAAAAAGTAGTTTTTTCATCTTATGTAAGGTTAGTTATTTACAAGAATGATACGATGTCGTAGGCCGCATAAGAGGCTTTGTTCCAACGTGGCAGCTTCCACGATGTGGCATCTATGAGTTGCATGGTTATTGTCACCACGTCGCCATCGTAGTAGTACGACACAGCCTCGGGCATAACCCTCGCACCACTACGCTTTAGGGCAAGAGTAATCGTTGTAATGCCGATATCCTCGCGTGGCGTAAGGTCGATATACTTGGTGTTTGCGTCGTGTGTCGAGCGCATATCCATCTTAAACTCTGAGTCGAGGAACGAGAAGGCGCGCGTAGGATTTGTCAGCAGGTCGTGCGACTTTAGATCTACCCTATCTTCGCTTACCTCCTTGCGCTCGTTGTTTATCTCGTAGCGCAGCTTGCCGTCGCTATATACCTCCATTGTGCCGAGCATAAGGTAGTAGGCATCGCCCTCAACCTTGATTGCGCCATGCAGCGTCGCAGTATCGTCGCCTGTGCCCACAACAACAGTAATGCCAAAGGCGTAGCGCTCACCCAACGTGGTGTTGAGTGCCGAAATCCACTCCTGGGGCGTTGTCTGCGCCGAGAGCGACATAACGCCAAACAGGGCAAGCAGTGTTATAACAAATCTTCTCATACCTTCAATAGTTTACTATTATAACGCCGTAGCGTGGCGCATTATTGCCACCTAAAATATACCCAAGTCCTGGAGGCGTGCCTCGAGGCTTGGCAGATCGTAGAACTTTATCTCGCGGGGCTTAGAGCCTATCTGTGGTCCCACGATGCCGGCACGCTCCAACTGAAGCATGATGCGTCCTGCACGGTTGAAGCCCACCTCGAAGTTACGCTGAATCATAGATGTGGAGATCATGCCACTCGTCACCGCCTCGCGGGCTATCTCACCAAACTTAGGGTCATACTTCTGTGGTGCCGAGCTCTCCTCCGAGCCAAACGATGGTGCCATGTCGCCACCACCCTGCTCAGGTGTATAGTCGGGCAGTGCATATGCCGATGGGTAGCCCTGCTGACGACCGATATGCTCGACGATATTCTCCACCTCAGGCGTATCGACAAAGGCACACTGGATACGTGTTAGCTCTCCACCATTCGAGAGTAGCATATCGCCACGACCAATAAGCTGGTTAGCACCCGGCTGGTCGATAATGGTTCGTGAGTCGGTCATCTGCATAACGCGGAAGGCGATACGCGCAGGGAAGTTAGCCTTGATACCACCCGTGATGACACGCACATCGGGGCGCTGCGTAGCCACAATAAGGTGAATACCCACGGCACGGGCCTTCTGCGCAAGACGCATAACAGGGGCCTCAACCTCCTTAGCAGTCATGATAAGGTCGGCAAACTCGTCGATAATAACGACGATATATGGCATGAACTTATGGCCATTCTCGGGGTTGAGCGAGCGCTTCAAGAACTTCTCGTTGTACTCAACAATATTCTTGGCATGCGCCTGCTTGCACAACTCAAGACGGTTAGCCATCTCGGTGCAGAGGGCATTGAGCGTATATACAGCCTTCTTAGGGTCGGTAACGATAGCCTCATCCTCCGACTCCATCTTCGCCAAGAAGTGCTTCTCCAGCTTGTTATATAGCGAGAACTCCACCATCTTTGGATCGACCAACACAAACTTAAGCTCGGCAGGGTGCTTGCGATACAGGAGCGAGGTGATAATGGCGTTCAGACCTACCGACTTACCCTGACCCGTAGCACCTGCCACCAACAAGTGAGGCATCTTAGCAAGGTCGAAGGTGTAGTTCTCGTTCTGAATGGTGCGACCGATAACCACGGGCAGCTGCGCCTTCGACTCCTGGAACTCCTTAGAGCATATTGCCGAGTACATCGACACGGTCTGCTTAGTGAGGTTTGGCACCTCGATACCAATAGTACCACGACCAGGTATAGGGGCAATAATACGGATACCCAACGCCTTGAGGCTCTGAGCAATATCATTCTCAAGACCCTGAATCTTAGATATCTTAACGCCCTGCTCCTGAACAATCTCGTAGAGTGTTACAGTAGGGCCTACCGTAGCGTGCATGCTGCGGATAGGAATACCAAAGTTGAGCAACGTCTCGCGGATTCGCTCCTTATTCTGGAATATCTCCTCGTCCGAGGTTACGGCATTCGACTTATGATCTACAAGGAGCGTAGGCATAGGTGGCGTGTAGCTATGTAGGTCGCGCATAGGGTCATAGACCTCCATATCGACATCGTCGGCATCTACCATCTGCGCCTTAGGCTTTTCAACGGTGATTACCATGCCCTCAGCCTCCTCGTCGTCAGCTACCTCAGCCTGCGTTGGCGTTTCAACATCCGCACGGCTCATAGTGCTAAAGACACCATTCTCGGCTGTCATCTGCGATAGGTCGACAACCACGGGCTTTGCCTCGCACTGAGGTATCTCAACAAAGTCCTCGAGAGGTGCGCTTGGATCCTTAAATGGATAATCATCAACAACTTGCGGTGCTACGCTCGCAGGTTCGTCGTCTATAATATTTCCGTTGGCATCGACCTCTACATCGCGGCTAACGGTGGTAAATGGCGACTGCTGGTTTGCCATTGCAACCACTGCCGCAGCAGGCGATAGTGGCACGCTTGGCGTTGCAGGCTTCTCCTGCTCTACGGGGGTTACACTCTGAGCCTCATCGCGCGACACGGTACTAAAGACCGGCTCGGCAACAGGCGCTGAAGCAAGGGTCTGAGCCACAGGCTCAACCGCAGCAACCTCCTCGGTAGCCTCCTCCTCACTCTCTACTATAAGTTCCTCAGCATCAGCCTTTGGTGCGCGTTGTAGCTTGGTCCATAGCCACGATGCAGCGCCCGACACGCCCTCAGCAACTTGACCACCAGCATTATCCACAACACGCAAGAAGTTGCGATTGATAAACAAGCCTGTGAGCAACCAACCAGCAACGATAACAAGCAGAGTACCAATGCCTCCAAGCACGCTCTCAAGGCTATTAGTTAGAGCCAAGCCGTACTCGCCACCAAGACCCGAACCAAAGGGCTCCCACTTAGTGCCAAAGACATAGCCAAGGCTTAGCGAACCAAGTATAAGAACGAGCAGAAAGAGCGTTGTGATAAAGCCCACACGCAACTCCTTGCTACGGAACATGCGCCAGCCGAGGATAAGCGTATAGAGCGGTATTGCCAAGGCGAAGATACCGAAGCCACGACCCACAAGGGCACGCGACACAACGGCACCATACTTGCCACAGACATTGTTGTATATAGGGTTAGCAATAGGGTTTGCCGCCTCCACAAGTGCGCTCATATCCTCGCGCCAATAGAAGAAGTAGGATACAATAGAGCACAACACAAAGATACCTACCGACAACAGTATAAAGCCTGTCATCCAGCGAATATTCTCACTGCGTGTTGCGGGCTGTGGTGCCGCACTCTCCGAGGCGCTCTCCACCCTCTTTTTATTTGTACTCTCTTTACTCTTAGCCATAATCCTCAATATTTTTAGATGACTATTTTGCTATATTCTCTTCAATATGTTGCGCCTTACGCATCAGTCGTAGGCGATACTCCTCATCAGCAAATGTGATAAACTTAAACTCAGGGGTTGCACTGCTTGGCGCCTTTATGTCGTAGCGCTCCAAGAGCCACTCTACACGGCGTGCCACAGCCTCGCCCGAGTCGATAATCTCGATACCCTCGCCCTCGAGCACCTCAGCAATAGCGTCGCGCAAGAATGGATAGTGCGTACAGCCGAGCACCACCCTATCGACACCCGTACCTCTAAGTGGCTCAACTACTTGGCGCACCGTAGCACGTGCCTCGGGCGTATGCTCCAAGTCCTGCTCCACAATCTCGACAAAGCCACTACCTGGCACCTTAACAACCTCGACATCTGAGGCATAGCGCTCGGCAGTGTGCAAAAACATATCGCTTTGCAGGCTATGCTCCGTTGCCAACACCGCAATGCGACGGCTCTTGGTTGTAAGGCATGCTGGCTTCACGGCGGGCTCAAGACCCACTATCGGCAAGTCGGGCCAAGAGCTGCGTAGGTGGTCGATGGCTGCAGTTGTGGCAGTGTTACACCCCACAACAACCATCTTGACACCCTCCCGAACGAGCCTCTCGACAGCCTCCGTGGCAAACTGCGTGATCTGCTCGCGCGAGCGTCCGCCATAGGGACAGTTTTTGCCATCGCCAAGGTATATCAACGACTCGTTGGGTAGCGCTCGGCGTAGCTCGCGCCACACCGACAAACCACCAAAGCCCGAATCATAAACACCTATAGCAGCCTTATTCATCTATCTATTATTTAGTGCGTTAACAATCTTATCGACTACATCGTCGTCGCTTAGCGCAGTGCACTCAACGGTGATATCTGCCTGGGCATAGTACTTCTCGCGCTCGGCCATCTGCTCACGCATAAACACGATGAGCTCCTCGTCGCTCTTGCCACGAAACATTGGGCGCTTCTCGCGGCCATAGTCCGAGAGGCGCGACAGTATCTGCTCGGCGCTACGACGTAGGTATACCACCACGCCATGCTCGCGCATCCACGCCATATTATCACCCCAGGTGGGTAGTCCACCACCCGTAGCAACAATCACGTCGCCCTCGCTCTCAACACTCTCAAGTGCTCGACGCTCGGCCTCGCGGAAATACTCCTCGCCTTGGTAGTAGAATATATCGGCAATAGTGGCACCCTCAAGCCTTTCGACACGCTTATCAGTGTCGATGGCCTTAAGCTGCAGCCTTCGCGAGAGGCGCTTTGCCAGGGTGCTCTTACCCGAGCCGGCATATCCCACCAAGAAGAGTATCATCATCTATATGTTTTAGAACAAATCCAACTGTGCGGCAGTGAAGCCCTCGTCGCTCTCGCCCTTTTGGCTATAGTTTACCGTAGGGTCGGCCTTAATCTCGCCACCCATGATATCGTCAGCATCAATCTCGTTGTCGAGCTCGGCACCGAGGTCTACATCCTCAGCACCCTCGTCTATATCCTCAGCTTCCTCAACTTCTGGCTCCTCAGGCACAATAAAGCGGAGTGTTGCCACCTCGTATGTTGTGATACGCTTACCCTTAGCTCTGTGGCTCTTGATGCCGATAAACTCATCGACATCGACCATCTCCGTTGGGCGACTCTCGTTCTGACCACCAAAGACCACCTCAAGGGTAGCTCCACTGCGATCGGTCATAGCCACAAAGCGCATTGGCGCACCCTCCTCCAAGAAGAACTGCGTCTTGTCGCTAAGCTCGAGCTGGAAGCGCTTCATATAGTAGTAGTTCTGCTCGCCATCGTAGTAGCATACCGAGTAGACTCTATTCTCGCGATAGCGCTCCACGCGAATGGTATCATCGGGGAAGTGCTGCTGGATGTCGTAGCCAGTGATGTAGTACTGATTCTTGGCTGTCCACACAACAATCTTATCGTCGCCCTTGAACTCGCCAAGGAGCATACCACGACCATCACTATTTAGGCGACGCACATCCTCGTCGTACCAGATATTCTGACCACCGAGCGTCGATGCACCACGCTCCTTGAAGACAATCTTGTTAATCGAGTAGCGCGTAACGAGGTTACCCACACTCTGACGACCCTTGATGGCGAGTGTCGAGAGGTCGAGGTCGATGATGCACTTCTTGAGGCGTGCACGTGGGCGCAAGTATATCTTGAGCACCTCAGCCTCGCCATTAGGATTTACCGACAAGTACAACAACTCGCTCTTTGGCGTGCCCTTCGTTAGGTCGTACTCCTTGTCGCGTGTCACAGACTTAATAGCACAACGCTTCATCATGATTGCGCCACCACGGCCATCACGATAGAGCATATTGTAGATCGTGCGCTCGTCGTTACGCTTGTAGATGCCGATATAGTATATTCCCTTGTCGAAGAATGCCTTCTCCGAGATCTTTGTAATCTTGTAGCGACCGTCCTTCAAGATGACAATCACATCGTCGAGGTTCGAGCAGTCGCAGACAAACTCCGAATCCTTCATGCTCTTGCCAAAGCCGAAGAAGCCCTCCTCACGATCAACATAGAGCTTAGCATTCGACGATGCCACCTTCCATGCCTCGATGGTGTCGAACTCACGAATCTCGGTGCGGCGCTCCTTGCCCTCGCCATACTTAGCCTTGATGCGCTCGAAGTAGGCAATGGCATAGTCGGTGAGGTGGTCGATATCATACTTGGTCTGCTTTATATCCTTCTCAATCTGCTTAATCTCGTTATCCGCCTTCTCGGAGTCGTAGCGCGAGATACGAATGAACTTAAGCTCGGTTAGGCGCTGCACATCCTCCAACGTAACCTCACGGCGTAGCTGCTTCTTGAATGGCTCAAGACCCTTATCTACAGCCTCGTATGCCGCCTCACGTGTGCGACAGCCCTCGATAAGCTGGTAGAGCTTGTTCTCGATGAAGATGCGCTCGAGCGATGCAGCATGCCATGCCTCGTTAAGCTCGTCAAGCTTAATTTGTAGCTCCTTGCCAAGCAGCGCCTTGGTGTTATCTGTCGAGTGGCGCAAGATGTCGCTAACGCCCATAAACACAGGCTTGTTATCGACAATAACACACGAGTTTGGCGAGATAGATACCTCGCAGTCGGTGAAGGCGTACAACGCATCGATAGTCTTATCCGACGACTCGTCAGCTGCCACCTGAATGATAATCTCAACCTTCTCGGCGGTGTTGTCATCAACCTTCTTAATCTTTATCTTACCCTTGTCGTTGGCCTTGATAATAGAGTCCTTGATAGACTCTGAGGTTGTTGTGTATGGTATTTCGGTGATTGCCAACGTGCGCTTGTCGATCTTCGAGATGCGAGCACGAACACGCACTGAGCCACCACGCAAACCATCGTTATAGTTGCTTGCGTCCATGATACCTCCCGTCTGGAAGTCGGGCACAAGCTGAAACTCCTCGCCACGAAGATAGGCGATAGAGGCATTGATAAGCTCAACAAAGTTGTGAGGCAAAATCTTTGATGCAAGACCTACGGCAATACCATCAGCACCCTGCGCCAAGAGCAATGGGAACTTAACTGGCAAGGTCACGGGCTCCTCCTTACGACCGTCGTAAGCCAACATCCACTCGGTGGTCTTCTTGTTATAGACCACGTCGAGCGCAAACTTCGACAAGCGAGCCTCGATATATCGGGCTGCCGCAGCCTCGTCACCCGTGAGGATGTTACCCCAGTTACCCTGCATGTCGATAAGCAAGCCCTTCTGACCGAGCTGCACCAAGGCATCTTTGATTGATGCATCACCATGAGGGTGGTACTGCATAGCCTGACCAACGACGTTAGCCACCTTGTTAAAGCGGCCGTCCTCAACGCACTTCATAGCATGGAGGATACGACGCTGCACGGGCTTAAGACCGTCAGCCAAGTGAGGCACAGCACGCTCAAGAATAACATACGAGGCGTAGTCCAAGAACCAGTTCTTGTACATACCCGTAAGGCGACGCGAGTCATCCTCTATAGAGGTCAAAGCGCCATACTTGCCCTTAGGAGCATCATCGACAAGGTCAGCCTCCTGAGCCTCAACATCACGCTCCTCGTTCTCAATAATATCCTTATTCTCCTCCATTAGTTAAACATTTTCAAGTTTTCGACAATATCCTCCTCGACACGTAGGTTGCCTACGATAAAGTCCTTTCTGTCGGGCGTATTCTTACCCATGTAGAAGTCCAACATATCTTGAATTGGGTCATCTTTGGTTAGGCGCACCTTGTCAAGACGCATGCCCTCGCCGATAAACTCCTTGAACTCCTGCGCCGAGATCTCACCAAGACCCTTGAAGCGGGTAATCTCAGCCTGAGCGCCACACTTCTTAACTGCCACCTGACGCTCCTCGTCGGTATAGCAGTAGTGAGTCTCCTTCTTGTTACGCACACGGAACAGCGGAGTCTGCAAAATAAAGAGGTGGCCCAAGCGAATAACATCGGGGAAGAACTGCAAAAAGAACGAGGTCAATAGCAGACGGATATGCATTCCATCGACATCGGCATCGGTGGCGATAATAACCTTGTTGTAGCGCAAGTTATCCATATCCTCCTCGATGTTGAGCGCCGCCTGAAGCAGGTTGAACTCCTCATTCTCGTAGACCACACGTTTGGTTAGTCCGTGGCAGTTGAGTGGCTTACCACGTAGCGAGAATACCGCCTGGGTACGTGGGTCACGGCTCGATGTGATTGAGCCCGACGCTGAGTTACCCTCCGTGATAAATATCATCGTCTTGTCGGCCAAGTCCGACTTGTCGGTATAGTGAATCTTGCAGTCACGCAGCTTCTTGTTGTTGAGCGACACCTTCTTAGCTGCCTCGCGCGCCTTCTTCTGCACGCCCGAGATAGCCTTACGCTCCTTCTCGTTCTCAACAATCTTCTTCTGCAACATCTGAGCTGTCTCAGGGTGCTTATGCAGATAATTGTCGAGGTTGGTAGAGAGGAAGTCGCCAACAAACTGACGCATGGTCAAGCCCTCCTCCTTATCCTTCGAGCCGAGCTTAGTCTTTGTCTGCGACTCGAATATAGGGTCATCTACACGCACCGAGATAGCCGCAATAATCGAGGTGCGGATATCTGCGGGCTCGTAGTCCTTGCGATAGAACTCCTTGATAGTCTTAGCAATAGCCTCACGGAATGCTGCCTGATGGGTACCACCCTGAGGCGTATATTGACCATTTACGAACGAGTAGTAAGCCTCGCCATAGCCATTGCCGTGGGTGATGACAATCTCGATATCCTCGCCCGAGATGTGCATAGGGGCATACAAAGGCTCGCTCGACAGGTTGTCGTTAACCAAATCGAGAAGACCATTTTTTGAGGTGTACGACTGGCCATTGAGCACTACGGTGAGTCCGAGGTTTAGGTAGGTGTAGTTCTTAACCATCTGCTCGACATACTCCATGTTGTAGGCATAGTCGCCAAAGACCTCACGATCAACGACAAACTCAACATAGGTACCATTCTGCTCCGCAACACCACTTTCGGAGCGGTCGGTGAGCTCCAAGCCCTGCGAGAAGGTCACGGTGCGTGCCTCGCCCTGACGCACGGAGCGTGCGAGGAAGTGGCTCGAAAGCATGTTTACTGCCTTCACGCCGACACCATTCAGACCCACGGTCTTCTTAAATGCATCGCCACCATACTTACCACCGGTGTTCATCTTGCTCACAGCATCTGACAATGCCTCCAAGGGAATACCACGACCGTAGTCGCGCACAGATACTTTGTCGCCCTCGATCTTAATCTCGATGCGCTTACCTGCGCCCATGATAAACTCGTCGATAGAGTTATCGACAACCTCCTTTAGAAGCACATATATACCATCATCAGCCTGAGTACCATCGCCAAGCTTGCCGATATACATACCGGGGCGTAGGCGGATATGCTCACGTGGCGAGAGTGTCACGATAGCATCTTTGCCATACTCTGCTGTTGGGTTAGTTAAATTGAGTTCTGCCATAAACCGTTATAGATTGAAATCTAATCGTCTAAGTTGTCTAAAAGTCATCATTAGTTCTGCTTGCGAATCTCTGCCAAAGCATTTACCATGCTGTCGTGCACCTCTGCCATAACCTCCTTAATAGGGCGCTCAACAACATCCTCTTTCGAGATTGGAGGCAAAATCTTGATTGTGATGCGATTGCTCCAGTTCATAAAGAAGCCCTTGCGGAAGACTCTGTCGGTGCCGTCCAAGACGATTGGAAGAATAGGCACCTCGGCATCCTTAGCAAGGATAAAGGCACCAGCCTTGAAGTTGTGAATCTCGCCATCCTTCGAGCGTGTGCCCTCAGGGAAGATAGCCACAGATGCCTCCTTTGCCAACCACTCCTTACCGCGTGTGTGCACCAACTGCATAGCCTCCTTGGTGCTGGCGCGGTTGATAACGATGTCGCCATGCGCCAACAACAAACGGCCCACGATAGGCATGCGATATACCTCCTTCTTCGACACCCACTTAAACACGAGTGGAAGGTTGTAGATGCTCAAGATATCGACCATTGAGTTGTGGTTGAGCACCATTACATACGTGCCCTTAGGATCGAGGTTCTCGATACCCTCTACCTTGCGCTTCATCACAAGACCAAAGCCGAAGAATGAGTCGGTGAGCCACTTCGAGAGCTTATGCACCACAAAGCGCTTCTTGTCAAATGGATAGCACAATGGGAGAGCTATAAATGTCACGACATAAATCATCGAAGACCATGCAAATACAAAAATGTAAAATAGAAAACTTAACATAATAAACTTCGTTTAAATCGACTATATATTCAATTTTGCAAAGATACAAAAAAATTGGAAAAATATAAATAAAATTTCGACAAATTCCTCGATTTTTTTCTACATCTACCCCACTGCCAAAAGCCCTATTTCGAAGCGCAAAACAACAACTCTCACTCAGCGCGCGTTATATACGTAGGTATCGAAAATTTTTCAAAAAAAGTTTGCTCAAAATTTGGAATTACGGAATTATGCCTATATATTTGCAGTGTATTAGTTATGTAGTACACTATAAAGCACATAATAAATCTCTCTTTTCCGCCGAAAAATTTGGAAAATTCGAGGGGGGGGTAAATTTGTAGCGGGAAAAATTTATATCTTTGTATTGGGGTGAACATAAAAAATTTTGCAATATGAGACGAGCAATCAACATTTTGGTTTTGGTAGTAGCGCTTCTAGGCGCAGTGGCATTCGAGGCGCAGGCACAAGTGAAGCTCAGCCTTAGCGGTCGTGTAGTATCAGATAGTGGCGAGGCAATTGCCTATGCCACAGTGGTGCTCACCACCGAGGGAAAGCAGGTGGCAGGAGGTGCAACAAACGCTAACGGCGAGTTCACGCTCGCAGCACCCTCGGGCAGCTACCTCTTCTCGGCACGCTACATCGGCTACAATAGTATCGAGCGCGAGATTACGCTCGACAAAAATACCAACCTTGGCGACATAACTCTTACAACCGAGAGCACAAAGATTGACGAGGTGGTAGTTACTGCACAGCTCATACGTCGCGAGGCAGATAGGTTTGTGGTAGATGTTGCCAACTCACCCATGTCGATTGGCAAAGATGGCGAGGAGCTACTAAAGTCGTCGCCAGGAGTATGGATTCAGGACGATGCAATATCTATCAACGGCAACGCGGGCTCGAAGGTTTATATCAACGAGCGCGAGGTGAAGATGGAGAAGCAGCAGCTTATAGCCTACCTTCGTTCGTTGCGTGCCGACGACATCCAGCGCATAGAGGTAATACCTCAGTCGGGTGCCGACTACGACGCCTCGTCGTCGGGTGGAATTATCAAGATTACCACCAAGCGCCACCTCAATATGGGACTTATGGGCTCGGCATCCCTCGTGACACAGGCAACAAAGGGTATGTACAACGTAATGCCCTCAGTATCACTCAACTACACGCAAGGCAAAGTCAATGCATATGGTCGTGCGTGGGTGGGTACAAATGGTCAGAATTACATCACTGCGGAGCATACCGACTACTCAAATAGCACCATCATAGATGCCGAGTCGGAGCTTATGAACAAGGCATTTTGGGGCGGTGCAAATGTGGGTGTTGTCTATGATATCAACGCTAAACACTCAGTGGGTGGCGAGCTTCAGTTTAACCACCACGGGGGCACTGGTCTAACCGATACATGGACCGAGCGCGAGAACCTCGGCGTGATGACACGTAGCGAGGGTAAGTATAGAAATGAGTACACCAGCAACATGCTCACCGCAACGCTCAACTACATCTACAAGCTCGACGATAGTGGCTCGACCATTAAGCTTATTGGCGACTATACACGTTCGTTCTACCCCAACACCAACGACTATGTAGACAACATCATGGGGCGTGACTCGACCTATCGTGATGCCTCACGTAGCCTCTATCAGCTTGCTACAGCAACGCTCGCATTGGAGAAGGTAATCTCGCCAAAGGTAAACATCAAGGCGGGCTTGAAATATACCTATAACGATAATAGCAACATTGCCAATTATGAGTACCTCGTAGGCGAGGAGTGGCTGCCAAACACCGAGAAGAGCTACAACATTGGCTATACCGAGAATATTGGCGCAGCATACGCCATCGCCACAGCACGTCTGGGTCGTGTCAGCCTGGTTGGTGGACTACGTGGCGAGTACACTTCGTTTCGCTCGGCAGATGGTCTTGTAAACCAGAATTATTTTGACCTCTTCCCAAATGCAAACGTTTCGTACTCAATAACTAAGGACGGTGCCTACTCGCTCGTGGCGCAGTACTCACGCACCATCAGTCGACCATCATTCTGGGCGCTATCGCCCAACGAGACAAAGATCTCGGAGTATATGATACAGCGAGGCAACCCCAACCTAAAACCCTCGTACGACAACTCGTTATCGGTTACGGGCGTGCTTAAATATAAGTACACTATAACCCTCGGTATGAGCATTAAGCAGAATGCAATACAGCAGGCGACACTCAAGGATAGCACCAACTCCGAGGTGTTGATTCTGCAACATATAAACTACCCTACTGCCTACAACTTCTACGCATCGGCAAACCTACCGTTCCAGTTTACAAAGTGGTGGTCGGCAAACTTCAACCTAATGGGTATGTACGTCGGACAACGCATCTACATCGACGAGCCTGTACGCCGCAACTTTATGGGCTTTGCCAGTGCACAGATGTCGTTCACACTACCTAAAAACTTCTTTATTGAACTTAGCGGCAGATATATGCACGGCTTGGTGGCGGGCAATACCCACATGAGCGACATGGGTAATATGGACCTAAGAGTGAAGAAACGTCTGCTCAATAATAAGCTCACACTAACAGTTGGCGTAAACAACATTATCCCTACAACGCAGGATATCATCATCGAGGAGCCTACATTCAAGCGTGTTATGACTGTCGATCAGCCATGGATGCGCCCTATGTTCAACTTCTCGGTGTCGTATAACTTCAACGCTGGCAAGCAGTTTAGAGCCAAGTCTGTCGAGAGCGGCTCAGCCGAGGACCGTGGCCGTCTTGGTGGTGGCGGCGGTAGCCAACAGTAAGAGGGAAAAAGGTGAGGTGTGCTTCGCACCGGGTCTATTTCGCACCGGGTCTATATTAAGTGTGGGTATTAAAATTAATACCCACACTTTTTAAGTTTAAGCAGAGCGCTACGCTTGATGAGGACGATAGGAACGATAGGGACGATGGGGAAGATGGGGAAGATAGGGACGATAGGGAAAATAGGGAATTTAGGGAAGAGTATCACTAATATCCTTAAGTTCCCTAATCTCACTAAATTCACTAGTCAACCACCTCAATCAGCGCATTAATTTCTCGTCAGAAGGGTGCCGAGTGCTACACTCGGCAAAAATCCCGACGATGGGCTGTACTAAAGCGTACTGCTCATTGTCGGGATTTTTTGTTAGGGGACGCAATCGACCCCTTATCACGAGAAATTTTTGGTCAGAAGGTAGTAGATGTGGTCTATCTCAAAAGAATATCCCCCGGGATAGTACATAAAGTACAGCCCGGGGGATATTACTTTTATAGATAGGCCGCAGATGCTGCCTTATCACACGAAATTATTATGCCTCGAGAGCAAAACGCTTGTAAGCCACTACAGTAGCCTCAGCATCTACACCCTTAAGGAACTCGCGGATAGACTCCTTCTCGCCTACAACAGCCTGGTTAAGAAGTGTGTTCTCCTCGAAGAACTTACGCATCTTACCCTCAGCAATCTTCTCGAGGATTGCCTCTGGCTTGTTAGCGTTCTTAGGATCCTGCTTCATCATCTCCATCTGGATAGCCTTCTCCTTCTCAACTACCTCTGCTGGGCAGTCGTTCTCGTCGATTGAGAGTGGAGCCATAGCTGTTGCCTGCATAGCAACCTTGCGTGCTGCCTCCTCAGAGATCTCCTTGTTGAAGCCAAGGATAGTACCGAGCTTCTTGTTGAAGTGAACGTAAGCTACGCAGTAAGGAGCCTCAACGCGTGCATAGTATGCAAGCTCAACCTTCTCGCCAGTCTGACCTGACTTCTCAGTTACGATCTCCTCAACAGTGTTACCTGCTGCGTTCTTAGCTACCATAAGAGCGTCGCGGTCAGCTGCATCAGCTGCTACAGCGATCTCAAGGATAGCCTCAGCAGAAGCGCCGAACTCGACATTCTGAGCTACGAAGTCAGTCTCGCAAGCGAGGCAAAGGATATAACCCTTCTGACCTACGATCTTAGTTACTACAACACCCTCAGTAGCAGTACGGTCTGAACGCTTTGCTACAACGAGCTTACCCTTCTCGCGAATGATGTCCTTAGCGCGCTCGAAATCGCCCTCAGCCTCCTGAAGAGCCTTCTTGCAATCCATCATACCTGCGCCGGTCATCTTGCGGAGCTTCATTACATCAGCTGCTTTGATTTCCATATCAGTAATTTTTTTAGTCGTTAATTTTTCGAAAAAAAGCCGAGGCGAGCGGGCCTTAGCCTACCCGCACTCGGCATAAATTTGTGCTTTCTAAAGCGATAAGGATTAAGCCTCAGTTGAAGCAACTACCTCAGCAAGTGTAGCCTCCTCAGCATCTACAGCAGCCTTAACTGCCTTCTTGATGCGTGGCTTTGCCTGCTTTGCGCCCTCCTGAGCCTCAGCCTCCTGAGCCTCCTTCTCCTTCTCGAGCTTGCGCTCCTCAGCACCCTCAGCAATAGCACCGCATACTACATCAAGGATAGTAGCGATTGACTTTGCTGCATCGTCATTTGCTGGAATAACGTAATCAATGTCGGTTGGATCACAACAAGTATCTACCATAGCAAATACGGGGATGCCCAAACGCTTAGCCTCCTTAACAGCGTTCTGCTCCTTCTGTACGTCGATAACGAACAAAGCAGCTGGAAGACGGTTAAGGTCAGCGATAGAACCGAGGTTCTTCTCGAGCTTAGCACGCTGACGAGCGATCTGAAGCTTCTCACGCTTTGAGAAATTGTCATAAGTACCGTCGTTGGTCATCTTGTCGATGGTAGCCATCTTCTTAACGGCCTTACGTATTGTAGGGAAGTTTGTAAGCATACCGCCTGCCCAACGCTCTGTAACGTAAGGCATACCTACTGCTGATACCTTCTCGGCAACGATCTCCTTAGCCTGCTTCTTTGTTGCTACGAACAATACACGACGACCGCTCTTTACGATCTGCTTAAGTGCAGCAGCTGCCTCGTCGAGCTTAATTGCAGTCTTGTGAAGGTCGATGATGTGGATGCCGTTCTTCTCCATGAAGATATATGGAGCCATCTTAGGGCACCACTTGCGCTTCAAGTGACCGAAGTGTACGCCGGCCTCCAACAATGTATTAAAATCTGTGCGTGACATAATTGTCTTTTGTTTTTTGTTTTGTTTAATAACTCTTTAATCAACCCACGAGTAACACCCCATCGAAGGAGTTGTTCTTGAGGGTTTATTCGCAATCGGGCAACCAGCTTAGCAGCACTCCCTGCGGCTACGGTGGTCATCTGCCACATCTTACGCCGCCACTGCCTTAGGCAACATATCCGAGGATATAGGCGTGGTCCAAGAGGTTTTGAAACCCTGATTGTGCTTTTGCCAAAAGTAGGTCTCTGCGGGCGGATTAACGCTTAGAGAACTGGAACTTACGGCGTGCGCCTGGCTGACCTGGCTTCTTACGCTCAACCTCACGTGAATCACGCATGAGGAAGCCGTTCTTCTTCAATACAGGACGCATCTCTGCATCGATCTGGCAAAGTGCACGAGCGATACCCATACGTGCAGCCTCAGCCTGACCCTTGATACCACCACCTACGAGGTTGATAACTACATCGTAGTTCTCCAAAGTGTTAGTAACCATCAATGGCTGCTTAACCTCATACTGGAGAATGTGCAAGGGGAAGTAAACCTCAAGCTCCTTGTGGTTGATTGTAATCTTACCTGTACCTGGCTTCACGAATACGCGAGCAACAGCGGCCTTACGGCGACCTACGGTGTTTACAACTTCCATAATTCTTACTTAATCTCGTTTAACTTAATCTCCTTAGGGTTCTGTGCAGCGTGAGGATGCTCAGCACCTGCATAAACCTTCAAATTCTTCATGATTGCCTCACCCAAACGTGTCTTAGGCAACATGCCACGTACTGCGTGCTCTACTACGAACTCAGGCTTCTTGTCAGTTGTCAAGAAATCAGCTGGAGTAGCGAAACGCTGACCACCTGGAAAACCAGTGTAACGTGTATAAACCTTATCGGTCATCTTTGCGCCTGTAAGCTTCACCTTGTCAGCATTGATTACGATAACGAAGTCACCGCAATTAGTGTGTGGGGTGTAGCTAGGCTTGTTCTTGCCGCGGAGGATCTTAGCAACCTGCGAAGCAAGACGTCCCAAAATCTCGTTTGTAGCGTCAATCACGAACCACTCCTTCTGAGCGTCCTCTGCCTTGACCGAGATTGTCTTGTAGCTTTTTGAATCCACTTTGTTTACGTTTAATTAATACTTAAAATATTGTAATCCAATTCCCGAAAGCGTTTTTCGGGCTTGCAAAGATACTTATTTTTATTTAGATACAAACTCTTGCACAACTCTTTTTTTTAGCAAAAATATTAACGGACTCAAAATGAGCCCGTTAACATATTTTTAGCATCGAAAAAAGTTACTTTATAGAAATCGTTCAACGTCATAAATAGCGCCTGCGCGTGTCGTTGTAAGATTTTCGGGAAGCGACGAACGAGTATATACCGAAATATCAGCAGAATCACTAACATCGACCCATGTCATGCTACTCTCTGCAACTGTCACATAGTAGGATGTACCCCATGCTACACCGTCGGAGTATGTGCCCGAGATGATGCCATTCTCGATTGCAGCGCTGCTAAGGTAGCACTCCCACTCTCTATGCTCAATCTTCTGCCATAGGGTCACCACACCATCCTCCGTAATGTCGATATATACCTCGAACGATGGCTCTGCACCACGCCACTGGGTAAGGTGCCAAGTGCCCGCTACTGAAGAGGTATCGCCACCCTCGACAGGAGGCGTTGGAGGCGTTGGAGGTGTTGGCACCTCCTCCTCGGGAACCTCTATCTGGGCAACCTCTGATGAGCACGAGGTGCTGTTTGCACCCGCCGTGAGTGTAACCTTAACCTCATAGGTAGCACCCTTCTTAAGCATAGCATCTACAATGGTGGTAGAGATAGCGCCATCGACGACATCTACATCGACCTTTGTCCACTCACTCGCACCCGCCTCTCGATAGTAGAAAGCATAGTTGGTTGCATGCTTGCTATTATAGACCTTGTCAGATACGCCGTCGTAGAAGATCTCGACACTATCAACCGAAGCATGAATGCCGCTTGCGTCGTAGCTAAGCACAGGTGTAGCAATAGAGGCTGTGACCGTGGCATACGAGGTCTTAAACTCACAAGCATCAGCACTAAACGACTCCGCTACACCCTCAGCCGAGAGTGTTAGGCGCACTGTATAATTGCTATTCTCAACGAGATACTCCTCGCCCTCGAAGGGAAGCGACACTCTTAGCGAGCCATCTGTAAGCAGGTTACCAGCAAACTCTTTAGCCACGCATTTGTTGCCATTTTGTAGCTGATACTCCACCGTAACCGATCTAATATTCTGTGGCTGGTCCTCATAAATATATTGAAGGTTGGTAAAGCTTAGCTCAGCAACGATACCCTTAGCCAGGGCCACTGCTTTGAAGTTTATTCCACTAAATGGGATATACTCCTCGCTGGTAGCAAAGGGCACACGGTCAGATGTGTGCTTGCCATGCTCACCACCATCAACAACAACATACGCCACATAGCCCGTAGAGGGTGTAAGATGGTCGATAACAAAGCTCAGAGCGCCCTCCTCCTGGGTGTACTCCTTAACCGAGATTATCTCGCTCTGCTGGGCAAGGGTGTACTCCACCCATATCTTAGCATCGTCGTAGCGCTCGCCATCAACGGTTAGATATGTATCACGCACCTTAACCACGGCACTTGTGTCTGATGCGTCAATGCTAATCTCGCCAAAGTGAACATTCACCTTTGGTTCGGGCACAATCTCGGCAGGCTCACACGCCACAACAGCCAAAATTGCCACCAATAATATATATAGGTATCTCTTCATAATATTATCTGTTTATATTTACAGCCAGCCACCATTAGTGGCTACTGAGCCACGAGCGACAATCTCCATCTCACGCTCAACGAGCATACCGCCCATGTTGTTGCCACCACCAACAGTCGAGCCACCGACAATAGCCGTAACCTTGATACGTCCAACGCCCGACTTAGTACACTTGATGTTAAGCACGCCGTTACTAATTGTTGGCGTTGTTGTGATGCCGAGTGATGTGCGAGCAGCGTCGCTAAGCTCAACACCCTGATATGTCAAATCCTTAGACTGCTCGCCAAAGAACTCGTCAAGCGAGAGCTGGGCGTTGCTACCAGTCTTAACATAGAGGCATGGAGTATCCTCAACCTGCATCATAAAACGGTGAGCGTCGATATAGCCCGAGCCGAGCTTGCCAACATATTGCGATAGGTCGATTGTTGCAACGGGATAGACAATGCTCTTTGTGCCCACCTGATACTGGTCGATATCCTGGACTGATGTTAGCAACAGCTCCTTGAACTCCTTAGCCGAGTAGCTCTTGCCCAACTTCAAGGCATACGACAGACCGAGTGCCGCACAACCCGAAACATGGGGCGTAGAGTGCGATGTACCCATAAGCGAGCCATATTCATCTGAGTTTGCAACGGTTGAGATTACACCATAATCGAAGCCAAAACCAGCAACATTATTCTCGCCACCAGGAGCACAGATATTAGCTCCTGCACCATAGTTGGTAAACGACGATGCTGTAAAGTTCGAGCAGAACGACGTAACACATATATTATTATAGTATGCACCAGGATATGAAGGCACTCCGTAGCCATCATTGCCCGCAGCAAAGAGCGCAATACCGCCATTGATAACACCCTCAAGCTTAGCATTCTGCTCGAAGTAGTCGATAGCATTAATCAACGCGCTAAACTGGTTTTTGAACGATGAGTCAGTAGTATAGCTACCCTTGGCATACGCCCATGAGTTGTTCATGATAACAGCGCCATTGTCGGCAGCATACTTAATAGCTGCAGCAATCTGGCTAACTGAGGCAGTGCCACTACCGTCGAATATCTGGCATGACATAATGCGACAACCATCACCGTTGCCCGTACCGCCAGCAATACCACAGCCTAAATAACCATTGTTGTTAACCGCAGCGATAGTTCCCGCCACATGAGTACCATGGTCATCAGGCTGAATATTAGCGTTATTTGCGCAGAAGTTATAGCCGTGAACATCGTCAACATAGCCATTGCCGTCGTTGTCGATGCCGTCACCTGCAACCTCACCCCCGTTGACCCACATGTTTGCAACCAAGTCCTTATGGTCGCACTTAACGCCACCGTCCAACACCGCAACAATAACACGGCTATCGCCCGCAGTGTACCTCCATGCCGACAAAAGGTTGATGTCGGCACCTTCGATGTTTGTGCCGTCGTCCCAACCATAGTTTATGGTTTGACCATCATTGTAGTAGTGCCACTGCCACTCTAACAACGGATCATCAAAGGGATAATCTACCCCATTTGAGCGTGTTGTGGCACGCTTTGCTGCTGGCTGAGCCATTGCAACATCATCGCCACCAATACTCTCGATAATGGTGTCATACTCGACAAACTCTACTCGCGAATCATTAGCAACAGCGCGTGCCACCATGTCGAGCTGCACACTATCGTCGAACGAGAGTACCCACCAACGATACATATCGTTAGCGTGCAACTCATCGGCTGACGCCTTTGCTGCGGGGAACAACACACGAGCCTCGATTGCAACACCATCAACCTCAGGGGCGTAGCTATCGGCGTAGTTTGCCAACTTCACAATAAGCGAGCCCTGAGTGGCACATGATGTCGTGTTGATAATCTTTGATGAGGTGTCGAGGGCACTGCCCATGCTCTCATCAAAATCCTTCACACATGCTACAGCAAGTAGCAGCGTAACGGATAGTGCTAAAATCTGTTTCATAATACGTTTAGGCTTAGTATTGGCCCAACTTAAATACTATCTTATTGCAATAGAGCTCGTCGGCCTTAAGCTCTATAGATGGAAAATCGGGGTGGTTAACAGCATCGCTATGAGCCTGACACTCGATAGCCACACCAGCATAGTCCTGATAGTACTTACCCGACTTTGTCTTAGGGCAACCGCCCGAGAGCCAGTTACCGGTGTAAAGCACTGCCGCTGGCTGCGACGAGAGCACCGTTACCTTACGACCCGTAGCCTCGCAACGTAGCTCGCCAATCTCCTTGAGGATATTCTTCTTATAGTCGTCAACCACGAAGCAGTGGTCGTAGCCTCGATATGTGCGAATGTTGTTAAACTCCGACTCTATATCGTCGCCAAACCTACGCCACGACGTAAAGTCGAGAGCCGTGCCCTTAACATCGAGGAGCTTGCCCGTAGGTATCTGTACAACATCCATCTCCAACACCTTTGAGCAGTTTAGGCGCAGCTCATGGTCGAGGATTGTCTTGTCTGAGCCCTCGCCATGAAGGTTCCAATAGAGGTGGTTTGTGAGGTTGACAACGGTTGTCTTATTGCTCTTTGCAACATAGGTAATCTCGAGGTTATCCTCATCGTCAAAGTCGTAGATAGCCTCAACTACCAACTCGCCAGGATAGCCCTGCTCCATATCCTCCGAGATGTATGAGAATACCACACGGTTGGTCTCTACACGACCCTCCCAATAGCGGTTGGCAAAGCCCTTAGAGCCACCATGCAGGTGGTTAGGGCCATTGTTCACCTCCAAGCGATACTCCACGCCCTCGATAGTCATATGGCCACGAGCAATACGTCCCGCCACACGACCTACAGACTTACCACTCGCTGCACCATCGCCAATATAGCTTGTTGGCTCCATATAGCCCAAAGCCACATCGTCGATGTTGCCCTCGCGGTCGGCAAACTTAACACTCACGATAGCCGCACCGATGTTACACAGCTGCACCTCCGAGCCTCGGCTGTTGCGCATAGTGTAGAGAATGATACCCTCACCCTCGGGTGTCGAGCCCCATATATGTTGCAAAATCTCCATTACTCCATAGGTTTAAGGTTAGCCAAAATAGCGTCGATACGCTTCAAGCACTCAGCCTTGCCGATAAACTCCGTTACGTCGAACATGCCTGGACCCTTACCAGCGCCCACCAATGCCAAACGCAAGGTGTTCATAACCTGACCAAGACCTACGCCCTTAGCCTCAATCCACGCACGAACAACGTTCTCGGTGTTCTCCTTCGAGAAGTCGTTGATTGACTCCAACACGCCACGAAGCTCAGACAAGAGTGCTGGGTTGTCGCCCTTCCACTGCTTCTTAGCAAGCTTCTCCTCGTACTCGGTAGGCGCCACAAAGAAGAACGATGTGAGATCCCACATATCTGTTGTGAGTGTCATACGCTCCTTCATAATCTCGGCAGCCTTACCTGCAAGCTCGTCCGATGTCTCAATGCCGTTAGCCTTGAGCACTGGCTGCATGAGTGGTGCAAACTGCTCGGCAGTGAGCGTGTGCATATACTGTGCATTGAACCACTTAGCCTTATCTGGCTGGAAGCGAGCACCCGCCTTAGATACGCGGTCCAACGAGAAGGCAGCGATAAGCTCCTCCATAGAGAATATCTCCTGCTCGGTGCCTGGGTTCCAGCCGAGCAACGAGAGCATATTAATAAATGCCTCAGGCAGGTAGCCATCCTCGCGGTAGCCACGTGCTGTCTCGCCTGTTGGCGATGTCCAGAAGAGTGGGAACACGGGGAAGCCCATCTTGTCGCCATCACGCTTCGAGAGCTTGCCGCTACCCGTAGGCTTTAGCAACAGAGGCAAGTGTGCAAACTCGGGCTGAGAGTCTGTCCAGCCGAAAGCACGATACAAAAGATAGTGCAAAGGCAACGATGGCAACCACTCCTCGCCACGGATTACGTGTGAAATCTCCATAAGGTGGTCATCAACGATGTTTGCAAGATGGTATGTTGGAAGCGCATCTGCCGACTTATACAACACCTTGTCGTCGAGTGTCGAGGTATTAATCTCAACATGACCACGAATAAGGTCGTCCATCTTAACAACCTCGTTCTCAGGCATCTTGAAACGTACAACCCACTGGTCACCACGTGCTATACGCTCCTCAACCTCCTCCTTTGAAAGACGCAATGAGGTCTCAAGCTGCTCGCGCACCTCATAGTTGTAGGCAAAGGTCTTGCCCGCAGCCTCAGCCTCCGCACGAAGTTTGTCGAGCTGCTCAGGAGTGTCGAAGGCGTAGTATGCCCAGCCAGCATCAACAAGCTGCTTAGCATACTGCAAATAGATGTCGCGGCGCTCGCTCTGGCGATAAGGTGCGTGTGGGCCACCAAAGCCTACACCCTCGTCAATCTCGATGCCGCACCACTTCAACGACTCGATAATATACTCCTCGGCACCTGGCACAAAACGCTGTGAGTCGGTATCCTCGATACGGAGGATCATCTTGCCGCCATGACGACGTGCGAATAGGTAGTTATATAGTGCTGTGCGCACACCACCAATATGAAGTGGGCCTGTAGGGCTTGGCGCAAATCTTACTCTTACTTCTCTTGACATATTTTTGATGTTTTAGTTATTTCTAATCTTATACTCGGCACGCACCGTAACACGTGCCTTCTTCTCGCGTGACGATAGGTTGAATGAGCCTCCTGCCGAGAACTCCTCGTCGCCCGAAGCTGAAGTAATCTGGAACACGCCAGCACGCGACTTTGCCAACACACCAAGGTTTGTGCCTGAGTTGGTGGCAATAATCTCGGCACGCTGGCGAGCATCTGCCGCCGCAGCACCAATCAAGTCGTGCTTAACACTCTCGAGCTGGGTGTAGTGATACATAGGCTCCGACACCGACACCATAACGCCCTCAGCCATAAGCGAGGGAAGCTCGCGTGCCGCTATCTCGGTGCTATCCACATCTTTCGACTCGATGGTAAAGCCCTGACGGTGGATATATCCCGCAAAGCGCGATGCATAGTGACCATTATTGTCTACATACTCCTCGCGATTCTCTCTTATTGATGGCATGGCAAACGAGATATTCTCGCTCTTGATGCCCTTCGACTCCAAAAACTCAGCCACACGCTTGCAGTGTGCGTCGAGCGATTTATAACCCTCGGCAGCCTCATCACTCTTAACGGTAACAACGCCCTCGATAACAATCATATCGGACGTAAACTCTGTCTCGCCAAGACCCGTAACGGCAATAGTGCCCACGTTACGCGAGCCACTTGTGTATGCCGCAGCAAGCACCATAGCAGCAAGCACAAATGCCGACGACACAATCACATATTTCCACAACTTGTCCATATTCTACAACAATTACACGTTAAACAAGAAGTGCATGATGTCGCCATCTTCGACAACATACTCCTTACCCTCGATGCCAATCTTACCCACATCGCGGCAAGCACGCTCCGAGCCGAGCGCCACATAGTCGTCGTACTTGATAACCTCGGCACGAATAAAGCCACGCTCGAAGTCGGTGTGAATGATACCCGCAGTCTCAGGTGCCTTCATACCACGACGGAAGGTCCAAGCACGGCTCTCGTCAGCACCCGTAGTGAAGAATGTCTGAAGATCCAAGAGGCGGTAGGCAGCCTTGATAAGACGGCTCACGCCCGACTCCTCAAGACCCATATCCTGAAGGAACATCTGACGCTCCTCATAGGTCTCCAACTCGGCGATATCTGCCTCAGCCGATGCAGCAACGATAAGCATCTCGGCGTGCTCGTTGGCAATAGCCGCGCGCACAGCCTCGGTGTGAGCATTGCCATTCACGGCAGCGCTCTCATCTACGTTGCAGACATACAACACAGGCTTGTCGGTAAGAAGGTTCAAATCCCACACTGTCTTGCGCTCCTCAGCTGTAAGCTCCACGGTACGTGCCGAAAGGCCCTGCTCCAACGCCTCCTTGTAGCGACACAAAATGTCGTACTGGCGCTTAGCGATCTTATCGCCCGCAGTAGCCTGCTTCTGACACTTGCCGATACGGTTCTCGATAGTCTCAAGATCCTTGAGCTGAAGCTCAGTGTCGATGATACCCTTATCGCGCACAGGATCCACGGTGCCATCTACGTGTGTGATGTTGTCGTTCTCGAAGCAACGCAACACGTGAATAATAGCATTTGTGTTACGAATGTTTGCCAAGAACTTGTTGCCAAGACCCTCACCCTTTGATGCGCCCTTAACCAAACCTGCGATATCTACAATCTCGATTGTTGTTGGCACAACGCGCTTAGGGTTATCAATCTCTACAAGC
Organism: Alistipes sp.; assembly: GCA_017631275.1. Classification (GTDB taxonomy): domain Bacteria; phylum Bacteroidota; class Bacteroidia; order Bacteroidales; family Rikenellaceae; genus Alistipes. The sequence goes on from JAGBTQ010000022.1 coordinate 68,393, forward strand.
TTCGTAAGACGCTCATCGGGCACGGTGATAACACCCACGTTAGGCTCGATGGTGCAGAAGGGGAAGTTAGCAGCCTGAGCACGTGCATTCGACAAACAGTTAAATAGTGTTGACTTACCCACGTTGGGAAGTCCTACAATTCCACATTGTAAAGCCATAATCTATATTTCGTTTTTTATTTTGTTATTCAGTTTATCAATCTCTTTTTGCTATCTACAAAGTTGTATGCAGATGCCGAATGGGCCCAGCAGATGTCTTTACTCCACCCTAGTCTGCCTGTGAAACATTTACCAACGCCTCACGATAAGCATTCAATATGCGTGACTTCGAGATAAAGCCAAGATATTTGTTATCCTTATCCACCACAGGAAGCATCCATGTGTTGTTCTGCTCGAAACGAGGCATGATACTTTGTATCATCTCGTGCTCGAGAATCTTATCTGGTGGCTGAATCATGTAGTGCATAATTGGCGTGTGCCACTTATCGCGGTTAAACATGTCGTGGCGCAAGTCGTCGAGCTGCACAACACCCATGAGCTTGCCCTGGTTGTCCAACACGGGGAAGATGTTGCGGCGTGCACTCGAGATGATATTCACGATGTCGCCCAGCGTAAGTGTCTCACGAATACGTATAAAGTCGGTCTCCATCAATTCGTCGAGGCGCAAGAATACGAATGCCGACGAGTCTTTGTCGTGCGTGAGCAACTCGCCTCGCATACGCAACTGCTTGGTGTAGATAGAGTCGCGGTCAAGACCGTAGTTCACAGCAAACGAGATGCACGACACAATCATCAGCGGGATAAACAATCCGTAGCCATTCGACAGCTCGGCGATCAGGAAGATTGCCGTGAGTGGCGCCTTCATAACACCCGACATCACACCCGCCATACCAGCAAGCGTAAATGACGTAATAGAGACGTCCCAATCGAATATCACGCGACACATAACGGCAAGCGTAGCACCGGCAAAGGCACCCACGAACAACGAGGGGGCAAACGTACCACCAACACCGCCCGCAGCATTGGTTGTTGCCATAGCCACAACCTTAAAGAGCATGATGGCGATAAGGTAGATAAGCAAGAACCAGTCGGCATCGCTAAACGAGTAGAACAGCGAGTTATCGAAGAGCTCGGCAGTGTGTCCTGTCATGAGCGAGCCGAAGCTACCATGACCCTCGCCATAGAGCGGAGGGAAGAGGAAGATGAGGATACCGAGCGTAAGACCTGCATAGAGCCACTTACGCCACTGCTCATTAATCGACTTATAGAAGCCACCTACTCGCGTATTTACCGACGTAAAGTAGTATGCCATAACACCGCAGAAGCAGCCGAGGAGCACAAATAGTGGCACTTGCGCAACCTTGAACATATCGTCAGCCGAGAGCGACACGGCGATAATTGGCGAGAAACCATGCAACACCAGCGAGGTGATTGTGGCAGTCATTGATGCCATGAGCAGCGGGATAATCGACTTCGACGTGATGTCGAGCATCAATATCTCGAGCACAAAGACAACGCCCGTGATTGGCGCCTTAAAGATTGCCGCCACGGCAGCACCCGCACCACAGCATAGTAGCAGTGTGATATTCTTGTAGTTTAGGCGTGCGAGCTTACCTATGTTTGAGCCGATGGCTGCACCCGTAAGCACAATAGGTGCCTCGGGACCCACCGAACCACCAAAGCCTATGGTTGTAGCACCACCCACCACCGAGGTCCAGCAGTTATGGCCCTTGATACGCGAGTCGGTACGCGACATGGCATAGAGCACACGTGTCACACCCTCCGAGATACCATCTTTGACCACATACTTAACAAACAACGTAGCCAGAATGATACCCACACCAGGATATACCAAGTAGAGCCACTGCGCCTCGTCGGCAGGGGTCCACGAGGTTAGTAGCTGGGTGATTGTATGCAGCAACGTATTGAAGATAAATGCTCCGACACCAGCGCACAGACCAACAACAATACCCAATATCGCCATAATCTGCGAATTGGAGAGTCGGTGCGTCAGGCGTTGGTACGACTCATAGACCTGTTGCTTGATATAGTTTTCGAATTTTATCATAGTCCTAATTATCCTCTATACTGCTCTGCCTGGCGAGAGATAAGCTCCGTATCCTCGAAATAGTTGATGCGCATAGCACGACGTACATCGGCAAGAGTTGCCGCTGCCGTCTCGCGAGCACGATCAGAGCCCTTACGCAAGATGTCGTAAACCTCCTCAATGCGCTGCTCGTAGTGAGCACGACGCTCGCGGATAGGCTGCAAAAGCTCCTCGAGCACGGCGATAAGGAAGCGCTTAACCTTAACATCGCCAAGGCCACCACGACGATAGTGATCCTTCAACGCATCTAACGACTCGTACTCTGGCAAATACTTCTCGAAGTGCTCAGGGCGCGAGAAGGCGTCGAGGTAGGTGAACACGGTGTTGCCCTCAACCTTACCTGGGTCGGTGACCTTGAGGTGGTCAGGATCGGTATACATGCCCATAACCTTCTTCTTGACATCCTCTGCCGAGTCTGAGAGGTAGATGCAGTTGCCCAACGACTTCGACATCTTGGCCTTGCCGTCAGTACCAGGGAGGCGCATACATGCCGAGTTTGTTGGAAGCATAATCTGTGGCTCAACAAGGGTCTCGCCATATACCGAGTTGAACTTATGCACAATCTCGCGTGTCTGCTCAATCATTGGCTCCTGATCGGCACCCACAGGAACGGTAGTTGCCTTGAAGGCTGTGATGTCCGACGCCTGCGAGATAGGATATGTGAAGAAGCCTACAGGGGTACCCTTGCGCTGAAGGTTATCCTCGGCCTCGCCATTCTCGGCAAAGCCACGTAGCTGAATCTCTGCCTTTACCGTAGGGTTGCGCTGGAGGCGCTGCACAGTAACAAGGTTCATATAGTAGAACGCCAACTCAGTAAGCTCGGCAACATACGACTGAATGAAGATTGTCGATTTTTCAGGGTCGATGCCACACGACAGATAGTCGAGTGCAACCTCGATAATATTCTCACGCACCTTGTCGGGGTTATCTGCATTATCGGTAAGTGCCTGAGCATCAGCAATCATAATGTAGATATCGTCAAATTCGCCAGAGTTCTGCAACTCGACACGACGACTAAGCGAGCCAACAAAGTGGCCCAAATGGAGTTTGCCTGTGGGACGATCGCCCGTAAGAATTATCTTTTTCATGCAATACAAATTTTTCAATGTTTCGGAGCATTCATACCATATATACGCTCGCAAGCGACAAAATTAGCAAATTTTCACTAAAATTCCTACAATCTTAGGTGAAATATAAATTTTTATTATAACTTTGCAATGAGCAAACTTTTTTGACTTATAACCAAACTTAACATACGCCATGACAATCATTCAGCTTGAATACCTATTGGCAGTAGCCAACTGCGGTAGTTTTTCGCTTGCTGCCGAGCACTGTTTTGTTACCCAGCCATCACTCTCGATGCAGATTAAGGCCCTCGAAGAGGAGCTTGGCGCAGTGCTTTTGGACCGTACGAAGAAGCCTATTATCCCAACAGCTGTTGGCGAGGTGGTCCTCGAGCAGGCACGCGAAACATTGCGCTCATACAACTACATTCGTGAGTCGGTTGCAGAGATGCGTGGCGAGTGCTCTGGAAGCATGCGCCTTGGCGTAATTCCAACCATCGCCCCCTACCTACTCCACAAGTTCATTCCAACATTCATCAAGGAGTTTCCAAAGGTGGAGCTCGAGATTCACGAGATGGTGACCGCCGACATTATCGAGGCACTCAAACACGACCGCATAGATGCCGCTCTTGTTGCCTCGGGAACATGTGGTGAGGGCATCACCGAGCACGACCTATTTAGCGACCACTTTTACGCCTACCTATCGCCCTCGCACCCACTCTTCGAGCGCTCGAACATTCGCATTGAAGATATTGACTTTAAGGATCTTATCCTACTTAGCCGAGGCAACTGTATGCGTGACCAGATTTTTGAACTATGCCAGGCTGCAAGCAACATTCCATCGCACTTCTACTTCGAGTCGGGCTCGCTCGACACACTCATGCGAATGGTCGATTGCACATCATGCATGACCATCATTCCAGAGATGGCTTTGGAGTTTATTCCGCAGTCGCGCCGCAACCGCGTGAAGAGCATTGCCAAGGGTGCAACATCGCGCCGTGTGGCACTTGCCGTAAGCCGAACTTATGTCAAGCAGTCGATTGTTGATGCCCTACGCTCAACAATTTTAAAGTGCGTAAATCAGGAGAAGATTTAGACTATTTCGGAACACCTGCAACACTCTAAAAACATGCGCCATTTGGGTTGAAAATTCACCCAAATGGCGCATATTTTACACCCTCGTTTGCGCATAAAATTTCGCACCGCACAACACAATACTCTCCCCTCGGGTGCGTTTATTTGTAAAATCGAAAAATTTTTCCTATATTTGCAAGGATTATGCGTACGCGCCATATTAGCGCACATGCGCACAAGAAGCAAACAACAGAGTTAAAACATTGATTACAATAGACTTATTATGGAAAATTTGGAGAAATTGGTAAATGCAATAGTTGAGGCGATTGACGACAAGAAGGGCAAGGGCATTGTTTCGCTCGATCTATCGGGCTTTGATGGAGCTATCTGCTCACACTTTGTGGTATGTCACGCCGACTCAACAACTCAGGTAGACGCTATCTCATCGAGCATCGAGGAGAAGGTGTTTGAGGTTATGGGCGAGTGGCCAGTGCGCGTGGAGGGTCGTCAGAATGCCTTCTGGGTGGCTATGGACTACACCGACGTTATCGTACACATCTTCCAGACTGAGCTTCGCGAGTACTATCGTCTTGAGGAGCTTTGGGCTGATGCGCCTATGAAGCGCTACGAGTTTGGCGAGTAGCATTGCACCGTTGTGAGTATAGAAATTTGTGAGAGTAGAAAAGATTTAAAATGGCAGTACAGATGAAAAAGCCCAGCGGACCACGCTTCAACTTCATGTGGTTCTGGGCGATTATTACAGTAGGTATCCTCTACTTCGCTATGTTTGGCGAGGAGAAGGAGCGTCCGTTGGAGGGCGACTGGGATATGATTACAGGGCTTGTCGAGAATGGTCTTGTCGAGCGCATCGACGTAGTTGACCAGGAGAAGGCAAGCGTATATCTTAAGAAGAGTCTCATCGACTCGCTCGCTAAGGACGAGCGTTTCAAGGGCATGCCAACAACAGGCGCACAAATTCGCTACAACACTGGTGGCGATGTTCAGGACTTCCGCGAGCAGATTGAGCGCGCCGAGCAGAAGGCATTGGACAATGGCATCGAGGATGCTAAGGTCAGGATTAAGTATCTACGCACCGAGAAGGGCGTAGGAGAGTATATATTTGACGCTTTGCCTTGGATTCTTATGATCGCAATATGGTTCTTCATTATGCGCGGCATGATGAAGGGCGCTGGTGGTGGTGGCGGTGGCGGTATCATGAATGTCGGCAAGGCACGTGCCCAGATGGCTGACAAGGATAACAAGAACAAGGTTACGTTCAAAGACGTGGCTGGCTTGGAGGAGGCTAAGGTCGAGATTATGGAGATCGTGGACTTTCTTCGCAAGGCCGACAAGTACAAGGCGTTGGGTGCTAAGATTCCGAAGGGCGCACTCCTTGCAGGCCCTCCAGGAACTGGTAAGACACTCCTCGCTAAGGCTGTTGCGGGCGAGGCAAACGTTCCATTCCTCTCAATCTCGGGTTCCGACTTTGTGGAGATGTTCGTGGGCGTTGGTGCTGCACGTGTTCGCGACCTATTTGAGCAGGCAAAGAAGAGTGCTCCATGTATCGTATTTATCGACGAGATCGACGCTATCGGTCGTGCGCGCGGCAAGAACGCAGGCTTCGGCGGTAACGACGAGCGCGAGAATACTCTCAACCAGTTGCTCACCGAGATGGACGGCTTCCAGACAAATGCGGGCGTTATTGTGCTTGCCGCAACAAACCGCGTCGATATCCTCGACAAGGCGTTGATGCGTGCTGGCCGTTTCGACCGCCAGATAGAGATTGGCCTTCCCGATGTCAAAGAGCGTGAGGCAATATTCGAGGTGCACCTTCGCAAGCTGAAGCTCGACGCGAAGCTCGACAGAGAGTTCCTCGCTAAGCAGACGCCAGGATTTGCGGGTGCCGACATTGCAAACGTATGTAACGAGGCTGCGCTGATTGCAGCACGTAACGACAAGAGTGCCGTGACACAGGAGGACTTCCTCTCGGCTATCGATAGAATTGTGGGCGGCTTGGAGCGTAGAAACATGCCAATGACCCCTGCTGAGCGTCGCTCGACAGCTATTCACGAGGCGGGTCATGCTACGGTGATGTGGCGCTTGAAGAACTGCGACCCTGTGCTTAAGATTACGATTATCCCTCGTGGCCGCTCGTTGGGTGCTACATGGTATCTGCCCGAGGAGCGTGTAAACCACAACATCTCGCACTTTATGCATAAGCTTGCAGGTTTGCTTGGTGGTCGCATTGCTGAGCAGCTGCTGCTCGACATCACAAGCACCGGCGCTATCAACGACCTTGAGCGCACTACAAAGACGGCATACGCCATGGTTGCCTACTATGGCATGAGCGAGAAGGTGGGTAACATTAGTTTCTACGACGCTACAGGTCAGCGTGACACCTTCACTAAGCCATTCTCGGAGCGCACAGCAGAGCTTATCGACGCTGAGGTACGCCGCATTGTTGATGAGGCAGTAGAGCTCACACGCTCGATTATTGAGCAGGAGCGTGAGAACATCGAGCGTCTTGCAGATTTGCTCCTCGAAAAGGAGACAATCTTTGCCGAGGACGTAGAGCAGATCTTGGGCAAGAGCGCTCAGGAGGTGGCAAAGGCTGAGGCAAAGAGCGAGGAGAGAACAGAGGGCGACACCGAGAGCGCCGAGATTAAGTATATTATCGAGCCTTCAGCTGAAAGCTCGGAGGAAAAAACTGAGTAACAATGGGCGACAAGCTAAAGAACTTTTTGGTGCGCACAGCTAGTGGTGCGGTACTGCTCGGCATAGTCTTAGCAGCAATATTTTCGGGAGTATGGGGCTACGGTGCACTGCTCCTGTTCATAACCGTCGTTGGCGTATGGGAGTTCTACGGCTTATCACGTGCTAAGGGCTCGGAGCCTCAGCGTGGCATGGGCGTGCTGATGTCGATAGTATTGTTCTTTGCTGGCTTTGTTCCCTCATTGTACATATACAACGTGATAGACAACGAAGAGTTACTGGTAGATGGGTTGCTTCTGTTGATGCTCTGCGCAATACTTCTCGTCCTAACATTTGTTATCGAGGTATTTCGCAATCGTCAAACACCTATCTATAACATAGCCACAACAATCATGGGTACACTCTATGTTGCACTACCAATGGCAACACTCATGATCATACCAGCTATCCTCAATGAGGTAATATATTGTAGCGACACATGGATTCCATGGGTCTTCCTCTTCTACCTCTTGTTGGTGTGGGGCAACGACGTATTTGCATACCTCGTAGGCGTTACCATGGGTAAGCACCGTATGTGCGAGCGTCTATCGCCCAAGAAGTCATGGGAGGGCTTCGCAGGAGGCATCGCGGGCTCCGTTGCTGTGGGCGCTATTGCCGCAGCGGTGTTGGGTGGCAGCTATGGCGTATGGATAGGCCTAGCTGTGGTCGTAGCACTATCGAGCGTCGTGGGCGACCTCATTGAGTCGATGTTTAAGCGCGATGCCGGTGTCAAGGACTCAGGCTCAATCATGCCTGGCCATGGCGGCATCCTCGACAGATTTGATGCACTGATAATATCTGCACCCTTTGCACTTATCTACCTCTGGGTAGTGATGATGTTTGACATAATCTAAGAATAACTAACCTAAAACCTATAACTACTATGAAGATTAATAAAGAGGGATATTGGATAATAGTCATCACAGGTCTATTATGCCTCTCGATTTGGGCACTCGTATATTTCCTTATCGACACACATATCGCCATCATGTGGTTTATGGCAGCATTCTTGCTCGTCTTCTGGTTCTTCGTGGCAGCCTTCTTCCGCGAGCCTAAGCGAGTGCAGATTCACGACGACGAGCTGCTATTCTCGCCCTGCGACGGCCGTGTTGTTGTTACGGAGGTTGTCAAGGACGACGAGTATATCCACGAGGAGATGATGCAGATATCTATCTTTATGTCGGTGACTAACGTGCATATGAACTGGATGCCCGTGCGTGGTATGGTTGAGTACTTCAAGCACCACCATGGCCGCTTCCTCGTGGCATGGCACCCTAAGTCATCTACCGAGAATGAGCGCACAACAACCGTCGTTCGCCTTGCTAATGGCGACAAGGTGCTTATCCGCCAGATTGCAGGCTTTGTGGCACGCCGCATCGTGTCGTACATGAAGCCAGGCACCGAGGTTGAGCAGAATAGCGTGATGGGCTTCATCAAGTTTGGCTCACGTGTCGATATTCTTGTGCCAAAAGATACCGAGCTTTATGTGGAGATTGGCGACCCTGTGATTGGCTCGCAGACACCTATCGCCCGCCTAAAGCGCAGAGACTAACACCTTAATTTCAAGGCATGGAGCTATCGAAGATCCTCAAAGGGGCACTCACACTTGTTGCCGTGGGCTTGGTACTACTCATGTTGTGGTACTTGCGTAGCGTCGTGGGATATATCATACTCTCGGCGGTGCTTGCCATTGTTGGCCAACCACTTGTCGAGCGCCTAACAGCCATCAAGATTGGTGGTTGGAACCCCTCGCGCACCATGGCGGCAGGCACTACCCTACTATGTATGTGGGTTGTGATTGGAGGTCTTGGCATGCTCTTTATTCCGCTTGTTGTTGACAAGGCAAATGAGCTTCTCACGCTCGACTGGAACGGCGTTGCCGAGTCGATGCGCGAGCCACTGAGCAAGTTTGAGAACTCGATAAATAGCCTCTTCCTAACGCCTATCATAGATGTTATAAAGGTTATCGAGAACCTCTTTAAGAGCATCATCGGTGGCGACTTCGTGGCAGCATTTACCAACGTGGCATCGTCGGTAGTGTCTGTGGCTATCGCCCTCTTCTCGGTTACGTTTATCACCTTCTTCTTCTTGCGCGATAGCGGTCTGTTCTACAAGATTATCACGCTCTTCTTCCCCGAGCGTTTTCATGACAATATTCAGAATGCTCTCAACTCAATAACAACGCTCCTTACGCGTTACTTCAGAGGCTTGTTTGTTGAGAGTTTGATAGTTATGATGGTCATCGCCGTGAGCATGACGCTCTTTGGCATGACCCTGAGCAACGCCCTTATCACAGGCCTTATCATGGGCACGCTCAACCTAATACCCTATGCCGGCCCAGTCATCGGCTGCCTCATATCTATGGCAATGGGTCTAATATCGCCTATTAATGGTGAGATAGGATATACGCTTATTGTCATCGCCTCAACAATAGCATGTGTTAAACTTATCGACGACTTCATCATTCAGCCTACGCTCTACTCTAAGCGTGTGAACGCCCACCCTCTCGAGGTATTTATTGTGATACTTATCTCGGGACATATTGGTGGTGTCATGGGCATGCTTCTGGCAATACCATCATATACGGTGCTACGCGTTATTGCCAGCGAGTTCTTCTCGGAGTACGCTGTTGTACGTCGCCTAACAGGAAATATCAAGGAGCAATGATAGAGATTAGAGCAGAGGTGCTTCATGGCAAGAAGATAGGCCGTGCCTTGGGCTTTCCCACCGCCAACATGTCGCTGGAGGGCTACGAGGTGGAGCGTGGCGTATATCGCTCGTCGATAGAGATCGACGGCGTGGAGTATCGCGCCATGTCGAACGTGGGCATACGCCCATCGGTAGGTGGCAAGGAGCTACTCTTAGAGACCCATGTCATCGGCTTCGAGGGCAACCTCTACGGTCGCACACTCAGCGTAAGACTCTTGGAAAAGATTCGTGACGAGAAGCGCTTCTCGTCGATTAGCGACCTTAAGGATCAACTTACGCGCGACTATAATGCGATAGCGAATCAGTAGGCAGAGAGCACAGAGATAGTGAATTTAGGGAATTTAAGGAGGTTAAGGAGTTTAGGGAGGCGGAATTAAGGCGCTACCTGAACGCTTAACCTCTTTTATTATTATAGGGTCAATAGGAGCGCTAACGCTTGATAGGGTTGATGGGGACGCTAACGCTTGACAGGAATTTCCCATTCGTCCCTATCTTCCCTATTCTCCCTACTCTCCCTATTGTCCCTGTCACCCTCAATCAGCGAGATAAATTTCTTGTTAGAAGTGTGCCGAGTGCAACACTCGGCAAAAATCCCGACGATGGGCTGTACTAAAGCGTACTGCTCATTGTCGGGATTTTTTCAAGGGGCCGCAATCGACCACTTATCACAAGAAATTTGCCCAGAGGCCGTGGAGATTGCAATACTCATACACTGCTGTTACGTTGGCTGCACCTACATAGATGTCAGCCACGGGGGTATCCTTGAGGTCAACACGAATGCCGCCATTGTCGGTCTCGACGTAGATGAAGGCGATGTGGTGCTCAGGGGTCATGGGGTGATGTACTGAGCCCACCTCAACACGTATCTTGCCGTCGCCTAGGAGAGATACCACCGGCATGTGCTTCTCGCCACTGGCATCTACCACGTTGGGCTCCAAAAGCTCCATCTTCTCGCCACAGCATACCATAGGCACACCCGAATCAACAACCTTAATTGCTACATTACCGCACTTATTACACTTATAAAACTTTGTCATAATCCTGAAATTTTAATTGTTAACGACTATCTCTGCGTAGTACAAAAATGGTGCTACGATTACTTAAGGAGGAGGTTTTCGATGTTCTCCCTAAGCTGCACCTTGCTTGTACCCCCAGGCACAAGCGTTGGACGGTCGTTAAGCGGTATATACGCAAGCGTTGGAATTGAGCGCACGTTGAAGTGTGCAGCCACCTCCTGCTCGTCGTCGACGTTTACCTTGTAGATATCTACCTTACCGGCATACTCCTCAGCAAGCTCGTCTATAATTGGCGAGAGCATCTGACATGGGCGACACCACGATGCGTAGAAATCTACCAAGGCAGGCTTATCGCCTAAAAACTCCCAGCCGCCACTAAGTTTTGCTACTCGCTTCTCGAACTCTGCTTTGTTTAAATGTATTGTTGCCATAATCTATTATTGTTTTTATTGTTTATCATCTTTTGTCACTGCAAAAATAGAGCAACTTTTTCAATAAATCAAATTGATAATTTTTATAACATTATCAGCAGATTTGATACCAAGGTTACAGCTAAGTGTAGGCGGGATTTTTAGAGTTTGGTGCGCAAAAATATTTTTTTGACATGCTGAGAATGCCCCCTAACCGGAGAGAATTTCTTGTTAGAAGGGTGCAGATGTGGTGCATATAAAAAGTGACTACCCCAGGATAGTACAAGAAGTACAGCCTGGGGTAGTCATCTTTTTTATATGTACCGCAGATTGCGGCTTATCACTTCCAAATAATTAGTTAAGTGATGGGAGGAATGAGTACTCCTTACCATAGTGCAAGTGCTGCTCAACATAGTTAGCTGGGTAAGAGATCTTAACGTCAGTAACCTTGCCCTCAGCATCTGTTACGAGCTCGTACTCTGGGTTTACGAAGCCACCATAAGGCTCGATGTTAAGCGCCTTGTTACGCTCGATAACCTCCTTGTGGAGCTCTGGGTTGATCTTAACAGCGTAGCCCTCAACCAAAGCCTTGCAAGCCTCGTAGTCGCCCTCAGACTTGATGCGCTGAACCTCGCACAAGAGCTCACCGAAGAGCTTGCGAAGCTTAACGAAGTCGTTAACAACAACATAAGTCTTGCCATCCTTCTTTACAAGCTCGATAACGTTCTCAGCCTTACCCTTCTCGTAGCACCACTCAGCGATAAGCTTGCGGTTACGCATGTGTGACTCCTCAACGTCCTTGCCAAGCTCGATACGTGAGAGCTGAGTCATATAACCGTTCATGATGTAGTCAGAGTACTGTGACCAAGCAACATCCAATGATGGGATAAGACCAATCTCAACGAGCTTCTCGTCGCCGAGGTAGTAGAGAGCGAAGAGGTCAGCACGTGCCTCCTCCAATGTAGAAGAGTATGTGCGAAGCTCGTCACCCTTAGTGCCTGGAGCAAGCTGGCCTGAGCCGTGACCAAGACACTCGTGAAGGTCGGTGTGAAGGTCGTCGCCAAGCTTACCATAGTTCTTAGCGCGCTCACGGTCCTCCTCACGCAAGATGAACTCCTCAGCGAAGCCATTGCCCTGAGCAGCCTTGTCGTAAGCGTAGGTGATGTTGTCGATAGTTACTGACTTTGAGCCGTGCTCCTTACGAATCCAGTCGGCATTAGGGAGGTTGATACCGATAGCTGTTGCTGGGTAGCAGTCGCCACCAAGCATAGCCACAGTGATAACCTTAGCAGATACGCCCTTAACCTCCTTCTTGCGGTATGCTGGGTTGATAGGTGCGTTGTCCTCGAACCACTGAGCGTTAGCTGCCATGATCTCGGTACGCTTGCAAGCCTCAACATCGCGGAAGTTTACTACAGACTCCCATGAAGCCTTGCGGCCAAGTGGGTCGCCATAGCTCTCGATGAAGCCGTTAACGAAGTCAACGTTAGACTGAGTATCCTTAACCCAAAGTACGCTATAGTCGTCGAAGTCCTTCAAATCACCACTCTTGTAGTACTTGATAAGAGCCTCGATAACCTCCTTCTGTGTAGGGTTAGCAACGGTTGCTGCCTTCTCCAACCAGTAAACAATCTTCTCGAGGGCTGGTGAGTACATGCCACCAATCTTCCATACCTTCTCGTAGATCTTGCCATTCTCCTTCACGAGCTTAGAGTTAAGACCGTAAGAGATAGGCTCAGGGTTGTTAGCATCAGCTGCTGCCATGCCGTTGTAGAATGCCTCTACCTCAACCTGGTTAACACCCTCGTAGTAGTTACCTGCCGACTCAGTGATTACGTCAACACCCTCCTTCTGGTTTAGGCGTGAAGCGTAGAGCTCCTTGTCAAAGAGGATCTTGCAGAGAAGGTCGTTGTCCATCTGACGGTTCTCGTCGTTGATATACTTCGTGAGCTGCTCACGGAACCATGCCTCAGAGAACTCTGGGGTGAACTTATCATTCGAGTAGTGGTGGTGGATACCGTTAGCAAACCACACCTTCTTCAAATACTTCTCGAAAGCTGCGAACTCGTCACCTGTCTTAACCTCTAACTCTGTGTAGATAGTCTCGAGTGTGCGACGAATAGCGAGGTTGTACTTAAAGTTCTGGTCGAAGAGGATGTCACGACCACACTTTGCAGCCTCTGAAAGGTAGTAAACGAGTTCCTTCTCCTCGAGAGTAAGATTCTCGAAGGCAGGAACCTCATAACGAATAACCTTGATGTCGTCGAAGCGATCAACAATCCAAGGCTGCTCAGCATTCTGAGCCTCACTACATGAAGTCAACATAAGAACTCCCATAGCAAAAAATCCAAATAGCTTGTTCATTTAATCTAAATATAAAAGTTTGCAATTTGGGGGCAAATGTACAACGAAATTATGAGATAGCAAAACTTTTTACGAGGCGCAGTATAACAATAGATAATTTTAGCTACATTTGCAACCTAAATCATAGAAATATAGAGAAATATGCTAACACGAGGTTTTGCAACAATAGCTCTTCTTATATGCTCAAATGTCTTTATGACATTGGCATGGTATGGACATATTGCTTTCAAATCGCAGCTGCAGCGCTACGGCATGATAGGCATCGTGCTTATCAGCTGGGGTATCGCACTTTTTGAGTACTGCTTCCAGGTGCCCGCCAACCGCATAGGTAGCGCCGAGCTGGGCGGCCCATTTACCCTCTGGCAGCTTAAGGTTATCCAGGAGGTTATCTCGCTGGTGGTCTTCACGCTCTTTGCCGTGCTCTTTGTCAAGGGTGACCCACTCAAGTGGAACCACCTCGCAGGCTTTGCCTGCCTTGTCGCCGCCGTCTATTTTATCTTTAGGAAGTAACCCGAGCCAGATAGAAGGTGAGAGGTGAAAGGTGAAAGGTGAGAAGTGAAAAGTGAGAAGTGAGAAGTAAGGTGTGCTTCGCACGGGATTAATAAGATAGATGGGACGAATGGGACAAATAGGATAAATGAGAAATTCCCATCAAGCGTCAGCGCTCCCATCACACCCATCAAGCGAAGCGCCCCCATCACACCCATCAAGCGAAGCGTTACCTATCAAGCGTCAGCGCCCCCATTTATCCCTGCCCCTGCCCACCTCAATCAGCGCACTGTTTCTTGTCAGAAGGGGTCAGATTTGGCTTATCGCAAAAGTGAGCACCCGAGGATAGTACTCAAATGTACAGCCTCGGGTGCTCAACTTTTTGGGATAGGTCGAAGATGACCCCTTATCACAAGAAACAAAAAAAAGAGTACCGAAGTACTCTTTTCTCTTTTGTGCTTAACGCAATTACTCAGCAAGTGGAGTAACTGACACGTAAGACTTACCAGATGCCTTCTTGCAGAAGCCAACAGTACCGTCAACCAATGCAAAAAGTGTGTGGTCCTTACCCATACCCACGTTCTCACCTGGGTTGTGTACTGTACCGCGCTGACGAACGATAATGTTACCCGCCTTAGCGAACTGACCACCGAAAAGCTTAACACCGA
>JAGBTQ010000023.1 GCA_017631275.1 Alistipes sp.
AAAACAAAAGAGAGAAGCACGATGTCTTCTCTCCTTTGAGCTGTTGATGAGGCTTGAACTCACGACCTCTTCCTTACCAAGGAAGTGCTCTACCACTGAGCTACAACAGCAATAATAAACCCTACTCCTATGAAAGAGTGCACAAAAGTACACAAGATTTTTTAATCTGCAAACTTTTTGCAAAAAAAATATCCCCACAACCAAGGTTGCAGGGATATATATAGCGTAGCGAGGTGCCTACTACTTGATGTTAGGAAGCTCCATGCCGTAGCCCTTCTTCTTATCCTCGCGCTTGAGCAACATGCCGATAAACAAGGCGATAACGCCGAATGATGAGAAGATAAGCATAGGAACGAGATAGCCACCGGTAGCATCCAAAACCTTACCGATAACAACTGGCACGAGCAACAAGCCCCAGTTCTGGATCCAGAAGATTACGCAGTATGCTGAGCCGAGGATACGCTCGTCGATGATCTTTGGTACTGATGGCCACAAAGCTGCAGGAACCAACGAGAACGACACGCCAAGGATAGCGATGATAGCAACTGCCAACACCTTAGATGGGAACATAGGCAACAACAAAGCGAAGCTGAGGTGGCAAGCGATCATGATAAGCGAGCCTACCATAAGCATAGATGCTGCCTTACCCTTACGGTCGATGAAAGCACCAAGGAATGGGGTGAGAACCATAGCAAGGATAGGGAAGCAGCTGAAGAGCTGAGCGCCATTAGCAATATCGAGGGTCTTGTTCAAGAAGTCGGGAGCGTAGCGCTGGAATGGGAAGATTGCCGAGTAGTACAACACGCAGAGCAATGCCACCAACCAGAACATCTTGCTGGTGAAGATCTTGCCAAGGTCGCTGAACTTGAACTCCTCCTCTGAAGCCTCCTGTGTGAGCTCACCAGCAGCCTCGAGCTGCTTGTCGAGCTTGCGATCCATAAGCACGAAGACGAAGTAGAAGATAAGACCAATAGTGAGGAGTACTGCGCCGAAGAGTACAGGAGCAGAAACTGAGTCACCAGCCTTTGCTGCAACCATTGGTGAGAGCCACATAGCGGCAAACACGCCAAGACGTGCGATAGACATCTCAAGACCCATTGCCATGGCCATCTCCTTGCCCTTGAACCACTTAGCGATAGACTTAGATACTGTAGTACCAGCCATCTCGCAACCGCAACCGAAGATCATGAAGCCGAAGCAAGCGAGCTTAGCAGAGCCTGGAAGATCTACCCACCATGAGTTGAGCCATGCCTCGAGGCCTGTGCCCTGGAACCACTCGCTCATAGCGTAGAACTTGATAGCTGCACCGATAACCATCAATGATGCTGACAAAAGACCAGTGAAGCGGATACCCATCTTATCGAGGATAACACCTGCGAAGATGAGGAAGAAGCAGAATACGTTGAGGAAGTACTCCGAAGCAGCATATGTACCGAAGGTAGTGCTGTTCCAGTTGAGCGATGTCTCGAGAGCCTCCTTAAGAGGTGAGAGCATGTCCACGAACATGTAGGCGAAGAACATCATCAATGAGATGAGCAACAACGCCGACCAGCGAGCAAACGCCGAGTCGTTGAGCTTTCGTTGAATTGTTTGAGTCATAAATGTTTGATTGTTAGTTAGTAAATAAATTTATAGTTTGTTTTGTTTTCGTTTATCAGTGTTCGGCAATCTTGAACTCACGCAGAAGGTCGTATGCCTGCGATATGCCCAGCTCGCCAGCCTTCGAGAGATCCATACACCCCTTGCGGGTATCCTTCATGTAGATCTGCACCAGAGCACGATTATAGTATGCCTCGCCCAGCTCCGCGTCGAGCTCTATGGCGCGTGTATAGTCGTCATAGGCCTCGGGAAGCTTGCCCGATATGGCGAGGAGGTTTGCTCTGTTGTAGTAGCCCTCGGCAAAGTCGGGGTAGAGCTTTATCGCCTTGTTCATATCCTCGATAGCCTCGTCGTAGCTATATGTGCGCTTGGTGTTTATCAGGCGCTTGGCGGGGTCCGAGTCGAACGACACGTTGTGGTAGCTGTCGTCCATCGACGATATAAAGTCGATCATCTCGGCACGCGTAGTAGCGCGGTTGAGGTAGAGGAAGGGGTTTGTGGGGTTTAGCTGTATCGCCTCGCTAAATGCATTCACCGAGCTTGTGTATTGCTTGATAAGTGCCAGGCATACGCCATGCTCAAATAGGGCTAACCATCTGTCGTCGCCACTCTTAGTCACCCTCTCCGCTATGCGCTTGTCGATGCTTAATAGCGAGTCGGGCTCGATGTTGCACCTGCGGCAGTCGAGCTGTAGGCGTGGGTTGCCCACACGCTCCTTGAAGTCGCGCACACGCTGGGTGTTTAGGCGCATAGCACGGCGGTCAAGCTTAACGCTATCCTCGTCGAGGAGCGTGAAGCGGAACATGGGCAGTAGGGCAAGGTCGCTATTTGCCGATGATGACGAGGTTATGCGCTCGAAGTTGCGCTCTATGAGCTTGCTCTCCAACGATAGTAGCTTGTCGAAGCGCTGTGTGGTGTCCGAGAATATCGACTCGTTGCCGCTATTTAGGCGCGAGCGGTGCTCTGCAATTTTGCGACGTGCCGTGCGCTCGTCGCTCTCAGCGCCACGCACATCGCGCTGTGAGCGTCGCAAGATGCTACGATTGAGGTAGGCATTTGCAAAGTCGGGGTATAGCTCAATGGCGCGTGTATAGTCCGAGATAGCCTCCTTAAGGTTGCCAAGGTCGGTGTGCACCAACGCACGGTTGTAATATACAAGCACATTCTCGGGCGATAGCTCTGCCACACGGTTAAAGTCCTCGAGGGCTCGGTTTAGGTCGCCAATCTCGGAGCGTATGAGCGCTCGGTTGAAATATCCTATGGCACTCGATGGGTCGAGCTCGATGACACGGTCCAAATCCTCGATAGAGCGCATCGGGCGGTCGAGGTGGTTGTTGGCTATGGCGCGGTTGAAGAATGCGGGCAGGAACGTAGAGTCGCACTCTACAGCCTTGTCAAAGTCGCTGAAAGCCTCCTCATAGCGCTCCTGAGCGAGGTATAGACCACCACGACGGTTGTATGCCTCGGGCTCGTCACGGTTGGTGCGTATTGCCAGCTCGAAGTTTTCGTACGCCTTGGTCGTGTCGCGGAGGTTGAGGTAGCTGATGCCTCGGTTTATGTATGCCGCAACATGGCGCTTCTCGTAGCGTATGAATGTGTCGAAGTCGGCAATGGCAGCCTCAAACTGCTGATTTAGTAGGCGTGTCACACCACGGCTATAGTATGGGTCGGGCAGGTCGGGGCGTAGCTCTATGGCCTGCTTAAAGTCGTTGAGTGCATCGTCGTAGTTGCCAAGGCGTGAGCGTGTTATGGCTCGATAGTAGTAGGCACCAGTATATACGGGGTTTAGCTCCACCGCCTTCGAGAAGTCGGCATCGGCGCCGAGCAAATCATCGAGGTTGTACTTGGCAATGCCTCGTAGGAAGTAGGCGTCGAAGTCCTTGCTGTCGTGGCGTATGAGCATGTTGAGGATGTCGATAGCATCGTGATAGTCGTTGCTCACCATCTTCTGCTGCCCCATCCAGTAGATATAGTTACGGTTGTACTGCGCAGCTACCTTGTGGGGTAGTGCGAGTGCAACAAACAGCATTAGTATGGCTACAACACCTCTCATCTAAACCTCAAACGCCTTGGTAGGTTACTTTATTACTCGAGCTCGTAGCCGAAGCGCTTAAGCTGGTTGTCGTTGTTGCGCCAATCCTCCTGCACCTTAACGTATAGCTCGAGGAATACCTTCTTGCCCAAGAATGCCTCAAGGTCGTGGCGTGCTGCTTGCCCCACCTTTTTGAGCTTCTCGCCCTTGTGTCCGATGACAATGCCCTTCTGCGAGTTGCGGGCAACGAAGATTGTTGCCGATATACGGTCGATTGTTGGCTCCTCCTTGTAGCTCTCGATGGCTATCTCGCACGAGTATGGTATCTCCTTGTCGTAGTTGAGGAGAATCTTCTCGCGGATAATCTCCGAGGCGAAGAAGCGCAAAGTTTTGTCGGTGAGTGTATCCTTCGGATAGAATGGCTCACCCTCGGGCAGACGCTCCAAAATAAGGTTGAAGACACCCTCCACGTTGAAGTTCTCCTTTGCCGAGCATGGGGCGATAATGGCGTTCGGGAGTAGTGCTTGCCACTTCTCGACCAACGCTGTTAGCTTGTCGGGTGTTGTGAGGTCCACCTTGTTGATAACCACAATGGTGGGTATTCCCGAGAGGTTTACCTTCTCGATAATCTCTGCCGAGCGGTCGCTATCCTCCACAGTGTCAGTAACGTATAGCAATACGTCGGCATCGGTGATGGCGCCACGCACAAACTTCATCATCTTCTCCTGAAGCTTGTAGTTGGGCTTAAGAATGCCTGGGGTGTCGGAGTAGACAATCTGGAAGTCCTCACCATTTACAATACCCATGATGCGGTGACGTGTTGTCTGCGCCTTCGATGTGATAATCGAGAGCTTCTCGCCCACAAGCTGATTCATAAGTGTCGATTTTCCCACGTTGGGATTACCGATGATATTTACAAAACCACTACGATGTGTCATAAACATTACATATTATCTTGCAAAGATAGGAATAATAGCTGATAATTGCTAAAATAAATTACATTTATTTCCGCGAGGTGAAAAAATAGGAGTTCAAAAGTGATAAAAAGAGGGGATAAAATTGCACTAAGAAAAATATTTTTTGGGGAGAGTGAAACAAATTGGATATACGGTGCGTATATATGCTAAGTTGGAATAAAAGTTGTAAGAAGAAATATATTTTTATGCGTCAATTAAAGATTACCAAGTCGATTACCAATCGTGAGAGTGCTTCACTCGATAAATATTTGCAGGAGATCGGCAAGGAGGAACTTATCTCCGTGGAGGAGGAGGTAGAACTCGCCCAAAGAATTAGAAAGGGAGACCAGGAGGCTCTCGAGAAACTTACTAAGGCTAACCTACGTTTCGTAGTATCTGTG
>JAGBTQ010000024.1 GCA_017631275.1 Alistipes sp.
ATATAGTCAGCATACTTAGCCCACGACGCAGAGCTCTTGTATGCCTCAACGGCCTCAGCAGGCACATATATCTCAAGATTGGCTGGCACACCGTACTGGCTGTCACGGAAGAGATCTATTAATAGCGTGGGAGGTGTTGTGGCCTTAAGTGTTATCTTATTCATTTTTTTGCACTTCAAGAAAGGCGCATCACCGATGCTCTTAACTCCCGATCCAAATACGACAGTTTGCAAGCTCTCGCACCCAGCAAACATATGATCCTTAATCTGCTCCACGCTATCGGGCAGTGTGACATCCACAAGGCTAAGACAACGATAAAAGGCTGAAAGATCGATAGTTTTAACACCCTCAGGGATTATAATCTCGGTAAGTGACGTACACTCATTAAAAGTGTACATTGGAATCTCGGCCAAGCCACTCGACAGTGTCACACTCTTCAGATTACGGCAAGCACAAAAGAGATTAGCCTCAATCTCAGTAACACTATTAGGCATAGTAAACTCCTCAAGGCCTGCGTGGTCAAATGCATTGGCACCAATCTTGGTCACTCCATCGTGAAGATGTATGCGCTTCAGGTTATCAAACATAAAGGCATATCTTGGGATTTTGCTAACGCTCTGAGGTATGGTAATCTCGCTAACTTTGCTTCCCTTGACATACAACGCACTTTTGGTCGTATTCTCCTCAAGGCCCTCCAAGATAGGACCATTAAATGTGATGCTACACCACGCAGCAAGGTCGTCTATGTAGACATTGCGTAGCTTAGTGACTGAGAACATCATTTGGCTTAGCTGCGTAATACCCGAAGGTATGTTTATGGTTGTTAAGTCAAAACACCTCTGAAACGCATCATTATCCATCGTCGTGATGCTATTAGGTAGTACCACCCTTGTGACTTTACTCTTAGAATTAAAGTAGGCAGAGGGGATATGGGTCAGATTCTCGGCAAAGGTCACAACATACTTCTCATACAAAGGGTTGTCGACCGAGACAATAGCAGGGCCGTTGTTGCTCTTAAACTCAACAGGCTGACCATCGCTTGTAAAGTACCACAACTGGTTACTTCTGGGAGCAGGTATGTTGACACCTATGCTGAAACTCTCGGTCGAAAGAGAGTTAACACCATCGGAGATAGTTACACATCCCGTTGCACTCACCTCGCCACGATATAGCTCCATAGGGAGATTGTCGCAGGCACACTCCACGTAGAGCCACCCCTGCCAATTCTCTGCCTTGCCAGGAGTTGGGGTCAAGACAATGGGAGTGTCGCTATCATCCAAGAAGATATTAAGCGTCACCATATCTGCATGATACTCAATGATTTTATCAATGAGCTCTTCTGGTTCAACTATCAAATATAGAGGAAGTATAGCACCGCTAAAACTCTCCTTTGTGCACTCTATGCGCTGCACACCATCAGCAGATGTAGACTCATATCCAAGCTGTGTGATGTTGGGGACGATGTCCTGAGGCAATACAACAGGGTCTGGATCGGGCTTAGGCTGTGGCTCAGGCTCGGGTGCTGGCTTATCACAAGCAACAAGAGCCACAATAGAGAGTAGCAAGACGAATAATCTCTTCATAACGATATTTTTAGGTCATTAATATTATAGACGACTTAAGGGCTTGACATGTAATGTCGCCACATTGCACTACAAATATAATAAAAATTTATCGCATTTACTCCCCCATAAAATTTTGCTATTTTTTTTACAGACGGAGATGAATGGGCTAATATGAGTTACGATGGGTTAGAAGGGGTTAGATTTGGCTTATCGCAAAAGTGAGCACCCGAGGATAGTACAAGAAGTACAGCCTCGGGTGCTCAGCTTTTGGGGATAGGTCAAAGATGACCCCTTATCACAAGAAATTATAGCTGTGGACCAGCTGCAACGAGTGCCTTACCCTCCTCGTTAGTTGTGAACTTAGCGAAGTTCTTAACGAAGCGGCCAGCAAGATCCTGAGCCTTAGTGTTCCACTCCTCAACATTTGCGTAAGTGTCGCGTGGGTCGAGGATAGCTGGATCTACACCTGGAAGAGCTGTTGGCACCTTGAAGTCGAACATAGGAATCTGCTTTGTCTCTGCCTTGTCGATTGAGCCATCGAGGATAGCATCGATGATACCACGTGTATCCTTGATAGAGATACGCTTGCCAGTACCATTCCAACCAGTGTTTACAAGGTAAGCAGTAGCGCCAGATGCCTGCATACGCTTTACGAGCTCCTCACCATACTTTGTTGGGTGGAGTGAAAGGAACGCAGCGCCGAAGCATGCTGAGAAGGTTGGAGTAGGCTCAGTGATACCACGCTCAGTACCTGCCAACTTAGCTGTAAAGCCTGAGAGGAAGTAGTACTTAGTCTGCTCAGGAGTAAGGATAGATACTGGAGGCAACACGCCGAATGCATCAGCAGAGAGGAAGATAACCTTCTTTGCTGCTGGAGCCTTAGATACTGGCTCTACGATGTTGTCGATGTGGTAGATAGGGTAAGAAACACGTGTGTTCTCAGTAACTGACTTGTCAGAGAAGTCGATCTTACCATTCTCGTCTACTGTTACGTTCTCGAGCAATGCGTCACGACGGATAGCGTTCCAGATGTCTGGCTCGTTCTCCTTAGAGAGGTTGATAACCTTTGCGTAGCAACCGCCCTCGAAGTTGAAGATACCATCGTCGTCCCAGCCGTGCTCGTCGTCACCGATAAGCTCACGCTTAGGATCTGTTGAAAGAGTAGTCTTACCAGTACCTGAAAGACCGAAGAAGATAGCTGTCTCGCCAGCCTTGTTAGTATTTGCAGAGCAGTGCATTGAAGCGATACCCTTCAATGGAAGGAGGTAGTTCATGTAAGAGAACATACCCTTCTTCATCTCACCACCATACCATGTGTTGATGATAACCTGCATCTTCTCAGTGAGGTTGAACACAACAGCAGTCTCAGAGTTAAGACCGAGCTCCTTGTAGTTCTCAACCTTAGCCTTTGATGCGTTGAGCACTACGAAGTCAGGCTCGCCATAGTTTGCAAGCTCCTCCTCAGTAGGACGGATAAACATATTCTTTACGAAGTGTGCCTGCCATGCTACCTCCATGATGAAACGGATCTTAAGACGTGTGTTCTCGTTAGCACCACAGAAAGTATCTACTACGTAGAGCTTCTTTGATGAGAGCTCCTTAGCAGCAAGCTTCTTAAGCTCTGCCCAGCACTCCTTAGTTACAGGCTTGTTGTCGTTCTTGTACTCGTCAGATGTCCACCAGATAGTATCCTTAGTGGTCTCGTCCATTACGAAGAACTTATCCTTAGGTGAACGACCAGTGTACTCACCTGTCATTACGTTTACTGCACCCATCTCGGTTACAACACCCTTGTCGAAACCTGTAAGGTCAGCCTTTGTCTCCTCCTCGTAGAGAGTCTCATACGAAGGGTTGTACACTACCTCCTTAACGTCGGTAATGCCATACTTTGAAAGATCAATTGTTGCCATAATTTTTCCTTTGTTTTTTATATTTAATGCTTCTTATTGCCTAATCATTTTTTGCACCAATCAAACGCACCAGCCCCCAATAATATTATATATGGTGCGTGGCACACTCTCATGAAACACAAAATCGTTGCAAAGTTATAAAATAATTTTGGGACTGTGAAACTTTTAACACAAATTTTTTAAAAATTTTTAGAAAATTATTTCACCCACGCAAGAAAAAAACCTAAGGGCAACTAAAATATTATTTAGTCGCCCTCAGATTTACGATATACAAATTAGGTAAAATTGCTAATATATAGATATTTAGCCCAGTGTCATAGCTTAGGCTCAATGACTACCCTACGCGCCTCGGGGCGGTTGTCCGCCGAGAGCTCAACATCGTAGCTTACGCGCCAATTGTGTTTGAGGGTGCGGTAGCCCTCACGCTCGATTGCCGAGTAGTGAACATATACATCCTCGCCATCATCGCCCGTGATGAAGCCATAGCCACGCTTATCGTCAAACCATTTTACCTTGCCGCGCATAATATATAGGGTTATAATTCGCATAACAAAGTTACACAATTTATTTTGTTCGACAATACTATATATGCAAATTTTAGCGTTTTATTTGTGGATTCCCAAAATTTCTATTACATTTGTGGAGATTGTATACAACTAAAAAGAGATATATTATGAATTTCAAGTGGAAAGTAGCTCTATTGACTCTTCTTGGCTTCTCAACAGCAGCATGCTGCGGCACTAAGAAGACATCAAAGTCGGAGGATAAGAACCTCAATAAGATTGAGGCAGAGGAGGAGGATCCAAAAATCATGCTTATGTATGGTGTTCCATTCCCCGAGGGCGAGATTGCACGCCCAGTTGAGGATGCTAAGGAGTTCCCTGATGGCAGCATCGCTAAGCCTGTAACCGAGGAGGATGCACAGAAGACCCTTGAGGCTATCCGCAAGGAGCGCGAGGCAAATGCCGAGGCTGAGAAGTAGAGAAACAGAGAGATTGACTAGATGAAAGGTCAGCGATTAGGACTACGCAAACGCATTGGTCTTAAGCTATTTAAGGATATGCAGGAGCATGTCGTTGAGCGTCACTCGTTGCGTACACTCTTTTGGGAGTGTACGCTTCGTTGTAATCTTAGGTGTAGGCACTGCGGTAGCGACTGCCGCACCGATGCTACGCTTAAGGATATGCCCCTTAGCGACTTTTTGCGTGTGCTCGACGAGGAGGTTACGCCAAACACCGACCCCAGCCGTGTGCTCATAATATTCTCGGGTGGCGAGGTGCTCGTGCGCCCCGACCTTGAGGAGGCGGGCAGAGAGGTGAAGCGCCGAGGATATAAGTGGGGCATGGTGACAAATGGCATGGCACTAACACGTGAGCGCCTAAACTCGCTTATCGAGGCGGGACTATGCTCCGTGTCGGTGAGCCTCGACGGCTTCGAAGATATCCACAACGACATACGCCAAAACCCTCTTAGCTACAGCCGTGCGCTGGAGGCCCTGCGCCTAATCAGTAAGACGGGCTTGGCATACGACGCTATTACGTGCGTAACACCCGCCTTAGTAGATAGACTCGACGAGTGGAAGGAGCTGCTAATTAGCAATGGCATAAGGAATTGGCGCATATTCTCGGTATTCCCCGCAGGACGTGCCAAGCGTGACGAGGGACTACACCTCAACGCCGAGCAGTTCCGCAAAGTAATGGAGTTTATCCGCACAACACGCAAGGAGGGACGCATCAACCTAAGCTACGCCTGCGAGGGCTTCTTGGGAGGCTATGAGGCGGAGGTGCGCGACCACTTCTATATGTGTGCGGCAGGCGTGAACGTAGCTTCGATACGTGTTAATGGCGACATCTCGGGCTGCACCTCGGTGCGCTCAAACTACACCCAGGGCAACATTTATGAGGATAAGTTTTGGGAGGTGTGGCAAAACCGCTTCGAGCAGTTCCGCAACCGCGAGTGGACAAAGATAGATGAGTGTGCCGAGTGCAAGGTTTGGGAGTTCTGCAAGGGTGGCGGCATGCACCTTCGCAACGACGAGGGCAAGCTGATGTATTGCCACTACAACATGCTTAAATAGAAGATATTACACAATTAAAAAATATAGGTTATCCGACTTGGATAACCTATATTTTCATCGTAAATTGTTTTAGGCTTAACACCACTTTGTTGTCAGAAGGGTGCCGAGTGCTACACTCGGCAAAAATCCCGACGATGGGCTGTACTTTGGCGTACTGCTCATTGTCGGGATTTTTTGTTAGGGGACGCAATCGACCCCTTATTACGGCAAATAATTTGTTGTCAGAAGGGTTAGATTTGGCTTATCGCAAAAGTGAGCACCCGAGGATAGTACTAAAACATACAGCCTCGGGTGCTCAGCTTTTTGGGATAGGTCAAAGATGACCCCTTATCACAACAAAGAACTACAAGCGAGCCTTGATAGCCTTAGATGCCTCCTCGTAGCCTGGCTTGTCGAGGAGAGCAAACATATTCTTCTTGTA
>JAGBTQ010000025.1 GCA_017631275.1 Alistipes sp.
AATCGGATTAAGTTATAAGATTAAGGAGGTTTATTATGTACGATGACAACAATGATATAAAGAAAAGACAAGTAGAAGTTCTCAAAGAAGGTTTAGAACTACAGAATGATGTAAACGAATTTGCAAAAGAAATAAATAAGGGCATTTCTGATATAAACTATGCTTTATTTGGTAATAATATAGTACAGATGCGTGAGTGTGCTATTTCAATTAAAAGAAAATACCCACTATTTTATTGTTATCTCCCTAAGCAAGTTCTTCCATTCATACCTTCTATTCCAATTGAAGATATGGAATATGGACAAATACGCACAGTCCTTATAGCAGAGATTAATGCACTGCGAAATATGGTAGATGATTATGGATTATCGCAAGGTATTAAGAAGGGTTTAGAACTTGCAGTAAAATGGCGTATAGAAGATATTATGAAAAAATAAGATTGCAGTTCCCATTTGTATATAACAATAATTATATACCTTTGCATCAAAGTAGGAACTCGACTCTGCAAGACACTGCAGAATGGTGCAGAATTTAGGTGGAGCAATAGCGGGAGATTACGTTTATTGCGATTCTTTAACGCAAAGATATAGAGCCATTTAGAAATGGAACTCATTTTCCGGTGGCACCACTTGAACCAAAGGTTAAAATCAACAAAACGCTGCAAATCAATGATTTGTGGCGTTTTTCTTTTGTCAAAAATCGGCACTTTTGGTGCAAAATGAAGCAGTTTAGTGTGTTATTCGTGGACATTTTTTGGATCCCTCAAAAATGTACACTAATTGCGTCATATTTCGCTATTTTTCAATATCTTACAGCGATTTCAACTACCCATTACCCGGCAATTTTGTCGGGTATTTTTGTCTATTCGTGTACATAACAATTATATGTCCATAAATAGCACACTAATCGTGTCGTATTTCGTTATTTTTCAATATATTACGGCATTTTTCAACTAACCATTACCCGGCACTTTTTGTCGGGTATTTTAGTCTATTCGTGTGCATTCCGATAATATGGTCATAAAAATGTACACGATTTTTTCTTTTCCCATAACCCCTATTCACCAATCAGCACTATTCTTACAACGAGCCCCGATATTGAGGCGCAATTAAAACTTATAAAATTATGCAAAAGAGCACTTTTTCAGTAAACTTCTTCATTCGCCGCACCCGACTTGGCAAGAGTGGCGAAACACCTATTATGATGCGTATCTCCGTAGATGGCAGATATACCGAACTCAGCACACAACGCCGAGTGCCTGTTGAGCAGTGGAGCCAGAGTCGTTGCTGTGCCACGGGCAAGACTGCTGTGGCATTGGAGATAAATCGACACCTCGACAATCTGCGTAGCAAGGCGAGCGAGGCACATCAAAATTTCCTTGCCGAAGATGGTTATGTGGATCCATTTATTATAAAGGAGTTTCTGTTGGGCAAGCATCGCCGTCAGCGATTCTTCTTTGAGGTCTTCGAGGAGCACAATGCACGCATCGCCTCGCTAATAGGCAAAGATTACGACCGCACAACCTATCATCGCTATATGTTGTGTCTGCGCTACTTTCGTGAAATGATGGCGAAACAGACAAAGGCGGAGGATTTTCCAATCAGAAACCTCAGCCACGAGATGGTGCGAGATTTCGAGCATTTTCTCAAAACCAAAAAGCGTGTGGCGCAAAATACGATGATTCGCTATATGAAGTGTTTGAAGAAGGTCGTAAATCTTTCCCTCGCCAATGGCTGGATGACAGTTAATCCTTTTGCCGGCATAAAGTACGCCGAGAAGAAAGTCATACGAGAGTATCTAACTATGCCCGAGGTAAACCGCCTGCGTGAGAAGGAATTTTCCATTCAGCGACTCGAAATGGTGCGAGATATATTCTTATTCTGCTGCTACACGGGGTTGGCGTATATTGATGTTCACAACCTCCGCCCCGAGAATATCTCCGAAGACGCACACGGTCGCAAGTGGATACGCAAGCAGCGTGAGAAGACCGATGTGGGGTTCTATGTGCCCCTGCTCTAATATCCGTTGCAGATACTCGAAAAATACAAGAATCATCCGCTGTGCAAGGAGCGAGGCACGCTTCTGCCCGTCTATGCCAACCAAAAGATGAACTCCTACCTGAAAGAGATTGCCGACTTCTGCGGAATAAAGAAACAACTGACGATGCACATTGCTCGTTACACATTCGCTACGACAATCACACTCGCCAACGATGTGAAGCTCGAAAATGTGTCGAAAATGCTTGGCCACACCTCAACCCGAATGACCCAGCACTACGCCCACGTGATGAACGACAGCCTCGCCAGAGAGATGGATAGAATTGCACCTCTTGTGGACTGCGTGCCAACGACTAAAATTTAATAGCGATACAATAGTAGCTTAATATTCTTAATGTTAATCCAAAAAATATTCTTATCTTTGTAGAAAAGAATGCAATATGTGCAGGCTATTTAACAGATTATTAAAACAGTTAGTTCGGAGATTAACACGAAGAAATAAGAGCAATATGGGAGAAATTGATAGAACATGGGCGCCAGAATTCCGTGAGTATACAGAATTTATTGCGGCTCATTCAAGCTATGAAGGTTTGTTTATTGAGCGCAATAAAGATGGCAATCTCGGATGGGTTGTTACTGGCAAGTCTGCAAAAGGTAAACGTCGTGAGGCTTGGTGGGCTCAAAAAATGCAAGAACTTAATGCTCGCAACAAGGCAGAAGTTGCAAGGAGAATACATCCAACCGGAAAGCATGTTTGTCAATGTTGTGGTCGTGAAATGAGTATTTTCTACGAGTACCCAAACAATAGGACTTGTAAGCGATTAAATGTAATTCTCAAGGAATCTGTACAACCTGCTGATTATACAATCAGAGAAATTATCGAGAATAATGCTTCTGACGCCCATATTATCAGTGGTATAGCTGAGATATTTAGTGTTAAGACATATGATAGCCCTCAAAATCTGATTGAAATCATATATAAACGACATGTGGCTACTGAATCTGGTTTATTGTCGCCAGGCGTAATGAGCAATCCACCTGATCGCTTTGATGGCTTCCACTCTGATGGATTGTGCTGTCGTTCTAAAACTGACAAGGGTCGTCATAAGGATAATATGAAGACTTACACGCAGGATAGACGAGCATATGAGGAGTGGGCTGATGGCAATTACAATCTTGCAAATCGTTTAATGGGTGAGTTTAGTAAGGGAACTCAGAAGTATCAATGTCCACAATGCAATAAAATGCGCAAGATGAGTGCTGATCATATTGGCCCTATCTCGCTTGGTTTCTGCCATAGCATCTATAATTTTGCCCCTATGTGCAAGTCGTGCAATAGTAGCAAGAATAACAGATTTACAAAATCAGATGTTGATGCGTTAATAGATATTGAGAAGAGGGGTGAAACTGTTATTAGTTGGCATTCTCAATATATTTGGGATGCTCTTAAGGGTACTATTACAGATGATGAAACGGCTAAAAAGCTGAGCAACATAATGGTTACTTGTCATCAAAATGTGCTCAAACTCTTTTCGGTTATTTATCAGCAGGTAGGGGAAGAGTTCTTAATGCATTATTTGCATCCTGAATATTCGAAGTTTGACTATAGGTTTGAAAATTTCAACCCTCTTAATCTGTCAACCCTCAAGATAAATGAAACAGAATTAGATAGTGCCAATAAACGCAGCAACAGCGAGCGTGTCGTAAGAATTGCGTTTGAAGCTTTGAAAGAGTTTGACAAAAAGGACAACAGAAGAACGAAGTTCTATATTGATGTTGAATCACCAGAATTCCGTGATCTAATATCTGTTATACAAGGACAATCATTCGAAGAGGCAGATGCAGTGATTAAGAAGTATATAGCAAGTTTGACTCAAACAATCATTGATGAAGAATGGAACTAAAAAAGAGCCCACTCGGGCTCTTTTTTAGTTGTTGTATTGCAGTTGATAAAATTCATCAAAGGTAATCTGACCTTGCATCAGGCGGTCGAATGGACTCATATTGTCAAATTTAACATCCATTTCAACCGAGCCTCCGCCATCTTCTATTGCAGGGAGGTTTCCTATTGCATCTCGAACAGTTACCACATTAGGCAACGATTCGTCATCATTACTAAATAATGGTTTGGGCTGTTCTATAACCACACCATCTCTAGAACCTATGATAAATACTCTTTTGCGCTTTTGAGGAACACCAAATTCCTCTGCATTAAGTTTGATTGGCTTATTAACAAAGTATCCAATCGACTCAAAAGCCTCCACAATCTCCTTAAAAGCTTCGCCTTTACGCATAGTCAATATACCTGGCACATTCTCCATAACAAAGAAATTTGGACGCAATGTATCTACCATATGTACAAACTCTCTAAAAAGCTGATTGCGAACATCATTAGGATCTCTCCATCCAGCATAAGAGAATCCCTGGCAAGGAGGGCCGCCAACTATAACATCGATGCTGTGTCCTTCACACGCTTTTATTAATCTCGCTTTGACATCATCCTTTGTGATATCTCCAAGAATAAAGTTCTCATTTGGAGTATCTTTGCTATGATTGAATTGATTAGTAGACATAATATTCTTGTCTACTTCATTAACGGCAATTAAGTTAAAACCGTTCATACAAAAGCCTGTAGACATACCACCACATCCAGCAAACAAGTCCACAAAATTGTATGATCTTAAATGTGGCTTGATTAATGACGATACGAATCTTGCTAACAACGGAGGTACGGCATTGCCTATTTGTTTATACTGAGAAGCTTTTGAACCCTGAAAAATGAAACTGTCAGGGAATGATTGTAAACGAGCAGCCTCTCTATTTGACATTACTCGATTTTGCGATGGATGAAGATTGCAACCATTTCCTACACGATTAAAATAGGTTGCGATAGTATAACTAGGCTTATCCCAACGCAATCGTCCATAATATGTGGTACGCCCTCCAGTGGCTCGGATATTCGTCAATCTAGTATCCGAGATCGACAGCGGAATATCCTGCCAATTCCCCCCCTCTGGAATACACACAGCTATTTCTGCTTCGTGTGTTCCCATTTTAAAAGCAACGTGGTTATATAGTTTAGTCATATTATGCCAAATACTTTATTTCATCTTTTGTTAGGCCGTATAATTTGCCTACATAGTTATCTAATTCATCAATACTATTCCACTTGAAGTTCTCATCAACCTTTGAGAGATCAACAATTGGGAGCTCATTCAACTCGTAATTATTAATATGGTTGTTAGAACTAGTCACCCTGAACCTCCAATCTAACAAACTGCTATTGAGTAGAATATTTAGTTTTGCTAATGTAGTTGTGTCGCTTGATATATAATTACATGAGTTGCCAAGAATATCATTAGGTTCACAGTATACAAACTTCAAACGACGCTTGCTCGCAGCATTGGATATTTGCTGACATACAAGTCGCTGTCGTCCAAAATCAAAATTTATATAGTCTGCAGACTTGGATGCAATAAAATCCTCGCTAACATACTCTCCATTGATATCTTTTATGCCATTAACAGAAAGCATATTACCTCTCACAAGACGATATTTTGTCTTTATATTGGTTATATATCCCTTGTACAAGGTCAAATCCAACTCGCCTCGCTTATTCCTAATATTCTTCAATGAACTTAGCTTAGCGAATTTGGATAATTTGTGAAGAATAGACCAGCCTTTACCCGATATGCTTGGCACCTCTAATTGTGCTCCAAACATCTGTTGGATGCTATTTAATGTAACCTCAAACTTTGCCCCTTCGCTATGAACTTCTATACAATCTGTTTTACCACCCTTTGTTAAATGAAATATACAAGTCGCTTGTGTCACATTGACAAAGAGAGGATCCTTCTCTGTATAGTATCGAATATACCTTACGCTATTGTTAAGGAGTAGATGCTTTCTAAGTTTTGTGGCTGAAACATCTGCGAATAGAGTCGAAGGACAAATTACTCCCAATTCACCTCCTATTTTTAACATTTGGAGCATTGCCTCAATAGAGATTTGATAGTAATTCAACATACCCTCTACTGAGTATTCATAATTGCCAGATGTTCGGAAATAATTGACCAAATTCTTTGTCAAAATCGCAGACTCCTCACTAAACTTATCCTTCGATGGTTTAAGTACAAGATATGGGGGGTTGGATACTATCGCATCAAAGCCCTGTCTAACAAATCCATCCAGGTCGCTATATCGAATAGCATTATCAACTACCGAATATAAGCCTTCTTTAACGAGAGCATTTCGCAATATGATATTATTCTTGATGATATCCGCTATTTCCGAATTAACCTCTCCGTAATGCTCAAAAGCTTTTAATCTTGTGATATTGATAGCCACAGGGTCAATATCAATGGCATATACATTATTGGTTACTGCACTTTGAGCATCGATTCCTTTACACGACAAATACTTAATAATAGCATCATAGAATCGACCTGTACCACATGCAAAATCTAATATCTTAGCCTCGGGCAAGATATATCCCACATTTCCCAGTGTCGCTTCTACGATGTTGTATGAGATGTCTTCACGGGTATATACAGAACCTGTTTCTATTAAATTCTGCTTTGATTTACCTCGTGATATCTTTCCGTTGGAATAAGCGAATTTGGAATTAAGATACAGAATATGTAATTGCTCACATAAAGCAGAAACATTCCCAACATTTATATTTTGAGGAATATCAGCCACACAATCTGCATTCTCAAAGCAAGATAAAAAGACATCTTGAATTTGATCGGCATGTTGGTTTAAATAATACTTAATAAGTCCATTAATGACTGATATGTGAGCCTCTTTTGCTACTAATTGCACATCATTAGTAATAGATATGGGACTCTGAATCTTGTTCAGAATCAACGAATTCTCCATTTCTATCAACAAATTAAGCATATACCTCTCTCTAAAGTGGCACAAAGTTAATCAAAAAAAATGGAATGAAGAATTTTCAGAATCTTAATGAGCCATGGTGTTATTTTATAGACAAAAACACATCACAAATTAACTACTATAAACTTTTTTCTAAAAAAAATCTCACTTTCCTCAAACTTCTCCGAAAAACGCTCCTATTCTTAAAATAAAAAAGACTATGGTAATGGAATACATCGCAATTGACAAGGAACTCTACAATGAGATTGTAGCGACTGTCAGCACCGCATCGCAGGAGATTCGTGAGGAGTACAGAATGTACCAAGAGAGCGTCGGCTCGGAGTGGATTGAGAATGATGAGTTATCTCGTCTGTTGAGTCTGTCGAAACATCAGTTGAAAGGCTATCGTGGGCGAGGCCTGCTTGGTTATACGATGATCGGCAACAAGATTTACTACAAGCGCCGTGAGGTTGAGAGATTTATCAAACGACATATAAACAAATAGCTATGGAACTAGTACAAGAGACAAATTGCCGAGCAATGCTCGATGAGTTGAGCACATTGAGTGACTACATTCGTACAATGCGCACACACTACAAGCCGCAGATGAATGGCGAACGCTACTACACTACCGAGGAGGTGTGCCAGGTGCTCAAAATCACCAAACGCACCCTGCAACAATACCGTGATGACGGCGTTATTCCGTTTGTCGCTCTACCGGGCAAGATGCTCTACCGAGAGTCTGACCTGCGTGCCGCATTGGAGAAAAACTATGTAGCTCCATTCGCCCACCGCAACGCCGAGGACTTCCCTGCGGTTTACGGCAGACGATAACAGATTTACACACACTGCTTCAAAACGAGAACTCCGTGCGGGGTTCTCGTTTTTGTTTTGTCTAAATGCGTTGTTTTTCCTCAAAATTTATGATTATAGCAAAATTTTTCATATCTTTATGACAAATTATTGCGAATAAAAAAAGCATGAAAATTTCGATTAAACAATACTGGTGGGTTGCATTAGTGATTTTACTATTGCCAATTGCTCTTAATTTTATATTACTAACGCCCTCGTTTACGGCTATTGTCGGAGATGAAATAGCGTGGTTGTCATTTTGGGGTGGATATTTGGGTGCTATTATTAGCACTACTGCTGCATTTATAATTCTGTACATACAGCGCAAGGATAACGAATCTGAGAACGAAAAGAATAGGGCTGACAATGAGACTCAGAACAAACAAAATAGAGTTGAAAACAAAAAGTTAAATAGAGCAAATAGGCAACTGCAACTTAATATCATGAAATATCATCAACAGAGTCATTGGCTTGATGAATTCCGAAATGCGAGTTTAGCGTATTGTAGTGCTTTTAATCACAATGACCTTGTAATGATTTCCAATATTATGTGGCTGGATCCCAATGGCGCTTTTGAAAGAATCAAACTGCTATTTGATCGTGTGACTGCAGCAAATGCCACATTCTCATTTGTCAGAAAACAAGATAGCACTGCTGATAAATTAGCAACAAGTATAGGCGATATAGATACGAAATATCGTGAAGTACTAAGTGATGTGCAATATTTTGTGCTATATTATGTGGCCGAAACAGAACCCAACAATAGGCAACCTCAGCGATTTCATCTATTTTTGCAGCGACAAGATAATGGAGACGGTAGTGTAAATAGGTTAATGAATTTATTGCAACAACCAATAGTTTCTATAAACAATTGGGACTATTTTAGAAAATTAGTATGGACTTGTATTGCAACTGCAGCCAACTTTGAGGCAGACGCGCGTGATAAATTATACGAATACATCAAACAAGAACAAGAGGATATCAATAAGCTTCTAACAGAAAATATAGAGTCATAGTAATTCGAACATACAATATAACTATGGGCAAAACAGTAACCACATACTTAATTGACGGAGATCCTAATGGAACGCAGTATGCATTTATCAGCAACAAAATTTGCCAGATGTATGTTGTGCCACGCTCAAATCTTGTATACCTGAATACGCAGGAGAAATTGCAGAAACCAGCATTCTACATTTTGATAGGCGAGGATGAATCTACTAAACCTAAGGCATATATTGGACAAACTAGCAACTTTTGCCAACGAGTAAAAGATCATGATTACAATAAACCTTTTTGGCAAAAAGCCCTAATATTTGTATCCAAAGATACAGATATTACAGCGACCGATGTACAATACTTAGAACATAAAGCAATTGTTAATGCAAAGAAAGCAAATACATTTGTATTGAATGATAATAAGCAAACTCCAACAGTTCCTAACCTGCCAGAATATCAACGCGATTCTATGGACGAATTTTTCGAAGATGTCATGTTTTTAGCGTCGTTCATTGGTTGCAATATTTTTGAAGTATCACAGCCAAAGACTGAGCATTTATTTTATTTAAAAAGTCGCAATTGCGATGCTAAGGGTTTCTATAATTCAAATGGTTTTACGGTATTAAGAGGTAGTATTGTTGCTAAAGATGTAGCCCCATCGTTTAAATGGAAAGATAAGCGAAAGAGTATGCTACAAGAAGATACTAAGGTAGACGGAGATAGATTAATTATGTCAATAGATAGGACTTTCCCGAGCGTAAGCACAGCAGCTGGTTTCTGTTTAGGAAGAGAAGCAAATGGCTGGACAGCGTGGAAAGATGAGACCGGTATGGATATAGACTCGGTATATAGACCACAAGCAGAATAATTGTATGATTAAAATACCTATTTAATTTATAACGGCATATAGGGTTAAACCAAACAACTCGTGAGCGATACTCACGAGTTGTTTTTTCAAGTGGTTAGTATTGCTAACCACTTGAAGCGTTTTGTTGGGTTGAAAATAACACAGTTGGCTAGTCGTACTAACCAACTGAAATTGCAAAAAATCGCTCAAAAACACCCCTAAAACTGCCCAAAATTACCCCTCGATTTCGGTGCAAAATTGTGAAAAAATCGAGTGATACAATTATGGAAATGGCCTTTTTTGAGCCGCTGCCAAATCATAAGTAGTTGAAACCTTGCGCATTAAGGCTATGGTTCAAGGATTCCGGTGGCACCACAGTTAAAGCAAGAGCAGGTGACTTTTTAGTCACCTGTTTTTGTTTTGTGTCGATTGATGTGAACGGAGGCTACCTCCAATCCCAAGCTGGATGTGCAGGATCCTCGGCGATTAGAGCCTCCGAGAGCGACTGTCCCAATGCCTTTGCAACGCCCTCGCCATATGAGGAATCGGCGCGGTGGCAGTTGCGGATATGGCGTTGTTTGATAAACACCTCCGCATCGCCCATAGCACGTGCTGTGTTTTCGCAAGTGGCGCGCTGGTCCTCGGCTGACATCAGTCGCCACAGCTTACCCGGCTGCGTGAAGTAGTCGCTGTCGTATTCGCGCTCGTCGTAGTTATATACCTCGCCCGCGACCGACAAAGGCGGCTCCTTGAGGTGTGGTTGGTCGCGCCACTCACCATAGCTATTAGGCTCGTAGCCTATCGTGCGACCGCCGTTGTCGTCGGTGCGCATCTGGCCGTCACGATGGTAGGCGTGGTAGGGGCAGCGAGGCTTGTTTACCGGTATCAGGTGGTGGTTTACACCCAGGCGGTAGCGTTGCGCATCGCCATAGGAGAACAATCGGCCCTGCAACATCTTATCGGGCGAGAAGCCGATGCCGTCTATAATATTCATCGGGTTGAATGCCGCCTGCTCGGTCTCGGCAAAGAAGTTCTCGGGGTTGCGGTTAAGCTCCAAGATGCCTACATCGTGCAGCGGAAAATCGCCGTGATACCACACCTTCGTAAGGTCAAAGGGGTTGATATGATACTCCCTCGCTTGCTCCTCGGTCATAAGTTGTACCTGCATCTGCCAACGAGGGTAATCGCCACGCTCAATCGCCTCAAACAAATCGCGCTGGTGCGACTCTCGGTCTTTGGCAATCACGGCCTCCGCCTCCTCGTCGGTCATATTTTTGATGCCCTGCAAGGTGCGCAGGTGGAACTTCACCCACGTGCGGCGGTTGTCGGCATTGATAAAGCTATAAGTGTGGCTACCAAAGCCGTGCATGTGGCGGTAGGAGTAGGGTATGCCGCGTGGCGACATAGTAATCGTCACCTGATGCAGAGCCTCGGGCAGGAGTGTCCAGAAGTCCCAATTGCTATTTGCCGAGCGCATACCTGTGCGAGGATCACGCTTGATAGCGTGGTTGAGGTCTGGGAACTTCAGCGGGTCGCGCAGGAAGAATACGGGCGTGTTGTTGCCCACCAAGTCCCAGTTGCCCGTGTCGGTATAGAACTTCATCGCAAAGCCACGAATATCGCGTTCGGCATCGGCGGCACCACGCTCACCCGCAACAGTCGAGAAGCGGACAAAGCAGTCGGTCTTCTTGCCTACCTCGGCAAAAATTGAGGCGCGGGTGTACTCGGTGATGTTGTGCGTGACGGTGAATGTGCCGTAGGCTCCTGAGCCTTTGGCGTGCATACGTCTTTCGGGGATTACCTCACGGTCGAAGTGTGCGAGTTTCTCGGTGAGCCACGGGTCTTGGAGTGTTACAGGACCTCGCACACCCGCGGTCTGCGTGTTCTGGTTGTCGGCAATGGGGCGGCCATTCTCGGCTGTCAAGTGTTTTTTGTCGTTCTGTTTCATAGTGGGAATGTGTAAGTATATATGACTATATTCCCAAAATTGTGCCACAAAGTAAGTGGCATTAGACGCAAGCGAGGCCTATATTGCCTTTTTTGCTGCGTTATTTGTTCAATAGAAAATAAATTTGTATATTTGTATTTATTTGACCAAACTGAGGCTGCCTGATGTGTGGGGTGGCTTGTGCTAAACAACTTAAATTGAAAGAAGTGATGAAGAAAACAATGATGCATATTTCCGCTTTGGTGGCTATGCTATTTGTGGGTGGTGGTATGCTTAATATGGCTTCTACGGCCTATGCGCAGGAGATAACGATAGATCATACGCAGCAAGATACTACAATAGTTAAGTTAGATGATTTATATAAGCTCGCCTATCTCAATATTACAGCTGAGCCAAGGGTTGATTATATCTATGTTGCTAAGCCCAAGCCCGTTGAAAAGGTTGCAGAGACTCCTGGTGTAGCTGCTGAAGAGCCTGCCGAGGAGGTTGTTGCTGCCGTTCCTAACAAGCCATACGAGCGCGTGATAGTTAAATGGGCGGGAAGAAATAGATACGGAAAATATACGGATCAGTGTGCCGCACATGCCAACGGACGTTTGACACGAGCTGGATACTACTCAAATGGTCATGCCTACCAGATTCCTGCTCATTTCCCATCGGTGATTAATGGCTATAAGAGTGTGAAGATTCCTGATCTCTCTAAGGTAAGTTCAGACAAGAGATACGCTACCGTTCTGAATATGCACCGCCAGGCTGCCGACTACGTTAAAGAGAACCTCGACATATCTAAGCTTGTTCCTGGTAAGTACTATGTGGTTAACATGTATTACTCGACTAGCCCCTATATGTTGCAGTTCTTCTACTCAGCTCGAAAGCAGGGCACAGGCAACTACGGAACACATATAGGCGTGCTATACTACAACACCGAGCATGAGGCATGGATTGTGGAGCACAACATCCATGGCCACGTCTATTACGATGCTTTGGTGTCGATTCTTGGAGGATTCTCTAATCCTAATAAGTATGGTGTAACATCAATCTCGCGAGTGTCGAAATAGATTGTAACAAACAGAAAAAAGTCCGTCTTGCAATGGCGCAAGACGGACCTTTTTTGTATTAGTAGCAGATATATCTATCGCCCCGTGTACATCTCGTCGTAGTATCGCTGATAGTCGCCCGAGGTGACGTTGTCGAGCCACGCCTGGTTCTCCAAATACCAGCGCACGGTCTTCTCGATGCCCTCCTCGAATTGCAACGATGGCTCCCAGCCGAGCTCTCGCTTAAGCTTCGAAGAGTCGATGGCATAGCGTGCATCGTGGCCAGGGCGGTCGGTAACGTAGGTTATAAGGTCGAGCGATGTGCCCTCGGCATTACCCAATATGCGATCTACGGTCTTAATCATAACCTTTATAAGGTCGATGTTCTTCCACTCGTTGAAGCCACCGATATTATAGGTCTC
The DNA here is from genome assembly GCA_017631275.1 of Alistipes sp. Classification (GTDB taxonomy): domain Bacteria; phylum Bacteroidota; class Bacteroidia; order Bacteroidales; family Rikenellaceae; genus Alistipes. The sequence goes on from JAGBTQ010000025.1 coordinate 12,981, forward strand.
AGCAACCTTGCCCTCGTGGAAGATAACGTCGATGGCACGCGCGTGGTCCTCGACATAGAGCCAGTCGCGAATGTTCTCGCCCTTGCCATATACAGGCAGTGGCTTACGGTGGCGTATGTTGTTGATAAATAGTGGTATCAGCTTCTCGGGGAACTGATATGGACCATAGTTGTTCGAGCAGTTAGTAACAATTGTAGGCATGCCATAGGTGTCGTGGTAGGCACGCACAAAGTGGTCGCTCGAGGCCTTTGATGCCGAGTAGGGACTATGTGGCGAATAGGGTGTCGTTTCGGCGAAAAGCTCGTCGTTGAACTCCAATGCGCCATATACCTCGTCGGTAGATATGTGGTAGAAGCGCTTACCCTCGTACCTCTCGGGAAGGCTCTCCCAATACAATTTTGCCGCCTGCAACAGCGACAATGTGCCCATCACGTTGGTCTTGGCGAATGTAAATGGGTCTTTGATTGAGCGATCTACGTGGCTCTCGGCAGCGAGGTGAATGATGCCATCTACCTTCTCGTCGTGCATAAGCTGGTAGAACGCCTCGAAGTCGCAGACGTCCATCTTCACAAACTTGTAGTTGGGCTTGTCCTCTATGTCCTTGAGGTTATTGAGGTTGCCCGCATAGGTCAGCTTGTCAAGGTTGATAATGCGGTAGTCGGGGTACTTGTTAACGAAGAGGCGCACAACATGCGAGCCGATAAATCCAGCACCACCGGTGATAACTATAGTTTTCATCTTACTTTTCGCTAATTAGTTTATTGATGCAACGCTCGACAGAGTCAGTCCAGTAGGGTATTGTAATGTTAAACGTCTGCCTTATCTTGCTCTTGTCAAGCACAGAGTATGCTGGGCGAGTAACCTTGCTTGGGTATTCCGAGCTAAGGCATGGGCATATCTCGCAATGTGTGTTACCCGCCACATGAGCAATCTCTCGAGCAAAGTCGTACCAGCTGCATACGCCCTCGTTCGAGAAGTGGTATATACCCTCATTACGTTCAGCCTTGCCCCCCTCTATAATAGCTACGATTGTATCGGCAAGGTCCGCAGCATATGTCGGCGTGCCTATCTGGTCGTTCACCACGCTAATGCTCTCTCGCTCAGATGTTAGGCGAAGCATGGTCTTTAGAAAGTTGTTGCCGTAGGTAGAGTAGAGCCATGCCGTGCGGATAATGACGTGGCGACAACCAACACTCATAATTGCCTCCTCGCCACGTAGCTTTGTTGAGCCATAGACACTTTTTGGCGCTGTTGGCTGCTCCTCGGTGTAGGGCTTATCGCCATCACCGCCAAAGACATAGTCTGTAGATATGTGTATGAGCAGACCCTCCACCTCTTTCATCGCCTGAGCAAGGTTTTCGGGCGCTGTGGCGTTGAGAAGCATAGCCCTATCCTTATCCTCCTCAGCCCTGTCTACATTGGTGTAGGCGGCGCAGTTGATGATGATGTTTATGTCGTTCTCGGTAACAAAGGTGCGCACAGCCTTACGGTCGGTGATGTCGAGATAGGTGGTCGCAACACCCTCAGTCATAACGACATCGGTGAAGATGTAGCTATCATAGCTACTGCGTGCTACATGGCGTAGCTCGCTACCTAACTGACCGTTAGCGCCTGTTACCAGAATTCTATTTGCCATACTCGAATATCTCGCCAAGCTCAGCGAGTGTTGGGTTGCGTCTATCTTTATCAGAGAGAATTATATCTGCCTCTGCCACGCCCCAATCCATGCCTATTGTGGGGTCGTTCCAGGCAATAGCGCCCTCACTCTCGGGGTGGTAGTAGTTGTCGCACTTGTACTGAAAGATAGCCTCGTCACTTTTTACCACAAAGCCGTGTGCCATGCCTCGGGGTAGGAACAACTGGCGGTGGTTATCCTCCGATAGCTCCACGGCAACATATTTGCCATATGTAGGACTTCCTGTGCGAATATCTACGGCAACATCTACGACCCTGCCACGCACAACACGCACCAGCTTAGCCTGAGCGTGGGGTGGTCGCTGAAAGTGAAAACCACGCACAACGCCATACTTCGACCTACTCTCGTTGTCCTGCACGAAGTGCACGTCAATGCCTGTCTTGGCGCGGAAACGCTCCTCGTTGTAGCTCTCGAAGAAGTAGCCTCGCTCGTCGCCAAATACCTGTGGCTCAATGATAAGCACGCCCTCTATGTCGGTGTTGATAACTCTCATACTATCTTTTTGCGAGTTTAATCATATACTCTCCGTAGCTGTTGTTCTTCATGGGCTCTGCTAGGCGAAGGAGATCCTCGCTCGTGATCCACCCCTTGCGCCACGCAATCTCCTCGAGGCAAGCTACCTGCACGCCCTGACGTGTCTCAATAACCTCGATGAAGCGCGAGGCGTCGAACAACGACTCCTGAGTGCCGGTGTCGAGCCAAGCGAAGCCACGACCAAGCACCTGACACTTAAGCTCGCCACCAAGACGGAAAGCCTCGTTAACCGACGTAATCTCCAGCTCGCCACGTGCCGAGGGCTTGACACTCTTGGCAATATCAATGACCTTGTTAGGGTAGAAGTAAAGTCCCACCACGGCATAGTCCGACTTGGGCTCTGCGGGCTTCTCCTCGATGCTTAGTACGTTGCCCTCAGCGTCTATCTCTGCCACGCCAAAGCGCTTAGGATCCTGTACCTGATAGCCAAAGATAGTAGCCTTAGCCTCCCTCTCGGCGCACTCCACAGCTTTCTGCAACATACCTGTAAAGCCTTGACCATAGAAGATGTTGTCGCCAAGGACAAGACATACAGAGTCGCTGTCGATAAACTCCTCGCCAATGATAAATGCCTGAGCTAGACCGTCGGGCGATGGCTGCTCGGCATACTCAAACCTTACGCCATAGTCCGAGCCGTCGCCCAACAGACGACGAAAGCCAGGTAAGTCGTGAGGCGTAGATATAATAAGTATCTCACGAATGCCTGCAAGCATAAGCACCGAGATAGGGTAGTATATCATCGGCTTATCATATACTGGCAACAACTGCTTGCTGATACCCTTCGTTATGGGATATAGTCGCGTGCCATTACCACCCGCTAGAATTATACCTTTCATAGTTGTGAGTTTTGCTTTATGAAAAATGGTACTTCATTCTAAACACCATTTAACTACTTTTATTGTTAGATCTTGGGCTTGCGCTCGATGAAAAATGCGAGTACCATTTGCATGGTGTCGATAATCGCTGATTTTTCGTAGAGCTTGCGATATTTCCAACCACCAAATAGCTTGTTTCGAATAATCATTAAGCGCTTCTTAAACTTTGATGCGCCTGTGTTGTGAATAGAGTGATTGCTATTTAAAATGTCATCTAGCACCTTGTCGGCAAAGTCACTCTGCTGATGTATCTCACTGTTTGTAATTATCAAACCCAGGTGCTTAACAGATATTGCTGTAAGCGCATCTACAAACTTGGTGTAGTGCATTCTGTCGCACCACGTATAGAAACTTTTCCAGTCAATATTATCTTGCTCTGCCTTAAGTAGATATGCCCAATCGAGAACATGACGAAGCTTTATGCCCTCTGTCAGGAAGTGTCCAAAGCTGTGTGCCGTAAGAAATAAAGCATTGAAATCGGCACATGGACGTAACAAGTGTGAGCCCTCAATGGGTGTCGATGGCTTTGTTGCAATAAGATGCTGAAGATGTCTTTCGAAAGCTTTACGATCCTTGCTACCACGAATAGCGGTGCAAAAGGCGTGGTTTTCAACCATCAACCCCTTGTAGTTGATGTGCGAATGCTTGTAGAAATCTCTCTCAACCTTAGCACCAACTCTCTCAGCAATCTTGTTGCCATCTTCGTAATGACAAACGAATTTGCCATCCTCCATAGTAGTTGCAAGATAGCAATCTAGGTCGCCACACTCACGATACTCAGGTGTAGGGTAGTAACCACTAATTGCAAGACCCTTAAGCACATACGTATTTATTCCCTCTTTAGCAAAGGCATCTGCCAATTCCATCGCTAGTTGCCTCTGCTTATTGTACCTACTCTTAATCTTCTCAGCACCTAGTGCCCACTGCAACTTTAGCGTCTTGTCGGGTAATTGATTTGAAATAAGTATGCCATCATTAGCGAGTTTACATATTGTATCCCATACAATAGCATATACCCCTTGTCGAGAAGATTGTTTTAGGAGTTCTCTCCAATCGCAATGACCTATGTTATTATGATCATTAATAGCGTGGCCTAAATATGATTGTAAGAAATAAAATAGACTGGTTTCCAATGTTCCTATTATTTTATAAACTTTAATACTCCCTTTATTGCATAGTGGCAGAAGTAATATAACGCTTTTATGAGTGGTAATCTCTCTATGTCACGTAAAACCGTCCATTGACGTTTAGCCATCTTTAACTTTTGAGCGGAACGAGAGTTTCCTACTATTCGATATATGGCTTCAACACTATTAGTGTTCAAGGCTACATATCCTTTTTTCAGGATTTCAAGAGCAAATACATAGTCCTCTTGACCAACGTGTTTGAACTGCATTAGTCCAGTTTTTGAAGAATCGTACATCATTGTACCACAACCAATGTAGCCACTTTCTAATAACTTGTTATACGTAACAATTTTTGGCCCAACAATAATACGATTATTTCGAGTGCCATCGAATCTTATCTTTTCATAATTTGAAAAAACTATACCTACTCCATCAGAAAATAGTTTTAGCTGATTTTCAAGTTTGGTTGGACAATACATGTCATCTGCATCGAGGAATGTTATGAATTGACCTTGAGCTTGTTTTATACCAATATTTCGAGGCGATGTTGGGCTTCCTGATGGTTTGTCAGTTTTGAAATACTTAATTCTTGGATCCTTTGCAACATACTCGCTTATTATCTTCGCAGAGTTGTCCTTGGAACAATCGTCAACAATAATCATCTCCCAATGAGAATATGTCTGAGCAATAACTGATTCTATTGTTTCACGAATAAATTGTTCAGCGTTATAGCAAGGTGTGATAATTGAAACAAGTGGTTTGTCTATCATGATGCAGACAGGATTATTATATAATGTTATTTAATATGCTCGTAGCATTTGTAGAAGATATTTGCAACGAGCATAAGTTGTATCTCACAATTTATGCTGTGAATAGTATAGATTTAATAGCGCCTAGAACTCTGGTAACAAAAAAGATAAAATTATAAGCGAATGGTTTTCTAATATATATTGTTATATACTCGCCTATCATTCTCATTGCGTTGATGAACTTTTGGGCTATTGTTCTTTTCCTTGTGATTGCACTATTTGCACGATATCTGCGGTAATATATAGCACTAGTCGATGTAAATCTTATGTTTTTAATTTTGTCAGAAATTAAGAACATATAAATGCTGTCCTCCCCATTTTTGAAGCGGATATCAAATCGCTTATGTTGTGTGTAACTTCTAGGTATGAGTTTCATGCAAGGCCCAGAAAAGAATTTTCTGACCTTAGATGACAGATAATTGCGATCTTCGTTGCAATATCTGTCATAGACTTTGTTGAGCCCATAATCTTGTAACTTGACTTCTGGATGTCCATCATTAAAAGCGTATGGATAACATAGTGAAATCGTGTCTGGTGTAGCAATATTATATAATTCATCTAAATACGAGCTGGAGATATAATCATCATCGTCGATGAATGTTATATATTCTCCCTTTGCTACATCTAGAGCAATATTACGCGCATTGGAAACTCCTCCAATATCGGTCTGAATAAAATTGACGTTATAACCAATAAAATTGTTGTTTATATACTCTTTTATCTGACTGTAATATGGTTCGTTACATCCATTAAGCACTATTATAAGTTCAAAATCACTCTTTGAGAATGTTTGATTTTTAATTGAGTCTAAACATTCCCATATGTATGATTGAGGTTTATATGTCGGAATTATAACTGAAATTTTCATAACTTATCAGTTTCCATACACTAATTCGTATTGCGCAGCTGTTTGCTTTATGTCGTAAGGTGCAAACGATTCTTTGCAATTATTTTTCATCTTAATTATTTCCTCGTCTGATAGCCTCATATACTCTTTAAGCCTCTTATAATATTGCTCTTTAGACGAATCATCTGACAGTAAGCCATTATAGCCATGTTTAATTACATTTACTATTCCTCCCACAGGAGAACAAATAGGAATACATCCTACAGCTAAAGCCTCTAGTAATGTAACAGGTAATCCCTCCCATATTGATGGTAAGCACATGGCATCAGCAAAGTTGAAAAGAATAGGTATGTCACTTCTCTCTCCTAAGTAGATAATCCTATCACAAAAGAACGGTTGCATTTGTTGCATGATGGAATCATCTTGGTTTCCGCCAGCTATCAAGAGTACAGCATCGTATCCATTTTTAATCAACTTTGTGAAAGACTGACACAAGACTATTTGATTTTTTGCCTCATTAATTCGTCCAGCATGTATGAAAATCTTCGTTGATGGCGTGATTTTATATTGTCCTAAAGGGTTTTCTGTTGTCGTGATAGTAGGTTTGGACACGCCATTGCAAATTAGCATACTATCGGTTCCATATAATTTTGTAAAAGAGTCTTTTGATGCAGGTGAAATGGTGATTGGTTTTATAAGTCTCTTCTTGAAACACCATTTTTTTAGCCAAAGGAAACGTTTGTCCCAAGGACTATTTTCCATTACTGCATCACTATGTATTGTGTAGAAAAATTTCACTTTGCGATGTAACAATAGGACTGACATCGCGTAATAGTAGAAGAATCCGTGAATGTGAACTACGTCGTAGCTACTAGTCTTAATCAATCGATATATTTGGAAAATTTCGGTAATGGAAAATCCCGGCTTTACTTTTCCTAATGATAAGCGCTTTACTCTTCTGTCGAGCTTATTCTCAAAAACATCTGAGGCTTTGGATGCAAAGATCGTTGCCAGTGTTACATCGTGACGCTCAACTACCTCATTGAGTAAAGCACAGATGATAGCCTCTATGCCACCTCCAGACATTGAGGTATGGATGTGTAGAATTTTCATTTAAGCTATGATACTAACTGATTATATAGTGTGTACAATAAGCGCAAAACAGAATACAATGCAAATAACAAGAAGAATCTATTATAGTGCTTATGTGGTATAACTTGATTTTTATAAAGTGTGCATATAATGATTATATTAGGTACATAGGCCATAAACATTAACCTATAACTAATCGGAGAATTAAATGAAAGAACAATTCCGAACGCAATACCAATTAAAACGAGTAGGGTTGCATAATTTGTAAAGCAACGCAATGTAAAATTTGAAGATATGTATTTAGATACATTGGTTTTCGTATAATAATATACAATAGGCAATATCAAAGTTGTTATTTGTATGATATAGAGTAGTTGAGCTGCGATACCAGTAGCTTTAGCGTCAGATGTAATATATCTAGTTGCACTTTCTTGGATAAATTCACCATATTCGTCATCGACCGCATTTGTAAGCAATAACTCAGAAATAATAGCTTCACCTGCCACAACTGCAAAAGCAATAAATGAGATTATGAAAAATATAAGAGAGTATTTATTTAGAGGTATAAATACGAAAGGAAAGAGTATTAGTGCAATAAACATACTTTTGTGAGCATTATACGCTAGTATAAATAGCGCCAATCCCAAACAGATGCTTATTAAACGCCTTTTATCTGATTTTAAAATTACACTTACGCCGTAGAACAAACTTGTTATACCTAAAGAGACTCTAGCATATGAGAATGTGAGTAAAAAGTATACTACAAATAAAGCTATAGCCTGCCTATTGCTTATATTTAGATTTTGTAGTGTTTTTAAGAATAGAACGTATGCAACTAACCATATGCAAAGCCTAAATAGCGAATAGTTGCCATTAACAAGATTGCCGAGCCAAATATATAGCGGCTCAAGATGAGATTGTTGTTCGGCATTAGGAAACCTAAAGTCTATCAATTCTAGGGATTCGATATAGCCATAGTAATCTGTGTCCCAGAATGCAAACACACAGAATAGTATTATCATAATGTGTGTTATAATAGGCGGCTTCCTGTTAACACATTGTCTATTATTGATGGCGTATATGAGCATGAAGGCAAACATTAAAATATTTACTAAAGTGCCCTCTATGCATTGAGAATTCAACATTGTTATTTTATCAGTAGTTTGTAGATAATTGAAATTAATTCTGCAATTTTCCCATATTTGTATTTATACCCATCTATCACTGCAAATTCTCCTAGCTGATTGTATGTGTGGCAACCTTTATTATACGGTGATAATGGGGATATCCTGCTGATTTCCTTTATGTGAAATTTGCTATTGTTGAAACATAGTTGCTGCAATACAACTTGCTGGCCATATCGTTCTTGGCAATTTTGAGTAGGGATATAAATATTTTCCTCCTCTTGTATTATAGAGCCCGCACCTCGTGCTATAGGTGCATCTAAGGCAATTGTTTGGTGAAGTTGATATGGCCCAGTTATATTCTCTGATTTGTATATGTGGATGTCATGGGCACCACCACAAAAATCCAAAGAATATTTGGTAGTGAAAATATAATAAATATTGTTGAATTTTAAGATAGATGAGTCAACGACAGCTTCATTTAATATTACCGTTGGATTTATAAGATGCTTGCTAGTAACGTCGTACTCGTAGAGTGTCAACTGCCCAGATTGATAATTCTCTGGCATGATATATATCTTGCCATTATCCCTAAAAATTAGTGGGAATGAAAGATGGGTATCTAGCTCTAGAATCTTAGTTGATTCAATAATACAAAGCGTCTTTAAGTCAACAACCAATTGCGATATAACGCCTTTATCCTCTTTTGCAATATATTCTTCAACGAGAATATCTATTTTGTTATCGTCATAACTTAAGATAAATGGGTCTGCATACCAATTGCAGTGGGAAACACCTTTAATCCAATTAACCTTTACGTTGTGCTCATTCTCGCTGAGTTTAATAGGACTAGTAATTCCTATATTCCAGACACACTCGCTAATTATCGCTTTTAATCGTTTTATAATATTCGTCATCAATATAAATGCTTTGAGGTGCAACTCTAGAATGTACAGGTGGAATCTCCATATATGACTCTCCAAAAAGGTGTTTTAAATACTCGTCGTATTTCTCGGGAATATAGAAACTATAATCCTCGAATGTGTGTCTAACAGGAGTGCCATATATCTCTTTAGGCATAACTTGCTTGTTGTATCCATATCTACTTGTTGTACTACAAACCCTACTAGTCTTTGTATTTTTATACTCCGACATAACTTCAACTCTTCGTTTTTTTAGAAGACTCAAAGGAATGATGCCCAGGATTATGGATACTATCTTTTTTACAATATATTCTACTTTAGAATCTCTATAAAGATGAAATTGCTTTAGCTGAATAAGTCTATCTATTTTGTATAACTTATTTCGCTGTATGTGCATTAGCGTATCCTCATCTGGAACATTGTCTAGAGGAAAAACATCAATATACGTGTTCTTGCAATTTTTGTGATGACGCTCACTTTTGATATCCACATAAGTGTTTTTTATACATAATCTTGTTAGTGCGGGTATCAAATATGGGTCGCTCATATAGTTTTGAACGAAATATTTTTTGTTGTTAAAATGCTCTTTTGATAGCAATAAGAACTTTTCATAGTCCTCTCTCATCATTGCAATGTCTATGTCGTCATCCCATGGAATAAATCCATTATGTCTTACCGCACCTAGACATGAACCACCAATAAAGTAGTATTGTATATTGTTATTAGCGCAGAACGTATCTACCTCTTTCATTAGCTCCAATTGTAATAATTGAACCTCTCTGGTTGATAAAAGTTTCATGCTATTTTAATATATCTCTCAAAAATGTTGAACTAATACCATCTGTATGTGGTAGATATACTATTTCTACCCCCAATGGTCTAAATTGCTTTTCAAAATTGTTCCAAGTATCTGTTCCTTGCCAGTCTGATCCTACAAACATCTTGTCGAACTTGTAATGCTCCCAAGCACGTAGTTTGTTTTTATCTATTTGAGGGACAACTTTATCTACATACCTGATGGCTTCTACTATTTTACAACGGTCCTCAAATGAAATTATTGGAGTTTTATTTTTGTCGTGCTGAACTAATTCATCAGTGCTCACTCCAACTATCAAGAAGTCACATTGCTCTTTTGCTCTGCGAAGAATATTTAGGTGTCCTATGTGAAACATGTCGAAAACACCTGTGGTATATCCTACAATCATATTGAGATTCTATTTATTTGTGGTTAGACTTGGATTAACAAGCCATTTGAAAACATGGATATTCATTGCTAAATGAATCATAAAAATAATCAAAAGAAAATATATTATGATATTTGGCAAGTTTGCAGGTAAATTATAATACTCAACAATAGGTACTATCAAAAACTCAATTATTATTCCATGATATAGATAGTAGAATAGTGAGTGTTTGCCGATTTGGACCAGCCACGATACTTCGCGCTTTAGATTCCATATAGAAAATACACAAATTATCGAACAGACCATAATGAAAATTTTATTGGGCAAATCGCGTATAGTGTAGTTGTCTGCACCTCTTAGCAATACACTTGCATTGGCTGGATAATATTCAAAAGCACAAACTAAACTTACTATAACCAATAGCGCTATTGCTATAGTGTTGCTCCATATTTTTTGTTGTATTTTCCCAATTCTGAAATAGTATCCCATTAGAAAGAATGGTAGAAAACTTATAGTTCGTTGGATAGATAGAACGCGCCCATATGGCAAGAATAAGCCAACGACCACTGCTGCCAATAGAGTTATTCCTAAATAAATATATGGCTTGTTGATGAGTTTGCTGGGTGTATATTTAAGTATTAATCGCCAAAAGATTAGACTTAGCAAATACCATAAAGTCCAATGAGGAATTAGAAAATATGTAAACGAAAAAGGACGCCCTAGAATAACAAGAATGATTATGTTTAAAACTTGAAATACTAATAGTGGCTTCAGTATAGTGAAAATGCTAGTGTCATCACGTTTAGATAAGTATCCAGAAATCAACACAAATAAAGGCATGTGGAATGTGTAGATTAAGTTCCACACTCCTGGCCATGAAAACTTAAGGCTTCCGATAAGGTGCCCCAAGATAACTAGTAGGATTAAAAAACCTTTAAGTGTATCAATACTTAAATCGCGTTTCATGTTTGTAGCTTTATTCTCCTGCAACCTTTAATCGAGCATTCTTCAATAATTGTTTCACAAAGCGCCTCTCATTGTTGTTTAGTCCAACAGCATATATGCTTGTTGGTATGGAGATGATGCTAGATATTAATACTGTAACAAGTCTCAAGAACCCCTCCTCCATAAAACTATGAATTGTTAATGGAATGATAAGTGACAATAATGAGACTATTGCGACTGGCCAAATGACATCTTGACAATACAAACCTAAAGAAAACTCTTTAACGATAGATTTTAAAACATATAGGGCCACAATTTGACGTATTATATCCAGACATAATATAACAATAAGAGCTATAGGTGGAATATCCCAGATAAGCATTGCTATATATACCAATAATACGGAAACAAGACTGATTGAACCTCCACATAGTTGATATGTTTTCATCTTTCCCGTGGCGTGTACAATACCAGAAATTGCTGCATTAAGATTGTTTAAGAATGAGTTTAGGACAATTATGGTGACAAATATTGATGTTTGCTCAGGAATGTTATCACCCAACCATATGTGAAGTACGTAGTTAATCTCTAGCAATATGGGAAGAGCTATCAATAAGAGGAAATAACAACTTATCTTGCTTATTGTGTAGGTTAAATTCAACGAGCGCTGAATATCTCCTTGGGCATATGATTGTACAACCTGAGGGCGTACGGGAATCGTGATATTTGTTACAAAACTCTGTAATCCTCCATTCACCTGGTTAGCAATTCCTCGAGCAGCATTTACAACAGGACCAAAAAATAGATTTAGGATTAAGTTTACACCTTGATCTTTCAGCATTTGTCCCAACGTTCCGAATATATTCCATCCTGAAAAAGAGAGCATATCTCTGAATAAAGATGGTCTGAATATTTTCTCTATCTTAACTTCTTTAAAATTGCGTTTAGTGTACCATATGTATGCTAGTAGGTTGAACAGGGCAACAGATGCCATTATTACTCCATATAAAACGAGTGAGTCTGAGCTTAATAGAGGAATAATTAATACACCCGCCAATTTAATAGTGACATCCAAAACACTGATGAGTGCAAAAAAATCCATTTTTTCATGAGCCATAACAGCTGCAGTGTACGGCACTTGTATTATGTGAAGAACAAAAGTAACAAGCGATAATTGAAAGATCCATTCAGCTGCGAACATGCGATCCTCTGGTATGACCATCTTGTTGTGTAAATACCATGTGCCAATAATTTCAGCCGGCAATACAATTAATGCTGCCAATAATATTTGAATAACCATAGCCATGTTATACACACGACGTGCGCCGTCAACTCCATTCTTTCCAAGCTCAAAATTATAAAATCGTTGAATGCCGTTGGATAGTGATGAGTTGAAGAATCCAAACATTGTTACAAATCCTGCAACGACATTGTATACTCCAAAGTCTACAACTCCGAGTATCTCAAGTATTACTCTCGAGGTGTAAAAAGTAATAAACATGACCACAATCATTCTTATGGTCATAAATAGACTGTTTTTAGCTATACGTTTATTACCAGTGTTAGACATACGAATTAATCCCTTCTAAAAATATCTCGTGTGTAAACTTTCTCTTGTACGTCATCCAGGGTGCAATCGTAGCGGTTGGCGATGATGGCTTGCGAGCGGCGTTTGAATTCGGTGATGTCGTTTACAACCTCGGAACCAAAAAAGCGTGTGCCGTTCTCAAGTGTTGGTTCGTAGATGATAATATTAGCGCCCTTGGCCTTGATGCGCTTCATTACGCCTTGCACTGCGCTATGACGAAAGTTGTCAGACTCGGTCTTCATCGTCAGACGGTATACGCCAATAACACACTCTCGTTCCGAAGTCATATCGTAACCATTATTCGAGCTATACGCGTAATAACCAGCCTTTGCCAATACTTGGTCGGCAATAAAATCCTTACGTGTGCGATTGCTATCAACGATTGCCGACATCATGTTCTGGGGTACGTCGTTATAGTTGGCAAGCAACTGCTTCGTGTCTTTTGGTAGACAGTAACCGCCATAGCCGAAAGAGGGGTTGTTGTAGTGTGTGCCTATGCGAGGGTCAAGGCCTACGCCTTCGATGATAGCCTTTGTGTCCAGACCTTTGATGGCTGCGTATGTGTCGAGCTCATTGAAGTAGCTCACACGCAATGCTAAATAGGTATTTGCGAACAACTTCACTGCTTCAGCCTCGGTAGTTCCCATAAATAAAATGGGAATATCTTGGGCAATCGCACCAGCTTTGAGCAAGTTGGCAAACGACTCGGCTTTTGTCTTGTTGTCCGCTGAACATCCTACAATTATTCGGCTTGGATATAAGTTGTCGTATAGTGCTTGGCTCTCTCGCAAAAACTCTGGGCAGAAGAGTATATTCTTTGTGCCACATCGTTTGCATAGGCTTTCAGTGTAGCCTACGGGCACTGTTGACTTGATAACTATTGTTGTGTGTGGGTTGTGGTCAAATATTTCAGCGATTACCTGTTCCACGAGTGATGTGTCGAAGAAGTCCTTTTGACTATCATAGTTGGTAGGAACTGCCACAACCACAAAGTCTGCATCTGCATATGCCTCTTTGGCATCTGTTGTTGCGCAAAGATGTAGGTTTTTCTCAGTAAAGAATTTCTCGATATACTCATCTTTAATTGGCGACTTTCTATCGTTTATTGCAGCAACTTTCTTGGCTACAACGTCCACCGCAACAACCTCGTTATGTTGTGCGAGTAGGGTAGCGATTGATAGACCTACGTATCCAGTGCCGGCAACTGCAATTTTCATAGTGTTGTATTTATTTAGAACTTCTTACCGAAAACAATACTACAGAAGGTGTAGAACAAAATCTTAAAATCAAACCACCATGATCTATGGCGGAGATAGTAGAGGTCAAATTCCAATCTGCGAAGCATCTTCTCCATAGTGTCGGTATAACCATTATAGAGTGTTGCATAGCTTGTTACACCGGGTCTAATTTGATAAAGATACTCGTATCGTGCATCATACTCCATAATTTTGTCGATGTAGAACTTTCTCTCTGGGCGAGGACCAATAAAAGCCATGTCGCCACGGAAGACATTCCACAACTGTGGAAGCTCGTCGATATGGTGTGCGCGAATAAATTTGCCAACTTTGGTTAGGCGGGGATCGTCATCGCCACCACTATGGCTAAGTTGTGGTCCAAACTTCTCGGCATCGAGTCGCATCGAGCGGAACTTGTATATGTAGAATGGTCTGCCAAAACGTCCTATTCGCTCCTGCTTGAAGATTGCCGGACCACCGTCCTCTCGTTTTACACAGATGTAGGTGATTAAAAACAGGGGTGAAAATATTATCATTGCAATGAATGCAACGAACATGTCCATGAGTCGCTTTGAGTTGCGAGCAAAGCCCGACATGCCATCAGCGATATATTCTCCACGAGGGATATACTTGCTCACGGGGGTGTCTACCCACATCTCTGTTCGCTTGTTGCGTTCATCTTTGAGTCTTTCTTTCCAGTTGTTGTAGTTATCTAAGTTAATGGCCGAATCTAGTTGTAGACAGATATATATATTCTCAGCCTCGTTGTATACTTCTGTAATCTTCTTTAATCGTTTGATGGTGTCATCACCAACCATCGAGCAAGGCATGTCTAGCTCTTTTGAGTAGCTTCGAAGGTTGTCGTCGCCTGCAGACTTTACGAGAAGTCTTAGTGCGTATGCTGACTTGCCATATGCCAACCATGTGCCATAGCGTGTGTTGAAGTAGCAATGTGCAAATGAACCATCATTGTGATTTTCGTTGTTAAAAATAACAGAATAATCCATGATTTTGAATGTTATATATTTTTGTTTTATTCCACTTTTTCGAGAAAGCATGTGGGGATGTAGGAGGTGGCTACGGCGATGACGCCCTCGATGGCAACTATAAGGCGGTGGTTGCCTTTGATGCGCTTGATGTAGCCTTCGGCGCCTTGAAATATTCCGCCTGTCACTCGCACTCTGTCGCCTGTTGCCCACTCCTCGTTCACCTCGCCGAGATACTCCATGCCAAGATCGTCGATAGATGTTACTCGAATGAACATCTGCATCTCCTTGTCGGGGATTGCTGCTGGTTGGCGCTCGCCACGATTGCGATATACCATCACCTCGCCCATGAGTAGCTTTTGTATCTCCGTCGCTTCGACCTCGCTGCAGTGCATGAACATTAGCGACGATATGGCTGGCTTTCGGCGGCGTACCTTGCGACCTGTCACCACCTGCTCTACACTCTTCATGGGTATGTAGCTCTCTATGTTGCGACCCTTTAGCTGGGCATCAACTTTGGCTGTTCTGTTGTAGAAAACTTTAAGGGCGTACCAGCTTGTGGCGTTTGTGATCTCTGTTGAGCTCTGTTCGTGCATAGGCATACTCTCTATTCCCTCGTCATCGGATGGCAGATCGCTCCAACAACGCGGCAATTGGGGTTGGGTCGGCTTATCCAACACACAGCTCTGCTTCCGATCCGGAGCATAAATCTGCAACCCCGACCAAAATGTGGATACCTACAATTCTGATCATCTGCAAAGGTACATAAAAAATGCATTTTGTGCAAATTTTAAAGTGTCTATTTCTCGCCGGATATTAAATCTAAGATATATTTAATATATTCATGCCTAAAAAAGGGGGTTGTTTTACTTTTGGTGTGTGGGGTAAAATGGAAAATAATTGGCTGAAAAGAGAAGTTGGTTTATCTCTTAAAATTGCAATATTATGGGCGGTTTTGTCGCGTGCACGACATTCGCAAAATGGAGAAATTTTGCCCTTGTTTCATGTCTGTTTTAGGTGCTAAAAAGTACTTCGCCTATAGTCTGTTTATATGTGCTAAGTGCTGCGTGGTGCTATGTTATTTAATGTGTGATGAGTCTATTAAATATCAATATTTATTGTTGAATTAAACACGTTGATATGTCACGATGTGATTGTTTTTGATAAATTTATAAATGTCATCTGCTGTACATAGAAATGTCAAAAATTCAGGAAAATCGGCAAAAAAAATGTATATATTCGTTGGAATTTTTGCGAATAGTTGTGTGGTAACTAATGGGTAACTTATGTTACTTTTTAATAAAGAAAAGGTATAAAAAATAAGGGTTTAGTTAACAAAAGTTAACCAAACCCAGATGGTCAAAGAGTTGATTATAAACCAATCCTTTATGTCACTAATATTCCTCCTCGTTAAAGAAGAAGTCGTCCTTTGAAGGGTAGTCGGGCCAGATGTCCTCGATTGATTCGTAGATGTCGCCCTCGTCCTCGATCTCCTGCAAGTTCTCCAAAACCTCGAGTGGAGCGCCTGAGCGTACTGCGTAGTCGATAAGCTCCTCTCTTGTTGCTGGCCATGGTGCATCCTCTAGCTTCGATGCAAGCTCTAGTGTCCAATACATAGTTCTAATAGTTTTATTGTTATTTTGTAATTTTCTGCTGTACTAACGACAATTTTTGTCATTTGGCGTGCAAATGTATAAAATAATTTTAATAATGCAATAGCTGATAATTAAAAATCGTGCTGCTTATCAATGCTTTGACTATTGAAGTGTGATATTTTTGTAAAAATATTGTATAACTGCGCTATATCGGGAGCTACCCAAACGGGTGGCTCCTTTTTTATGTGTAGTGGGGTAGTGTGAAATATGTGGTTAAGGTTTTGTCTATATAAAAATAAGTCGTACCTTTGTATATTAGGTTTTATTTTGATGCCGATGTTATGATACGATTTGATTCTGACTATATGGCGGGCGCACATCTCGAGGTGCTCGAGAGGCTTGTTGCGACAAACATGGAGCTTACGGTGGGCTATGGCAACGACGAGTATTGCGCCGCGGCGTGTCGTTTGGTGTGTGAGGCATGTTCAGCGCCCGATGCCGAGGTTATGTTCTTGGTGGGTGGCACACAGACAAATACTGTGGCTATCGACGGCATTTTGCGCCGTCATGAGGGTGTTCTTGCTGCCGAGAGTGGGCATATCGCCGTGCACGAGTCGGGTGCTATCGAGGCTTCGGGGCATAAGGTGCTCACGTTGCCACACTCTGATGGTAAGTTATCTGCTGAGGATGTCGATAGCTATATTCGTGAGTTCTATGCCGATGCTACCTGTCAGCACATGGTGGCACCAGGCATGCTCTACATCTCGCAACCTACCGAGTATGGCACACTCTATTCGCTTCGAGAGCTTGAGGCGCTGAGCGCCACATGTCACAAGCACAATATTCCGCTCTATATCGACGGTGCTCGCATGGCTTATGGTCTTAAGGCTGAGGGTGCCGACTTCACACTCGCAGACATCGCTCGCCTTGCCGATGTCTTTTATATTGGTGGCACTAAGTGCGGTACACTCTTTGGCGAGGCATTGGTTGTCACTAACCGACAGCTACTCACCAACCTCTTTCCACTCGTTAAGCAGCATGGTGCACTCTTGGCTAAGGGGCGCTTGCTTGGTGTGCAGTTTGGTGCGCTGTTTGGTGATGGCCTTTATGAGCGTATTGGCGAGCATGCCGTGCGTCTTGCCGTGCGTCTGCGTGAGGCTATGCGTGGTGCTGGCTACGAGGTGGTTATCGAGTCGCCAACCAATCAGCAGTTCTTCCGCCTGCCTAACGAGGTTATCGACCGCCTACACGAGAGTGTTTCGTTCGACTATTGGGGGCCTCGTGGCAAGAGCGAGAGTGTCGTTCGCTTTGTCACCAGCTGGGCAACCACCGACGAAGATATCGATAGGCTGTGTGAGATACTAAGATAAAAAAAGTAAGGTGCAACTGCACCTTACTTTTTGCTATCTATCGAATGGGAACGGCGGGCCGTACATACACGGCGTGCACTCCAGCTCTTCAAGTCGTCGCTCATTCTCGATGTCGAGGAGTAATGCTTCGAGGTTTTTCACTGCACGACCACGGTGCGATATGGCATTCTTCTCCTCTGCCGACATCTCGGCAAATGTGCGGTCGTAGCCCTCGGGAACGAAGAGTGGGTCGTAGCCGAAGCCCTCTGCACCCGACTCCGATGTTGCTATCTCGCCCTCGACGATGCCCTCCACCTGACGCTCCATGCCATCTATGATTAGCGATATCACAGTGCGGAAGCGTGCCTTGCGGTTGCTCTTGCCCTCAAGCTCGCGAAGCAGCTTGCGATTGTTGGCTGCAAAGTCGTGGCCATCAGTAGCATAGCGTGCCGAGTGAACACCTGGAGCGCCATCCAATGCCTCCACCTCCAGACCGGTGTCATCGGCAAAGCAGTTAAGTCCTGTGCGCTCATAGACGTAGCGTGCCTTTATCGAGGCATTCTCGTCGAGCGTAGCTCCCGTCTCAGGGATATCCTCGGTAATGCCCACCTCACGGAGTGTAACAAGCTCATACTCGCTACCAAGCACGGCGCTAACTTCGGCCAGCTTGTGAGCGTTGTTCGTTGCAAATACAATCTTCATTACTCAGCAAAAAGTATTCGTTCTGGACCCTCGTACTCGGGTAGTGGCTTTGGTGTGTAGTCGGCATAGCCGATTGATATCACGGCAAGCACACGATACTCTGCGGGTATCTCAGGCACAATCTCTTTCACGTAGTCCTCGCTACGCTGGCTCTCGGGGTCGTCCTGCAACGTGCGATACTCGCCTACATGTACCCAGCACGAAGCCAAGCCCTCGTCAACGAGTGCAAGCTGTAGGGTGTTTGCCATGAGTGCCGCATTAATCTCCCACATTGGGCTTGCCTCCTTGTCGCCAAGAATGATGATGGCAGCTCCCGCCTCCTCCAAAAGCGATGAGCCCCAATCGCGTAGGCGACCCAAGGCGTGTACCTTCTCAAGGTTAGTCACCGCCATGAGGCGAGTAGAACGTGTGTTTTTTGATGATGGTGCTAAGAGTGCCAACTCCATTGCTGCCTGGAGCTTCTCGCGCTCCACGGGCTTGCCTGTATAACGTCGTGTTGAGCGACGCTTGCGTATTACATCTCTAAATTCCATAGTACGATATTTTATTTTATTACTCTTCGGGCATTATCAGCCACATGACAAGATAGACAATAAGCGACATGCCACCAAAGAGTGTGAGCAGTGCCATTGCTACACGTACAGCTGTAGAGTCGATGCCTAAGTAGTGTGCCAAACCTCCACAAACACCGCTAATCTTGCGGTCGGTGCGTGAGCGACGTAGTTTTTTATCCATTATATTTTGATTTAATCGTTATTAACTATTGCAAAAATAGTGATTTTTTCTTAATTTTGAACCACTTATATTAAAATAATAATAATGAAAGAGAGGATTACCGTAGCACTTATCTACGATTTCGACGGCACACTTGCTCCGGGCAATATGCAGGAGTACGACTTTATCCCCGCTGTGGGCAAGAGTAATATGGAGTTTTGGCACGAGGCTAACACCTTGGCAGAGGAGCAGGATGCCGATCAGGTGCTAACATATATGGCTCGCATGCTTCAGGCTGCGCAGTCTAAGGGCTTGTCGCTTAGGCGTGAGGCATTCCGCGAGTCGGGTCGCAATGTACAGTTCTATCGTGGTGTGGTAGAGTGGTTTAAGCGTATCAACGACTATGGCGCAGAGCGTGGTATCAACATTTTGCACTATGTCAATTCGTCGGGTCTTAAGGAGATTATCGAGGGCACGGCTATTGCCCACGAGTTCAAGAATATCTACGCTTGCTCGTTTCTCTATAATGTCGATGGTATTGCCTATTGGCCAGCTGTGGCTGTGAACTACACCAACAAGACCCAGTTTATCTTCAAGATTAACAAGGGCGTTGAGTCGGTATTCGACACTAAGGACGTTAACCGCTTCATGGAGGAGAATAAGCGCCCCGTGCCATTCTCGCGCATGATATACTTTGGCGACGGAACAACCGACATTCCATGCATGCGCCTTGTTAAGAACTTTGGTGGTCACTCTATCGCCGTGTTTAACCCCGAGGAGCAGGGTCAGCGCACTCAGCTAAACGAACTTATTCGCGACAATCGTGTGAACCACGTATGTCCTGCCGACTACTCAGAGGGCTCCGAAATCGACCTTGTTGTTAAGACCATCATCGACAAGATTGAGCTCGACCAGCGCCTTGCTGAGTTGGAGGTTGCTAAGGGTGTATAGGAGTTAATGCCTTGAAAATAAGCCATTTACGATTCGTATAATCTAACTATCTGATAATCAGCAAGTTGAAAAATTAGTAAAATCCCAATTTTCAACTTGCTGATTTTTAGCTATTTACATGGTGGCTCTCGGAAAAATTAGAGCTGCAAAAATTTGGAATTTATGCCATGTGTGTTGTAACTTTGCATTAAGAAACAGAACAAACTATGACGCTCAAAACTTTGTTTAGACCTTTTTGCTTGGCGCTTATATTTATTATGGCGATGCCTGAGGGCGCTGAGGCTCAAATATCGTTTAAGTTCTGCGACTCGCTCGGAAGCTACAAGGTGCAGTTTACACCATATCCTAATAGCGATATTCGTGCTAAGCAGTTGGGTAAGCCCCTTGTTGGTGGCACTACTGAGGTGCGATTGGGTACAGCCTACTTCCCGCTCACGCCGTCGCGCTATCCCTTCGACCATTGGTGGGATCCCAGCTGCTATGCTCAGCAGCTCGCCCCCGAGGAGCAGGTGCGCATTCCTCGTTGGTTCTCGCTTAGTGCCGAGGGTGGCTATTGGGTTAAGGATTGGTTGTATGTGGGTGGTGCGTTTGTCTGGACAGGTGGCTTCTCGCGCATCGAGGAGTATCACGTGCACAAGGTTTTGGGTTACTACAACTACGATAGCTTCACACTCATGCCCGTGGTGCGCTTTGCGTGGCTAAGAAAGGGTGTTGTGCAGCTCTACTCGGGCTTGGGTCTTGGTTTTAACTTCGCTCGTGCTGAGGAGCCTAAGCAAAAATATTATGAGGCTGTTGTTGCCCACGATGTCACCTTCTTGGGTATTAGCGTTGGTCGCAACCTCTTCGGCTATGTCGATGTGGGTGTTGGTCAGCGAGGTATCGTAAGTATGGGTATAGGATATAGGTTTAAGAATAAATAATATGTTGGTTATGAAACGTTTACTAACATTTTTGCTTGCTGTGCCGATGACCTTCGGTACGCTCTCGGCGCAAGAGGTAATCACTACTGATGAACTAGCGCAGAATGTCTCGACATATACTGCCGATAATTACATGTCGTATGTCGAGAACCAACGAGCAATCACTGAGGCTAAGTATGAGCTCAATGTTCCCTCGTTGGAGTGCAACAACTCGTTGCAGGTGGGTGGCGGTCTTCCGGGCTTGTGGCTTATGGCCATGCTCGACCTTATCTATGTCGATTTTACTCCTGACTACCCACAGTTCGAGAGCATTAGCGACCAGCTTGCAGGTCATCGCTACTATCGCACTAAGGAGCGTCTTGTTACGAGCCTCACGTTTGAGTATAGCTATCGTGTTAAGAAATGGTTGTCGCTCGGCGCTAAGGGCTCTGTGGGCTTTCGAACACGTGGCATACGTCATAAGGTGACTAACGACCTGCTGTATCGTGAGAGTAGGGTTGCAGCTACACTCCTCTTTAACATGCGCTTCGACTGGTTGCATCGCCGTAATGTTATGATGTACTCGTCGTTGGGCGTTGGTGTAACCTCTATCTTCGACTACAACGACGGCATGGTATTCCCTATGTTCGATGCAACGTATGTGGGTCTTACCGCTGGTCGTAAGTTCTACTATTTCTTGGAGTTGGGCGCTGGTGTTAGTGGTACATTTCGCACGGGTGTAGGTTGTAGATTTTAAAGTTTTTGGGCTATGAGAAAGTTATTTAATATCGCAATAGTTTTGTTGTTGGCTCTGTCGAGTGTGTCGTGCGTTATCTCCGATGCCGACTCACGCTCAACCGAGCAGTTGGCACATGCCTTGTGGCATGCCTCTAAGACCCATATTAACATCGTGAGCAGCGCTGTTGAGGAGGCTATACATATTGCCGAGCTGGTGAAGATTGAGGACGATGCCCTCTTTGACGACTACCTCTCTCTCTACTTCCAAGGTGCTACTCTCTCGGAGTATGACTATGGCTACTCGATTACTACGCTCACTGGCTATAATACCAAGATATCTTGGACTGTTACTACCAACAACTGCGCCTTTGGCGAGGGCGAGTGGGTTATTAAGCGCTCAGGTGGCAACTACTATGAACTAACTATTAGTCCTTGCACGTGTGGTAAGCTCGTTGCCGAGATGACCTATTACAACGAGGCGCAGACGGGCGATGCCTTCATGGAGTTTACTTACGAGCTTATCGACGATGGATCTGCGCAGTTCCCAGGTGTTGAGGCCACTTATGGAGGTATTATCGAGGTTGTCGATCCTAAGGAGAGTGCAAAATCGCCACTTCACCTAACTATCGACATTAAGCAGAGCTTGCGCATTAGCGAGTACTACGGGCTAATGGGTGGCGAGGTAGATATCGAGTGTATCGACGAAATATATGGCTCGAAGGATAACATCACCGCCGAGATTTTCTACGACCCTCGACGTGTAAATATCGAGTGTTACGGCGAGTACTGGACCCTCTACGAGTAGGGTAGCAGATAGCTAAACATGAAATAAATGCCAAAGCAGTTGTTTGTTTTGGCATTTATTTGTATATTTGTACGTTAAACTAAATCTTAGGTAAAGCACACATATATGTATGACGTTATTGTTATTGGCGCAGGTGCCGCGGGACTTATGGCTGCAGGAACAGCTGCAATGAGTGGTAAGTCGGTTCTTCTTATGGAGAAGATGGAGAAGGCGGGTCGCAAGATACGAATTACGGGTAAGGGTCGTTGTAACCTTACCAACGCACGCCCTGTCGAGGAGTTCTTGGAGAAGGTGCGCACCAACCAGGAGTTCTTCTCGGTGGCATTTGGCGAGTTTAACAATCGTTCTACTGTGCGCTTCTTCGAACGTCAAGGCGTGAAGCTCGAGACCGAGCGTGGCGAGCGTGTCTTCCCCAAGAGTGGTAAGGCGTGGGATATTGCCAATGCCCTCGTAGACTTCTGCGAGGATAAGGGCGTGAAAATTGTCTATAAGACGCAGGTTACGGCTATCGAGACTCTTGCAGGTAAGATTACGGGTGTTCGCTATCGCAATGCCCGAGGCTTTGAGCGTAGAGAGGAGTGCGAGTATGTTATCGTGGCTACGGGTGGTGTGAGCTATCCATCTACTGGCTCTACGGGCGATGGCTACGACTTTGCTGCGTCGGTAGGTCACACAATCGAGCCTGTGCGTCCATCTCTAACGCCACTCGTGACGTCGCACCCACAGCGTGAGTATCTCAATGGCTTGCTCCTCAAAAACGTGGGCGCTAAGCTATATATCGGTAATGAACTTATTCAAGAGGAGTTTGGTGAGCTTGGCTTCTCGGAGCGTGGCATCGAGGGTGCTGTGGCTCTGCGCCTCAGCCGCGATGTTGTCGACGCTATCATCGACGAGAAGCGCGTGAAGCTTATCGTAGATCTTAAGCCAGCGCTCGACGAAGATACCCTCATGGCGCGTATTAACCGCGAGATTTCGGAGATGCAGCCTTCGGAGTTCTTCTCTGAGCTATTGCGTAAGCTCGTACCTAAGCAGATGGTGGTGCCCTTGGCTAAGGAGGTCGATTTCCACTCTAAGACATACGTGGGCAAGCTCACTGACACTGAGAAACAGCGCCTTGTGAAGATTCTCAAGGGCATGGCATTCCCTATTACCGACTATGCTCCATTCCAGTATGCTATCGTCACAGCGGGTGGCGTAAGCTGCGACGAGGTGAATAAGTATACTATGGAGTCAATGAAGGTTAAGGGCTTGTATTTTGCTGGTGAGGTGTTGGATATCGACGCTAACACTGGTGGCTACAACATGCAGATAGCCTTCTCAACAGGTCGTCTTGCAGGACAGCTTAAGAAGTAGGGTATGAAACGCTCAGGACGAACACTCAAGCAGCGACTATACGGCATTAAGCATGTCGGTAGTTATCTCTGTCGTGCCCGCTATTTCCGTGGTCACGGGGTGCACTCGCCCTATGTCTATTCCATTGTGCGCAAGGTGTTCATGTCGTCGAAACTAAATACCGAGCATACTGACCTTCGCGATGCGCTCCTAAGGTGCGATGTGCCTAAGCGCCGCGCTACGGAACTTCAAAACCTTGTTGTGCACTGCAACTATGCGTCGTGGAGTATCGATGCTATAAAGCCCTGCCAGATGCTTATTGCTACTATGGCAACTACCTATGAGCACCTGATGAAGTATGTCGATTATGCTCGCGAACAGGGTATTACGCTATGTGTCATGCGTCCATACAACAATGCTGAGCGCTGGGCTGTGTGTAGTAGAATTATCGAGGAGCACGCGTCCACAACGGTAGATAATCGTGGCTACCTCCTAATATTTAACAACCACCTTCCAAAACAACGTTTTCGTCTATGAAGATATATACTAAGACAGGTGATGGCGGCACAACCGCACTTATTGGCGGTGAGCGTGTTGCCAAGTACGACCTCCGTGTCGAGGCTTATGGCTCGGTCGATGAGCTAACATCATTCATCGCTTTGCTCTCTGATGAACTTATTGACGATGAGCGCACCGAGCACCTTGTACATCAGTTGCAGACTATTGAGTGTAGGCTTATGACCGTCGCAGCGCTCTTGGCTGTGGGCAAGGGTGGCGAGGGTAAGGTTGCCCCAATTGCTGAGGAGCATATCGCCGAGCTCGAAGAGCTCATCGATGCTTTCCAGGCGGAGCTAAAGCCTATCACAAAGTTTACTATACCTGGTGGTCATCGTGCATGTTCTTTGTGCCACGTATGTCGCACGGTATGTCGTCGTGCCGAGCGTGCTGCGCTCCGTGCTTCAACCGAGCACACGGTAGATAGTGGTGCAACACGTTATCTCAATCGTTTGTCCGACTATCTCTACACACTCGGCAGAGTACTTACCGAGCGTTTAAAAGTGACGGAAACCCTTTGGATTCCTTAACGATAAAGAAAAATGCCAACCGCAAGGTTGGCATTTTTGTTATTTATGATAGTCGCTGTTCCACTCCCTGCCGCCGTCGAGGTAGATGACGGGGCGGTCGCCAACAACCGATTTTAGGGCAAGGTAGCTCTCATAGAGGGCAATGCCATTCGAGCTATCGTCGGCAAGGAAGTAGGCGATAACCGATGGGTGACGACGTGTGGTGTAGAACATCTCCATGGTGCGATTAACATACTCCTCGCGCCACTTGGGGTCGTTCGAGGGGTTGCCACCACGCTTGCGTGACGAGCCCGACGATGATGAGTTGATAGGTGCTGTCACGGCAACATATACGCCCACCTTGTCGCAGTAGTCTAAGAGCTCCTCGCTCACCGAGCCCGCAGTAAAGCGTATGCACATATTGCCTCTCTCCACCTCGTTTTGAACATCGCTTATCGAAGCATTTGGCGATAGATCGCACCACTTAATCTCCTCGGCGGTATTGTTTACGTAGAAGGTGTTATCCTCGAACCTAAGCTCGCGCAAAGCCACAGGAAACTCGTAAAACTCTACGTCGCGACCCTCGATACGGTTTTTAAGCATTAGGCGCACATGGTTGCCCTTGCCCCTGCTCCAGAGCATAGAGTCGGGTACAGCAACACCAAAGCGCATGGTGTCGGTCTGGTACATGCCGAGCCATACCTCGCGCTTGCCACCATCAAGGCGAATGGTGTCGTTAAGATATAGCTCGTAGTAGAGTGTCGATGTCTTGTCGCCCATGGTCTCGTTGCGCATAACAACCTCGAAGTTGCTATTCACGATACCCATGCCACCAAGCTCAGCACTCCATGTTATATCACGCACGCGCACGCGTGGCTGCGAGATGATATATACACGAGGTGTTGCGCCTGAGCGCTCGAAACACTCTATCTTTGCGGTTGTGGCGTTGTCCATGAGGCGTAGCTCCACGCTGTTGCTGTCCTCGCGCGATATCTTTGTGATGTTGTACTCCCCAGCTGCAAAGCCATTTGTTGAGCCTCCAGCAAGCTTGCCATTAATATATACTTCGTAGAGTTGCTCTGCACCCTCCACGCGCAAGAACACCTGGCGCTCAAGCCACGAGAAGGGGAATGTAAACTTGCCCTTTAGTGCACCCTCGTCGGTCTGCTCCCACTCGGTAATAGGTTGCATATATCGCTGGCGCTCCAAACCACGGTTATGGGCATCGGTAGCCGTAGGGTAGGCTATGAGTCGTGTGCGGTAGCCCTCGTATGGCGTAGGCTCCTCGGCGTGAATTGTCGCTGTGTGAAGTGCAAAAAGTGCTACGAGTACACCTATATAGTGTTGTTTAATCATATCTATCGTTTACGTTTTTTGTATGATTCGCGTGAGTTGCGCCAGTCGATAACATCGGGCGTGAGTCTATCTTTGCGGTCTTTCCACATCTTATTCTCCACCAATCTACGACGGTCATAGTCGATGCGCTCCATGATTGGGAATGTAGGGCGACGTATGGCGGCTGCACGCTCGCGGTTCGACTTGACGATGCGTCTATCACAAATAATTACACGTGTTGGACGTCTATCCTCCTGCCAGTCGAAGCCCTGAAGCTTGCGCTCCTGGCTCTCTGGAACCATCTCCATAGGGTAGAGCACATACTCGGGGTTCTGCTTGTACGAGATTTTGTCTATCGAGCCATCGTCAAGGTAGAAGGTAATAGCCGAGCTTTCGATATACATCAGCGCTGTGACATCTGCCCCCTCCTCTTCCTGAAGGTAGTATATCGTCTGCGCATTGCCATTCACATCGTTGCGATAGACCTTGCCATTGTCGAAGAATGATGTCATCTCCTTGCCCTTAACCTGATTATAGTAGGCGGTGTCAATCTCGATACCCATGATTGGCGAACCGTAGAAGTGTGCCTCCTTAATTCGCTGACGCTCGGTGTGTATCATTGCCGAGTCGGAGAGAATCTGGTTGTTGTCGTTCCACATCACAGGACTCTTATACATGCGTATAATCGAGTCGGTGTTTAGTATTGTGAGCGAATCGCAAGCCATCTGCGATTCCGATCTAAACATCTTCACATTGCGATACGCCTTAATCATCTTGTAGCTACTATCCTTAGGAAATGCTACCTCCGTAGGCACAGTATCGCGTAGTGTCGAGTCGCTTTGTATCGAGTCGCGTGAGCCGGCACTCTCCTCTTTTTTCGACGACTCATCTCGACGTGGACGTTCAGGAATGTCGATATTCATAAACGCCGTGTCGTTAGGGTCATAGTCCTCGCCAGTGTACTCCTTTCCGCGCTTAATTGCACGTGCCTTCGCCTTGTCAATCTTCTCGCGACGCCTCTGCTCTGCCTTAATTCGTAGGCGCTCCAGACGCTCCTTCTCCTCGTCGGCAAGGCGTGAGCTGCGCTCTATGCGCTCAGCGATAATGGTGTCAATCTTCATCTTGAGCAACGAGTCGCGAATCTTTTGTACCGAGTCGAGTTTAATCTGCTCAAGCGAATCCAATGAGTCGCGCACCATGCGCTCACGTGCCTTGATGGCCTTGCGCGCTGCCTTGCGCTCAAGCTTAGCACGACGACGTAGCTGCTTAGCAGTATATTTTGTTGTGTCTTGAGCTGTGCTATCTGCGGTTGCGATAGTGTCGGTTGCGGGTAGGGTGTCGCTTACGAGGCTATCTCGCTCCACTCTGGTGCTATCGACAGCCGACTGCTCCGCGCCACTCTCTGGCGTAGGTCGCTGCTCGTCATTGCCTCGCTTCTTATCCTTGCTATCAGCCTCTGACGAAGCATCTGGTGAAGGTTGCTTATTTACGTCTGTACCCCTCTCCTTGCCATCGTTTTTGCCCTTGTTCTTGCCACCCTTGTTTGACTCCTTCTTTAGGGCGCTCTCTGCACTTGGCTCAGCGTTTAACCTCTCCTCGCCACGGCCCTTTGTTAGCTCCTTGCCTGTGCCACTCTCTTCGCTCTGTAGTTTGCTGTTAGCCTCGGGTGCTACGCTATTCTCCTCTTGTGTAGCTTCACTCTTCTGCGCCTTTGGAGGCTCCACAGCAATGGTGTATAGCCATAGTGTGTCGGCTGAGATATAGATAGAGTCTGTTAGCTCAGGGTCGTAGTTAATCATCGATGGGCGACGCGTAAAGAAGGCGTTGCCTGGCTCGTCCCACCACTCGGCATAATCGGCAAAGCCGAGGATCTTTTGCGTGGTGTCGTCCATCTGAATGTTTCTGCGGGCGATGATATGTCCGTCGGTGCGGTAGTACATAATCGAGTCGCTCCATATCTCGCGCTCAGGCTGCAAAAGATAGGATCTGCGTGTTAAGTTGTGCAGGTCGCTCTTCTTCGTGTATGTTCCTGCCTGAGTGTTTAGATACTCATCGTTCTTATTCCAAATGTGGGTATTTGTGAAATATTGAGCATCCTCGGTCTGTGTGTTGAATATCACCGAGTCGCTGAGCACCTCGTAGTCGTTGTTGCGCATCTGCACACGGCTTATTGCCTTGAGTTCATGCGTTTTGGTGTTGTAGAAGCCCTTCTCAGCCTCCAGAATGTTGTCCTCCTTCTGAACGTAACAACCTCCGCTAAACTCGCCCATCGACTTTGCCGTGTTGAACTTACACTGATAGGTGTACATCACAGCATCTTCATCAACTACCTTCACAAGCTTAGAGAACACTCTTGCCGTGTTGCTATTACGGTTATACTCGGCACGCTCGCCATAGATATATGTCGAGTTTTGGTTGATGAGCACATTGCCAAAACATACGAAGCTCTGGTTGGAGTAGCGTACGGCACTGTCGGCCACTATCACTGCGCCGTTGTGGTGCGCAGCAAAGTTGCCCACGAGAATAAATATTGTCGAGTCGCCCTTCTCGATAAGGTAGCTATCATCGGCAGTCATATCCACCATTCGCTTGTCGGTGTTGCTATTTTGCTGACTGCTTAAGGTTGGGGCTTTTGTCTTTGCGGGTTGTGGTTCGGGTGTATATGAGTATCGCACAAACATCATTCCGCTTGCGGCATAGAGGAATGCTCCTGCCACAAGCATCATGACGATGAGTGCTGTTAAATTCTTACGACGCATCTTACTTGCTACTTAATCCACTTTTTATTCTCGAACTCCCATGTGCGGAATTCTGGGGCGATATATATGTACATCGACTCAATCTTCTTGTTTAACCACTCGGTGAAATATCTCTCACTCTTTTGACTCAGAGCCATCTCCTCGAGGCGGACATAGTCGTCCTTGAGTGATGCGGTGTGGGGTGGTATAATCTCCACGAGCTTCACAATCTTGCTCATCTGATTACCCATGTAGTCGGTTGTCTGGAACGAGTTAGATACCTCGCCAACCTTTAGGCGTATGAGCGCTGCATAGTCCTCCAACGCCTTGCCACCGTCCATGCCGAAGTCCTCCTTGAGGAAGCGTGTTGCCGTGAGGCGAGCACCATCATATACACCCTGGCGTGCGAGGATGTCGTGGTTCGACACGATGCCACCATTCATCTTCGACGAGGCATCGTCCGAGAAGCGTAGTGCCGCATCTTCAAACGACAACGAGTCGAGACGTATTAGGCGTGCTATGCTATCAAGCTGTCGGGCTGGCTGCATAAGCTCATCGTTGGTGTATGTGGGGCGTAGAAGAATGTGACGGCAGTGATATAGCTCACCCTTTTTGTCGATAAGCTCAATGATGTGGAAGCCGAACTCGGTCTCCACAATCTCCGACACCTGACCCGGCTTTAGCTTCTCCAAAGCCTCGGCAAAGGGGCGTACATATATCGACGCTGGTGCTGGCTGCATCTCGCCACCATACATCGCCGAGCCGTCCATCGAGTACATGCGGGCAAGGAGGGTAAACTTAGCTTCGCCTGTAACGATGCGCTGACGCATATCCAGCAGACGCTCCTTTGTGCGCTGCTTGGCCTCTTTCATCGATGCGGGGAACTTTGTAATCTGTGCATATACATACTGCTCACCAATTACGGGTAGGCTATCCTTGTCGATGTTGCGGTAGAAGCGCTCCACCTCGCCAGGCACGATGCTCACCTTGCTCATCACCTGCTGCTGTAGCGCCTGTGCGTATGCCTGCTCCTCGTAGCGTGCGCGTAGCATCTCGCGGTAGTTGAAGATAGGCATGTGCTCACGTGTCTCCAACGCCTGTATTCCGCCAGCCTCCTGGATTAGCGACTGAAGATAGCTTTCGATGCGACTTGTTACGTCGCTCTGGCTAATCTCTACTGAGTCCAATATCGCCTGGTTGTATAGTAACTTCTGCTGTAGGAGTGCCTCCAAAGCCTCGTGCATAGGGTCACGCTCCGAGGTGTAGCCCATCTGCCTATACTGTGAAACAAGAGCCTCGGCATACTCCTCTACTTCGGAGTAGAGTATCGACGAGCCACCAACCACAGCAACAACCTTATCGAGCATTACCTGACGGCGCTGTGCTACAACACTCTCGGTCGATGTTAGCGCAAATGCCACAAAGGCTATGATAAGTGCAATTTTGCGAATCATAATGTCAACTATTTTTTTCAATATTTTTATCTTACTCTCTTAACATTTTTTAGATGCTCTCCTTCACCTCGTCTAACTCAATCTCCTCTGTTGTAATCTTTGGGCGGCTCTCCAAGGCGTGCATCATCTCGGCATCGTTAATCTCAATGCGCCTCTTCTCCATCGCTTCACGCTTAAGCTCCTCCTCGTAGCGCTCGATGATAAGGCTTCGACGCTCAGCATATATCATTCGTCGAATATCATCAGTAACCGACTCGATAGGTGCCTTCTTGCCCTTCTCAATAATGTCGATGATGGTGAAGTAGAATGTCACATCATCAGCCTTCATTGTCTGCACCTTGCCTTTGCTTAGCAGGTTGTCGTAGTTGCGTGTGCGCACCGTTGGCAGATAGCTCAAGAAGTCGGAGAATGTCACCCACTCGCCCGTAAGGTCATTCATCTGTAAGTCATGCTTCTCGGCCATGGCGCTAATCTCCTGTATGCCATTCTTCGATGCCTCGCTCAGTGCCTCACGTAGCGAGGAAGAGTTGCGAAAGTCCTTCGATACACGCACCACGATGCCCTTCACCTTGTCGTGGTCGAGCGTAAACTGCTGTGAGTGGAGTTTGTAGTGCGTCATAATCTGCTCGTCGGTAATCTCGGTGTTGAGCTCCTCATCGACATAATACTGGTCCAACTGGCGCATTATTAGCGACTGGCGATAGCCCTCTACCAAGCGATTTACCTCCTCCTGTGTTGTTAGCACCT
Organism: Alistipes sp.; assembly: GCA_017631275.1. Classification (GTDB taxonomy): domain Bacteria; phylum Bacteroidota; class Bacteroidia; order Bacteroidales; family Rikenellaceae; genus Alistipes. Next base: position 44,369 of record JAGBTQ010000025.1, read on the forward strand.
TCTCGGCACGCGCCAACTTTAGGTTGTTTAACACCCAGTTATCGATATACATCTTTGCAAATGTTGCGCTATCAGCGCCAGTCAATCCCTCAGGCATATCTCTGAGTATATCGCCGAGTATTAGCTCTTTATTATCGACTGTTGCAACAACTCTGTTATCCTTGTTGCGACTAATAATCGAGTCGCCACTACTACATGCCACAACCATCGTTGCAGCCATAATCGAGAAAATATATATTACCTTTTTCATATTCATCTTGCAAAGATACACTTTTTCTATGGATAAACGAATCTTCTATGAAGATTATTGTATTTCTTGTGATAAGGAGTCATCTTCGACCTATCCCAAAAGCTGAGCACCCGAGGCTGTACTTCATGTACTATCCCAGGGTGATTACTTTTCCGATGCACCACATCTGACCCCTTCTGACAAGAAATAGTGCGCTGAATTAGGTGGGCAGGGGCTGGAATAGATGGGTAACGCTTCGCTTGATGGGATAGATGGGGACGCTGCGCTTGATGGGTAATTTCCCATTTATCCCATTCGTCCCATTTATCCTATCTTCCCTATTCTCCCTATTTTTCCAATTCGCCCCATCTACCCGCCCATAAAAAACAAAACGACGGTTGGGTATTACTCTTTGTCCCAACCACCGTTTTGTCCTTTTGCAACTATCTATTTATCTCCTCGTTACGCTAAAAATTTATGCGCATAACCTCGTCGATACCGTCGATGTGCGAAATGCTGTCGATGGCTTGCTGAAGCTCATGCAGCGAGTGCACCGAGAAGTCGATAGTACATATCGCAATACGGTCGATATTCTCCGTTGTAAGAGCTGACATCGTAAGATGTAACTTATCTGTAATACAGTCGATTAGGTCGCTCATGAGGTGATAGCGGTCGATACCCTTGATGCGTATGCGCACAGGGTATAAGAATGCCTCATTCTCAGGGAAGCTCTGCGAGAGAATCGAGTCGCCATGTTGCGAGGCAAGGCGTATTGCCACTGGGCAGTCGCGCTTATGCAGCGTGATGCTTCCGTCGTTGCCCCTGAAGCCGATAACCTCGTCGCCAGGTAGTGGATTACACTTCTCGCAACGCTCATGCTCCAGACGTGGTAGATTGGCAAAATAACCGCGTAGGTAGCGCTTAGCACGATATGTCGATACATGCTCCAACCACTCGGGCTCGGGCTTAGCATCGTCGGCAGTGCCAATCTCCACACAATCACCACGATGCAACACTGTGCGTAGCGACGATAGCTTGCCGTTGATGCGTGCATAAACAGCCTTCTCGCCAACCTGACTATGAATCTCGAAGGCAAAGTCGAGGGCTGTAGCTCCCTTAGGCAATATCACGCCACGGCCCTTTGGCGTGAAGACCATGATGTCGTCGTTGTAGAATGTCAGCGTAACGCCGTCCATAAACTCCATGCCGTGGCTATCCGATGCCACATCCTGAAGTATCGACTTAAACTTCTCGAGCCATGCCTTAACATTCTCCTCGGTGCACTCTGCGGCGCAGCCAAGGCGTGAGTTGCGCACCATGCGCTCAGAGGAGATGTGCACCTCCTCCCATATTCCCTGCTCGGTGAGTAGCTTAACGTGGAAGCTCTGGTAGCCATTCTCCTTAGGTGCGTCGATATAGTTGGCAACGCTTCCTGGCTTCTCCTTGAAGATGTCGGTAAGCACTGAGTAGATGTGTAGGCTCATTGTCTTCTCGCTATACTCTGCACTATTAGGGTATATGATGCGGATATAGTGTTTGCCGTCAACATGCTTAATATCAGAGCCCTTTGCCTGCATTTTGCGCCAGATGCTATATGGCTTGCGATAGCGAATCTCGGTGCGTGCCTCAATGCCAGCACCCTCTAGTGTCTCGCTTATCTTCGAGGTAAAGCGCTCAAGACGTGGCCTGTCGTTTGTGCGCTCCTCGGCAAGCATGCGCTCAACATCGGCATAGTCGCGAGGACAGCGATATCGGAACGAGAGGTTCTCCAACTCCGTCTTAATATGGTATAGACCAAGACGATTGGCAAGTGGGGCATAGAAGTAGTCGGTCTCACCAGCAATCTTCATCTGCTTATCTGCGCGCATGCTATCCAGCGTACGCATGTTGTGCAGACGGTCGGCGAGCTTGATTAGTAGAGCACGAATGTCGTAGTGCACCGACTCGAGTATTTGGCGATAGTTGTCCACCTGCTTCGAGTGCTCATAGCTCTTCTTTTTGCGCTTGGTCACGGTGTCCACCAAGAATGCCACGTCGTCGCCAAAGCGCTCACGAATATCCTCGACAGTGTAGTCGGTATCCTCCACCACGTCGTGTAGGAATGCCGAGATTACCGGGTTGTCGCCAAGCTCTAGCTCGCGGGCAACAATCGAGGCTACAGCAATAGGGTGTATGATATACGGCTCGCCACTCTTGCGCTTCTGCTCGCGGTGTGCCTCGTGTGCAAACTCATAGGCGCGATAGATGCGGTCTACCTCCTCGACTGTTGCACGTGTGCGTATGTAGTCGAACAACTGCTCTACGCTATTGTGTATGCGGGTTTCGTAAATATCCTTCATGCTGTAATCTAAATTTGGGAATTACTGCAAATTTAATAAAAATTTAGTAAAGTGTTCCAAAATTTTTTATCTTTGCACTTGGTTAATGATAAAATACCTAAAATATGAAGCGATTTTTACACTTTTTGTTGCTCTTTGTGGGCGTTGCACACCTCGTTGCATGCTCCGAGCCCGATACTCCCGTAGTGCCTGAGGAGCCTACTCACGAGAATAAGGAGTTTGCCTTCGAGAATGTTATGATAAATGATACTCAGCTACGCTTGGATATCATTCCCGAGAATAAGGATATGGAGTATGTTGTGTTCTTGGCAGAGGTCAAGCACTTCTATATGAACAACATCGACACGCGTGAGGAACTGCTCGAGGACGACTTTGGCTATGTCATGGGGCTTGCTAAGCAGTATGGCATGCCTGTGCGCGACTTCCTTGAGGCTGTGGGCTGGCTCGTTAAGGGCGATGTTAAGGAGTATGGTGCCGTTAGCCTATATCCCAACACCGAGTATGTTGTTTATTGCTACGGCGTAAATATCGACGGCGAAAGCTACGAGGCGACAACACCAGTAAACTATGTTGTTGTCAAGACCACCACGCCCGAGCTTATTGATGTTAAGTTCGATGTGACAACGAAGGTCGAGGGTAATAAGGTCTCTATGACCATAGATCCGAACGGCTACAATGGCTTATATTATAGCTATATCGTGCCCGATAGCGACCGCTACTTTGTTCACGAGGGCATGGAGTTTACCGAGGAGTACATCACCTATTACCGCAATCGTGCATTCACTGAGTTTAATCCACGTATCAACGACCAGGGTATTGCCGCTGATCAGTTCTGCCACCAGGGCGTAACAACCATCGAGCAGCGCCTTGATCCCGATACCAATTACCAGATTGTGCTCTTTGCCGTTAGCAATGGTCAGATGCCACTGCTCTGCTCAGTGCCTATGGCATTCAACTTTACAACCGAGGATGTTAAGCTAAGTAGCCTAACTATCGACCTTAAGGTGACCGACATCACCCCTTATACAGCGCAGCTTACAGTGACACCTTCGAACGACACCGAGCAGTATGCCTGCGTCTTCCTTGCTCGCAACCAAATCCCTCCTTATGAGGATGAGTACGAGCAGATGATGGCGCTCATTTCTGACTATCTTCCAGCAATGTTCTATGGCAGTTGGAGCGAGCAGCTTATGCCACTTATGCCTAACTCCGATTACACTGTGCTCGCCTTTGGTGTCGAGAACAATCTGCCTACAACTCAGCTCTTCCGCTACGACTTTACGTCGGCTGAGGCTGAGGAGGGAGCTATCTCTATCGAGGGTATCGAACTTGTTAAGCTCTTCGATGCCGAGGAGATTGCAGCATTAGACTCTCGCTATGCCTATTTGGTTGATGAGTGTCAATGTGTAGGTCTTGTCGAGATGAAGACCTCGGCACCTACCGATAGCGTATATTTCTGGTGGTATGAGGATTGGATGAAGTATGAGTATAGCGAGGAGGCATTCCTCGAGGATTTGTTGCTCTACGATCCAACAGAGAGAATTCAGCTTATGAATATGTACTACGACCTACCTATGCTCTTTGCGGGTATTGCCGAGGATGGCGAGGGTAACATGAGCCCTATATACTACACTGAGATCTTCACCCTCAGCAAGGAGCAGTGTTCGCCAGCTTCCGAATTCTTTGATTTGTTGTGATAAGGGCGCATCTGCTGCCGCTAGCAAAAAGAGTCCCGACAATGAGCAGTATTTCTTGTACTGCCCATCGTCGGGATTTTTGCCGAGCGTTGCATCTGCAACCCTTCTCGCGAGAAATAGTGCGCTGATTGATGTGATATATTAATGAGTTTAGTGAATTTAATGAGTTTAGTGATAGCCTTTCCCTAAGTTCTTTAAATTCCTTATCTTCCTTATCTTCCTTATCTTCCCTATCTATCCCATTCGTCCCATCTTTCCCATAAAATAAACTCCGTGCGAGGCACACCATACCTCTTACCCCTCACTATTTGCCTCTTTGTCGTAGATTCTCTCGTAAATCTCTCTGAGTAGTGGCTTGTTGGCGATTATCTGGCGGAGCTCCTCGAGGCGCTGAGCGTTGTCCGACTCGGGTAGCCATAGTCGGAGATAGCCATCATAGTCGTACTTCTCGCCGAGGTGCTCAACGAGGCGGTCGTAACCCTCTTCACGGCTGAGTGTGGGGTGGTGCGTCAGTGTAAACTGAATGGTGCGACGAATAATCGACTCGGGAACGATGACCCTGTCTGCCTCGGCAACAATGCGCCCATATATTGTGCGTGGCTCGCCCTTTGACGACGCGCGATGATCCTCAGCAGCATCTGCCATGGTGGCTATCTGCTCCTCGCTAAACCACTCTCTTAACGCCTTATCTTCGAGTATTATGCGCTTCGACTCGCTGTGGTGCTTCTCGCGCCCAAAGGTTAAGCCCGTGTCGTGGTAGGCGGCGATGACGTATGCCATCTCCACGTCTACACCATATATCTCAGCATAGCGCACGCTAGCCTCGATGACTGTTGCCACATGGTCGCGCCTATGTGCTGCGTCAAATAGGTCGTAGCGGGGTATTATCTCTCGCTCGACATACTCTACAATTTCTTGACGTATCATGCTATCCTGCGACCACAACAACGAGGTCGTCACGTTTTAGGTACTTCTCGGCGAGGCGCTTGATCTCCTCGGGCGTAATCGAGAATATGCGCTGTACGCTCTGCTCGGTGGCGCTGTTGTCCATGCCACACATTATATTTTCGATTGTCACGTCGGCAATGCCAAATGGCCCGTCGAGGATGCGTAGTATCTCGCCAATCATCACATTTTTGACCATCTGCAACTCCTCCTCCGATATTAGCTCGTGGCGCAGTCGCTCTATCTCATTGTATATCTCCTTAATCGCCTCCTCGCGCTTCTCGCGTGCCACCTGTGTTGCTATGGCGAGGTAACCCTCCTGCTCGAAGTTTACCATGGCAGCCATCACGCCATAGGTGTAGCCATGCTCCTCGCGTAGGTTCTGCATTAGGCGTGAGCCGAAGTATCCGCCGAGGATTGCTGCCACCACCTGCATGCCCACAAAGTCGGGGTGTGTGCGTGGAAAGAGCAGACGTCCTACACGCACCGACGACTGAAGTGCCGACTCGACATTGTGCTCTAAGTAGTGTGTGGTCTTTGCCTCTGGAAACTCCACTTCGGGGCTTGCTCCCGAGTGTAGCTCTGCTGCCAGCGCCTCAATCTTGGCATAGACACCCTCGTCAATATTTCCGCTACACACCACAAAGGCATTCTCGGCGGTGTATAGTTTTGTGTAGTGCTCCCTAAGGTCGTCGGTTGTAAGGTTGTCGTACTCATCCTCGTGTGTCGATATGCCGTAGGGGTGGTCTTTGCCAAAGAGTGCCTCGGCAAAGAGCTCACGCGACTGCATATCCACCTTCTTGCGCTCGATTACAAGGCTCTGCTTGCGCTTCTGGCGATACACATCGAACTCGCGCTCGGGGAATGCGGGGTGGAGTAGTATCTCGCGTGCCACGGCGAGTGTTGGCTCAAAGAACTTCTTGAGCGTGCAGAACGATATGTAGCTGTAGTCGCGGTCTATGTTCACGTCGAAATATGAGCCGTAGAAGTCGAGTCGCTCGGCAATCTCTTGTGCTGTTAGCGATGTGCTTCCCTCGCCGAGCATATTGGCTGTCGACGATGCTGCAAAGGGCTTTGTCTGCAATGAGCTTCCCGCCTTGAACACGAATGTGAAGCGCACAACCTCGAAGTCGTCGCTCGATAGGGTATATATCCTCACTCCATTCTTTGCGTGTGTTAGGCGTGATGGTGGCATCTCCACGCTACGAGGAATAACTATGTCGGGTTGTTGGCGTATCATTGTTTTGCTCTGTAGATTAGTGTTGATGAATTTTGCTTGCGGAAGCATCGCTCGGCAAATGCCATCACCTGCTCACGTGTCAGTGCTCGGTAAATCTCTGCCTCACGGTTGATTAGCGTTATGTCGCCCGTCATGGCGTAGAAGCCTAGGTTTAGCGCCTTGTTCATGATGTTTATCTCGCCCATGAGCATGTTTGCCTCGAACTTGTTCTTGACCTTCTCCATCTCGTAGTCCGATATGTTGCCCGCCTTTATCTCGTCGAGCTCCTGCCATAGCGCACGCTCGGCCTCCTCTTCCAATGTCTGAGGCATGAGTCGTCCCTTTATCACGAACAATCCCTCGTCGAGGCTACCTGTGATGTAGGCATTCACCGACGAGAACAATCCTCGCTCCTTAATTAGTCGGTTTACCAAGCGTGATGACTCGCCACCTGCCAACAAATCGGACGATAGGTCGCCACAGAAGAAGTCTTCGGATTGGCGGTCGCCCATGTGTAGGGCTATGGTTATGTCCGTCGCGGGCACGTCGCGCTCCACCTCTAGGCGACGTGCCTCGGTCTGCACGGGCTCGTGGGGTATAGGTAGTATCTCGCCACCATGATCCTCGATGTCACCGAAATACTCCTCTGCCATAGCGAGCATCTCCTCCTCGGGTAGGTCGGCAGAGATTGATAGTATGGCACGCGATGGGCGGTAGTGGCGAGCATAGAACTCGCGCACGTCGTCGAGTGTTGCTCGCTCGATATGCTCGGGCGACTGACCTATTGTTGACCAGCGGTAGGGGTGGGTCGTATATGCGAGGTTGCGCAGTAGCAGCTGCTCGTCGCCGTATGGCTGATTTAGGAAGCGCTGCTTGAACTCCTCGATAACGACTTGCTTTTCGGTCGAGTATGCCTCCTCCGATATGTTTAGGTTCTGCATTCTGTCGCTCTCGAGCCATAGTGCTGTCGATAGGTTCTCCTTCGGCAGTGTTATGTAGAAGTCGGTGTAGTCGTTGTTGGTGAAGGCGTTGTTCTCGCCCGATGCCATCTGTACGGGTACGTCGAACTCGGGCACGTTGTGCGTGCCACGAAACATAAGGTGCTCGAACAAATGGGCAAATCCCGTTTTTGTTGGCTCCTCGTTGCGTGCCCCCACCATGTATAGAATGTTCACTGCTGCAAGCTTCGATGCGCGGTCACGATTTACCAACACACGCAGTCCGTTGCGTAGGGTCTTTTCGGTATATTTTATCATTGTCTTGCTTATTGCAATTATTCTTATTTAATCGGCTTTATCTGCTTCTTGTATCTGCTCCAGTTAGGGTCTTTCTTGTATGCTTTGATTGCCTCTTTGGGCACATATATCATTGTTGTTTCACCTATCCTTAAGTAATCTATTGCAGGTGGCGTTGTGGCTAAACATGTTATGCTTGTTAGGCTGCTGCAACCAAGGAATGCACTCTCTCCAATGCTAGTTACGCTATTCGGAATAGTAATGCTAGTTAGGCTGCTGCAACCCCAGAATGCATACCAACCAATGCTAGTTACGCTATTAGGAATGGTAATGCTAGTTAGGCCACTGCAACCATAGAATGCATACCAACCAATGCTAGTTACGCTATTAGGAATAGTAATGCTAGTTAGGCTGCTGCAACCCTCGAATGCACTATATCCAATGCTAGTTACGCTATCGGGAATAGTAATGCTTTTAAGGCTGCTACAACCCTTGAATGCATAATCTCCAATGCTAGTTACTCTATCCCTAAATTTTAGTACTCCTCGACCATTATTATAGCTATTTGAAACCAAATCGTCATCGTTGAAAGATATAGTTCTTCCATCGGTCGTTGTGTACCAAATCTCATTATTTGGCGGAGTCTGCGCCGAGGCGGTAGCAACCGCTACCATAAGGCAGACGACAAATGCGAAGAGTTTACGTAGCATATAGTGTTGCGTTAATTGAGGGTTATACGTTAATATAGTAATGTACAAATATACGAAAAATATACTCTCATGGTAGCAACCTGAGAAATAATTTCTAACTTTGTGTTAGTAAAACCTAATAACTATGGCAAAATCACAGAAAACTGAGCAAAAAACAAAGCAGCCACTGGCAAAGCGATTGTTCAACACCTATGTTATCGATGCCCTGAGCTACATGGCTATGGGTCTTTTCTGCTCGCTCATTCTTGGTCTTATAATCAAGCAGCTATCGCTAATTCCTGGGCTCGACTTGCTCGCTGACATTGCCAAGCTGTTGCAGTCGCCAGCGGTGGTTGGTGGCTCGATAGGTCTTGCCATAGGTCTTGGACTTAAGCGCGATCCACTTGTGACTATCTCGGCTGTGGCGGTGGGTGCTCTGGGCTATCAGTTTGGAGGCCCTATTGGCGCTTACCTCGCCTCGGTGGTGGGTGTCGAGGCGGGCTCGCTTGTGTCGAAGCGTACGCCCGTAGATATCATCATCACGCCACTTACATCGGTTGTCGTGGCGGGCTTGTTTGCCATATATTGCTGCGCACCAATCAACGAGTGGGTGATGTCGCTCGGCGAGGTTATCAACCGTGCCACAATGCTCAACCCATTCACTATGGGCGTGCTTGTGTCGGTAATGGTGGGTTGCTTCTTGACGCTCCCCATCAGCTCGGCGGCGTTGTGTATCTCGATAGGCATCGGTGGCTTGGCGGCGGGTGCTGCCACCGCGGGTTGCTGTGCTCAGATGATTGGCTTTGCTGTGATTAGCTTCAAGGATAACGGCTTTGGCGGTCTTCTCTCTCAGGGTCTTGGTACGTCGATGCTTCAGATTGGTAACATCGTGCGCAAGCCTATCATTTGGCTTGCCCCAACGCTCACGTCGGCAATTCTCGGACCTATATCCACCATGTGGCTAAAGATGGAGAACAATGCTGCGGGTGCGGGCATGGGTACTGCGGGCTTGGTGGGCCCTATCGGCTGTTGGGATACCATGTCGGCAACCACCGACCATACGCTACTTCTTGCCGAGATTGTGGGTCTTTACTTTGTTGCTCCTGCCGTTCTTAGCCTCGTGTTCCACTCCGTGATGAAGCGCCTCGGTTGGGTTAAGGCGGGCGACATGGCACTTAAAAAGTAGGGTAGAAACTGCAAAAAAAATTAGAGGGAGCAACCACTGTGGTTACTCCCTCTTGTCGTTATTTTACTCTCTTAAACTGCTTCGAGTAAATCGACCAGTTAGGCTCTGTCTTATACTCCTTGAGAGCCTCTTTAGGTACATATATTGTCACACTCTCCGATATGCCTAAGTAGCTGATTGTTGGAGGTATGATAGCCATGCATGTAATGTCGGTTAGGCTGCTGCATTCGCCAAAGGCATCATCGCCAATCCATGTTACACCAGCGGGTATTCTTATCTTTGAAATACCCGAGCAACCCTTAAATGCCTGTGCGCCAATCTCGGCAACGCTATCGGGAATAGTCACCTCGATAAGCGAGCTACAACCGCTGAATACACGGCTACTGATGACCTTCACGCCTTCGGGTATGGCGTATGTCGTAGTGCCCCTATGTAGGTAGTCGATAAGTGTGCCATGCTTTATTAGGCAGAGTCCATCTTCTGATGCGCACTTGCCGGTGTATGCCACCACCTTGTCGGCAGCGAGTCCATTGCCATAGGGGATTTTGTTGCCTGTCACGGCGTTTACCACTATCTGCTCGATGTTGCACCCAGCAAAGGCATCCTTGCCAATTGTGGTTACGCTATTTGCAATTATTACACTCTTTAGGTTGTTGCAATCTTTGAATGCCTCTGCGCCTATCTCTGTAACGTTCTCGGTTATAAATAGCTTTGCGAGCGATGTGCAACCCTTGAAGAGCTCTCTGTTGATAACCTTTATCTCCGAGGGTATTGTGTAGGTTACAACCCCCTTGTGCAGAATGTTGATGAGCACGCCATCTTTGATAATGCAACGACCGTCTGCCGATGCATAGTCGCCCTTGTATGCCACAACCTTGTCGGCGCTTAGACCCTCGCAACCGCTAAACGTATTGCCTGTTACGGCATTTACGGTGATCTGCTCGATATTGCAACCATCGAAAGCAGACTTTCCAAACGATGTCACACTGTTGGGTATGGTTACGCTCTTTAGCTTGCTACAATCTTTGAATGCACACGCGCCAATTGATGTTACGCCTGGTGCTATTGTGACGCTCGCAAGATTTGCACACTCATAGAAGGTGTACTCGCCGATTGTTGTAATGCTGTTAGGTAGGTCTATGCTTGTCAAGCCACAATTTGCGAATACTCCATTTTCGAGCTTTGTGATGCCCTCGGGTAGGGTGATTTGTGTTAGACCACTACAGCCGTAGAATGCATACTTGCCTATTGCTGTTAGGCTCTCTGGCATATTTACATTTGTTAGGCTTGTGCAACCCTTGAATACGTGCGAGCCAATCTCGGTCACGCCTTCAGGCACAACATATTCGGTTAGGTTTGCCTGTATCACAGCTATGAGCCTGCCGTTTACAACCACGTTGCAGCCATCTTCTGTAGTGTTGCTGCCGCTAAACTTTGTTAGGTTGCTGCATTCGCTTAGTGCATCATGCTCGAAGCTCTGCACATTGTCGCCCAGGACTATCTCTGTGGGGTTGGCTCCCGCAAGCATAGCCTTGGTAATGTTGTTGCTATCAACGATTAGCTTGCCACTAAAGCCGCTCAGAGCGTTGCTATCCAATATTGTTATGCCTGGAGCTATCGTTATCTCCTCTATTTTGCTTAAATCTACCCATTTGCCACTAAAGTGCTCGGTGTTTATGGTTAGCCTCTTAAGCTTAGAGCTTTTGGCAAATGTTCCCTCTGCCACATCCTTGACACTTGTGCCGAGTGTCAGCTCCTCAAGGTTGCCAAGATATATGCAGTCGGCATTAAACCCATATGTGTTTAATGATAGTGTCTTGATGCTATTGCAGTCGTTGAAAGCACCGCTCTTGATTGTTGTTACACTGTTTGGAATGGTTAAGCTTGTTAGCCCTGTGCAGTTGGCAAAAGCCTTATTTCCAATCTCTACTACGCCATCGGGAATGGTGTATGTGGTTAGGTTATGCTCAACAACATCGATGAGTTTGCCGTCAACAATCAGACAACGACCATCTTCCGATGCGTACTTGCCTCTATATCCCGCAATTTTATTATCACCAAACACCTCTTCGATGTATGATGTGTCGCCTGTTACGGTGTCTATTATAACAGACTGAATGTTGCAACCCTTGAATGCCTCATATCCAATGCTAGTTACGCTATTAGGAATAGTAATGCTAGTTAGGCTACTGCACCATGCGAATGTCCAATTTTTAATGCTTTTTACGCTATTAGGAATAGTAATGCTAGTTAGGCTGCTGCAACCATCGAATGCATACTCTCCAATCTCTGTTACGCTATTAGGAATATTAATGCTAGTTAGGCTGCTGCAATCAAGGAATTCATAATCTCCAATGCTAGTTACGCTATTGGGAATAGTATAAGAGGTCAATCCCGCTGGCGCAAATGCAATTAGTTTACCATCTTTGATTAGACTTCTGCCATCTTCTGATGCAAATTTGCCCTTAAACGATTTTAGGCTGCTGCAACCCACGAATGCCATCTCTCCAATGCTAGTTACGCTATTCGGAATAGTAATGCTAGTTAGGCTGCTGCAATTCCAGAATGCGTAACCTCCAATCTCCGTTACACTATTAGGAATAGTAATGTTAGTTAGGCTGCTGCAACCATCGAATGCATACTCTCCAATGCTAGTTACGCTCTCGGAAATAGTGATGCTTGTTAGGCTGCTGCAATCAGCGAATGCAAGCTTTCCAATGCTAGTTACGCTATTAGGGATAGTAATGCTAGTTAGGCTGCTGCAATTACGGAATGTACCATCTTCAATCTCCGTTACGCTATTAGGGATAGTAATGCTAGTTAGGCTGCTGCAATTCCAGAATGCGAAACCTCCAATCTCCGTTACGCTATTAGGAATAGTAATGCTTTTTAGGCTGCTGAAACCGCTGAATGCACTATCTTCAATCTCCGTTACGCTATTAGGAATAATAATGCTTGTTAGGCTGCTGCAACCCCAGAATACCTCCTCTCCAATGCTAGTTACGCTATTAGGAATAGTATATTTTGTTAGACCTCCTGGTGTAAAGCCAAAAAGTCTCCCGTTCTTGATTAAGCACCTACCATCGCTCGATGAATATCTGCATTTAATTGTTCTTAAATTTTTACATGAGCTAAAGTTTAAGTCGTAAAAGTACTCTGTGCACTTAGGAAACGTGATGGTTTTTAAGTTGTTGCCTGTGAGTCTTAATTCGTAGTACAAGTCACCATCTTCCTCGTAACCATAGGCTTTAATTGGCTTGTTTGCATGGATTATACCCAAGCCATTGTTGTAGGTATGTGATATGATTTCAAAGTACCAACCATTCTCCTCAAAGCTATCACCACCTGTACAGAGCTCCGCCTTCTTGCCATCGGTTGTTGTGTACCAAATCTCATTATCTGGTGGTGTCTGCGCCTGAGCAACAAAGGTTGACACCATAAGAGATAAAACAAGGGTGCTAAGCTTACGTATCATAGAGTTTGAGTCTTTATTTGGTGAAATATTATTTGCAAAAATAGTAAAAAATCAATAGAAACAGGCATTAGCCTCTATTTGCTGTATCTGCCTCCTTGTATATATCTCGGAGCCTATCCGACATGTAGTATTGTAGCACGCCACGGATAAACATAAACGAGGTGAAGGCGAGCCATATAGCGTTGTTGCCAATAAGCCACGATGTGCCGTAGAGTAGGGCGAAATATACCACCGACGACCATATCATCGAGTTGCGCATGATGCGGCTGCGTGTAGCGCCCACCATGATGCCGTCCATGACAAAGGGTAGGGCACAGGCGATAGGTATGACAATAATCCAGCCGATATACTTTTCGGCAACGGCAATAAGCTCGCTTACGTTCGATGTCTCGGCGTCAACGAGCATAGTAAATATATCGCGCCACCAGCCAACGTATGCACCGACATATCCCACGGCAATAATAATGCTCCACACGATACATAGCTTCACGCACTTGCGCAACGACTGCGAGTCGCGAGCACCGATAAACCTGCCCGTAAGTGCCTCGGCAGCAAAGGCAAAGCCGTCGTTCATATACGAGAATAGAGTAAAGAGCTGAAGCAGAATGGTGTTCACCGCCAATATGTTCTTGTCGCCCATGTCTGCCGAAGCCTTAGTGAAGAAGGTATAGACCGCGACAAGGCAGAAGGTGCGAATGATGATGTCGCTATTGATGTTAAAGAACTGCTTCATAGCCTTGATGTCCATGACCTCGCTAAGACTTACCTTAACAAGGCGCTTGCGATACATAAGTGTGATGATTACGACCGTAACAACCACGCCCGTCCACTGCGCAACCACCGAGGCGAGGGCTATGCCGTCGATAGACATCGTGCCAACGATTGAGAAGAGGTAGCTACAACCGATATGTATCACATTGACAAGTATCGCTACAGCCATTGGCACCACAGCATTCTGCATTCCTGTGAGCCAGCCATTAAAGGCAAAGAGCATGATGCCCGCAGGTACTGCCCAGATGCGGGTGTAGAAGTAGTCGGCAATAAGGCTACTCTGCGAGCTGTCGCCCGTTGACATAAACCACAACGAGAACTCGCCGATGGGCCACTGCAACGAGAATGCCAACAAACCTACTCCAAGGGCCACAACCACTGCTCGCCACAACATGAGTGTGTACTCCTTATGTTGCTTAGCGCCATAAGCCTGTGCCGTGAGTCCGCTTGTTCCCATGCGGATAAACGAGCAGTTCCAATATATGAAGTTGAATATGGCAACACCGATAGATAGCGCACCGATGGTTGTTGCGCCGTCGCTGCCCGCCACACGTCCAGCAATGAATGTTGAGGCGATACCCATAAGCGGAACGGTGATGTTCGATATGATGTTGGGTATGGCTATGCGTAGTATATCTCTATTCATAATTTGCTTGATTTTGCCACAAAGTTAATATAATTAACTCTTTTTGGTATAATCTTTGCGAAAAGATTGTAATCGCAGAAAAAATAGTTACCTTTGCGAGGAATTTTTATAAATCACAAAACGACAATGAAAAACAGTAACACAGACTCAACAGCAAACCTCTCGCGATTTGCTCGTGACAAGCGTCAGCGCACAACAACCGCAGAGCGTGTTGAGCGTAGCCCTCGTCCTCGCCGTGAGGCAGACAACGATGGCTTCAAGGAGCGTCGACCACGCACGTCGACCGATCGCCGTGCATCGTTCAATCCACACTTCACCTCTGACAACCGCCTACGTCCTGAGTATGAGCAGGCTAATGCCCGCCCACGCCGCGAGGAGCGCAGTGAGCGTGTAGAGCGTGTAGAGCGCACAGAGCGTCCAGCACGTGGTGGCTATAACCGTGGCGCAGCAGCTGAGGGCCGCACTGGTCGTCCAGCGCGCGATAGCCGTGATGCACGTCCTTCTCGCGATAGCCGTGAGGGTCGCCCTTCACGTGGTGAGGGCCGTCCAGCACGTGACACACGTGACAGCCGCACATCTCGCTCGTCGGGATATGCTGGCGAGGGTCGCAGCCGCACTGCCGACAATGGCAAGAAGCGTACATTCGCTCCTAAGCGTGACGACAAGCCACGCACATATCCTAAGTATAATCCTAACAAGCAGACTGGCGAGATTCGTCTTAACCGCTTTATCTCGCAGTCGGGCATCTGCTCACGCCGTGAGGCCGATGAGTTTATCCTTGCTGGTGTAGTAACGGTTAATGGTCAGGTAGTTACCGAGCTCGGCACTAAGATCATGCCTACCGACGAGGTGCGCTTCAACGACGAGAAGCTCCAGGGCGAGAAGCACGTCTATCTCGTGCTAAACAAGCCTAAGGGCTATGTTACATCGTTGGAGGATCCACACGCCGACAAGACCGTTATGGATCTTGTGAAGTATGCTTGCACCGAGCGCGTATATCCTGTAGGTCGCCTCGATAAGAACTCACTCGGATTGTTGCTCATCACCAACGATGGCGACATCACACGTCAGCTAACACACCCTTCATACCGCAAGAAGAAGATTTACGAGGTAACCCTCGATAAGCCACTCACTCGTGCCGACATGGATACACTCACTGAGGGTATCACACTCGAGGATGGCGACATCTTCGCCGACGAGGTAGCATACGCCTCTGAGGATAAGCGCACCGTAGGTGTTGAGATCCACTCTGGCCGTAACCGTATCGTGCGTCGTATGTTCGAGCACCTTGGCTACTCGGTACAGAAGCTCGACCGTGTGTACTATGCAGGTCTTACCAAGAAGAATCTTAAGCGTGGCGACTGGCGATTCCTAACTAAGGATGAGGTTATGCGTCTTAAGACTGGTCAATACGAGTAATTTATTGTGATAAGGGGGTCATTCTCGGCCCATCGCTAAAAGTAAGACCCCTCGGGCTGTACATTTGAGTACTATCCCGAGGGGTCTTCTTTTGCGATAGACCAAGCCTAACCCCTTCTAACAACAAATTCATCTTGCTAATCGAGGTGAAATTTATGGGGAAAATAGGGAAGATGGGGAGCATAGGGTAAATAGGGAGAATGGGGTAGATAGGGCTGTGATATCTTCGCCTTATTGCCTCTATCTTCCCTAATCTCATTACTCACTGCTAATTCCTAATTACTCGTATACCATTAAGCTTTAGCGCTCCCATTCGTCCCATTTATCCTATCTTCCCTATCACCGCGCTACCCATTCGTTCCATCAAACTCAAAAAAAAGTGACAACACCCGAAGATGTTGTCACTTTTTTTTATCGCTGCGTCAAGAAGTTCTTATAGAAGTTGATTGTCGAGCCGGAGCTTGCAAAGGCGATGTTGTTGCCGAAGACCAAGTCCGTAATCTTATGCTTGGCAACATATTGCTTGATGTTCTCCGTAAAGTAGCGGGCATCGACAACGTGGATCTCCTCGAACGAGTAGAAGAGGTATCCAGGCACTGCATTGCCGTAGCTATCCTTTAGTAGGAGCATGCGGCGACCATTTGCAACAGATGTGCGCACCTGTGTAATCTTGTTATCGCCACCCATAAATGTGCAGTAGGCACCGCCCGAGCCGTCCTTAAACTTAAAGAAGTACTCGCCAGGAATTGGGCCTGAGCTACCTGTTACTGCGTAGTTCTCATCGACAACATAGTTGATATATGTTGTCTGATACTCTATATCGCGAGGGGTGTAATATACAAAGTCCTCGGGTGAGCGCTTCACCGAGATATCCTTCGAGTAGCGGTACATAGAGCCAACATAGCGCTTTACAACCTTCTCGTCGTAGTGTGTAAGGTCGTTGAAGGGCACGCCTGCAGCCTTGGCAAAAGCCTCGGCAGCGTAGTAGGCACCACGTGGCGCCCAGTGGTGGTCGGTACGAAGATATATATCCTCGTCGGTATGCTTTGCTATGTTGCTATATGCATCTACGGCGATGATGCACGAGTCGAGGGCGGCGTAGGCGTTGTCGATAGTCTCGCGCTGCGACTTCATGCGGCTCTTAGCCTTCTCAGGGCAGTAGAACTCGACAGCCGTAGGGATAAGCATGCAGTAGACCTGAACGCCCTCGCCAAGCTCGCGCTGATAGCGGTTTGCCATAGCTGCGTAGGCATTACAAGCTGTAGGACCGCCCTTATACGACATGAGGGCGCGAACGTTAGGCTCAGAGCCTACGAGCACAATGCCGTGGTTGGCAATCTTAGCCTTCTCCTCGGCCTTAGGTTGTGCAGGGATAGTGTCGGCAACCTCCACGGGGCTCTCCTCCGAAATGCCCATCACGGCATTCACATCTGCGCTCTCCTCCTCGTTGCTATCGCCAGCGATGAAGTTAACCTCCTCCTCGCCCTTCGAGGTGACGTTCAGACGCTTAGCCTTGTCGAACTCCATGCTTAGGGTCATAAACGTGTCGCGGTAGGGCTCGCTGTCGCTATACCATGCCGAGATATCCTTTGTGAGCCTACCCGAAAAGAGTGACTCCCACGAGAATGTGGGGCGCTTGCTAAGCTCGCGGTTTTCGAGCTCAGAGTATGTCGGACGGCTAAAGCAGTTGAAGACGATAGAGAGTGTGGCAACCACAACTACAACCACAACTATATATACTATGTATTGAACCTTTTTCATTGTCTGTTACTTGGTTAGTAGTCGCTTGTATGATGCCATAGGCTTTGGCGAGCAAGCAAACGAGATATTGCACTCGATGATAACATCAGTGATATTATTACTCTGAATATATGTCTTCAGGTTGCGCGTAAAGTAGCGGAA
Organism: Alistipes sp.; assembly: GCA_017631275.1. Classification (GTDB taxonomy): domain Bacteria; phylum Bacteroidota; class Bacteroidia; order Bacteroidales; family Rikenellaceae; genus Alistipes. The sequence continues at coordinate 62,121 of JAGBTQ010000025.1, forward strand.
GTCAACAACGTGAATCTCATCGAACGAGTAGAACAAATATCCAGGCACGGTATTACCAAAGCTATCCTTCACAATGAGCAGACGGCGACCATTGCCCACAGAGGTGCGCACCTGCGTAATCTTGTTGTCGCCACCCATGAAGGTGCAGTAGGCTCCATCGCCAGGAATGTGCATGAAGTATTCGCCCTGCACAGGACGGTTCTCGCCAACGGGAACATTGCCGCTGCCAAGACGAATGTTAATGTATGTTGTTGTGTAGCTGATGTTGCGAGGCTTGTGATATACAAACTTCTCGGGTGAGCTCTTTACAGCAGGATCCTTTGAGTAGTTGTACATCGAACCCACGTAGTTAGGCACGGTTACGGCATCGTAGTTAGATAGATCCTTGAATGGCACGCCAGCCACGCGAGCAAACTCTTTTGCTGCGTAGTAACCACCGAGGGGAGCCCAGTGGTGGTCGGTACGAAGGAAGATGTTCTCCTTGGCGTGTGGCGCAAGTGCCGAATAGACATCTACAATCTTAACATCGCTCTTAATAGACGAATATAGTGTGTTGAGCACGTCGGCCGGGCTTCGTGTCCAGCTCTTAGCTACGTTAGGGGTGTAGTAGGCTGCAGCCGAAGGAACAACCATGAGATATACGTTGATGTTGTCGCCAAGGGTCTGCTTGTAGAAGTCGGCACAGCTGGCACACGCCATGATTGATGACGATGTTAGGTTGAGTGTGCTGAATGCTCTTACAGAGCCTGCCTTGCCGGCAACAATGATACCATTAGATAGGTGCGCTGGGTCGTTAGGGTTTACGGTATTGGTGTACTCTACAACCTTTATTGGCTCGGCTGCGCTAAGCTGTGTAATACCCAAGAAAGCTACAAGGACAATAGCTAAAAAACGAGATATGCTCTTCATGTTGTGTTCGGTTTAGAATCGTGTGTAGATAAATGCGTTATTTGTAGCACCAACGAGCAGTGCAACGCTGGTGATGATGATAAGTAGTGATACCACTATGCGTGATGTTAGCTCGACGTATGATAGTGTTGTGGGGTTGTTGCGAAGTAGATATGCGCTCTTGTCGGCTACGAACTTACGCACAGGCATCGAGAAGATGATGGCTGCTGCCCATAGCCAGAAGTTACCCCATATGGCACTCTGCTCGGCAATGTCAGAGGAGATGGTGCCACAACCAAAGAACGACTTGAAGAATGTGCCCATGGCATCGATAGTGTCGAAGTAGAAGATGCCCCAGCTAAAAGTTATCATCAGAAAGCTGTAGGTGTGGAGCACTACTCGTGGCACACGCTCAATAAAGCGCATGAGAGTATATTTCTCCAACACAAGGACAAGACCGAAGTAAAGACCCCAAAGCATAAAGGTCCAGCTAGCACCATGCCATAGACCTGTTAGTGCCCATACGATGATGATGTTGCGTATCTGGTGGCTGCGGTTGCCGCCCAATGGAATGTAGACGTAGTCGCGGAAGAAGCTACCGAGAGATATGTGCCAGCGTCGCCAGAAGTCGCTAATCGACGTTGCGCAGAATGGGTGGTTGAAGTTCTCGTTAAAGTGGAAGCCCATGCAACGACCCATACCGATTGCCATGTCGGAATATCCCGAGAAGTCGAAGTATATCTGGAAGCCGTAGGCTATGGCGCCTATCCATGCACCCGCCGTAGAGAGGTTGTTAAGCCCGTTGAGGAGAAACTGGTCGGCAATCTCGCCAAGCTGGTTGGCAAGTATTACCTTTTTGGCTAAACCTATCATAAAGCGGAATACGCCGTCGGCAATGTCCTGAGCATTTGTCGAGCGGTCGTTAATCTCGCGGGCGATGCTGTCATAGCGCACAATAGGTCCCGCCACAAGCTGTGGAAACATCGAGATGTAGAGCAACAAACCGCCAAACTTGCGCTGCACGGGAGCCTCCTTGCGATATACATCTACAAGATAGGATATCGACTGGAAGGTGTAGAAGCTAATACCGATAGGCAGTGCAATTGTTGGAATGTGCACTGGAATGCCTATGCTGTTTAGTGTTGAGGCAATGAGTCCTGCGTACTTAAATATACTAAGAATGGTGATGTTGAGAATAAGTCCGATGACTAATGCTTGTTTTCGCTTTTTACCCTCGTAGCGGTCGATGCCCAAGCCACTGAGGTAGTTGAGCAGCACGCACACGATCATTAGAAAGACATAGATGGGCTCGCCCCAGCCGTAGAATATTAGCGAAAAGGCTACGGTTGTGATGTTGCGCATTAGGCACTTGCTTGTCGTAGCAACGCTCTGTCGTCTTTTGTCGATGAGCGATGCGATGATGTAGCATAAAGCAAATGCTGGAATGAACGCAAATAGAAAAAATAGATCTGAAAATACCATGTATTCTTGATATAAGTTTGAGTCTTTTTAAAACGAACCGCAAAGATATAATTTAAAACTCAAAATCGGAAACTAAACTACTAAAAGTTTAGGGTTTATGTGGCTGATATGAAGTGTTTGTGTAGTAGAGTGAGTATTTTTTTCGTGGATTTGTGGCTATTGTGTGGCTTTGTGCATGCATATATAGCCATACACCAAACGGCATAATAAACGCAGTTTACGTTCTCACCTCACATGGGAGCTGCAAAAAAAACGACCCGACAAAAAGTCGAGTCGTTAGGGTGGAGGTGGCGGGGGTCGAACGATAGTTGTCTATCGTCGCTGAATTTCTGTGCACATGATGCGCAGAAATTCGGCAACCCCGAATAAAACCTCTCGCCACCGAATATGTTTATTTTTACCTGGTGAGAACGACGAGCCTTTGGCTTAATGCTGTTTGTTGTATGGCTTAGTGCTTGCATATAAAGCCATGCATCAAACGGCATGATAAACGTAGTTTACGTTCTCACCTTACATGTGAGCTGCAAAAAAAAACGACCCGACAAAAAGTCGAGTCGTTAGGGTGGAGGTGGCGGGGGTCGAACCCGCGTCCAAACAAGGAACCCCAGAGCTTTCTACATGTTTAGCTGACCGTTTCGTCCTTCTCCTCGAGCCAGGCAGGCAGCAGCCAAACCCGAGGCCCAGCCTCTAATTTTCGCACGACAACCGAGGCACATGTCGCGCTATCTCTAAATTGATGATACCCCATAATGATTGACCGTTAAAGAGCGGAACGATCTCTCGGGATACTCGTCACACGACCTCCTTGGGTCACGCGATTAAGCCAATTTTCCCTGAAAATTAGGCAGCGAGTGCGTAATTGTTATTGCCATTTATAGCTTGAGCGTTCAGTTTTACGAGACCCCACACAAGGCTCGACATGCTTACAATCGAATTCTACCTGCTGTCAAAACCGGTCACCCCCTTAAGATGTTGTTTTGAGATATCCTTTGGTTTTATTAAGGCTCTTTTTTGCTGCTTATTGTTTTACCTTTTTGTTAATAGTTACAAAGCTAAAAGCACAATCAGCTAAAAAATAGCTCATAATAAATTCCAAAAATATCTCAAACACCATCTTCTAATTATTAAAGGTGTTGATGCTTTTGGTATCTACTTATTGTTTTACCTTTTTGTCAATAGTCCACTATTGACTGCAAAACTAAAAGCACAATCAGCTAAAAATATCTCAAACACCACGCTTCTAAAATAGAAGAAGGTTGATTAGGTTTACCGACAAAGCCTATTTACATAGACCAATCCGATAATTGTGCACTTGTGGCAATGCAAATGCGATGCAAAAATAGTAAATATTTTTTCTTTCGACAAATTATTGCTACATTTGCATCTATAATTATTCTACTGATGGGAAATAGAGTCATTGAGTTGCGTGGTGTAGCAATATACCATGGCGAGGCGCAGGCAAGGCGTAGTGCCGATAAGGATCTGATACTCTCTAATATTAACCTTACGGTTGATGAGGGCGAGTTTGTCTATCTTATCGGTAGGGTAGGTACGGGTAAGAGCACCCTGCTTAAGACCCTCTATGCCGAGGTGGAACCCGCCGAGGGTAGTGTCGATGTTGTTGGCTTTGATCTTTGCAACCTTAAGCGTCGTGATATTCCGATGTTGCGCCGCTCTATGGGTATTGTCTTCCAGGACTTTCAGCTGCTCACCGACCGCAATGTATTCCTCAATCTCTACGATGTTATGCGTGCTACGGGTTGGCGCAACGAGGAGGATATACGTTGCCGTATCGACGAGGTGCTTAAGCTTGTTGGCCTTGAGCATAAGAGCTATAAGATGCCTTTCGAGCTCTCGGGTGGCGAGCAGCAGCGACTAACCATCGCTCGTGCCCTGCTCAACAAACCACGTCTTATCCTTGCCGACGAGCCTACAGGCAACCTCGACCCTGTCACTGCCGAGGGCATCATGACACTCTTTCATCAGATTGCCCAGAGTGGCTGTGCTGTGGTCATGTCCACACACAATATCTCGCTTATCGAGCAGTTCCCCTCACGCACAATCCTCTTTGCCAAGGGCGGCATCACGGAGGTGGATGTTAAGGAACTTATCGAATTACAGTAGTACGCAATAAGATGGCTTAAAATAGTTGTTGTGCGACAAATATTGAAATATATCTATCTGATTATAGCGGTTTTAGTAGCTTTTCTCGGGGCTACTGCTAATGAGCCATGTTTGTCTGATAGAGAGCCCCAGGCTGATACTTCATCGCACAATGTTGAGCTTTGCTATTTCGAGTCGTCGCCATCATGTTCCAATATATGTCTTCCTCAGCATACATCGGGCGTTACGCTTCTACATGTTCAGGGCACTCCGATTAAAAGGGTGTGCAATGCTCATAAAAACAACTTTGAATTTGTTAAGTTCGGCAAGGTGGTAAATGCCGGCATTAGAAGCACTATTCAAAAACAATCATCAAACATTTTCCGCTCGTTTACCAAGCCTGCTCATAAACTGATAAGCCTTGGTAAACTTATTATTTAGTCTTAGATTGTATAATATCTACTCTGCTGCATCATGCCTTGGGTGTGGTGTGGCTGGATTATTGTATTTATCAAGCAAATATTGTATAATTTAAACTAAATTGTAAATCATGGAAAAGAGATTTGTTAGAGTTCGCTCTATTAAGGACGTTATTATATTTTTATCACTTATAATCATTGGTGTATTTCTTGTGCTGTTCCCCGATGTTGAGGCTGCATATCTTGGTGGCTGGACTCTAATTCTTATAGGTGTAGTTACGGGACTTGTGATGAAGAGCGCATATAAGGATGTAGACACAGGAGAGGTGTTCTTAAAACGAGAGTTGCTGTACTCGGCCGATATGAAGCAGGAAATATTATCTGCCATGTCGCACGCACCACAAATCATAGAGATTACCAAGGCTGGCAATGGTCAGAACCTAATGCTTAGAATATACTACTCTAAGAAGTCGCAAAAAAGCTATCTGCAGCTATTCGAGTATGTGCCACACCAATGGGAGTCATGCTCAGATGTGTGTAGCTGTGAGCTATGTAGCGTGGAGCGATTAATTAAAGCATAAGCTCGTTGTATATGAAATGAGGCTGACTAAAAATGTAGTCAGCCTCATTAATTATTTTATGTCCAGTTGATAACTACTTCTGGCGGAAGTAGATCTGGATAGGTACTCCCGAGAAGTCCCACTGCTCACGAAGCTTGTTCTCCAAGAAACGACGGTACGACTCCTTGATATACTGTGGCAAGTTTACGAAGAAGGCGAACTGTGGCGTTGGTGTTGGAAGCTGCGTAACGTACTTAATCTTGATGTACTTACCCTTGGTTGCTGCAGGAGGGTAGTTCTCGATAAGAGGCAAGAAGAAGTCGTTGAGCTCCGATGTCGATATGCGGCGCTTGCGTGACTGATATACACGTATTGCAGCCTGCAACACATCGAGGATACGCTGCTTGTTGATTACCGATGTGAAGATGATTGGAATGTCGCTAAATGGTGCGAGCTTCTTCTCCAAGAACTCTCGCCACACCTTCATGGTGTTGCTATCCTTCTCCACCAAGTCCCACTTATTCACCACGATAACACAGCCCTTGCGGTTGCGCACGATGAGGTTGTGAATGTTGAGGTCCTGCGACTCGATACCCTGCTCAGCGTCGAGCATCAATACACACACGTCGGCATTCTCAATAGCGCGAATTGAACGCATCACAGAGTAGAACTCCAAGTCCTCGGTTACCTTACCCTTCTTACGCATACCCGCAGTATCGATAAGGTAGAAGTCCATGCCGTACATGTTGTAGCGTGTGTGGATAGAGTCACGTGTGGTACCTGCCACGTTAGTCACGATGTTACGCTCCTGACCAAGCAGGGCGTTTGTCATAGACGACTTACCAACGTTAGGACGACCTACGATGGTGATGCGTGGTAGCGATGCGTCGTACTCGGCTGTGGTGTCCTCAGGGAGGTTAGCCAAGATAGCGTCCATCATATCTCCAGTACCGCTACCCGACATTGAGCTGATGCAGAAAGGCTCGCCAAGACCTAGGGCGTGGAACTCGTGTGAGTAGTAGATGAGGTCGTAGGTATCAACCTTGTTACATACCAACATCACCTTCTTGCCTGAGCGACGAAGGATGTCAGCCATCATCATGTCAAGGTCGGTAATGCCTGTCTTTACCTCTACGAGGAATAGGATAAGGTCAGCTTCGTCGATGGCGAGCATCACCTGACGGCGAATCTCGTCCTCGAAGATATCCTCCGAGTTTACGGTGTAACCACCAGTGTCGATTACTGAGAACTCCTTACCATTCCAGTCGGTCTTGCCATAATGGCGGTCACGTGTTGTGCCGGCAGTCTCGTCAACGATAGCCTGACGCTGACCTACCAAGCGATTAAAAAGTGTCGATTTACCCACATTAGGGCGACCTACGATTGCAACCAAACTCATAATTTATCTTGTTTTTCGTTTCTTTCTCTCGTCCGTTATATACATATAACGCCACAAAGATAAGTCAATTCATTCAATTTTGGAAACTTTATAAAATATTTGCACAATATTTTGGTTTATTTTAATAAAAACCCTATCTTTGGAAGATATTCGGGCAGTGTGCCCGAGGCTATATGTTATAATTAAAGTGAGGATAGTAAGAAATATTGTATCGTTGCTCCTTGGTCTTATGCTCGTGGGTGGTGGTGTTGCGTTGGCGCAGTGCCCCGTGAGCGTTGCCGTTGGTGGTGATGGTCCTCGAACAAAAACCGAGATGAACATCGGTGTTGGTGGTGTCTATACAATGTTGCAGTCACCCTCGCCAGATGTTATGCTTAAGCCCAATTTGGGCTACCATGGCAATGTGCAGTTGGCGCTGGTTTTTGGCAAGACGGTGGGTATTCAGACCGAAGTTTGCTACTCGGGTGGCTCGGTCGATGTGAAGCTAAGAGATATGGACTTTGAGCGCACTGTGCGCACTACGACTATCGACATGCCAGTATTTTTGTCGTTGCGTCTGCTAAATATTGTGCGCCTAAACGTGGGCCCACAATTTACGGTGATGAACCGTGCCGAGTATAGCATCGAGGGCGAGACCTACTTTTTTGGCCCTTTGTACCCAACATTCAACCTGGCTGCTGGCTTGGGCATAAAGCTCCTTGGCAACCTTATGCTTGAGGCACGCTATGTCTATCCCCTCGGGCTTGGCTCTAACCAGTTTATGGGCCACGAGTTTGAAACATTGTCGTCACGCATAACTGCAGGATTAACATTAGTATTTTAACAATGAGTGAAGAGATTACAAAAGAGATATTGATTGAGGGTGTTGATGCCCGTGAGTTATATGGCGCACAGGATGCCTATCTCGAGCAGATGCGTGAATTGTGCCCTAAGCTTAAGATTGTTGCCCGTGGCGACAAGATTAAGGCCCTCGGTGCTAAGAGCGATGTGGCTGCCTTTGAGCGCAGAATGAACGCCCTTGTTGAGTACTATATTAAGTATGGTCACATCTCCTCTGAGGTGGTGTCGCAAGCCTTCTCCTCAAGCCTTGAGGAGCTCTCGGCTGAGCCACCCGCAGTAGATAAGGATGTTATTGTCTATGGCAATAATGGTGCTATTATCCGTGCACGTACGGTCAATCAACAGCGCCTCGTGAAGCTCGCTGAGCGCAACGATCTCTTGTTTGCCGTGGGCCCTGCCGGCTCGGGTAAGACATACACGGCGATTGCTCTTGCTGTGCGTGCCCTCAAGGAGAAGGAGGTGCGCCGCATTATCCTTACACGTCCTGCTGTCGAGGCTGGCGAGAAGCTTGGCTTTTTGCCTGGCGACATGAAGGAGAAGCTTGATCCATACTTGCAGCCGTTGTACGACGCATTGAACGATATGATTCCTGCGGCTAAGCTCCAGAAATATATCGAGGAGGGCACTGTGCAGATTGCTCCGTTGGCATATATGTGTGGTCGTACACTGGATAATGCCTTCGTTATCTTGGACGAGGCGCAGAATACCACGCTCTCGCAGATAAAGATGTTCCTCACGCGTATGGGTCGTAATGCTAAGTTTATCGTCACGGGCGACGTTACGCAGATCGATCTTCCTCGTCGCTCGGATAGCGGTCTTACGCGTGCAATGGATACACTCAAAAATATTGATGGCATAGGCATTGTGGAGTTTGATAAGCGCGACATTGTGCGTCACCGCCTGGTGAAGTATATTGTTGATGCCTTCGATAAGCGTGAGGAGCTTGAAAATGGACTTAAAGTAAAGAAAGATAACTAATTAACTAAATCTAATAACTATGGACAAGAATTTGAAGGGCTTGAAGCCCGAGCTTGTGTGGAAGCACTTTGCTGAGATTTGTAACATTCCTCACCCATCACACGAGGAGGATGCTATTCGTGCCTACATCGTAAAGTGGGCTGAGGAGCTTGGCCTTGAGCACAAGGTTGACGAGGCTCAGAACGTATATGTTTATAAGCCAGCTACTCCAGGCATGGAGGATCGCAAGGGTATCATTCTTCAGGCACACACCGACATGGTGCCACAGAAGAACAACGACAAGGAGTTTGACTTCTCGACAGATCCTATCGAGGCATATATCGACGGCGAGTGGGTAACTGCTAATGGCACTACTCTTGGCGCTGATAACGGTATTGGCTTGGCTGCTGCTATGGCTGCTATGGAGGATAAGGAGTTGGTACACGGCCCATTGGAGTGCTTGTTTACAGCAACTGAGGAGACTGGCATGGACGGTGCTTTCGGTCTTCAGGGTGGCTTGCTCAAGGGCGACATCTTGCTCAATCTCGACTCTGAGACTGAGGGCGAGTTGTATGTAGGTTGCGCTGGTGGTATGGACGTAAACGTTACGTTCAAGTATCGTGAGCAGCCTTTGGAGGGTAAGTTCGCTGCCTACAAGGTTACCGTTAAGGGCTTGAAGGGTGGTCACTCAGGTATTCAGATTGGCACACAGCGTGCTAATGCAAACAAGGTATTGTTCCGCTTGTTGCGTCAGGAGACTGAGTCTTACGGCTTGGAGCTCGCAGCAGTTGAGGGTGGTAACATGCGTAATGCTATCCCACGTGAGGCATGGGCAGTTGTTGTTGTACGCGAGGCTGAGGCTGCTATCTTCGAGGCTAACGTTAAGTCTTACGAGAAGGTTATCATCAAGGAGTTCGAGGGTATCGAGGACTCTATCGAGATCTTTGCAGAGCCTGTTGAGTGCCCTAAGGCTATCATTCCACACCTTGAGTCACACTCATTGATTCGTGCCGTATGTGGTTGCCCTAATGGTGTTCAGCGCATGTCTATCGCTATGGAGAATCTTGTGCAGACATCTTCTAACCTTGCTATCGTTGTATCTAACGGCTCAACAATCGAGGTTAAGTGCTTGTTGCGCTCATCAGTAGATACTGAGAAGGCTGAGTTGGCAGGTGCTATCTCTTCAGTATTTGAGCTTGCTGGTGCTGATGTTGAGCTTTCAGGCTCATACAGCGGCTGGAATCCAAATATGAAGTCGCCTATCTTGCACACCATGCTCGAGTCTTACGAGAAGCTTTATGGTGTTAAGCCATCGGTTACTGCTATCCACGCAGGTTTGGAGTGCGGTATCATTGGCGCTAAGTATCCAGGTATGGATATGATTTCATTTGGTCCTACTATCTGCTACCCACACTCTCCAGACGAGAAGGTAAACATCGCCTCTGTTGCGAAGTTCTACGACTTCTTGCTTAACACTCTCCGCAACGCACCTAAGAAGTAAAATTAGGTATCTCTTGCTATGAGAGAGCAAATTGTAGATAGACCCACTGTTGATAGTGGTGCTAAGTGGTTTGTCGTCGTCAACCCCATATCTGGCTCAGGTAAGGGGTTGGACGACTTTCCTCTTATATCTAAGCTACTTCGCGATAACAACATTAGGTGCGAGGCGGTATTTACAGAACATAAGTGCCATGCAACGGAACTTACTGTGTCGGCCATTACGTCGGGCTATCGCCACATAATTGTTGTTGGTGGCGACGGCACGCTACACGAGGTTGTCAATGGACTGTTTATTCAGAACGTCGTTGAGCCTCACGAGGTTACGGTGGCTGTTATTGCTGTTGGTACGGGCAACGATTGGATTCGTATGTTCGGACTCCCAACGCGCTATGCCGAGGCTATTCGTGCAATTAAAGAGGGCTACACCTTTCTACAGGATGTGGCTTCGGTGGAGTACGAGGAGTCGATGTTTCGTCAGGTGCGCTATGCGGCAAATGTTGCGGGCGTAGGCTTTGACGCAGCAGTTATTCGAAATATGCAGAACTCCACATCTAAGAGCCGCCTTGGTGCAAGCTCCTATTTGATGACACTCATAGGTACATTCTTTAAGTATAAGCCTACGGGCGTGAAGGTTTGGGTTGATGACAGACTCGTCTATAACAACCTCTTGCTGAGTGTTGCTATTGGCGTAGGTAGGTATAATGGTGGTGGTATTCAGCAGCTGCCCGAGGCTGTTGTCGATGATGGTTTGCTCGATGTCACGCTAATTAGACCTCTGCACTGGTGGAACATCATCTTCCGCCTAAAGCGTCTATTTAATGGCGATATATATACGATTGGCCATGTTATCCATGCTCAGGGTAAGAGTGTGCGTATCGAGTCGTCGCCAGAGATATGCTTGGAGATTGATGGCGAGTTGTTAGGCAATACACCGGTCGAGCTACGCAACATACCACGCGCTGTGCGTGTTGTTGTCAACCGCTCATATTTGCCAAAATTAACGAAGTAGGGTAGTCCTATACTAATGTAGCTACAGTAGCACCAACGAACCGAACAAGGTCGTTTGGTGCTATTGCTATTTGTAGGCCTCTTACTCCAGCACTTATGTATATGCGTTCGTGCAGCGTGCAACTATCGTCGATAAACGTTGGTAGTGGCTTCTTCATGCCTATTGGCGAGCAGCCGCCACGAATATATCCCGTTGTAGGTAGCAGCTCCTTCATTGGTATTAGGTCAGCCTTCTTGTTGCCCGAGAGTCGTGCGGCAGCCTTCAGGTCTACCTCCTTGTCGCCAGGGATTACGCATACAAACAAACCCGTGCGGTCGCCACGCAACACCAATGTCTTGAATACAGTGGCAATATCTTCGCCAAGCTCCTCGGCAACGTGTGTTGCTGCGAGGTTATCCTCATCAACGGTGTATGGAACAAGCTCGTATGCAATGTTTGCCTTATCCAGGAGGCGTGCAGCATTTGTCTTTTCAACTCTCTTTGCCATAATATTGACTATTTTGGTTACAAAAATAGTAAAATTTAGTAACTTTGTGCCATGAGCTATGCATTAATCACAGGTGCCTCATCGGGCATTGGTCGCCACTACGCCACAGAGCTGGCACGTCGTGGCTATAACATTATCGCAGTAAGTAATCAACCTGAAGCGCTCGCCACTACTGCCGAGGAGTTACACGCGGAGTTTGGTGTAGATGTACGTACTATGTGTGTTGATCTTTCATATCCTAACTCGGCACGCACGATGTTCGACGAGTGTGAGGAGCATGGCTTCGAAGTCGAGGTGTTGGTGTGCAATGCTGGCATGTTGCTCTTTGGCACACTTATGCGCACCGATGCCGAGCGTTTGCAAACAATTATCGACCTACACTGCACCACAACAACGCTCCTTGTTCGCTACTTTGGCGAGAGGATGAAGGAGCGTGGACGAGGCAAGATACTCATCATGTCTTCATCTACGGCATGGTTGCCCTATCCCACAATCTCGCATTATAGCGCTACAAAGTCCTATTTGAAGAGCTTCGCTTCGGCAATATGGTATGAGTTGCACCGCCATGGTGTGAGCGTTACTGCCGTGTTCCCCGGTGCTGTCGATACGCCATTCTATAAGCTTAGCGATAAGCTGCGCCGTAGGTTTGTGAGCCTCGGCATAATGATGCGCCCCGAGGCTATTGCTCGCCGTGGCGTGAAGGCTATGATGCGTGGTCGTAGACGTCTAACGCCGGGTCTATTTACCAAGTTTGTGGTTGTGATATGCGCCCTATTGCCAGCGCGTGTTCTCGACCTATTCTTGCGTCTAAAGCCTATCAAGGAGCTACTTGAACGAGTCTAATATCTGCTCGAGAGTCTCTATCTCTAAGCCACGAAAGTCGTCGATAATATAGTCGGCTTCGGTCTTTTCGAGGAAGTTGCGGTCAAAGGTTGTTGCAAGTGCTACAACCCTCATTCCTGCACGCTTTCCCGCCTCGATACCCGCCTCAGCATCCTCAAAGACGATGCACTCCTCGGGCTTTAAGCCGAGGTGCTTTGCTGCGGTGAGGTAAATCTCTGGATCGGGCTTGCAGCGTGTCACCTCATCGCCCGCAACTGCCGCCTCAAAGTATTGGCGTATGTTGCACTTGTCGAGCACAAAATCTACATTTGCGCGGAATCCTGATGAGCCTACAGCTGCACGCAAGCCTCGCTCATGGCTCTTTTTCAAGAACTCAACAAGTCCCGCCTGAGGTGTGATGGTTGGGGCATATATCTCGCGGTATATTGCCTCTTTCTGGTTGCCAAGCTCACGAATGCCCACACGCTCAACAATCTCGCGAGGCATAAGGTCGCCCATGATGTCGTCGTTGCCACGCCCAAAGTGGCGATTAAGTTCGTCGAAGGTGCGCTCAACGCCATAGCGACGGAAGAACTCGGCAAATGCCTGACGGTGAACATCGAGGTTGTTAACCAACACACCGTCCATATCGAATAGTAGTCCCTTTAACATAGTCACTTAGTTTTGATGATACAAAGATACTCTTTTTCGCTTAACAAATATGGGTGATTATTTATATTTGAGCTAATTGTTTTGCCGATTGTCGCAAAAGTGTTAAATTTGTGAGGTATGAACCTACGAAAGATATTCAGAAATATTAGCCTTGGCGAGAATATGGTCTATGCCCTTGTGTGGGCTGCCATATATCTTATACCCTTTATGAATGCCCACCTTATGTCGGAGGAGGCCGTAGACTTCGGTAAGGTGGTCATATCCTGGGCAAAGATTACTCCATATTTTGCTATATTCCTTGTTCATAACTACTGCCTCTCGCCACTGCTCCTGCGCAACCGCTATGGTTGGTATATCGTCCTGCTATTGTTGCTCGTAGCATCGATATTTGGTACCATAGACGTTCTCGATATCCGCTACTGGCAGAGCAATGAGTTTCTGCGCGATAAGGCATCGCTTACGGAGTTGGCGTGGTACTGGAATGTGCTGTTCGGTATCTTGATGGCTGGAGCTAATAGTATGATTAAGCTCTACTATCGAGCGATATCTACAGAGCAGCGTATGGCGGTGCTCGAGAGAGAGAATATCGAGAGCCAGATGCAGTATCTGAAGTATCAGATAAATCCCCACTTCTTGATGAATACGCTTAACAACATCCACTCGATGATCGACTTCGACAAGGAGATGGCACGTAAGAGCGTTATGGATCTCTCGCGCATGATGCGCCATGTGCTCTACGACTCGGGTGAGCAGACAACGACCCTCGACAAGGAGGTGGAGTTCCTGAGTAACTATATAGAGCTTATGCGTATTCGCTATATCGACGATATCGATATTAGCTTCACGTTCCCCGATATGAACGTATGCCGTAGAGTAGAGCTGCCTCCACTTTTGCTTATCGTGCTTGTGGAGAATGCCTTTAAGCACGGCATTAGCTATAACCAGGAGTCGCACATACACATAAGCCTATATGTCGACGGCAACGAGCTTACGTGCGTTGTTGCCAACAGCCGCCACTACTCGCACTCTTCGGAGCGCAGTGGCATCGGTCTTAGCAACATCACGCGTCGTCTTGACCTACTATTTAATAATAGGTATATGCTCGACATCGATGATAGCGACTCGAAAAAGTATGTCGTAAAGTTAGTAATTCCCGTAATACCTTAAAATATGGTAAAGTGCATTGCAATAGATGATGAGCCGTTGGCTCTGCGTCAGATAAAAAGCTATATCGAGCGCACCGACCAGCTCGAACTTGTGGCTTCGTGCCGTAGTGCTCGCGAGGCGCAGTCGATTATCGAGCAGGAACCTATCGACCTTATATTTGTCGATATCAATATGCCCGATATGAATGGTCTTGACTTTGTGCGTTCGCTTACTCAGAACTACTTCATCATCTTCACCACAGCGCACTCCGAGTTTGCGTTGGAGGGCTTTAAGTTAAATGCTATCGACTATCTGTTGAAGCCATTTAGCTACGATGAGTTTGTGAAGGCTACGCAAAAGGTTATCTCGCTTGTCGACCTTGTTGAGCGTTGTCGTGCTGCTGAATCGGCTGTGGCAACACAGAACGAGGCTGAGGAGGCCGATCAGGGCTACCTATCTGTTAAGGCAGACTACAAGACACAGCTTGTGAAGATTGCCGACATCGTATATTTGGAGAGTGCGGGCGAGTATGTGCGCCTACACATTGAGGGCGGTCAGACCATCACCACGCTTTTCCGCCTAAAGAATATGGAGGCGTCGTTGCCAGCAAACAACTTCTTGCGTGTGCACCGCTCATATATCATCAATATTAAGCGCATATCGAGCTACACCAAGGGTCGCATCTTCCTAGACAATGGCGAGTATATACCCCTAGGCGAGAATTATAAAGAGCGCTTCTTTAACTTCTTGTGATAAGGGGTCATCTGCGGCACATCGTAAAAAGTTAATCACCCTGGGCTGTACGTTTTAGTACTATCCCCGGGTGATTACTTTTCAGATGCACCACATCTAACCCCTTCTGACAAGAAATTTAGTGCGCTAATTTAGGTGGTCGGCGAGCTTAACGACTTCACGGCTGCCGTAGTGCCTAATGATATACCTCTTGATGTGGAGTCAAGACTCAAGGATGCGGGTGTAGAGGTGTTCGAGTATGAGAAGGGCGATAAAGCTTCTCGTGCCGAGGCTATGCAGAAGGCTTCGCAGATGGAGAATGTGCGCTTCTTTTTACAGGAGACCAATGAGCGTTTTAATGCAGAGTTGGCGGCACTAACAGAGGAGAATGCTCGAGAGCGTATCTTCAACTTGGGGCGCCCATCATCCATATTGCTTTCTACAGGTATAGAGGATAAGCCTATCCGACTATATGGAACAAAGTTGTTGTCGAAACTGCGTAAGCATGGCTATGATAAATCGGCTCTAAAGAATTTGCCGTTGGCGATAAACTTTCCTATATCTGTATTTGAAGGGTCTCACGAAGGGTCTTTTGCTATCCTTACAGAACTAAAGATAAAAGACAATAATATCCTTGCGGCTTTGTCCGTAGGAAAGGGTAGACATGATATTGACTTCAATATCATATCTTCAGTGTACGATAAGCGAGGCGATAGTGTCGCAAGATGGGTAACAGATGGCAAGATGCTATATGCGGACAAAAAGAAAGCCCTCGATTATTTCAGCGTTTCCGCTCCAGTTGCGGAGGCTCAAAACAATCAAGAGCTTATATCTGTCACAAATATAATACAAAATTTTGAAAATCCAAAGGTGTCGGCTAAATTTTCCCTCATTACCTCCCCCAGATGGATGCTGCCTACCTCTCAGCCGTAGAGCGTGGCGATATGGAGACGGCACAGCAGATGGTGATGGAGGCGGCATTTATGCTCAAGAGTTATTTGCTAATCAGAATATTTCTGTACCTTTGCGTGATAGCTTTATAGAAAAATCGTTAATGAGTTACATAATGAATACAAATCAAGAAAAGAAGGAGAAGACTCCACAGGAGCAGACAGCGCCAATAGAGAAGAGATCAATAAGGTCGATAATCAAGGACTTTGGCGTGGATATTCTGAAGCAGGGCCATCAGGAGACATCGGAAGACGAGGGCGAGTTCTAACCCCTACCCGCTACTCTCTCCAGAGTGGTGACATGCCTTTCTTCGATGACAAAGTTTCAGAGACTGATATTTTGAACTCCTTTAACTTTTCACTACCTTTGAGGGGTAAAATACTAAAGGACACTTTAATTGCTTTACGTGATGGATACAACAACAAAAATAGCGAGCGCACCAACAGCGGAGGAGACAATAATCTCAACGGAGAAACCACAGAGGGAACGATTTGGAACGGACGTAGGGGTAAACATCTTCGAGGAACTGAGGGAGGAAGACTTCTAACCTCTCCGCAATACTCTCTCAACGCCGACATGCCTTTCTTCGAGGATAATGGCGACATAGTTATCTTCGATGACATCATAGAGGATAGTGGTCGTGAGCATCGCCTTACATGTAATAAAAAGCCTCGGCTGGATATCCAGCCGAGGCTTTTTATTGTGATCTGCTTAAGATGATTACATCTTAGCCTTACCACCCTCCAAGAACTCGATGAAGCCCTCGATGCTTGCGTCGTAACCACGTACAGGCATCAAGATCTCCTCCTCTGGTGACATAAGAATGTAGCCAGGCTGTGCATTTACGCCGAAGCGCTCAACAGCGATAGCATTGTTCTTACGGCCAAGAGTAGTCATAACAATACCGTTCTTGTTAGTGTAGTAGTCCTCAGTGTTGAGGTCGGTACGATCGTCAACGTAGAGGGCGCAGATGATGAAGTCGTTCATCAACATATCCTTAACACGTGAGTCGCTCCATACGCGAGTCTCCATCTCACGGCAGTTGTTACATGCGTGACCAGTGATGTCGAGGAAGATAGGCTTGTTAGCCTTCTTTGCAGCCTCGATAGCCTCGTCAAGGTCGAAGTAACCCTTGAGGTTGTGTGGCAAGTGGAGCTTGTCGCCATACTTAACGTCAGCGTTAAGGTTGTCGTTGCTACCATCGATGCGGAAGTCCTGAGATGTCATTGGAGGTAGGTAACCTGAGAGTGCGTTAAGTGGTGCACCGAACATACCAGGAATCATATATACTACGAATGAGAATACAACGATTGAGAGCACAAGACGCTTAACTGGAAGGTGCTCCATCTTGTCGTCGTGAGCAAAGCGAAGCTTGCCAAGGAGGTAGAAACCAAGCAATGTGAATACTACAATCCAGATAGCGAGGTAAACCTCACGGTCGAGCAAGCCCCAGTGGTAAGTCTGGTCAGCAGTCATGAGGAACTTAAGACCGAGGGCGATCTCAACGAAACCAAGAACAACCTTCACTGAGTTCAACCAGCCACCGCTCTTAGGCATGTTCTTAAGCAATGATGGGAACCATGCAAGAAGAGTAAATGGAAGAGCAAATGCTGTTGCAAATGCAGCCATAGTGATGATAGGCATCCACAAACCACCGTTCATTGACTCGATGATAACAGTACCTACGATAGGACCTGTACATGAGAATGATACGAGTACGAGGGTCATAGCCATGAAGAAGATACCGATCAAACCGCCCTTCTCAGCACCTGCGTCGCTCTTGTTAACCAAGCTTGATGGCAAGGTAATCTCGAATGCACCGAAGAATGATGCAGCGAAGATCATGAAGATAGCGAAGAAGATGAGGTTAGGAATCCAGTGTGTTGACAACCAGTTGAAGATATCCTCGGTAACACCCTCACCACCAGTGAAGCGAGTAATAAGGATAAGAGCAGC
Source organism: Alistipes sp. (assembly GCA_017631275.1). Taxonomy (GTDB): domain Bacteria; phylum Bacteroidota; class Bacteroidia; order Bacteroidales; family Rikenellaceae; genus Alistipes. The sequence continues at coordinate 80,044 of JAGBTQ010000025.1, forward strand.
GATAGGCAACACGTAGAGGGCTACGATGAAGATACCATACATTGTTGCACGGAAGCGACCCTGAGCCTTAGAACCTGAACCCTTGATGAAGAATGAAACGGTCATAGGAACCATTGGGAATACACATGGAGTGAGCAATGCTGCAAAACCCCAGATGATAGCAGAGATGATTGAGCTCCAATCAAGCTTCTTAGCAGTAGGTGCTGCGCTTGCTACGAGGTGCTCCTCAGCCTTAGCCTCAGTGTTTGCCTCCTCAACTGCAGGAGCAACTACCTCAGCCTCAACCTCAGCCTTCACCTCCTCCTTCTTCTCCTCAGCAGCTGGAGCTGCTGCAGCCTCCTCCTTTACTGGAGAGAGTGTGATCTCGAAGTCGAAAGTACACTGCTGGCACTGGTTTGTAGCGTCAGTACAGATGTTTGCACCAATAGAACCAGTAACCTTAGTGTCTGGTGCTGCCTGCATGTTCTGAACGAACATCATAGTGCCCTTGTAGTGCTTCACAACATCACCATACTCGTCGGTGTGTGAATGCATCTTACCCTTAAGTGGCTCGCTCATTGCGCCAACCTTCTTGCCGCCCTTGAACTCGAAGTAAGGAGCTGAGAATGGGTCGCTGAGTGAGTAGCCGTGGTAGCCAGCCTTAATAGCACCGCTGAACACCAATGTGTAGGTGTTGTTGCCATTGTCGGTAGCATAGAGAGTCCAGTTCACTGGAGCACCACCCATAACATCTACAACCTTACCATAGATAGGCTTAGCTGCGAAGGCCTGTGAGGCAAATGCTACAACAATCGCAAGTGCCAACACGAGGTGTTTGAAAAGTTTTTTCATAAAATTAAAATTGTGTTAATGTAAATATTGATAAATTATTTGTTGTCGTTCGATGTAATCGAGTCGCTAAAAAGAATATCCTCGTTTACAATGTTCTCCTCGGTGTGTCCGTTCCAAATCTTGTAGCGCGATGGCGATACTCCCACTCGCTGCTTGAAGTACTTGCCGAAGAATGACTGCGATGCAAAGTTGAGCTTGGTGGCAATCTCGTTGATGCTCAAGCCCGAATATTTAAGAAGACGCTTTGCCTCATAGACTACAGCCTCGTCAATAAGCTTCGAGGCGTTGCGGCCGCTCTTCTTCTTGAGGATTAGCGAGAGGTACTTTGGCGTGATACCCATCTTCTGAGCATAGAACTCCACGCTGCGCTCAGTGCTACAATGCTCGCGCAAGAGGTCGAGGAAGCGGTTGAATAGCTCATCTGTGCGGTTGCTCACGTTGTTTGAACCATTGCTGCTGTGCTGCTGCAAGATGCCCATCACGTAGTGGAACATGGCTGCAAAGAGCGATGCGATAATCTTGTCGCGATTGGCTGTAGGCGCATAGTCGCACAACACCGAGCGCATGAGCTTCGAGATGTCGTGAATGTATGCTGCCTCCTGAGGCTCAATCTGTACACATGGCTCATCGAGGAAACCGTGATATATTGAGATAAGGTCCTGCGTATCTACCTGAATGCTGTTGAGATATTGACGTGAGTAGGTGATCATATATCCCGACGAGCGAATAGATGTCTTGACCTGTTCGATAACGGTATTTTCGTTGAAGATGAATAGGGTATTAGGGCGCAACTCGTGAAGCTTGCCATTGATCTTAATCTTGGCAGTGCCACTCACGGTTACACCAATAGACACACCCTGAATGAGTGCTGTTAGGTCGTCGAGCTCACGAAACATAACCAACGGAGTGATAACCATATCCTCCGAGTAGTATGATGTCTCGAATCTCGATTTGAGCTTGTCTATCGAAGCTCGCTTAATTCCATCTTGCTTCATTTATTTAGCATTTATTTAGCATCGTATTCTCAGCGCTCCCTTCTCGCAACGTATGTGCATCGGGAACTGTGGGCCAGGCTCGCCATCAACATCTGTTGGCTCCTCTATATTCGAGCTTATGGTTAGCTCATGGCATCGTATGTGGTGCACTGCCTCGGGCTTAGTGCCAAGCAGGTGTCCCACCATGTTTGCGCATGTGGCAAAGGCGTTGTGGTGCTCCAACACAAGTAGGTCGAGCTCTCCATCGTCAATCTTGGCATCGGCAGCGAGCTTAAACTGTCCTGCACTATTGCCATTAAAGACCAAGCACATCACCGCCTCGATGTCGTGCGCGGTGCCGTCAGCCTCGATGTGCAGCGGTATGTTGTGCATGCTGATAAAATCCTTAATACCTACATGTATATACGCCAACTTACCTATGAGCTGCTTCTCCTTGTCGGAGGTAAAGTGTGATGCTGTGGTCAGCACTCCAAAGCCAAAGACGTTAACAAAGTATCGTCCGTTTACTACGCCACAATCTACCGTGCGCTCCTTGCCCTTTGCAATCTGGCGTGCCGCCTCCATAATTTTGCGTCGCATGCCTATTGCCGAGGCAAAGTCGTTTGCTGTTCCTGCGGGAATGATGCCGAGCTGTGGGTTAATGCCCTTTGCTCGCATCATATTGATGACGTAGTTGATTGTTCCGTCACCACCTGCCGTCACAGCTATCTCTATATCTTCGTGCCCCTCAAAGGGGTTTTTGTCAAACTCAATAAGTGTGGGCTCAAGCTCTATGCTCTCTTGCTTGAATAGCTCAACAATCTCCGTAATGCGCTTGCCCAAGCTGCCACGACGAGCCCTTTTGTTGTATAGTAACAAGCCCTTCATAGCCTATCTAAATCTCGCTGAGCACTCCACTCTATACCCTTCGCCGTCGGCGTAGATGAAGTAGTAGCTCCAGCCATAATCCTTCTCGCACTGCTTGGCAAGCTCTAATGCACCACCCTCCGAGCCCATTGCCATGAACATGGTAGCTGCTGCATCTGCCTCAGCACATGTTGGTGCTACGACTGTTGCCGAGAGTAGGTTGCTAAGCACACTATATCCCGTCTTGGGGTTAATTGTGTGGCACACCTTCAAGCCATCTTCCGAAGTGTAGTAGCGTCGGTAGTTGCCCGATGTTGCCACAGCGCAGTTCGACACTGGGATAATCTTCTCCAACGAGTTCTGCTCGAAGTTGCCCTCGTAGGGTGTCTCAATGCCAATGTGCCACTCACTGCCCTCGGGGTTCATGCCCTTGCAGCGTATCTCGCCACCGATGTTCACCATGTAGCTCTCAACGCCACGCTTAGAGAGTACCTCAGCTACCAAATCAACAACATAGCCCTTGGCTATTGAGTTAAGGTCGACTTGTACGCGACTGTCGCTCTTTGTTATGCGGTGGTCGTTGATTGCTATCTTGTCGAAGCCCACGAACTCGAGTAGTGAGTCGATGTTTGGTTTGTTGCACTTCTCGTCTTTGGCAGCAAAACCCCATGCCGAGGTGAGTGGCTTAACCGTCACGTCGTAGTAGCCGTTGCTTAGCTCGTAGTAGCGCTTGGCTAGTGCGAGGTTTGCCATAATGTGGCTATCGAGGCTGTCACATTCGTTGCGATTGATTTTCGATAGTTGTGACCCATGTTCGAATATCGACATTGACTCTTTTGCCTCAGTGTCGATGTTGCGAACCAGGTCATATAGCTCTGTTTTAGTAATGGTGGGGGAGCACTTTACTTGAACAAATGTGCCGAGGGCAGTACTCTCAACAACGGTATATTGCTTTTTACAGCCCTGGCAGCCAACGAGTAGGGTGGCTACGACGCAGATTGCTGCAAAAAGAATATATGCTTTTGTTGTCTTTGCCATTTGTTCTAGTAGTGTTTGAGCAACAAAGGTAGTGAAAATTTATAATTTTCTACTATATTTTCCTAAAAAATGCCATTTTTATCAAACTATTGTTCCAAATGTCATTGCGGTAGGTTTAATAATATCGTCGTATGTGATAGTTAAATATTCTAAAAGTAGGGTATAAAAGTAAATGAAAAGAATATAAAACATTGTTGTTTTTGATGTGTTGATAAGGTGTTATTGGTTGAAAATTTAGGTGATATTGGTTGCGATAATCAGGTTTTGAAAAATAGTTGTAAAATTATTTGCATGAAATTTTCTTTTTCTTTGAAAAAGCCTTTGGTAATCAGAAAAAAATATCTATCTTTGCCGCACGTTCTGGCAGGATCTAAGGTAAGGATGATCTGTCGTAGAGCGCAACCAGGTGCGTAATCCTCGGGAAATGAAGTGGGATGCGTACCATAAAACCTTTAATTTTATGTATTTGACACCTGAGAAGAAGCAGGAGTTGTTTGGCCAGTACGGCAAGTCTACAACCGACACAGGCTCACCCGAGAGCCAGATCGCGTTATTCACCTACCGTATCAACCACCTTACCGAGCACATGAAGAGCAA
>JAGBTQ010000026.1 GCA_017631275.1 Alistipes sp.
CTGTAGCAAACAAGAAAAAGGCAACTAAGTAATATTAGAGAGTTATGGCAAAGAAAACTGGAACAGTTAAGAAGAAGGTTGTTAAGGTTTCGGCTCAGGGTATGGCTTTCGTACACTCGACTTTTAACAACGTTATCATTACCATCACTAACGAGGTTGGTGAGGTAATCAGCTGGTCATCAGCTGGTAAGATGGGCTTCCGTGGTTCAAAGAAGAATACTCCCTATGCTGCACAGACAGCTGCTGCTGACTGCGCAAAGGTTGCTTACGATATGGGTTTGCGTAAGGTTAAGGTTTACGTGAAGGGTCCTGGTCAGGGTCGTGAGTCTGCAGTTCGTACTATCCACGGTGCAGGTATCGAGGTAGTTGAGATCATCGACGTTACACCACTACCACACAATGGCTGCCGCGCTCCTAACCGTCGTCGTGTATAATGCTTCATAAGAGCAGTTTATACGATTATTAAGAGCAAAGTAGCGAAAAACTTAATTTTACAATTAAACTTAAAGAAATATTATGGCAAGATATATCGGACCTAAGTCAAAGATTGCCCGTCGTTTTGGCGAGGCTATTTACGGTGCTGACAAAGTTCTTGAGAAGCGTAACTTCCCTCCTGGACAGCATGGTCTTGCTCGCAAGCGTAAGAAGAACTCAGAGTATGGCGAGCAGCTTACTGAGAAGCAGAAGGCTAAGTACACTTACGGCATTTTGGAGAAGCAGTTTGCACGCACTTATGAGGCAGCAGCTCGTATGGGTGGTATCACCGGCGAGAACCTTCTTAAGTTGCTCGAGTGCCGTTTGGACAACGTTGTTTACCGTTTGGGCATCGCTCCAACACGCGCAGCAGCACGTCAGCTTGTATCACACCGCCACATCTGCGTAAATGGCAATGTAGTAAACATTCCTTCATACGCTCTTAAGGCTGGTGACGTAGTATCAGTTCGTGAGAAGTCAAAGACTTTGGAGGTTATCACTGACGCTTTGTCTGGCGCTGCACGCAGCCGCTATGCATGGTTGGAGTGGGACAACGCTTCAATGAGCGGTAAGTTCCTTCAGACTCCTGAGCGTGAGGAGATTCCTGAGAACATCAAGGAGCAGCTTATCGTCGAGTTGTACTCTAAGTAGTAATTAACAACAAATTCAATATTATGGCAATATTAGCATTCCAAAAACCTGAAAAGGTCATCATGTTGGAGTCTACTTCATCGTTCGGCAAGTTTGAGTTCCGTCCGTTGGAGCCTGGCTATGGCATGACTGTAGGAAACGCTTTGCGCCGTGTGTTGCTCTCGTCGTTGGAGGGCTATGCTATCACAACCGTTAAGGTTGCTGGCGTGAACAATGAGTTTGCCGCTGTCCCCGGTGTGATGGAGGGCATGCTTGAGATCATCTTGAACCTCAAGCAGGTACGTTTCATTCGCACTGTTGATAACGAGGAGGCTGAGAAGGTATCAATCAACGTTGCAGGCGTAACTGAGCTCACAGCAGGTTACATCTCTAACTACCTTTCATTCTTCAAGGTTTTGAACCCTGAGTTGGTTATTTGCCACCTCGCTCCTGGCACCAAGATGCAGATGACTATTACCATTGGTAAGGGTCGTGGCTATGTGCCTTCAGAGGAGAATGCCGGCATCGAGAAGGATATCGACACACTTCCTATCGACTCGATCTTCACGCCTATCAAGAACGTTAAGTACTCTGTTGAGGACTACCGTGTTGAGCAGAAGACCGACTACGAGAAGTTGAATTTGGAGATTACTACAGACGGCTCAATTCATCCGAAGGATGCGTTGAAGGAGGCAGCAAAGATTCTTATCCAGCACTTCATGCTATTCTCTGACGAGAAGATCACTATCGACGAGGAGGAGCAGCAGGGTGTTGAGGAGTTCGATGAGAGCATCTTGCACATGCGTCAATTGCTTAAGACTAAGCTCGCTGACCAGGATCTTAGCGTTCGCGCTTTGAACTGCTTGAAGGCAGCTGATGTTGACACTGTTGGCGACCTTGTGAAGTTGCACCGCAACGAGCTCTTGAAGTTCCGCAACTTTGGTAAGAAGTCACTCACTGAGCTTGACGAGTTGCTTGCTTCTTTGAACCTCAAATTCGGCATGGACGTATCTATCTACAAACTTGATAAAGATTAATTATGAGACACAATAAGAATTTTAATCACCTTGGCAGACAGGCGGGCCACCGTAAGGCTATGCTTTCAAACATGGCTGTTTCGCTTATCATGCACAAGCGTATTCAGACAACAGTTGCTAAGGCAAAGGCTGTTCAGAAGTTCATCGAGCCTCTTGTAACTAAGTCTAAGGAGGATTCTACTCACTCACGTCGTGTGGTATTCTCATATTTGAAGCAGAAGGAGGCAGTTACTGAGCTCTTCCGCACAATCGCTCCTAAGATCATGGAGCGTCCAGGTGGCTACACACGTATCCTCAAGACTGGTTTCCGTCTTGGTGATGGTGCTGATATGTGTATCATCGAGTTCGTTGACTTCAACGAGACTTACACATTCGGCCGTGAGGCAGCAGCTCCTGCAGCTGAGGCTAAGCCAAAGACTCGTCGTTCACGCGCTAAGAAGACCGACGCTGTTGAGGACGCTACTGTAGTAGCTGAGAAGAAGACAAAGCAGGTAGCTCCAAAGGCTGCTGCTAAGGCTTCTGCTGCTAAGGGTGCAAAGAAGACTAACGTAGGTAAGAAGATGTAATTCTCTCTCTACGAGTTCTTATATAAAGGGTTGTCCAGCATTATTGTTGGACAACCTTTTTTTTGTGAGTAAATGCGTAATGAGTAGTGAGTCATAGAGCGTTGCAGCGGAAATTATTACTAATTACGAACTCCTCATTACTAATTTATCCAAAGATTTATTATCTTTGTGCCACTAATGAACTAAAACTATTCGAGATGAAACGACTTTTTACACTTTTGTTTGCTATTGTTGCTCTTGTGTTTGCAGCATGTGAGCCCCAGCAGGTTACTCCTGGCGAGGAGCTTGTATTTGAGATTACCTCGCAGAAGAGCGTCGAGGTGGGCGTTGATGGTGGCGTCTTCCCTATCACCTATACGCTTACTGGTGGCGACTATACCGAGATCTCTGCTTTCGCCGACGACAAGGAGATGATTATCGACATCAACACAAACACTGCGGGCGTTATCCTTGTATCTGTTGCGCCCAACACCGACACCTACAACCGTAGCACATGGGTTCGTGTGAGCTACGACGATAAGACAGAGTATATTACAGTTAATCAGGCTAGCTCGAGCGGCCTTGACGAGGGCGAGTTTGAGGTTGTTAATGTTGCTGCTAATCAGCTCGTTGGTAACTATTATGGCGATAATATCAAAGAGGGCATTGGCCATTACTGGATTATTCTCACCAAGGACGGCTTTGTCGATGGTGCGGCTGTAGCTGGCGGTGAGTACTTCCGTTTGGATCTTATTGCCCCTATGCCTGCAGACGAGAATAATGTTCGTATCCCTGATGGCGAGTATAGATTTGACCTTTCACAGAGCTACGAGGAGTTTACCATTGTCGATATTGGCAATACCGACTACTCGTGGGTTGATGACCAGATGGAGGGCTGGGCGCTACCTTTGGCTGATGCCTCGCTCAAGGTTAGTGGCAACCGCTTTGAGCTTGTAGCCTTTGTTGAGACTAAGGAGTATCACGTGACGTTCGAGGGCGACTACTCGCTCACAACAAGTGTTATCACCGATTATGTGTCGAGCCTTACTAAGGATACTGTTATCGACGTCTCTAACTGCTCTGCTTCTGTGAGCAGCTACGGCGACTACTGGGGCTGTGGTTGCAACAACTGGGGTATTGAGTTCGTCTGCAACGATGGTATGAAGTATGGTACTTATCTTGTTATCGACTTCCTCTCAAACTCTACGTCTGACTTTACCGGCAGATATGTCGATTCTGGCTTCTCTGCTGAGGATGCTACCATGCCAGATTTCCGTCCAGGTGTCTTTGTTCCTGGCTTCCGCGTGGCCGACGATGCCGACCTACTCCTCGGATCGCTATTTATGGTCTATAAAGATGGTCTTTGTGTGTCGCAAGCTCCTCTCCATGAGGGTACTGTGACAATCGAGGCTAACGGTAATGGCACCTACACTATCGTTGTTGATGCTCTCGATGATGCTCCTAAGCAGAATCGTATCACGCTTAACTGGACAGGTAGATTTAACTAGCATATAGCACACAGAGCCTTGTGTGCCTTACGTTAGCTGAAGCTATATAACATTTGCAGATATTAGGGTTGTTCAATCTTTCGGATTGGGCAACCCTAATTTTTTGAGAAAAAGCGTCGTAAAATTTTGCGCAACACGATAAAAAATGTATTTTTGTACGATGGAAAATGTTTCATTGTCCGATAGGGGGCATGAGGCTTTTCGAATGTTAGGTGCAATTGATTGAAACATAAATATTTAACTTAAAATCAACTAAAACTATGAAGAAAATGAATTGGTTGTTGATGCTCCTCGCAGCTGTTGCTGTGTCGTTTGCATCGTGTGAGCCTACGCCCACACCAGAGCCAGAACCAAAGCCAGGTGTGACAACTTTCGATGTTCAGATTGGCGAGGTTACATCGTCATCGGTGGCTTACACTGTGACTCCTTCAAATCTTGAGGCTGAGTACCTTTGCGTGTTGTACGATGCTGCAACTGTTGACGAGTTTACACGTGAGGAGTTCCTCGTGCAGAGCCTTTTGATGGATCTCGAGAGCGAGGCACGTGCAGTTGGTAAGACCTTGTTGGAGTATATGCCATCAATTGTTGATAAGGGTGCTATCGAGGACGGTTTGTACTCACAGCTTAGCCCTGAGTCAGAGTACTACATCGTAGTATTTGGCGTAGATCCTGCCGATGGCTACAAGGCAAACACTGCAGTCTCTAAGACAAAGGTTACTACTTTGGCTGGTCCATCACTCGATGTAACTTTTGAGATTCAGACCGAGGTTGATGGCAACTCTGCGAAGTACACCATTACTCCATCTAACAACAATGATGTTTGGTACTTCTACACTGTTCCTTCAAACATTTTTGAGGGTTATACCGATCCTGAGGGTGCTTACCGCATGTCGGAGCAGGCATTCTTGCTCTTCTGCCTCCAGATGGAGATTGATGCATATCGTAAGATGGGTTACACCGACAACCAGATTATGAATACCGTGTTCCACAAGGGCACTTTGGAGCTCAAGGCTGAGGGCTTGAACGCTAATTCGGACTACACTAACATGGTTGCAGGTTTTGTTGTAACACCTGAGGGTCAGGTAACTATCGCAACTGAGCTTACCACATCAACTTACACCACTGGCGATGCTAAGGCTAAGAACCTTACATTCCAGATCTCGGTAACTGATGTTGAGGCTATGCGTGCCGCTATCAAGATCGTTCCATCTAACAACAAGGACTCATACTGCTGGATGTGTGGCGAGTGGGACGGCAAGAAGAGCGCGACCGATATTATGAACGAGATTGTAGCCATGTATGGCAGCTGGATGAACAATAATGGCGCAATGCTCTATACTGGTGTTCAGGACTATACAGGTGGCCCAGGCTCACCTTATAAGTACAAGGTTGACAAGGCTGATACTCAGTACTATGTTGTTGCCTTTGGTTATGCTGGTGGTATCACCACTGAGGCTACTATGGAGACATTTAAGACTCTTCCTGCACCTGCAGCTGAGGATACAACATTCAAGATGACTACATCTAACGTATCTCCTTATGGCTTCACTATCTCTGTAGTACCTTCTGAGAGCACAACATACTACACATTCAATGTTGTCTCTAACGAGGTTTATGCTACATTGGATATGGACGAGCTTGCTGAGGAAGTAAATGCTATGTTCGATGAGCAGCTTGCAGCACAGCAGGAGGCAGATCCTAATGTAACTGCAGCTACAGTTCTTAGCATGTACTACTACGATGGTCCATTTACTGCTGATGCTTCTGGTATGACTCCAGAGACAACTTGCTCAGGCTTTGTCTTTGCACTATCACAGGAGACAGGCCACGTTGTTAAGGTTCACACTTTTGAGAACATTGCAACTACAGGCAAACTCGGTGATATTCAGCCATCAGCCGAGGTTGTAGGTCACTACTCAGGTGACGACGAGAATGGTGCTATCTTCGGTCAGCCAAATGCGACTAAGGGTAAGGCTATCTCTGTTATTAAGTATGCAAACTTCGACGGTGCACGTGCGCTTTATAGCTCTATGACAGGTGACGATGTAACCAACGTAGCTATCTATCCTGATGCTGAGATTTGGGGTGACTTGTCAAGCACATGGGCAAATGTTAATATGGCTCAGCCATACTCATTCTATGTTGTAGGTTGGAACGCTCCTCAGACAGCCTTTGCTTATGCTGTTGATGCTGCAGGCAATCCTGGTGCTCTTGGTCGTTGCTTCTCTATGGCTACTGTTGATAACAAGGGCGACATCGAGGAGCTTAAGGCTCTTGTAAATAAGCTTAACGCAGAGAAGAGCTCGATCGCTCTTCCTAAGTCATTGGTATTTGGCGAGGGCATTAAGTTCGACGTAGAGCGTGTTGAGGTTCCTGCTAAGGTAGCTGAGCCTAAGGCTGAGCCTAAGGCTGAGCCTAAGGCAGAGGTTGCAATGCCAGAGCTCCGTGGCAACGTGGTGAAGACATCTTCATACATTCGTCCTTTCTATCTATAATCGAAAGGATAGGTGGGGCAGTAGAGCTCACCTACATTAGATGAAATACCCCTCGAAACGAGTCAAGATACTCTTTCGAGGGGTATTCTTTATGCTTTAAGCATAACTTTGTAAATCTTTACCCCCTAATTAGTCCAAAGAGATGTTTTGTTGAAAAAATATTTTTTGTATATTTGTCAAAAATATTGATATCATGAAACATATCTTATACTTTGTAATGGTTGCGGCTGCGCTAATGTTTGTAGCGTGTGGCGAGCCTGATGTTACGCCTGATGTGCCAGAACCACCTCAGGAGGAACCTAACCCAACCCCCGACCCAGAGCCACTACCTGAGCCTAAGCCATACCCCCAGGGTGATATCCACTTTAGCGAGGGTATATCGGCAAGCGTCTATACGCTCGAGACAAATGGTTTGCGCAACGACTACCTATCGTTCTATGACAATGCTACGGGTAATACGCTATTTATCGACTGCTACTCCGACCCAAGCAACGCGAATGTGGCTATAGGCGAGTATCTGTTGGGTGATGGCTCTGCAATGACATGCGCTCAGGAATATACCTACTTGAAGTACTCATGGAGCGATGATTTGTATCGCTTTGTGGAGGGTAGCGCCTACGTCGTTGTCGATGTTGAGCACGAGTCTGGCTATCCTTGGTACCACGTCACTGGCTACTTTAGCATGGCTGACGGCACAAGCGTGTCGCTCGACTACGAGGGTCAGATAATTGAGCAGTAATTTGACGACTAAAAATAACTAATTAATACCTTAAAACTATGAGAAAACTCTATTCGATGATGGCGCTCCTTTTGGTGTTTGCCCTATCATTCGTGGCTTGCGAGGAGCCTACTCCCGAGCCAGAACCTCAGCCACAGCCTGAGGCTCTAACATTCGAGATTGAGGTGGCAGCAGTATCTAAGACTGATGCAACATTCAACATCACACCTTCGAACAACGAGGCTAAGTACTTGGTTGTTGTCTCTGACGCTAAGGTTGTTGAGTCAAGCGAGAGCAATGCTGCTCTTATCTTGAAGATTTTTAGCGACTTGAAGGCTTATGTTGAGTCAACAGGTGGCAACTATGCTGAGTATATTGCTCAGAAGGCTAAGTCTGGTAAGCTCGAGAACCACAAAATCGAGAACCTTACTCCAGGCACAAGCTACTACATCTTGGTCTTCGGCATCGACACCGAGAACGAGGATACAACAACATCGGAGCTTCATATGCGTAAGTTCGCTACTGAGGCTACCGTTCAGAGCAACTGTACATTCGAGCTTAAGTACAACGTAAACCTTACTACCGTAGCGTTGAGCGTTAAGCCATCTGACAACTCACAGCTTTGGCACCTCATCAACATGCCTGTTGAGGAGTATCAGACCTACACAAGCGCTGATGGTGAGTATGGTTGGACTAAGGAGAAGTACTTCCAGGAGTATCTTAACACCGAGCTTTCAACACTCAAGGATCAGGGTCTAACAGCAGAGGAGATTGGCGTTAAGCTCTTCCACGAGGGTGCTCGCACACTCAACATCTCAGGTCTTCAGCCTAAGACTAAGTATGTGTCGTTTGTTGCAGCTGTTGACTACAGCGATGGCAATGCTTACGTAGCTTCTGCCCTCAAGGAGATCCGCTACAACTCTGGCGAGGCTGCTGAGAATGACCTTACCTTCGATATCGACGTGTTCAACGTTGGTCACTACTCAGCAGATGTACGCATCACCCCTTCAAACCTCGATGCTGAGTACTACTACTGCGTTGGCTATATCGACAGCTCAAAGAAGAGCATGAAGCCAGTAGAGCTTGCTCAGGCAGCAGTAACCGAGTATATCTACTATTGGGACGAGAACAACGAGCGTAAGCGCATGGACCCAGTGAAGGGTATTGTAGATCTTACAGGCGAGAACAAGCTTGAGCTTAACATCGCCGAGACTGAGTACTACATCGTGGCATTCAGCTTCGAGCCTAACCCAACTTATGGTCAGGTTAACGAGGAGACTGGCGAGTATGACATCAACCCAGGTACAATCACCTCAGCGCCTGTTTACGTGTCGTTCGTAACTGAGGAGCAGGGTGACCCAATGAACGTAGAGTTTGAGTTCAGCGCATCGGAGATTGGCCCTTACGGTTTCACATTCGAGGTTAAGCCATCAGATCCAACAATCTACTACCAGCCAGGTATCGCTGTGGCTAGCGGCTTCAACCCTCAGGCAGCTATGGGTGAGTACAACTCACTTCTTGCACAGCTCGTGCAGATGACTATGACAGGCCAGAGCCCAAGCCTTACATTCTGGGAGGCATTGGAGAAGAAGCTTACAGCATACTACCGCAATGGCGAGGGTAAGTATCGTGTAGAGAACCTTCAGCCTGAGACTGAGTATATTGCATACGTTTTGGTTATCGACGCTCACAAACGTGAGTTCGTACGCTGCGTATATAGCGACGTTATCGCTAAGACCGAGGCTGTAGGCGGTGTTAATCCAAGCGCTAAGGTTCTTGGCACATACAACGGTGATGTTGAGGCAGGTGCCGTGTTTGGCGACGCCGAGCTCACTGCAGGTCGTGCTATCTTGGCTGTTGAGATCGAAAATTTTAATGGTGCATCAGCTGTTTTTAGCGCACTGTCTGCTGATGCATACGAAGATGTAGCTTCACTCGCGGACCGATATATTATCTCGGAGTTCCGTGGTTATTGGAATCAGTTGCGCAGCCTCGATGTGCCATACGACTTTATGGTAGCAGAGTGGGATGTTGATCAGACAATCTTGGCTTATGCTAAGGACGCTAATAGCAATGAGGGTCAGGTGGCTCGTGTTGCTGTTAAGCCTACGGGCGTGGGCGACGACATCGAGGAGCTTAAGGGCTATGTAGAGGCAGTGAACAACGCTATGGCTCAGCCTGCTAAGTCGATGGTATTTAGCGATAAGTCGTTGGAGCCTCAGCTAGAGTGCATCTGGAGCGAGGCTGTGGGTGCGCCACGTGCTGCTATGGTTACCTACCACGAGGTAGAGCCTCTTACTGCGCCCGTGAGCGATGTTATGAGCATTAGCTACGTACGTTCGTTCTTCATTTAATCGAAGATGTTGAAATGAGGGGAGCTACACTAGGTGTGTGGCTCCTTTTTTCAAATTTATAGGTCATGAAAAAGTCTATCTTATTTTCGCTTCTATGCCTTGTGCTTGCTCAGCTATGTGTGTCGTGCGAGCAGCCCGTGGAGCCACTTCCCGAGCCACAAAAAGAGGATTTCGATGTGCTTATCCACGACGTGTCGCGAGGCACGGTGTGGTTTCGTGTAAAGCCCAAGGACAAGGATATGGACTACCTATGCGTAGTCTATGAAAAGGCTGAGGCTGAGGAGTTTACCCGTGATGAATTTTTGGTTCAAGACATCTTTATGAAGATAACCTCTGAGGCCTACGACCAGGGTAAAACATTCGAGGAGTATATGCCCGAGGTTGTCGATCGTGGCAATATCGACGATGTTACGTTCTCGGGTCTTAAGAACGACACCGAGCACTATATCATCATCTTTGGCGTAGATGCCCAGAAGGGTTACGAGTGCATCACTGACGTTACAAAGAAACAGTTTAAGACTGTCAATGTGCCATCGCTCGTGTGCGACTTTAGGGTGAGCCACAGGGTTGAGAACAACTCGGTATATCTCAATGTTGAGCCTACTGACGAGGATATCAAGTGGTATTTGTGCACCATGCCCGTTGAGCAGTACAACTACTATGTCGAGGACGAGGAGGGACACCAGATGTCGCACGAATACTTTTATCAATACTTCTTCCAGCAGGAGATTAGCTCGCTCCTCGGTCAGGGCGCTACGGAGCAGCAGGTGCTAGAAACGTTGGTGCACCAGGGTGCGCTAGGTCTCCAGGCTAAGGGTCTTAAGGCAAATACCGACTACTACTTCCTCATAGCCGGCCTTATCGTAGATCATGACGGCATCTTCATCTGCACTGATGTTCAGAGGGGTAAGTATACTACGGGCGATGCTGAGCAGTCGTCGATGACCTTCGATATTAAGGTGTGGGACGTGGGGCAGATGGAGGCTTCGTTTAGCATCACGCCATCGAACAATGACGACAAATACTGCGCTCTTGTAGCCCCTTGGGACGGCGTTACCGAGGCTCAGGATATGATGCACAAACTTGTTGAGCAGTGGGGTGGCTGGATGGATGTTATGGCTGACGACAAGGGCTATATCGAGCATTCGGGAGCAAAGGCCATGAAGCTCCCCGCAGCCGACACCAACTACTATATCATCGCCTTTGGCTACGACGGCGGTATTACTACAGAGGCTACTATGGCAACCTTCAGAACGCTGCCTGGTGGCTCGGTTGATGATGTGCAGTTTAGCATCACAGCATCGTCGATTTCGCCCTATGGCTTCACTATGAATGTGACATCTACGGATAATACAATCTACTATGTTCCAGGTCTTTGTAAGGCTGAAGAGTACGACGAGGAGCTGTTTACGCAGTATGAGAACGAGGGTTTTGACTACTATCTTACCGAGTATAAAAAGTTTAATCCTGCGATTACCGTAGCCGAGATTTTAGACCAATACTACTACAATGGCAACACCTCGTTGCAGGTGTCGGGCTTGCAGCCAGATACGGAGTATCTTGGTTATATCTACGCCCTCGATGTGCACACGGGCAAGGTGCTTAAGTGCTTCACCTTCCCAGCTTTTGCCCGCACGTCGCAGCTCTCCGATGTGGCTAAGCCACAGATTGAGTTGGTAGGCTACTTCTCGGGCGACGACGAGGCTGGTAAGATATTTAACGATGCCGCAGCAACCAAGGGTCGCGCTATTACCGTAGTTAAATATACCAACTTGGAGGGTATTCGCACGCTCTTCTCGATGATCTCGCCTGATGATGTAAGCAACCCGCTTACAGTCTCTGATGCCGAGCTTTGGGGACTCACGTCGGGATACTGGAAGACCACCAACCAGCAGCACCCTTATAGCTACTATTTGACTGATTGGAACACGGCATATACGGCGCTATGCTATGCTACCGATACGTCGGGTGTTGTAGGCCCTATGAACCGCCTATATACTTGTGCCACAGCCGATAACAAGAGCGATATTCAGCAGCTTATCGACCTTACAAATGAGCAGAATTCTGCCAAGTCGAGCCGCTTCTCGGTGCCCGAGTCGTTGGTTTTTGGAGAGGCGCAGAAGTCGGGAATAACCATCAAGCCGCTCAACTAATTAGAGATGTGTCGTCCTAAAAGGGACAATCCTTTTTCGGCAGTGAAAATCAATTCACTGCCGATTTTATTATAGGGTGTTGTTTGTTTGGAAAATAAATTCTATATTTGTAGTAACAAGCGAGTTACATAGATGATGAACGAAAGTTCAATATAAGGGTACACAAATACCCCTCACATTTTATATGGGGAGTGCCGATATTCAGTGACTTGCAAATAAGTGATTTTAGAGAGATTAAGGAATTTAAGGATAAGGTTATCTCTAAATTCCCTAAAAACGAGACAACGAACATATAAAACATAAAATTATGAAACGACTATTTCTACTTCTTGCCCTTGTGGGCATGTTCACAGTCGGCTGTACCGAGGGTGGTGAGAACGAGATTCCAGATGACGCCTACATCACTCTCAATAAGGAGGTGCTTACGTTCGTGCCCGATGGCGAGAGCGTTGAAGTTAAGGTGTACAGCAACTACGAGTGGACGCTGACCAACAACTGCGATTGGGTAACTACCTTCGTTATGGGTGGCGAGGCAAGCGAGGAGGGTACTGCCATAACCCTCACTGCCGACCTCACCTATGACGACCGCGAGGGCACCATTACTTTCAGTTGTGGCAAGGCAAAGAAACACTTGGTGGTGTCGCAATCGTTCAAGGAGGCTATCATTGCCGATGAAAACAATGTTTTCAATGTTCCTGCCGAGGGAGGTAATGTGATTATCAACTACCAAACGACGGTTGAGTGCGAGGTCATCATCCCCGAGGAGGCAAAGAGTTGGATTTCGCTTGCTCCCGAAACGAGGGGCTTGGAGAGCGGTTGTGCGACATTAAATATTGCCAAGAGTAATCTCAGTGCTGATAGGAGAGCCGTTGTAAAAGTGGTGAAGATGGGCGACCAGTCCGTTTTCGCTGAATATACCATTATTCAGGAGCGTAATATGGATTATATCATTCTTTATACCACTACCGACGGTGAAACCATTAGTCCCAATAATTTCGATTATCTCACCAATACATACGAGGATGGAGTTGGTATGTTGGCTTTCGATGGTACTAAAGTTACTTCGATTGGAGATGATGCATTCAGTGGTTGCGCCACGCTGAAAAGTATCACTATTCCCGACAGCGTTACTTCGATAGGACGTTCTGCATTCAGTGGTTGCACCTCGCTGACAAGTATCACTATTCCCGATAGCGTTACTTCGATTGGAGATAATGCATTAAGTTATTGCACCTGGCTGACAAGTGTTACAATCGGTAATGGCGTTACTTCGATTGGTAATAATGCATTCTATTATTGCACCTCGCTGACAAGTGTTACAATCGGCAAAGGCGTTACTTCGATTGGAAATTTAGCATTCTATGATTGCTACTCGCTGAAAAGTGTATATATAACTGATATCGCTGCTTGGTATAATATTTCATTTGGCAACCATTACTCAAATCCATTATATTATGCAGGAAATCTATACCTAAATAATGAGTTGGTAACTGATTTGATAATTCCCGATGGCGCTACTTCGATTGGAGATTGGGCATTCTATCGTTGCTACTCGCTGACAAGTGTTACTATTCCCGACAGCGTTACTTCGATTGGTAGAAGTGCATTCGAGTATTGCTACTCGCTGACAAGTGTTACAATCGGCAATGGTGTTACTTCGATTGGAGATTTTGCATTCTTTTGTTGCGACTCGCTGAAAGAGGTTTATTGCAAGCCAACAACTCCGCCTACGGGAGGTTCTCAAATGTTCGACTATAACGGCTCGGGCAGAACGATTTATGTATTTCGCAATTCTGTAGAGGCGTATAAGTCGGCAAGCAAATGGAGCGATTATGCCTCGGAGATTGTCGGCTCCTACTTCTAACAACTGTAAATAATAATACAATAGTGGCGTATGTAGCAAACATCGTAGTTTGCACATACGCCACCTTAGTTTATTTACAATGCATCTTCGAAAGATGCCCCGTTTCAGTGTTTTACTTTCAAAAGCTTTATCTGCCTTTACATTCAGTTTTTTAGCTTAATTACGACCTTCGTGTAGTCTTCTATGTGGGATTTCGCTTTTTTTCGTAAACACTAGCACTGAAAATCAATCAGTTAAAAATCAAAAGTGCTATCCTAAATTGGACAGCACTTTTTCCTATTTACCCCTTCCGCTTAGGCGTTGCCCTTGCTGCCGAATGGGTCGATCATAGGCTGCTTGGTAGGGATGTTAATCTTGCCGATGTTGCTCTCGTAGCGAGTGATGTTCTCCTGCAACGACAGCAAGAGGCGCTTAGCATGCTCGGGTGTGAGCACCACGCGGCTCTTAACGCGTGCCTTTGGAAGGCCTGGGAGCATTGTTGCAAAGTCGAGGATAAACTCCGATGTTGAGTGTGCAATGATTGCGAGGTTGCAGTAGTTGCCCTGTGCAATCTGCTCGTCGAGCTGTATCTCAATGCCTGTTGCTTTCTTTACTTCGTTCATAGTCGTATCGTTATTAAAAGTTATTTCGTGGTGTAAAGTTACTAAGATTATCCTATTTGTCAATATTCTCGGCATGTAAAAAATCTATCCTTTAGGATAAATATGAATTTTTAGCGCAATTCGTTGCGAAAAAATCGCAAAAAGGTTGTATCTTTGCAACGATATATGTGCTGCTGGCTCGGGGCTATGTCGTCGGGCGTGGAGCATACGAAAAAAGAGAGAAACAAATGCTTATAGGCTTACTTAAAATACTTATCGGTGGCTTCTGCGTGGGCTTGGCATCGTCGGTTACTGTCGGTCCCGTAGCTGTGTTGTGCATTCAGCGCACGCTGAGCAAGGGCTACCTATCGGGCATAGCCTCGGGTCTTGGTGTGGCTGTTGCCGACACCTTCCTTGCTATTCTTGCCTTCTCGGTCTTTGCCCTTATAAAGTCCTATATCGACGAGTATAGCACGATAATTCAGATTTGCGGTGGCGCCATTGTCATCATCATCGGTGTCTTTATCTTCTTCCAAAATCCTGTGCCGCAGATCAGAAAAAACCGTGCTGGTATGCGCAACCTATGGCAGGATTTCGCCTCGATGTTTGGCGTTACGCTTGCCAACTTTGTGGTCATAATACCCTATATTTTGGCATTCTTCACGATGTTTAACATCGACATTTCGATGTCGCCCGATGCACTCTCTATGAGCCGCTTGGTGCAGAACATGTTTGTCATCCTCGGCTTCTTGCTCGGTGCTATGACATGGTGGCTGTCGATAACATCGCTAATTAATATCTTCCGTAAGCGTTTCCGTCCACGCCACATGCTCACAATAAATCATGTTGCAGGTATTGTGATTAGCGTTCTCGGACTCATTACACTTCTTTCGACAATAATCAAATAAAATGGATAACAAGAGGATAATCATTGCCCTCGACGGCCATTCGTCGTGTGGCAAGAGCACATTTGCTAAGGCCATAGCTGCCCGCTTAGGATATATCTTTATCGACACTGGCGCTATGTATCGTGCTGTGGCATTGTATGCCATGGAGCACGGTGCTATTGAGTCGGGTATTGTTGATGAGGATAGAATTGTGGCTATGCTTGGCGAGATAAATATCGACTTTAGGTTTAACCCCGAGCGTGGTGCCTCGGACATCTACGTCAATGGCGACTTGGTTGAGGGCAAGATTCGTACCATCGAGGTTAGCAACTGCGTGAGTGCCGTGAGCTCTATTGCCCAGGTGCGCGAGAAGCTCGTTAAGATGCAGCAGAAGATGGGTGAGCGCAAGGGCGTGGTTATGGACGGCAGAGATATCGGCACTGTGGTATTCCCCGATGCCGAGCTTAAGATATATATGACTGCCGATGCTCGCGTGCGTGCTGAGCGCCGTTATAAGGAGCTAACAGCCAAGGGCGACAAGGTGTCGTTCGACGAGATTTACGAGAATGTGGTGTCGCGCGATAGGGCAGATATGAGCCGTGCTATTTCGCCACTACGCAAGGCTGACGATGCTATTGTTCTCGACAACTCGACAATGAGCGTTGAGGAGCAGATGGCATGGTTCGATAGAGAGTATCACCGCGTTTTGGGCTGTTAGTTATGCGTGTTACGATAGACGAAAATTCGGGCTTCTGCTTTGGTGTAGTGCGTGCCATTGGCGAGGCGGAGGCTGCCTTGGAGCGTGTTGGCGAGGTGTCGTCGTTGGGCGACATTGTGCACAACCGTGTCGAGGTGCAGCGCCTTGAGGCTCTCGGCTTGCGCACCATCACGCATGACGAGATAGAGAGTGTTGGTGGAGGCATGTTGCTCATACGCGCACATGGCGAGCCCCCACGCACCTATGAGCTGGCTAAGAGCCTTGGTGTAAGTGTTATCGACGCTACATGTCCCGTTGTTGCTCGTCTTCAGCGTCGTGTGCGTCAGGCATACGAGAGCATGAAGCCGCTTGGTGGTTGCGTTGTTTTGCTGGGTAAGCGTGGCCATGCCGAGGTTGTGGGTCTTACAGGTCAGGTCGATGACGATGTTATTGTTGTTGAGGGTGAACACGATCTCGATGCTATCGACTTTGCGAAGCCTATCTACTTTCTCTCGCAGACAACACAGAGCATAGAGCTTTTCAACCACCTCGGCGAGGAGATTAAGCGTAGGTCTACATGTGCCGATAAGGTGACTATAGACGACACTATTTGCCGTCGTGTGGCTGGTCGTGAGCCACTCCTTGCAAAGTTTGCCGAGAGTGTCGATGTGGTAGTCTTTGTGTCGGGTCGCAAGTCTTCAAATGGCAAGGTGCTATGCGAGGTGTGTCGCCGAGCAAATGAGCGTTGCTACATGGTTGAGGAGGCTTCGGAGCTTGAGGCTGAGTGGTTTGAGGGTGTTGAGAGCGTGGGTATCTGTGGTGCTACGTCAACCCCACGCTGGCTTATGGAGAATGTCGCAAGGGCAGTAGAAGAGATTGCAAAATAAAAAGATAAGATGATGAAATATATAGTTCGTTCGCTGAAATATCTTGTGGTATTGTGCGTTTTGTATGTGGCTATGGTGTGGCTAAAGCTCGTTACGGAGCCTATGCCCGTGACACTTTGGGAGGCTGTCGAGGCATACCTCAGCACCGACCGAGGTCGTCTGATGATGGTCTGCTTCGTAGCTCTTGCTGCGCTATATCCTTTGTTTAGCTTTATGCGTAGCCGTATTGCCGACTGCGACATTGTTGCTGATAGGGTGCGTATCGACAATGCTATGTATGTTTATGGCTTTAAGCTCGTTGAGGAGCGCGACGGTGTGCTTGTGTATCGTGCTACGGGCATATTGCAGCGCCTTTGGTTCGTGTTTGAGGATAGGGTAGAGGTGCGCACGGTAGATGGTGGCGTTGAGCTCTATGGTGTGCGTCGTGCCGTTGCCCGCATAGCATTCCAGCTTAAGGCATATATTGCTAATCGTCGTTTTGAGGATGTTGAAAATAAGTAGTATGGTAAGAAGGTTTTTCCAGATATGTAGCCTTGTTCTTGTTGCGCAGGCGTTTGCCACTGTTGTTTCGGCACAGCAGATAAAGCGTGATAGTGCCGACTTTGAGCTTGGCAGAGCTGTCGAGATTTTGTCGAATATCATGTATGAGTTCGACACCAAGTACGTGGGTAAGGTCGATGTCGATAAGCTTCTTAGCTCGGCAGTCTATGGCATGACTCGCTCGACAGACCCTTATTCGCAGTATCTCTCGGAGAAGGATATGTCCGAATTCGACATCATGACTACGGGAAAGTATGGAGGCATTGGCTCTCCGATACGCAAGCGTGGCGAATATATTGTCTTTGGTCAGCCTTACGAGGGTTTTCCTGCCGATGAGGGTGGTGTGAAGTCGGGCGATAAGATTTTGGCTATTGATGGCGTTGATGCTCGTAAGATGTCGATAGATGAGGTTAGTAGTGCGCTTCGTGGCGATCCTGAGACTGACGTTGTGGTGCGTGTGGAGCGCTCATATGATGGCAAGAAGGAGAACCTTAAGTTGCGTCGCCGCCGAATATCTGTACCCAGTGTCCCTTATGCTGGCATCATTCGCGATGGTGTGGGCTATATTGCCCATAACGACTTTATTCAAGGTAGCTACATCGAGGTGCGCAAGGCTCTCGAGCAGATGATCTCTGAGGGCGAGCTACGTGGCTTGGTGCTTGACTATCGTTCGAATGGCGGTGGTCTCATGAGGGAGGCTGTCGATATCGCCTCGCTCTTTGTTGATCATGGCGAGCTTATTGTGTCGATTAGAGGTCGTGACTCATTGGCAGAAAGACAATTTAAGACCGAGCATAATCCCATTGCGCGAGATATCCCTATTGTGATATTGGTCAATGGCGCATCGGCATCGGCATCGGAGATTCTTGCTGGCTCGCTTCAGGATATGGATCGTGCTGTGGTCATGGGTCAGCGTACCTATGGCAAGGGCTTGGTGCAGAGCACATCCTATCTCGGATATAATACCTACCTTAAGCTTACCACCGAGAAGTACTATATCCCTTCGGGACGCTGCATACAGGCTCACGACTACACCTCGCGCAATAGCGATGGTACTATAGCCCAGGTGCCCGACTCGCTAATCTCGGAGTTTAAGACACGTGGCGGCCGTAGAATCTACGATGGTGGTGGTATTGTGCCCGATGTGAAGCTCGAACAACAATATTTTAGCCGCTTTGCTGCTATGCTTATATCGTTGGGATACATTGAGGATTGGTGCGACGACTATATGCGTCGTCATCGTGATGATAAGATTGATGTTCGCACATTTAAGCTTAGCGACGAGGAGTACAACAACTTCGTGGCGTACATGGCCGACAAGGAGGTGGAGTATGAGTCGGAGAGCCGTCGCGCACTAAAGGCTTTGGAGAAGGCCTTGGAGAGGGATCTCTACCAAGAGGCTTTGCGCGATGAACTAAAGCGCTTCGAGTCGCTCATCAAAGATGATAAGCAGTCAAACTTGCAAACATATCGCGATGATATCGAGTATATGCTCACCACGGAGCTAATCATGCGCTATGCCTACACTCGTGGTTCAGTGGAGTACTACGCCATAACTGACGAGGATGTGCAGGCGGCTATCAATCTAATTCTTAATGAGGAGGAGTATCGTCGCATACTTCAAGAGCAGCACTTGCCAATGCATTAGAGATGAGTTTTAAGGATAAGATACTTCATGGACGTATATTCTCGGCACGTCGACGCACCGTAGCTATCGCTATCGGTTTGGCGCTCGTCATGCTCTCGATAAGCTACACCTGGAAGGTATCTACCGATATGCGACATGAGGACGAGGCTGCCATTCAGCAGCTTCGCGAAAGTGAGTATAACGATGTGGAGATGTGGGAGGATATATTGCGTTCGTCGCGCTATATATTCAATGAGCCTCAGCTGCTTAAGGAGCTTGCCGAGCACACCACAATCCCCTTTGTTATTACCGACGATGCGCTAACGCCACTTGTTAGTAACCTCCCCGAGGAGCTGCTCGACAATGCTGAGCTTCTTCGCGAGCAGATTATGGCTATGAGCCTTGTTAATCAGCCTGTGACGGTGAGCTATCGCATTCCGCCCGTGAACTTCACGATTTACTATGGCACCACCAACTACTCGTCGTTGGTATCTAACGCTCATAGCGAGGCACTCTTGTACTTCCCCTATGTGCAGCTGATAATCATCGGTGTGTTTGCCATCTTTGCCTATATCGCCTTCATGTCAACCAAGCAGAATGAGCAGAATAGGGTATGGGTGGGTCTTGCCAAGGAGACGGCACACCAGCTTGGCACGCCTACATCGTCGCTCTTGGGCTGGGTGGAGTATCTGCGAGGTCAGCCCGTCGACCAGATGGCTGTCGATGAGATGCAGAAGGACTTGGTGCACCTCAATAAGATTGTTGACCGATTCTCGAAGATTGGCTCCGAGACGCAGCTTATCATGATGAATATCAACGAGGTGGTGGGCGACACAGTCTTGTATTTCCGTCGCCGTGTGCCTCGCAACGTCACGCTCAACTATAACGGCTTGGCTATGGCTCCTGTCGAGGCGCCGATAAATGCTGCTCTGTTTGAGTGGGTTGTCGAGAATCTGATGAAAAACTCGCTTGATGCCCTGCAGGGTCATGGCATCATCGATGTTGTGATTGGTGAGGACGACCGCACTGTGTTTGTTGAGGTTAGCGACACGGGTAAGGGTATTGCCAAGAGCAACTGGACTCGTATATTCGAGCCAGGATTTACAACAAAGACACGTGGCTGGGGTCTGGGACTCTCGCTCTCGCGTCGTATAATAGAGGAGTATCACAAGGGCCGTATTGCTGTTGTGCGCTCGGAGCTGGGTAAGGGTACGACGATACGTGTAACACTGAACCGAATTGATAATGAGTAGAACAATCACTATACACGATCTTGAACGCGCGGGCTACGACGTAGTCTCGCCGCAGGCCATATTTGGTCGCAACTCAACGCTCATGTCGGGCGACCCCGTTTTTAAGGGTGGCTTTCATGCTGTTTCCCCCGACGAGATGTTTGGCAATGCGAGTGTGCTTGCCGAGGTGGAGCCTCAGGCTATGCTTGAAGCATCGTTCGTAGATTCGTTTGTATATCAGCTATTTATATTTGTTGCCTTTGTCTTGTATCTACATATGTTGCTCCACTCGTGGGGCTTCATTGGTGCTATCTGGGGCAACCTCTTTAGTGTGCATAGCGAGCGCCGCATGGCAAGCGAGGGTGGCGAGCTGCCGTTGAGCTACTTCAAGGTGGCTGCTATTATTGTGGGTATTCTCATGGTTGCACTTGTTGGCGTGCGTATTGCCGACATTGGCATCGCCCCTAACTCGCCCATCTACGACTCGCTCCTCGATACATTTATCCCCGTTGTGGCGCTTATGTTTGTCTTGGTGCTTGTGGCATGGCTCTATGCGCTGCATACTATCTCAGGGTGGATCACACTCTCGCCCGCTGTTGAGGAGCTGTCGAGCATTTCGCTTATCAATTTTGTGCGCTACGTGGTGCTTATGTTCCCGCTCGTTGGGGCGTGGCTTGTTGCCCCCGTTGACTCTCTTCGTGGCTGGAGTATAGCCCTAATTTCTGGTACTGCAATCCTACTTTTGATCTATTTAAAAGATACTTTTGTATTCTTTATTGCAAAAAAAATTCCGATTTTGTATTGGATTTTGTACCTTTGCACCGCTTTTTTGTTGCCAATGAGCTTTGTTCTAAGAATGTTACAAAACTAACTTTTGTTTTTGCATTCTTCTAATTCACTGATATATAGTATCGTGTAAATCGTTGCTAATGTCATGTTGTGGGCTAATTGGTTTTAAAAGGAGAGTTTTTTGTAGAAATATAAAATTATTGAAGACGTTGAAAGTAACAAAAATTTTAGTGTCGCAACCCCGTCCGGCAGTAATTGAGAAATCCCCATTTTACGAATTTTCAGAAAAGCATGGTCTTGAGATTGACTACAAGCCATTGATACGTGTAGTAGGCGTTTCGCTCAAGGAGTTTAGGGCACAGCGCACCGAGATTCTCGACCACACAACAATGATCTTCTCGTCACGCACGACCATCGACAGCTTCTTCCGTATCTGCGAGGAGGCTCGCATCACAGTGCCCGAGACGATGAAGTATATATGCAACACCGAGGCTGTAGCACTCTACTTGCAGAAGTATATCGTATATCGCAAGCGTAAGATATCGTTTGCTGATGGTACCTTCAACTCGCTTTTGGAACTTATCGTGAAGCACAAGGACGAGAAGTTTATGTTGGCACTCACCGAGCCCTTCAAGCCCGAGCTTCCCGACACTCTCTCGAAGCTAAAGCTACAGGTTAGCCCTGTGGTATTTGCCCGCACCGTCTCTGCCGACATGTCGGAGCTTAAGCCCGAGGAGTACGACATCATCGCCCTCTACTCGCCATCTGACGTTAAGGCGTTGTGCGAGAACTTCGACCCCGAGAAGCTACCTGTAGTATCTACCTTTGGCGAGGCTACGCTCCGTGCTGCTATCGACGCAGGCCTTAAGGTTAAGGCGTCGGCACCATCGCCCGAGGCACCATCTATGGTTAAGGCACTCGACATTTACTGCAGCAAGGTAGAGGAGGGACTCTTGGTTGAGGATGCCGAGCTTAAGGAGGATCACGACAAGGAGGAGTTTATCCGTGCGCAGCAGACCAAGTTGCAGAAGAAGACACGTGTGCGTGTACGCAAAACAGAGTAATGAATAGTAGCAAGCCGAATGCCCTGCCCAAGTGCGAGCGCCTATGTTCGCTACGAGCGCTCCGCCGCCTATTTGAGGAGGGTCGCTCAGGCTTTGTCTACCCATTTCGCTATACATATCTAAGCGAAGAGAGCACGTCGCCAAGTGTCGAGGTGCTCTTCTCTGTGCCTAAGCGCAACCATAAGCGCGCAAATAAGCGCAACCTTCTTAAGCGCCGCATGCGTGAGGCATACCGCCTAAATAGTGCCGAGCTTAAGGGCGAGGTGCAGAGTCGTGGCAAGGCCCTCGACATCGCCTTGGTATATTCATCTAAGGAGATACTCCCATCAAAGAACATAGCACATGCAATCACCAAGATTTTGGCAGAGGTCGCTCAGCGTGCTTAAGCGCATCTTGGCATTTCCGCTGATTCTTCTTGTGCGATTCTATCAGCTATGCCTATCACCACTCAAGCCACCATCATGTCGCTTCACCCCCACATGCTCGCAGTATGCCATCGAGGCTCTGCGCAAGCATGGACCTATTAAGGGTTTGTATCTCACGGTAAAGAGGTTACTCCGTTGCCACCCGTGGGGGGGATCAGGGTACGACCCCGTACCTTAATTTCTTGTGATAAGGGGTCGATTGCGTCCCCTAGAAAAAATGCCACCAATGGGACGTACATCTAGTACTACCCATCGGTGGCATTTTTGCCGAGTGTAGCACTCGGCACCCTTCTGACAAGAAATTAGTGCGCTGAAGTAGGTGAGCAGGGGCATAGGATAAATAGGAGCGCTAACGCTTGATGGGTAACGCTTCGCTTGATGGGAATTTCCCATTTATCCCATTTATCCCATCTATCCCATCTATCCCATCTGTCCCTAGCGAAAAGATTAGTGGTTAGGGTTTACAGATAAATGTCGATAGCGCCTCGCTAAACTCCTTAAATTTCCTAAACTCTCTAAATTCACTGTCTTGACGCTCCCCATCTATCCCATCTATCGCCTTCTTATTAACTTCCAGATAAACACCCTATTAGCATTGTGTTATCCCCAACATTTGGGGGTAGTGGTGCTCTATTTTACCCATAATTTGCGATTGTGGCTCTAAAGGTTATACTCTATTTTTGCACCGTGAAATAGAGCGTTAGAAACTATGAAGAGTAGAACAATCGTACATATTATATTATTAGCCATATTCGCATTTGTAGCACCTGGGGTACAAGCCACCGAGCCACCATCATCTCTAAGCGTAGGCGTACGGCTATCGGGAGTGGTACTCGCTGAAGATGGCTCACCACTGCAATATGCGACAGTGGCACTGAAGGGTACTACTCAGGGTACTACGACCGATGCCGAGGGGCGATATGAGCTAAGTGTGGCGCCTGGCGAGCACTGTGTTGAGGTGTCGATGCTTGGATATGATGCCGAGCAGCACACCATAGTAGCATCTAAGGCTCGTGCGGAACTTAACTTCGAGCTTGCCGAGTCCTCGACACGCATCGACGAAGTGGTTGTCAGTGCGTCGGGCGTAGGTCAGCTCCGTCGCTCGGCATTCAGTGCTGTGGCGCTCGATGCTCGTGCGCTAAGCAACTCATCGAAAAACCTCTCAGATGCTCTTGCCAAGGCCCCAGGCCTTAAGCTCCGAGAGTCGGGAGGCGTAGGCTCCGACATGGCCATTACCGTTGATGGCTTCACGGGCAAGCATGTCAAAATATTTATTGACGGCGTGCCTCAGGAGGGTGTGGGAGGCTCATTCTCGCTTAACAACATTCCCGCAGGCTTTGCCGAGCGCATAGAGGTATATCGTGGTGTTGTGCCCGTGGGCTTTGGCTCAGATGCCATTGGTGGCGTGGTCAACATCGTGACAAACAAGAGCCGTCGTCGCTGGTTTGCCGATGCCTCATACTCCTATGGCTCGTTCAACACCCATCGTTCAAACATACATGCTGGACAGACATTCGAGAATGGTGTTATGTGGGAAGTAAATGCCTTTCAGAACTACTCGGACAACAACTACACGGTAGAGGCGTCGGTGGAGGATTTCGTGACAGGACGCATCGACAAGAGCAAGAAGGTGAGCGTTGAGCGCTTCAACGACCGCTACCATAACGAGGCTATCGTAGCCAAGGTAGGTGTTGTAGATAAGAGCTGGGCCGACCGCCTTGTCTTCGGTGTTAATCTTTCGCAGATGGCAAAGCAGATACAGACGGGTGTGCGTCAGGATATTGTCTATGGCGATAAGCATCGCAGCTCTCGCTCGTTGCTCCCCTCGGTGGAGTATCTCAAGCGCAACCTCTGGGTTGAGGGTCTCGACCTCACGCTAACGGCAAACTACAATCGTGATGTGGTCATCAACGTCGATACAGCACAATATAAATATAATTGGTTGGGCGAGAAGCACCGCCTAAACTCGCCTGGCGAGCAGTCGTACATGCACTCGCAGGCGACGAACAACAACTGGAATGCCACCGTGACGCTAAATTATCGTCTTGGCAAGAGCCATACCTTTACCTTTAATCACGTCGTCAATGCCTTTAGTCGAAGCAATACGTCGCTGCTTGCTAATAAGCCACAGGAGAGTAGCATAAATAAGCGTACGCTTAAGAATATCACGGGCTTACAATATCGTTACCGCCCATCAAGGCGTTGGAACATCTCGCTCTTTGCGAAGTATTACGACATCTCGGCATCGGGTCCTGTGGCTGTAGATGCCAACCAGAGTACCTTTGTTGAGGCCTCACGACGCAACAGTGCCTTGGGCTATGGTGCAGCAACATCGTGGTTTATTGCTCGTGATCTGCAAGCGAAGCTCTCCTACGAGAAGGCATATCGCCTACCTACCATTGAGGAGATGTTTGGCGATGAGGACCTTGAGATGGGCGACATAGGCATACGTCCCGAGCGTAGTGACAACCTAAACCTAAACCTTAGCTACTCGCTTGACTTTGGCGCTGAGCAAAACCATAATATATATGTTGATGGTGGCATCTTCTGGCGCAACACCAACGACTATATCCAGCGCAACATCGTCGATCTTAGTGGCGGCAAGGCTGCGGCAAGCTACATAAACTATGGCCGTGTGATGACCCTTGGTGGTAACCTCTCAGCTCGCTATACGCTCTCGAAGTGGTTGTCGGTGGGTGGCAACATAACATATATGGATCTGCGCGATAA
Source organism: Alistipes sp. (assembly GCA_017631275.1). GTDB lineage: Bacteria > Bacteroidota > Bacteroidia > Bacteroidales > Rikenellaceae > Alistipes. Next base: position 25,238 of record JAGBTQ010000026.1, read on the forward strand.
TATGCCTATTGCCATCGGCACTACGTCGATGCCCAATCTCGGCTATCGTGACCGCATGCCAAATGTCCCCTACCTCTTTGCCGATGCCGACATCAGCCTTACATGGCACGATGCCTTTGCAGAGGGCGATGTTATAACGTTGACTTATGATAATCAATATCTGCATAGCTTCTACTACTATTCGTCGCGCATAGGCACGAATAAGAGTGACTATATGATACCAGCTCAATTTTCGCACAACCTCTCGTTGGGCTACTCATTGCAGGGCGGTCGCTATAACCTCTCGTTGGAGTGCCGCAACCTTAGCAACGAGCGCCTCTACGACAACTTCAGCCTTCAGAAGGCGGGACGTGCCTACTATGTGAAGCTACGTGTGATGTTTGGTGGGAAATAACAAAAATAATAAAAATAGATAGTATGAGAACAAAGATTTTATTTAAGCTAAGTATTACGGCATTAGCAATCATTGCCTCTGTGGCATGTGAGCCGACTAACGGTAATAACCATGGTGGGTATGACGATGGTGTTGAGCGCCCATACGTCATCGCCTCGGAGGGCGTATTCTCCAATACAACGACAAATGCTCTGCTCACGGCACCAACCCTCGATAGCGGTGTTGTGGGCATGGATCAGGGCTTGGTTAATGATGGCGCATCGTATTGGGTCTTTTGGAGAGATAAATACCTCTATGGCCTAACCTACAATCAGGGCAATGCTGGCACAACACGCTCCTACGTGATGAATAGCGATTATACTCTCTCGGCACGCCCAGCGGAGTATGCCGTAAGACGCTTTACCACTGTTGGCACTTTCGATAAGTATGTCATGACAACATCTACGGGAGATGGCGCTAAGGAGTTTGCTGACGAGAATGGATACCTACCTAAGACTATCCTTGTGTCGCTGTTAGATGTTGAGAGTGAGGTATATACAACAAACAATACCCTCGAGGAGCACTACCTTGCCGAGAACTTCTTGGGCAATGGCGAGTATGTGACGCTGGCAGGTATCGAGGAGGTCGATGGCAAGATATTCTCTGCCGCTGTGCCCATGGGTCTTAGTCAGTATGGCGTGAAGGCAGAAGGTGGCAAGTGGGTACGTGAGGGCTTCGCTGACCTTATTAAGACTGAGGCAGGTGGCTCGGGCAGTGGCTCATATAAGGAGGGAGAGTTGCAGTGGACTCAGTATCCCGACGAGTGCTGGATAGCCATCTTCGACGACGAGACGCTAAGCCAAAAGCGCCTCTTGCGCACCGACAAGATTAGCTATGCTGCTGGTCGCAACAAGTCGCAGTACTACCAGATGGTGTGGCGTGCCGAGTCGGGCGATGTATATGTCTTCTCGCCATCGTATGCCAAGACCATGGCCGATGAGCGTCAGCGAACAGTGCTCCCTGCGGGCGTGGTGCGCATCAAGGCGGGAAGCCATGAGTTTGATGATAGCTACTATGTAAATATCGAGGCGCTGGCCGACGGACGTTCGTTTCAGCGTGCATGGTATGTCGGAGGTGATAAGTTCTTGATGCTTATGTACTCCGAGCCTCTTGCTCCAGCAAAGACTATGGTGGCCAATGAGTTGGCGCTCTTCGATGTTGAGAAGATGACCCTTACGCCTGTTGTTGGGCTTCCTGCCACCGACACAATCTCGGGCTTCGGCAATGCTCCCTATTCCGAGAATGGCAAAGTATATGTCGCTGTGACCGTGCAGAATGACTATCCAGCAATATATGTCATAAATAGCGAGACTGCCGAGGCTCAAAAGGGACTAAGTGTTGAGGCTACAAAGCTTGGAGGCATAGGACGTCTGTCGCCAATAAACTAAATTCAAAATAAATCATTACCTTTGTGTCATGATTCGTAAACTATTTAAACAGCTACATATTTGGCTCTCGATACCCTTGGGTGTTGTTATGTCGATAACCTGCTTCACGGGTGCGGTGCTAATATTCGAGGGGGAGATAACCCGCTCTATCTATCGTGACGTGTACTATGTCGATGATGTTCGTAGTGCTCCGCTATCGATAGACGAGATTATCGCTGCGGTTGAGCCTACGCTTGTTGAGGGTCAGAAGATTACGAGCATCACAACCTTCGACGATGCCGAGCGTAGCTACGAGGTTGCACTCTCAGCACCCGATAGTAAGACCCTGCTCGTCGATCAGTATTCGGGCGAGATACGTGGCGAGACCCAGAAGATAGAGCTCTTTCGCACAATGTTTCGCATGCATCGCTGGCTTATGGATAGCCGACCCACCGATGGTGGAGTGTTCTGGGGTAAGCTCATTGTGGGCATCTCGACACTTATGATGGCGCTCGTGATACTTACGGGTATTGTCATCTGGTGGCCTAAGAGCCTTAAGATGTGGCTTAGTCGCTCGAAGATGTCTTTGCGTCTTGGCTGGCATCGCTTCTGGTACGATATGCATGTGGTGGGCGGAATATATGCGACGCTGCTGCTCCTCGTCATGGCACTTACGGGCCTCACATGGTCGTTTACGTGGTACAACAAGGGCTTCTATGCTCTCTTTGGTGCTGAGGCTTCTCGCGGTGGTAAGCATGGCTCCAAGGGCGTGGTGCATGAGGGTGGTGACACCGTAACAGACTATCTGCATTGGCAAGATGTCTATGATAGGCTTGCCGCAGCAAACCCCGATGCCCCGAAGATAACTATCGCAGATGGCACCGCCTCTGTAGCCCCAGTAGGCGTGATTAATAAGCGAGCTACGGATAGCTACACCTTCGACACCACTACGGGAGAGATAATCTCTGAGGATCTGTATCGCGATAGGGCGAAGAGTCGCAAAATGCGAGGCGTGATATACTCCTTGCATGTGGGCAACTTCGGTGGCATGTTCACCCGTGTGCTCTGGTTTTTAGCCGCCATGCTCGGTGCAACACTTCCGCTTACGGGCTACTACCTATGGATAAAACGCAAGTTCTTTCGTAAAAACAAAAAATAGTATTTAGAGGGCGAAACGTGGTTTTCGCCCTTTTTTTATACGTATATATACCTATCTTGCAATGTTTCAGCAACTAAATCCCTATCTAATACCCCTGCTAAATAGATAAAAAATAAATGTTTTAGGCAAAAAATATTTGCAGTCACGAAATATTTTATATCTTTGCACCGTTAGATTATTGCTAAATTAGATTTGTGCATGATATTTGCACAAGGTGTGTAAACAAAAAAATGAGAATATATGAAAAAGATTTCAACAATTATTTTTGCCCTTATGGTGATGATTTCTCCAGTAATGGCTTCTGATAGAGTGATTTTTGACGATGAGCGTCGTATCAACTACTCCGAGCTACCAGCTCAGGCTCAGACATTTATTAAGAGCTATTTCGCTAATGAGCGAGTGTCGTATGTCGAGCTCGACAAGGGCATCGTATCCGACGAGTATAAGGTCTTGTTCGAGAGTGGCATAAAGCTCGAGTTTGACGGCGCAGGCAACTGGATTGAGGTGGATTGCCGTCGTGCGGCTGTGCCCGCAGCCATCGTGCCTAAGCAGATTGCAGCCTATGTTGCTGAGCACCACCGCGGCCACACCATCGTGGAGCTTAAGCGCGAGCGCCACGAGTGGGAGGCGAAGCTAAACAATGGCTACGAACTAAAATTCGATAAGCGTGGCAGACTCACCGACGTTGATGACTAAGCCACTTATTAGTAACAACTAAACGACTATAACAATGAAAAAGATACTATTTTTCGTAGCCTCTATCATGGCACTCTTTGCCGTGGGCTGCGACAAGGACTATACCCCCGATGCGAGCCTCACCACAACATTTTGGCAGGCGTACCCCGATGCTGTAGATGTGGAGTGGGAGCGTGAGCGCAACCATCTCGTTGCTGAGTTTAAGCTCCCTGGCATCTCTAACGAGTGCGAGGCATGGTTTACCAAGGGTGGCTCATGGGTGCTTACAACCTATAAGATAGCCTACTCATCACTCCCCGATGCAGTACGTAACTCTTTCGAGAGCGAGTATGGCTCGATGACCCCCGTAGATAGCGTAACCCACGTTCAGCGTAGCAATGGCGACGACATCTACTTCCTCGAGATTGAGAGCATTGTCAACGATGAGCTTGTCGATCTCTACTTGGATTACAACGCCACTGGCGAGCTCCTAAGAACATGGGTAGATGTAGAGTACTACGATAATATCTATTACTACCTTTAATTTCTTGTGATAAGGGGTCGATTGCGGCCCCTAGAAAAAATGCCACCAATGGGACGTACGTCTAGTACTACCCATCGGTGGCATTTTTGCCGAGTGTAGCACTCGGCACCCTTCTGACAAGAAATTTATTTCTCGTGATAAGCCCCAAATCTTGGTACTTCTGACAAGAAATAGTGCGCTGATTGAGGTGGCAGATTAAGGAGTTTAGTGAATTTAATGAGTTTAGTGATAGCTTTTCCTTAATTTCCTTAATCTCCTTAAATTCCCTAATCTCCCTATTTCAGCGCTCCCATCTATCCCATTTATCCCATTCGTCCCATCTATCCCATAAATAAACCTCGTGCGGAGCCCTCTTGCCTTTGCCCCACTCACAAAAAAAGGTGCCAATCGGCACCTTTTTTTGTTCAGTTAGCGTTTCAAGTTCAGCATCTTGATTGCTGGCTCTGCCTGAACCTCAGGCTCTAAGCCGAGCTTGTCGAGAAGCTCACCAATATCGCGGCTTGCCTGACTATTGAGCGAGAAGGAGAATGGCTCAGAGACATACATCTCGCTAAAGTTGCCCTTGTAGTCCATAGCCACGGCGCACATGATATAGAGCACGTCGTCCTCGCCAACAAAGAGGCATGAGCGAGGTGTGTCGTATGAGCATACGTCGGCCTTAATCTCCTCCATGTTAGCTGTAACGAGGTAGCTTGCCTTATAGGTGTTCATAAAGACTCTGCCCTCGTTGTTTGCTGTCTCGATCTCGGCACACATAGCATACCAGCCCATATTCTCAAACTGGCCGTAGTTGTAGTAGGTGTCGGGCATTGCTGCCTCAAGCTCCTTGAGGCTATATGGTGCGGTGATGTTCACGCCGAGCACCTCATTTTCGCACACGCCCTCCTCCTCGGTCTTAAACTCGTAGCTAAAGAGGTCGGTGGTCACCACGCCGCCATAGTAGCCAAATGCCAAGGCCACATACTCGGTGTTAGGCTCAAGACCGATAATCGTAGTCTCGATATTGCCTCGATAGGTGTTGCCACTAAGGTCGTAGCCAAGCAACCACGTGATGATATCCTTATTATCGGTATATGGCACGTCGCTCTTTCTGAGGAATGTTGCCACATAGGGCTCCTCCTCTGTTGTAGGTGTTATGTAGATGTCGGCAACACGTACATAGCAGTTCTCCACCTTGATGTCGATTTGCATATCCGATGGCTTCACCTCCTCGGTTTGGAAGTGTGCTAAGTATGGGCGTGTGGTCACCTGTGGTAGTCCGTCCACCATCTCGATGCCGTAGAATACCATGCAATACTTGGTGTTCGACTTTTTCACCTCTGAGTAGCTGTCGGGGCCCTGAAGACACATTAGCTCCATGAGCTGCTCGGCGCTATATCCCGACTGCATATATAGGGTGATGGTGCTAATCCAGTCGTTTGCCACCTGCTTGCAGTATGCCTCGTCGGGTGTCTCGCCCTCGGCACGATACATGTAGTCGCCCTCGGCATAGATGTCGATAAAGTACTTACCCTCCCAATCCACGGGGCTAAACTCGTATGTTGCCTTTGGGCCGTCCACGGTGATATTCACGTCAAACTCGATATCGGCGAATACGTGTGTAGGCAGAATAATCGTGTCGTGCCATACGGCAGATGCTAATGAATATTCCTGGCCATCCTCCGAAAACTCTACGGCATAGGCATATATGACATACTCTCTGTCGGGTACCATGCCTGTCCATGTTACGCTTGTCTCGTCGGTGAAGGCAATCTGGTTGAGATACATGAACTTTTCGAGGTTTGTTGCGCCATAGTCTTCTGCCCACTTAGTATATGTGTTGTAGTCGTCCTGGAAGAGCTCCTTCTCGTTGGTAATGCCTGCCGCGAGGAAGTAGCTCACCTCCGACATATATACGATATATGGAATTTCGGGATCCGATGGGGTGATTGTCGTTGTGCAGCTTGTCGATTTGATGTCGCTAACCTCGATGTTGAACGTCACAGCGTCGTTCGCCTGTTGCGTAACCTTGATAATCTGCATGCTTAGGTTAGGATAGCGCACGGCGATGTTAGCGTTGCGCTCCTTGTTCGTAAAGTTCTTGTCGCAGGTGAAGAGTATCTGGCTACTCTCGGTGCGTAGGTTTTCGAGCCATGTGGCGTCGCTCTCTAAAGCGATGTCGATGCCGTTGATGCCATTCTCGATGGTGTAGCCTATGCTCTGCTCGCCGCCGTTGCCATCAATTGTGAGCTCTGTTTTCTCGAGCTTCACAGCAAGCTCGGTGCTTGGCTCGTCGATGATAGGTGGCTCATTACATGCAACAACACACATCGTACACGCCAGCATTATAAAAAGCTTAGTAAAAATTCTCATAGTCTTGGTTGGTTTTATTTCTTTATGCAAATATATTATTTTTATTGTTATCTTCCAAATCTTTGATGTAGTGTAGCAAAAAAAGGGAAATTTTGTGTTGATATTTGCATTTTATTACTATATTTGTCACTTGAAGAGATAGTTTTTATTTAAAAATTTAAAAAACAGAAAATAAAATATATTTTATTATAACCTAAATTTCAATCAAAACATGAGAACATTCAAGAATTTGTTGTGGGCAATTTTGCCTATCTTCGCCTTGACATTCGCAGTTGGTTGTGAGGATCCTCAGTCGGGTGTTGACCAGCCAAACGTAGTTAAGGATTCAACAATCAAGCTCAGTAAGACTACCGTGAACGTTGGTGTTGCTGGTGGTACAACTCTTATTGAGTACACTATCGAGAACGCACACGCAGGTGAGAAGATCTCTGCTGAGGCTTCTGAGTCATGGGTTAATAACTTTAACTATGGTATCACTGGTGCTCTTGGCTTCAATGTTGACGCTAACACAGGTTCTGAGGAGCGTCAGTGCTTGGTAACAGTTAAGTATCGCTATGCTGAGGACGCAGTATTCGTTGTAAAGCAGGGTGCTAAGACTGATGCTGGCTTTGCGTTGGAGAACGTTCAGACAGAGTTGTTTAGCTACACTGTTGATGTTATCCCATCAAACAAGACTATGCCATACATCATGGGTTCTGCTTCACTCGACTACATCGTTGATTCGGGCTTCGAGACTGACGAGGACTTCTATCAGGACGACTATGCATACTTCGAGTGGCTTGGTAGCTTCTATGGCCAGTCTGCAGCTCAGATCATTCAGGAGCGTGCTAAGATTGGTGACTACCGTGGTCAGACTGTAGGTAAGGGTGCTTCAGGTGTTACTTACAAGTTCTACTGCTACTATGTAGATCTCGCAACAGGTGCTCTTGCTTCTGACATCTCTTTCTTCCCAATCACTACAGCAAAGCCTGAGAGAAATGGCGCAACATTCACAGCTGAGTACGAGGTTGATGGCCCTGCTGTATATGCAAACGTAACTCCTGTTGGTGGCTACGAGGGTGCATACTACTTCGATATGCTCAACGGCCTTATGGTTGATTACTATCTCGAGGCATATGGCGAGTTCCTTAAGACTCCTGCTGAGGTTGCTGAGTTCTGGTGGTCAAATGCTGTTCAAGAGATGATGTTCCAGAGCCAGGGCGGCATGTCTGGTTCAGCAATCGTTGAAACATACAACTGCCAGGGTACTTGGAGCGATGGTACACCACGTAGCGAGTACGAGTTCGAGCTTTTGGCTAACCACACTTACTATCTCTTCGCATTTGCAATGGACGAGAATGGTCTTTGCTGCTCAGAGCCTTTCATCCAGGAGGTAAAGACTGGTTCAGTGGAGATGTCGGATAACGTGATTACTGCATCAGTATCTAATATCGCTGCTCAGTCTGCAACAATCTCGTTCACAACAACTAACGACGATTACTATATCGCAGGTTGGGAGAAGGCCTCTGATTGGGCAACTTATGGCAACACAGATGCTGAGCGTCAGAAGTACTTGCTCGAGAACCTCTCTTACGAGTTGCTTTCTGGCGACTACTCTCAGGGTATCATCGGTCTTGAGCCAAACACTGACTATGTGCTCTACGCATTCGGTTCACGTGGTGGTGTAGCAACAACTTCTTCTATCTCAACTGCTAATTTCACTACTCGTAGCATCTCAGGTGGTGCCGCTTCAATCGAGATTATCGACCGTGGCTACTTCGTAGCACACGATGTTGCTCAGCTTCCTGGCTTCGAGTATTTCGGCTCAGATTACTACGCAGGTAAGCTTATCCGTCCTCTTGACTTTAAGATTACTGGCGAGTGGTCAGCTTTCTTTATTGCGTCTTGGAATTGGACAGGTCGTCACGAGTCAGAGTATTACAACGATAAGCAGTATCGCGATGGTCTTGTATGGGAAATTGATCAGCATGGCTCAATGAATACTGACAAGACATATACTGTACTTGATATTGATAGTCACTATATATTTGCAGCATTGGTTATTGATACTAATGGTGACTATAGCGATATTACTAAGCTTGATGTTCGCACATCTTATGATGGTGCTAATGATAATGTTCAGGAGTATGCTGACTGGTGGAATGGCACTAACGATGGTCCAAGCCTTCAGAGCCTAAGCACAAAGCCACTCTTCACAAAGAAGGCTGTTCGTGGTGTAAAGTACTCTCAGGCAGAGAGTGTTGAGGCTGAGCGTCAGATGGTTGCTCACGACGAGATGATTGTTAAGCGCTAATCATTATCGCAACAACAAAAGGGCTCTGAGCCCGAGTAGTTGTTACAAAGCAAATGGGATTGCTCCACATGGGGTAATCCCATTTTTTTGTGTGGACTATACTAAGTATGTGTAGGTAGATATGTAAATTTTTGTAAAAATGTGATAAAAATAAAATTTTTATTAGTACTTTTGTTCTAATATTCGTGTACTAACAATATTAACAAACAAAAATAGACTAACTATGAAGAAAATTTTGCTTTCACTTTGCGTTGCTGTGTTGGCATGTGCTGCAGTGTCAGCTCAGGAGACAGCAACCGAGAAGCCTCGTTGGAAGGGCGTTGAGACAAACAAGTTCTGGCACAACTGGGAGCTATCTGTAGGTGGCGGTATCGCTCACCTCGATATGAACACTCGTGGTGGCGAGCCAGGTAAGGTTGGTGCAAACACAGGCTGGAACCTTAACGGTGCTGCTACAAAGTGGTTCCACCCAATCGTGGGTGCTCGTGTTCAGCTCGAGGTAGGTAAGTTCAAGAACGTGCCTTACGAGGGTGCTGCTAAGTTCAACACTCCTTACGTTTTCCTCCACGCTGATGCTATGCTCAACCTCTCTAACTGGATTGGTGGCTACCGCGAGGACCGCATCTACTATGCTATCCCTTACCTCAGCTTTGGCTACAGCGCGACTGGCTTCAACCGTAAGGATCTTAGCTCAAACAAGGAGTTCGCTGCTGGTGTAGGTTTGCTCAACAAGTTCCGCGTAACTGAGTATCTCGACATTCAGCTCGACCTTCGTACATGGATTTTGCCTGAGGACGGTGTTCCTGCAAAGATTCAGGGTGGTGGCCGTTTCGCTCCAGCATTGGTTGGCTCAGTAGGCGTTGCTTACCGCTTCAACAAGCGTGACTGGAATGTTGCTATCCAGCAGACTGAGGTTGATGGCTACCTTGACGCTATCGACGGCCTTAAGAAGGATCTTAAGCATGCTAACGACAACATCAACACTGTAAACGACAAGTGCGCAGAGCTTGAGGCTGAGAACGCTAAGCTTAAGAAGACTGTAGCTCCTGCAGCAGCTGCTCTCAATGTTGAGACTGTTGTATTCTTCGAGAAGAACGTATACGAGCTTTCGGCATTTGGTGAGGCTGTTCTTTCTAAGTATGTTGCCTCTGTTAAGAACACTGACCACAAGGTTACTATCGTAGGTCACGCCGACAATACAACAGGTTCTAAGGAGTACAACGAGAAGATCTCTCAGAAGCGTGCTGAGGCTGTTAAGGCATTCATCGTAGCTAATGGCATCGACGAGAGCCGCATCGAGGTTAAGTGGGAGGGTGATTCTGCACTTCCATTTGCTGATGGTGATGCTGAGGTTAATCGTTGCGTAGTAATCAAGTAAATTTCTCGTGATAAGCCGCAATCTGCGGCACATCGCTAAAAGCTGACCACCACGGGCTGTACTATTTGTACTATCCCGTGGTGGTCCCTTTTTCGATGTGTCACATCTCACGACTTCTAACGAGAAATTAGTGCGCTGATTTAGGTGGTAGATTAAGGAGTTTAGTGAATTTAAAGAGTTTAGTGATAGCCTTTCCCTAAGTTCCTTAAATTCCCTATCCTCCCTATCTTCCACATCTATCCCATTCGTCCCATTTATCCCATAAAATTAACCCCGCGCGAAGCACGCTTTACTTCACATCGAAGTTAAGCAGCGTCTTGTTGCCGATGCGTAGTTTGAGGTTGTCGCCAGCCTTGATGTCGAACTGCTGGGGCGAGCCAAGATATATAAGGTCACCAATGCGCAGGGTCATATTCTCCGACAGGTGGCTGATGATCTTGTCGGGCGTGAAGCGCATATCCGAAAGCTTGATGTGTGCCACCTCTGTGTCGTTAATGAGGAATGTAGCGCCCTCGAGCATGGCATCGCGACCAAGCGACTCGAGCGATAGTGCCGACGAGTGGTCGTAGCCCACAGCCTCGTCCCACGGTAGCGACTCGCGCCTAAGCTCCTCGAGGCGGTCGATAGCCGTAAACACCACGCCACCCATAACCGCGTCGATGCAGCGTGGGGCAAAGCGCTCGCCGATGCACTTAGCCAAGCGGCTAACCTTCAAGACGATATGTGGCTCGGCAACGATGCGACCGAGCGAGTCAGGGATATAGAAGGCATCGTTATTACGCAAGAGTGCTGTGTCTGCCTTGAGGAAGAAGCGGGGTGTTGCGCCCGCCTCGCTATAGCTGTTTATGATGTTAATTAGTTTCATCTATCGTAGTGTGTTAACAATATCTTCTGCAAATCTGTTGCTCGCGCCCTCCTTGCCAATCATCGTGCTAAGCTCCTCGAAATCGGCAAGCATGCGCTCACGCTCACTGCCCCCAGGGAGTATCGAACGTAGCTCCTCCGAGGCCATCTCCACGTCGAGCTTTGCCTTTACCAGCTCGCGCACAGCCTCACGTCCGAGGTTGATGTTAACGAGCGAGATAAAGGGAATACGCAGGAAGTAGGGCTTGAGTTTCTCGTAGAGCCAGGGCACGTGGTAGAGCACAACCTCGGGGATACGCATGAGTGCCGTCTCGAGGGTAGCTGTGCCCGAGCATACTATTGCCGCATCTGCCATGGCGAGGGTCTCCTGCGTGCGATCTACAACAATCTTCACGTTATCCACGCCTGCAGTAATACGCTCATAGTGAGCGCGGTCTATCCACTTAACTGCCGTAACGACAAACTGGCGCTCTGGGAAGTGGCGGGCGATAGCAACCATATCTGCAAGGTTGGCATTTATCTCCGAGAGGCGACTGCCTGCCAAGAGCGCAACGATGCCCCTATCCTCCAGGTTATTCGCCTTGAGAAACTCCTCGCGTGTGGGGAGCATAGCTTGGCGCTCGGCAATATCATCTACCAAGGGGTTGCCACAGAACACCGGCTCGATGCCGTGACCACGGAAATACTCCGTCTCGAAGGGGAAGATGGTGTATAGGCGGTCGACATATCGGCGGAGGCTCTTCACCCTGCGCTCCTTCCACGCCCACACCTTGGGTGCTATGTAGTAGTATACCTTTATGCCTCGGCTCTTTGCCCACTTGGCAATGCGGAGGTTGAAGGCAGGGTAGTCTATTAGGATGATGACGTCGGGCTGGAAGCGCTCGATATCTGCCTTGACATTGTCCATCTGCTCGAATATCGTGCGTAGGTTTTTGGCAACCTGCACAAAGCCGAAGAACGACATCTGGGTGTAGTGGTAGAGCATATTCTGCTCGCCACCTGTGTGTGCCATAAGGTCGCCACCGCAAAAGCGGAACTCTGCCTCGCTATCGTGCATGGCTATGCCACGCATAAGCTTGCCACCATGCAAGTCGCCCGAGGGCTCGCCAGCAATAACGTAATACTTCATCTTGAAAAAATCTTTCTACAAAGATAGGCAAAATTTATGAAAAAAGAAAAGGCTACCGTGTGGGTAGCCTTTGTCTTTGGAGTTAAGAGGTGAATTACTCAGCCTTCTTAACGATGCGACGCTCCTTGATACGAGCCTTCTTACCAGTGAGCTCACGTAGGTAGTAGATACGCTTGCGACGTACAACACCATACTTGTTCACCTCGATGTTGTCGATGTGTGGTGAGTAAAGAGGGAAGATACGCTCAACGCCTACGCCGTTAGAAACCTTACGGATAGTAAACATCTTAGTACGGCCAGAACCCTTAATCTGGATTACTACGCCACGGAAGCTCTGCAAACGCTCCTTGTTACCCTCTACGATACGGTAAGTTACGGTGATAGTATCACCTGCGCCAAACTGAGGTACGTCCTGCTCGCCCTTAGTCCACATCTGCTCGTTCACGAGTCTGATCAATGCATCCTTGTTCATTGTTGCAACAAATTGTTAAATGGTTATCGCTCAACATTATCGCTGCAATAGCACTACCATAACATCACCCTCGATGTTAATCCCAACGCTTGGCCTACAACCTATATTATAAGCCCACGCCCTTGCACCTTTGCCCAGTATAAGAGGTTGATACGGGCTGCAAAGATATGTATAAATTATTAAATGACAAAGAGAAACCCCAAAAAAAGAGTTTAGGGAGGGTAAAAGTTTGGGGAATTGCTCTTCCCTAAACCTCTACTCTCCCTAAACGTTATGCGTTAGAGGGTTAGCCCTATTTGCTCTTGCAATACTCGTCGATGGCCTTTGCTGCCTTACGACCAGCACCCATCGCGAGGATTACGGTTGCAGCGCCAGTAACAGCGTCGCCACCAGCAAATACACCTGGGCGTGATGTTGTGCCTACCTCGTCAGCCTCGATGCAACCACGGCGGTTGATGTTCAAGCCGCTTGTTGTTGAGGCGATAAGTGGGTTAGGCGATGTACCGAGAGCCATGATAACTACGTCGCAGTCGATGACAAAGTCTGAGCCTGCCTTCTCCTGTGGTGAGCGACGACCCGATGCATCAGGCTCGCCAAGCTCCATTTCCACGCAGTTGATGCCCTTAACCCAGCCATCCTCAGTGCCGAGGATAGATGTTGGGTTGGTGAGCATGCGGAACTCGATGCCCTCCTCCTTGGCGTGGTGCACCTCCTCCTTACGTGCAGGAAGCTCTGCCTCGCCACGGCGATATACGATAACTGCCTCAGCACCAAGACGCTTAGCGGTACGTACTGCGTCCATAGCCACATTGCCACCACCTACAACAACAACCTTCTTACCTACATATACTGGGGTGTCGTTATGCTCAGGATCCCAAGCACCCATGAGGTTTACACGTGTGAGGAACTCGTTAGCCGACAATACGCCGTTGAGGTTCTCGCCCTCGATGCCCATGAAGCGAGGAAGACCTGCACCCGAGCCTACGAATACTGCGTCGTAGCCCTCCTTATCAAGGAGTGAGTCGATGGTCATGGTGCGACCCACGATAACATCGGTCTCGAACTTAACGCCGAGCTTCTTAACCTCGTTAATCTCGCGAGCAACAACTCTATCCTTAGGCAAGCGGAACTCAGGAATACCGTACGATAGCACGCCACCAAGGCGGTGAAGAGCCTCGAATACGTCAACCTTGTAGCCGAGCTTAGCAAGGTCAGAGGCACATGCCAAGCCTGCAGGGCCACTGCCCACAACAGCCACGCGCTTGCCGTTAGGCTCGATTGCTACGCTCTCAACCTCTGCTGAGTGCTCCAATGCCCAGTCGCCAACATAGCGCTCGAGCTTACCGATAGCCACAGCCTCGCCCTTGATGCCAAGAACACATGAGCCCTCGCACTGCGACTCCTGAGGACATACACGACCACAGATTGATGGTAGTGAGCTGTCGGCGTGAATGGTGTCGGCAGCAGCACGTAGGTCGCCCTCGGTGATGTGGTGGATAAATGTTGGGATATTGATGTTTACGGGGCATGCAGCCACGCAACGTGGGTTCTTACAGTTTAGGCATCGGGTAGCCTCCAATGCTGCCTCCTCGGCGTTATAGCCGTAGCATACCTCCTCGAAGTTGGTAGCACGCACCTTTGGGTCTTGTTCGCGGACAGCGACACGTGGTATCTTATTTGCCATAGCAGTTACATTTATGTTCGTGTTTATCTGATGCCTCTCTCTCCTGGTTCTTATACATGCCCTGACGACGGATTGCCTCGTCGAAATCTACCTTGTGGCCGTCGAACTCAGGGCCATCAACACATGTAAAGAGTGTCTTGCCACCTACCGATACTCGGCAAGCGCCACACATGCCTGTGCCGTCAACCATAAGGGCGTTGAGCGACACGGTAGTCTGAAGATCCCAAGCCTTGGTTGTGAGGCATACAAACTTCATCATGATCATAGGACCGATACATACGCACTCGTCGTACTTGCGACCCTCTCCCTCGACAAGCTCCTTGATAAGGCCTGTCACCATGCCGTGATAGCCCTCCGAGCCGTCGTCTGTTGCGATGTGTACGTTACCAACCTTGCTCATCTCGTCGATGTAGATGAGCATGCCTTTGGTCTTAGCACCAATAATAACGTCGGCAGTTACGCCATGCTCATGCAACCACTTAACCTGTGGATATACTGGAGCTGTGCCCACGCCACCAGCCACGAAGAGGTACTTGCGATTCTTAAGCTCCTCCAAAGGCATATGAACGAACTCTGATGGGCGACCAAGAGGACCTGCGAAGTCAGCCAACGAGTCGCCAACCTCAAGAGCGCATATCTTCTTTGTAGAGTGACCAATGGTCTGTGTTACGATGGTTACTGTGCCCTGCTCAACGTCGTAGTCGGCAATGGTGAGGGGAATGCGTTCGCCACCCTCATTGGCACGCACGATAACAAACTGACCAGGAAGGGCAGCACGTGCTACACGCTCCGCCGCAATCTTCATCTCGAAGATGTTTTCTGCCAGCTTGCGTTTTTCAACGATCTTAAACATGTTGTAAGTTTTAAGTTAATATTTGTTTTGTCCTATTTGCTTGTATGTAGCTGTTACACGTATCACCTGATATGGTGTTATCGGGTCGTCGGTAACTATTGCCACCTGCTCAGAGAGTGATCCCTCTGACATGCCTCGCTTTGGCATGAGCACAATCTCGGTGGCATGTGTTGCACCAGGTTCAACGATAGTTCCCGCCTTTAGTGTGCACTCAACCTCTGGGCTGCTGCACCTCACGTCGCGAATTACGAGTGGTGCTTCGCCTCTGTTTGTTATTGTCAGTGTGGCACTAATGGGCAGCGCGTCGCTGTTTACATCCCCAAATTTAATGATTTTTTTCGAATATTGAGCTCTTGGCGACAAAATATCGTCGTAAAAGTCGAAATTATCTACGGCAATACCATGTGCTGATAGGGTGTACTTGCCTCTTTTGCCGTTTACTTTAATCTCAAACTTATCGTCGAGAGAGCCATAACGCTTGCTCTTAAGAGGTAGCTCGTAGTAAAACTTTATGTCGGCAGAGGTGTGTGGCGCAACCGATTTTGGATACTCTGCTCTTATTGCTCCCGACCTCTCGATGTGCTTTAGGCGTAGTCGTAATGTGCGGTCGGAGTTGTTGTATAGGGCTATGCGCTCTTCGTATTGCTTGCCATGCTCGATATATGCGAAGCCAGCAAAGGTGTTGTCGAAAAGTAGCCCATGCCCCATGTCGTAGAAGTATATCTCCTCGATGGTGCGCTCGCGCGGTGTTACACGACCTATTATGCTTATCTCGAAGGGGGCATCGTAGCCCTCGACAAAGATAAATAGTGGGCGGTCGAACCTGCCTGGGCGGTTGAGTGGGTTGTACGACACCTTCACCTCGAACGACTGCTTAGGGGCTATAACAACATTTTTATAGTCGGCAACAGTGCAGTCGCAGGTAGATACTATCTCGCTGATAGTAATCTCTTTATCAGAGGTGTTTATGATTGTAAACGAGCGTGTTACGATACCGTCGCTCTCGTTTATATGCCCAAAATCTACTCGCTCGGGCTCAAACCTCAGGACACACTCCTCGGCACTAACCTCGGTAAGCGAGAGTAGAGCCATACATATTATATATAATAAGTGTCGCATCATTTGGCAAAGATACAAATTTTAGCTAAGATGCAAAACCCGTATAGTAAAACAATGTGGCATATTGGGTTGGTTGATAGATTTGTGCCTTTGGTTGAATTTGTGAAAAATATTTATTATGCAGATGAATATATCTATCTATTTTGCATTAAATTTGTGTAGCTTTTAACCTAATATCTAAAAAATCTATGAAAAAATTACTACTTACAGCTATTGCCCTTATGGTAGTTATGGGGGCATTTGCGCAGCAGAAGGGCGAGAGTAATGTTGGCATTAGCTTGGGTTACAGCACGGGCATTACCAACACAAAACTTACCACCACCATAAGTGGTGGCTCGCTTACCGACGAGACGATTAATCGCGAAGGTGACAACTTTGCCATTAACCTCGACTATGGCTACTTTGTTGCCAATAACCTGCGTGTGGGAGCCGCGCTTGGCTATGGTTATAAAGCCAATGCCGACTCTGCTATTCACTCATTTAGCATCACTCCTAATGTGGCATACTACGTTAAGCTTGCCCCTAACTTCTACTACACCCCAAGCCTCGCGTTAGGCTTTGGTTGCGGTAGCACAAACGAGCGCTTGGTAGATTTGAGTGGTAGTGACGACAAGCTAACCATGGCGGGATTTGTGTCGGAGCTTAAGCCTTTTGCAGTGGAGTTTCGTCCTACACAGCGCTTTGCTATGAGCGTAAGCCTCTGCTCGTTGCAGTACGTATATCTTGCGGGCAACGTCGACCTGATGCAGAGTGCTGGTGTTAAGATCGACCAAAACACCTTGGCATTCAACCTTATGGCTAATGCCGAGGTAGGATTTAAGTTGTACTTCTAGTATTCACCACCATAAGACAACAAGGGCTGACTAAAAAAATAGTCAGCCCTTGTTTTGTTTATGTTGCTTGTTGCTACAAGCCCATCTCGTCGATAAGCCAGCCAGCGCCACCAACCTTATCTACTACGAACAATACATAGCGGATGTCGCAGATGATGTTGCGGCAGAGGGTCTCGTCGAACTCGATATCCGACATTGTTGAGAGCCATGTGCGGTCGAAGTTTACGCCGATAAGCTCGCCATTAGCGTTGATAACAGGAGAGCCAGAGTTACCACCTGTTGTGTGGTTTGTGGCGATGAAGCATACTGGCACGGTGTACTTGCCATTTAGCTCGATGCCCCAACGACCGTAGTCCTTCTTTGCATATGCATCACGCAAAGCCTGTGGCACGTTGTAGTCGTAAATTTCAGGGTTGTCCTTAGCGATGATGCCTTCAAGCGTAGTCTGTGGGTTGTGCCATACAGCATCCTCATACTCATAGCCGGCTACCTTACCATAAGCCACACGCAACGTAAGGTTTGCATCTGGGAAGAATGCACGCTCCTTGTCCCACTCCATAAGTGCTTTAACATAAGGCTGATACCAACGCTGGATGTCAGGAATGTTGCTGAGGTTGCGGTATGCAAACTGCTTAACGTAGCGCTGAATCTCGATAACGGCATTTGCAAACTCTACCATTGGATCCTCGGCGATGTTCGTTGCCTTGAAGCCCTCAAAAGTGCCAAGCTTAGTGTTGTCGTAGAGCCAGTTAGCATACTGCTCTGCGCCACCATGCTGTGCGAACAACTTACGTAGTGATGTAGCATCAGCTGTTGCAAGCTCCTCGTAGGCCTTGAGCATAGCCACAGCCAACTCTCTATCAACCTCCACGTCGAAGTCCTTGTAGAAACGCTCGATAGCTGCTGCGTCAGATGCAAGGAAGACAACCTGCTGGAGCTCGATGCCACGAAGGGTCTCGTTGAAGAGCTCGTAGTTGAAGTATCCCTCCATGTTCTTGGCATAAGAGGCCTCAAGCGAATCGAGGAGGTATGCCTTATCTGGGTTCTGCTCGCGGAACTTAGCCTCGTAGTCAAGTTTCTTAGAGTATGTGCCAAGGCGGTTGATACCCTTAACCTCGCCCTGCCACTTCTTCCATGCGTTGGCGATGTTTGCCTGCTTAGCTGCATACTTGATGCGTGTCTCAGGTGAGAGCTTCTGTGCTGCGCCAATGATGTCGAGGCGCTGTGTGCGAAGCTCAATCTTTGTTGGGTCTGACTTCTCGGCAATATACTTAACAGCGTCAGAGGTGATATACTCCTGGGTGTTGCCAGGGAAGCCGTAGATCATGGTGAAGTCGCCCTCCTTAACACCCTCGGTAGATACCTTGAAGTGGCGTGCAGGGGTGTAAGGCTTGTTGTTAGCGTTGTATGCCGCAGGCTCATTCTTGCCGTTCACGTAGATACGGAAGATTGAGAAGTCACCAGTGTGGCGTGGCCAAATCCAGTTGTCGTTGTCGGCACCAAACTTACCGATGGTGGTTGGGGGCGCAGCAACAAGACGTACGTCCGAGAACTCGCGGTAAACAAACAAGTATGCCTGGTTGCCGTAGTAGAGCTGCTCAACCTTAGCAACATAGCCCTTGCCCTCCTTCTGAGCCTTAGCAATAATCTTCTCTACCTTCTCGCCCTTGGCAATGCGCTCTGTTACATCCTCCATGCGCACCAAGATATGCACCTTAAGACCTGGACATGGCAACTCCTCCTCTTTCGACATTGCCCAGAAGCCGTCAGTGAGGTAGTCGTGCTCAACAGACGAGAGCGCCTGAATGGCGTCGTAGCCACAGTGGTGGTTGGTGATGAGAAGACCCTCGTTAGATACAATCTCGCCGGTGCAGCCGCCGTCAAACAAGACAACAGCATCCTTGAGCGATGCCTGGTTAATCGAGTAGATATCCTCAGCCTCGAGCTTGAAGCCCTTAGCCTTCATGTCGTCGATGCGGCTTGCGATGAGCGACGGAAGCCACATGCCCTTGTCAGCGAATGCTGAGAAGGTTGTTGCGAGTAGTAGCGCAACAAGAATAGTAAATCTTTTCATTATAAGTTAGTTTTAGTTGTTTATCGCAAATTACACTCGGGCAACGCCTCGATAAATGCCTCAAGCTCACGACATAGGCGCTGCACGGGGAGTCCCATCACGTTGTAGAACGAGCCCTCGAGCTCCTCGATGCCCACATATCCTATCCACTCCTGAATGCCGTATGCACCCGCCTTGTCCATAGGCTTGTATGTGCTCACGTAGTGGTCTATCTGCTCGTCTGTAAGCTCGGCAAAGCGTACACGGCTGCGTGACGCGAAGGTGCGCTCCATGCCCTGCATGCGTAGCGTAACGCCCGTAACGACATAGTGGTCGTTACCCGACAAGCGGCGCAATATCTCGCGTGCCTCAGCCTCGTCCTTTGGCTTGCCCAGTACGTCGCTACCAAGGATAACCACCGTGTCGGCAGTGATAAGTAGCTCGTTATAGGCAAGAGCGTGGGGATAGGCATGGCTCTTTAGTGCCGAGAGATATGGCGCTACCTCCTCGGCCGGAAGTGTCGCGGGATAGCTCTCCTCGCACTCGAACTTCTGGGCAAGGCGATACTTGATGCCCGTTGCCGAGAGTAGCTCACGACGGCGTGGCGATGCCGAAGCAAGCACCACATCGTAGTCGCGGAGTTTATCGTGAAGCAACATAGCTAATGTTATATAATCTGAAAACTGGAAAGTATGGTATAGACGACCTACTTCCCAGTTTTCGCTCCTGTTTAACCTATATTAGAATGCCTTGCCAATAGCGAGGAAGTCCTCAGCCTTAAGCGCAGCACCACCGATAAGGCCACCGTCTACGTTAGGCTTTGAGAAGATCTCCTGAGCATTTGAAGGCTTGCATGAGCCACCATAGAGGATTGAGCACTCCTCAGCCTTAGCACCAAACTTCGAGCGAAGCACCTCGCGGATATATGCGTGAATCTCCTCTGCCTGCCCTGCTGTAGCTGTCTTACCTGTGCCGATAGCCCATACTGGCTCGTAGGCAATAACAGTGTTTGCAAACTGCTCCTCAGTAAGGTTGAATACGACCTCCTCGATCTGCTGCTTGCACACCTCGAAGTGGCGACCTGCCTCACGCTCCTCGAGGTTCTCACCAACGCAGTAGATAGGCTTAAGACCGAACTCGAAGGCACGTGCCATCTTCTTATTAAGAGTCTCTGATGTCTCGCCATAGTACTGACGACGCTCAGAGTGCCCCAAGATAACATACTCGCAACCCAAGGCTGCAATCATCTCTGCCGATACCTCGCCAGTGTAAGCGCCCTTAACCTCTGTTGCGCAGTCCTGAGCACCAACCTTCACGTTCTTGCCCTCAACAGCCTCGATAACCTGAGCGATGTGTGTGTATGGTGGGCATACGATAATCTCTACGCAGTCGCAAACCTCCTTACGACCCTCTGCTACGCCATTTGCCAACTCAACACCCTCCTTAGGCAAGGTGTTCATCTTCCAGTTACCTGCTACAATATTTTTTCTCATAGTTTTGTCGTTGTTTGAATTATTGATAATGTTGGGTGTTATCCCATAATTACTCGTTACTCCTTTTTTGACTCGATCCACGCCTTGATCTCGGCAGTGCCCAAGCCTAGCTTGTTCTTCTTGTTGAAGCCACAAAGGTCATTAAATAGCTTCATGCCACCCGATTTTGCGGTGTTCTCGAATGCCTCAAGCGTAATGTAGCCCATCTTCTGAACCACAGCAACCCACTCCTGAGGAATGCCTGCCTCGGTATATACCTCCTCAGCATCAGCAACTACCTTCTTCTCTGGTCGCATTGTTGGGAAGAACAATACATCCTGAATAGATGTCTCGCCTGTCATGAACATTGTGAGGCGGTCGATACCAATACCCATACCTGAGCACTGTGGCATACCATACTCCAAGGCACGTACAAAGTCCATGTCGATAGTCATCGCCTCGTCGTCGCCCTTCTCCGATAGGCGCATCTGCTCCTGGAAACGCTCGAGCTGGTCGATAGGATCGTTAAGCTCAGAGTAGGCGTTACAAAGCTCCTTACCATTTACGAATAGCTCGAAACGCTCCGTTAGGTCGCTATTGTCGCGGTGACGCTTGCAAAGTGGCGACATCTCGATAGGGTAGTCTGTGACGAATGTTGGCTGTACGAGGTCCTCCTCGCAGTACTGACCGAAGATAGCGTCGATAAGCTTGCCCTTACCCATCGTGTCGTCAATCTCAACATTTAGGCGCTTACATGCCTCACGCAACTGCTCCTCGCTTTGACCAGTGATGTCGTAGCCAGTTTTCTCGCGAATAGCGTCGGTCATTGTCACACGCTTGAATGGTGCCTTGAACGAGATTGTGCGGCCGTCGAGCACCACGTCTGTTGTGCCGTTTACTGCCATTGCCACACGCTCCAACATCTGCTCGGTGAACTCCTGCATCCAGATGTAGTCCTTGTATGCCACGTAGATCTCCATACAAGTAAACTCTGGGTTGTGTGTGCGGTCCATACCCTCGTTACGGAAGTTCTTGCCGAACTCGTAAACACCGTCGAAGCCACCTACGATGAGGCGCTTGAGGTATAGCTCAGTAGCTATTCGCATGTAGAAGTCGATGTCGAGGGCGTTGTGGTGGGTGATGAATGGACGTGCCGCAGCACCACCAGGAATAGGCTGCAAAATAGGTGTCTCCACCTCGAGGTAGCCACGCTCGTTGAAGAAGTCACGCATGGTCTGCATGATCTTAGCACGCTTAACGAAGGTATCCTTCACGTGTGGGTTTACTACCAAGTCGAGGTAGCGCTGGCGGTAGCGCACCTCAGGGTCGGTGAGTGCGTCGAACATCTGGCCATCCTTCTGCTTAACAACAGGGAGTGGACGTACCGACTTAGAGATAACTGTAAACTTGCGGCAGTGTACCGACAACTCGCCAGTGTTGGTAAGGAATGCAAAACCCTCAACGCCGATGAAGTCGCCAATGTCGAGGAGCTTCTTGAATACGGTGTTGTAGAGTGTTGGGTCGCCCTCGGGGCAGATGTCGTCACGACGGATATATACCTGAATACGGCCTGTCGAGTCCTGAAGCTCGAAGAATGATGCTGAGCCCATGATGCGTCGGCTCATGATACGGCCGGCGATAGCTACCTCTTGGTAGTTGCCCTTCTCCGAAGAGTAGTTCTCGGCAATCTCCTTTGCTGTTGCGTTCACCTCGAAACGTGCTGCGGGGTAGGGCTCGATACCCATCTCACGCAACGCATTTAGCGACTGACGGCGCAATACTTCCTGTTCACTTAGTTCAATCATAATCTATATTGTTTTTTAGTTATTTGCGATACAACGTGCAAAGTTACAAAACAAAAGTGACTCCCGCAATTTTATTTTATAAAATTTAGAAAATCGTTGCATTATAGCCTGCCCAACCCCATATTTTGCCCCCTGCTTTTTGGATTTAATCTAATTTTCGTATCTTTGTGAAAACTATTTTTTGCAATGAGAAATATACGACTCTTTTTGGTAATTTTTGCCTTAGTGGCATATGTTCAGCTCTCGGCACAGAGTATTACCCCTGTGCCTCTTATTGTGCGTGGTGGCGTATGTAACGGCGAGGTCTGCACACCTGCCGAACCATTTGACTATACACAACCCTTCAAGCTTACTTTTGAGGGTGCAGATGCTGTTGATATTGAGCGTCTTACCTCTGCGGCAAAGGCTGCGGGCTTGAATGTTAAGTGTGTTAAGCGCGCTGTAAACTATTCTAAAAAGGGTTATCTTCATATTCTTATCCGCCCCGAGATGTTGCCTAACGACGAGGGCTATGCTATCTCTACAGACAATAATGGCATCATCGTAACGGCTAATGCTCCTGCGGGTGCCTTCTATGCCTTGCAGACCATGCGTCAGATGGTCGAGAGTGGCGAGTGGCAAACGGGTATTATTGCCGACTATCCACGCTTCGAGTATCGTGGTGTGCTCGTCGATATTTCGCGCCACTTCCGTTCGGTCGATTTCCTTAAGCGTCAGATAGATATGATGGCACGCGTGAAGCTCAACCGCTTGCACCTTCACCTCACCGACGCTGCCGGTTGGCGCCTACAAGTAGATAGCTATCCACGCCTCACAAGCTATGCTGCATGGCGCACACCTCACGACTGGAAGAGTTGGTGGCAGGGTGGTCGTACATTCCTCGACGAGGGCACGGAGGGTGCTTCGGGCGGCTACCTCACGAAGGCTGAGGCTCGTGAGTTGGTTGAGTATGCTGCCGACCGCTATATCACCATCATTCCCGAGATTGAGATGCCTGGCCACTCCGATGAGGTGCTGGCTGCCTATCCCGAGCTAAAGTGTACGCATAACCCTGAGAATCAGGGCGAGTTGTGCATCGGCAAGGAGGCTACCTTCGAGATGATGCAGGCTATATTAGACGAGGTTATCGAGATCTTCCCATCGGAGTATATACATATAGGTGGCGACGAGGCGTCGAAGGAGAATTGGAAGCTCTGCGAGGATTGCCAGCGCCGCATGCGCGAGGAGGGCTTGGAGTCTGTCGAGGAGTTGCAGAGCTACATGATACGCCGCATGGAGCAGTATCTCAACTCTAAGGGTCGCCAGATTATCGGCTGGGACGAGATATTGGAGGGAGGCCTTGCCCCTAATGCCACTGTCATGTCGTGGCGTGGCGAGGAGGGCGGTCGCATGGCTGCCGAGGCGGGCCACAACGTCATAATGTCGCCCCATGGCTACTGCTATATCGACGCTCCACAAGATGCCCCTTACTCGCAGCCCGAGTCTATCGGTGGCTACTTGCCGCTGGAGAAGGTCTATAGCTATGAGCCTGTGCCAGAGTCGCTTGACGAGAATGTAGGTAAGTATATCTCGGGTGTTCAGGCTAACCTTTGGGCAGAGTTTATTGTTGAGGACAGCCACTACGAGCACATGCTCTGGCCACGTGCCATTGCCCTTGCCGAGATTGGCTGGTCGATGCCCGAGAATAAGGACTATGCCGACTTTCGTCGTCGTGCCGTGGCTATTGTCGACCGCATGATTGAGGAGGGATACTCGCCTTTCGACCTCAAAAACGAGATTGGCAATCGCCCCGAGTCGCTCACCGATGTCGAGCACTTGGCACTTGGCAAGCCTGTGGAGTATCTCTACCCCTCACGCTACTATGCCCCACAGTATGCCGCTGCGGGCGATGCTACGCTCACCGACGGCAAGCGTGGCACATGGACCTATGCCGATGGTCGTTGGCAAGGCTTCTTGGGTCGTGGCGGTGTCGATGTAATCATTGATCTTGAGGAGGTTATGGACGTGAGCTCTATCGCTGCCGACTTTATGCAGATCTGCGGTCCTGGTGTCTTTATGCCATGCTTGGTCGAGATTGCCGTGTCGGAAGATGGCGAGAACTACACGAAGATTGCCGACATCGAGTGGGAGGTTATCCTCGACGAGCTACCCTCGTTCAAGACCTTCGGCTGGGAGGGCGAGACCCGTGCCCGCTATATCCGCTACAAGGCCCATCGCAGCAAGTATACGGGTTTCTTGTTTGTCGATGAGATAATCATCAAATAAGGTGAAAGGTGAGAAGTGAAAGGTGAAAGGTGAGAAGTGAGAAGTAAGGCGTGCTTTGCACGAGATTAAATTAGTAATTAGTAGAGAGTAAAGAGTAATAAAAAGCAGAAAAATATTACTCATTACTAATTACTAACTACTCATTAAAACAACGAGTCCGACTAAACTTTAGTCGGACTCGTTGTTTATATTAGCCTATCTATTAGTGCTTGTGGTCGTGGCCTGAGCAGCAGTCGTCCTCGCAAGCCATCTTCTCGGCTGGCTTAGTGTCGTGGTGGTGGCCGCAGCAGCCATCGGCGCAAGCACCCTTAACAGATGCATCGATCTTGACCTTAGCAAAGGCCTTGATGATAGCCTCGTTGTTGGTCTTTGCAGGGTCGTAGGTTACGGTAACAACCTTTGTAGGCACGTCAACCTTAACATCGCGAACACCCTTCTCGTATGGAAGTGTGTCGTTGATCTTCTTTGCGCAGCCCTCGCAGTCGAGTGATGTCATAAACTCAACGGTTACTGTCTGCTTCTCGCCCTTCTTAGGCTTCTGTGCGTTAACGGCGCCAATGCTGAATAGTGCTACAAGGCACACTAAAATAATCTTCTTCATAATAGTATTGTGTTTTAATTAATTAACGTCTAAACGAACTTTTTAGTATATTAGTAGATGTTGAGGCGGATACCAACATAGCCCTTGATGCCTGTGAGTGGTCCCCACACCATCGACGAGTTGAAGCCTGGGGCGTATGGCTTATCACCACCAACGATAGGGTGTGGCTGCTTGAAGTTGCCGATGTTCTCGCAACCAGCATACACCGTGAAGTTGCTCACCTTGTAGCTCACCTGTGCAAAGAACATAGGATAGACGGGCGAGAGCTCAGTCTTGGTCATGTCGCCATCAAGGTTAGGCAGGCGCATAGGGCCGTTGAGCTGCGCTGTTGCGTCGAAGACCCAGCGACGTACGGCATACTGAATGTTGATAAGACCCTTATAGCGTGATGTTAGTGGACGCTCAACGAGCATCTTCTCGCCGTCACGCTCGATGGTCATCTTTGCGTTGGTATAGCGGAACGTAGCAAAGAGGTCGAAGCCACGGAAAGGTGTCCAGTTGAAATCTACCTGATAGTTGTCGGTAAACGACCTATCGGTGCTATTATATATCATAATAGTGTTGTCGGCAGTCTCCTGGTCGAAGACCATCGTGTTGAAGAACTGCGTGCGGAAGTAGTCGAAGCTAAGTGTTGCCTGGTCGTCATCAGCAAGGCGGAACGACTGTGAGAGGCTACCACCAAAGGTCGCTGCCTTCTCCATGTCGTCGCTGAGGTTGCCATACTTGATATTGCGCGATGTTGTCATCATCCAGATGTTATCTGTCACAAGGTTCTGACGACGGTAGCCCATACCTGCCGATGCACGCAATGTGGTGCGTGGCGTGATGTTCCACTTGATATGTGAGCGAGGTGTTACGAGTAGCTCAGGGTTAGTTTTGTAGTAGTACTTGCCGTTGAGCATAGAGTAGTCGCCACGAAGACCCACTACCAATGAGAACTTCTCCTCGATGTTGTAGGTGTACTCGGCAAATATGCCTGGCTCGGCAAGAGTTGACTTACCCGTGAAGTCCCATGGCTGCGAGATAGCACCATTCGAAGCTACACTCTTCTGCACATAGTTGTTATCCATCATGCGCACATAAGCCGAAGCACCAGCATTGAGCGACGAGCGCTGGGTGAAGTAGTGGGCATATGTAGCATTGAAGCGGAACGAGTTCTCAACGACATCTACGGTGTTGAGGCCGAAGTACGAGTCGGTAAGGTAGTTGTCGTAGTCGAGAATCATCGCAAAGTTGTTCTGCACAGCGTCGTTAGGGTCGCCGGTGAAGGTGCGCTCAGGGCCGATAGGCAGGCCGAGCTTAACATAAGCGTTGATGTTCTGGTTGTGGATATTCGAGCCGTAGAGGTTGTTGAGTGGATCCTGCATCATCTGCTCGTAGAGGCTCTTGGTGTAGCCATGCTGACCACCAAGGCGGTTCTCCTGCAGATACTTCCAGCCCCAGCGAAGCTGAATGCCCTCGGGGGTCTGCCACAGCCACTTGTTAGCCACGTTTATCTGGTGCGACTTAGGCATATCTACGAACGAGTCGCCATTGTCGTCGTGCGACATTGGGTGCATCGAGCCGTGGAGAAGAACGACAGTAGATAGGCTCTTATCCTCGGTGAGTGGAATAGCCGTAGAGAGGTTAATCTCGGGGCGTAGCTCCGAGTCGAAATAGAGGTTGAGGAATAGGCGCTCGTCGTCGGTAGGCTTGCGGTGCTCAAGGTTAATCTGGCCGGTGATTGCCTCGTGACCCGCCGTTACCGATGACACACCCTTCGACACCTGAATAGAGTTGAGCCACATGCCTGGGGTGTAGCTAAGGCCGTAGGCAGCGCCTGCACCCTGCATGATTGGGCGGTTCTCGTCCAAAATTTGGGTGTATGTACCCGCCAAGCCGAGCATCTTAATCTGTCGAGCACCCGAGATAGCGTCGCTATAACCTACGGTTACCGATGCTGAGTTCTCGAACGACTCGGCAAGCGAGCAGCATGCCATCTTGCACAATCCCGCAAACGAGATCTGCTCCTCGCGAGCAATACCGCTGGTCTTTGCGTAGTTGCCTCGCTGCTGACCCTCGATAACTACCTCGTCGATGCCCACTGCTGAGGGCTTAAGCTCGATAGTAAGCTCGTGAACATCTCTATCCTTAAGCTCCATCTCCACAACGTCGTAGCCAAGATAATCTACAACGAGGGTGTCGAAGCCGTGCACACGCTTGAGTGTGAATGTGCCGTTGGTAGTAGTTGTTGCTCCTGCTGTGGTGTTCTTCCAGTAGAGCGATGCGCCGATAAGTGGCTGCTGTGTGGTAGCGTCGATGACCTTACCACTAAGACGCTGTGCCGATACCATTAGCGGTAGGCACAACATTGCCAAAAGAATTATAATTGATTTTTTCATATTCGATGTTAAGTGTGTTGGTTTCACAAGTTGGGAGTGAGGGGGCATCACACTTATTTTGCAGTAGTTGTGATGCTTACGCAACTACTGGGGGAGCACGCAGAGAGGTGTGCTTCGTGAGTGCCGCCCTAAGCGGCTCGCATTCATCGCCATAGCGCAGTTCTTCGTCGCTTGGCAATGGTGCTTGAAGTGATTCACTGACAATGGTTGCCACGTGGGGTTGTAGCAACAGTGTGAAGATATTAGCGCTACGTGAGTCGTGGCGCTGCTCTGTTGTGATGTAGTCGGTGTGGTTCTCTCCGAGTAGAGAGTGGTGATGGTCGCAACATTCAGCCACAAACCTTAAGCCGTCACACTCACACTCGTGGTCGTGACTCTCGCTGTGGTGGTGATGGTGTGGGTGCTCACAAAAGAGTATGGCGGCAGATGAGCTAATCGTAGCAATCGAGTAAATTGCCACGAGCAGCATTGCAAAGATGCCTCTAAGTATCTCTCTCTGTCGCCTCATTTTGTAGGATTATTCTTCGATTAGTCCGCAATCGATGAGCTTGTCGATCCAGCGCTGTGCGTCGGTTGTTGCAATCTGGTCGTCGATGCCATACTGCTCGGCAAGAAGCTCAGCTATGGTGTTAGTGTCGAACTCTTTACCCTCGATAGAGTGCCATAAGTAGAGTGCGCTCTCGTTAAGCGAGATGATGCGTGTAAGGTCGCTGCCGAACTTGCCCTGCATGATTACCACATGCTCGCCGGCCATCTCTCGAACTTTGTACTGCTCCTTAAGTTTCATCAGTTATAATACTTAATCCGGCGCAAAGGTAGAAAAAAAATCGAATAATCACTAAATTTTTTTATCTTTGTGGTGTGAAAACTAAAAGAGAGCATATTTCGACCTCCTCATTAGAGGAGATTTTGCATAAGTGGTGGGGCTACAACGAGTTCCGCCCTATGCAGCGTGAAATTATCGAGTCGGTGCTCTCGGGTAACGACACTCTGGCACTCATGCCCACGGGTGGTGGAAAGTCGCTTACGTACCAACTTCCTGCCCTGGCGCTCGACGGACTAACTATCGTCATCACGCCGCTTATCGCCTTGATGAAGGATCAGGTAGATAACCTCCGCCGTCGTGGTATCTCGGCTGTGGCGGTGCACTCGGGCATGGATCAGCACCGCATAGAGATTGCCTTGGACAACTGCGCCTATGGCGATGTGAAGCTGCTCTATCTGTCGCCCGAACGCCTTGCTACTGAGGCTTTTCGTGTTCGCCTAAAGGTTATGAACGTGAGCCTCGTAGTTGTTGACGAGGCACACTGTATCTCGCAGTGGGGCTACGACTTCCGCCCCTCATATTTGCGCATTGCCGAGATTAGGGAGTATGCTCCCAAGGCTACGTTTTTGACTGTCACAGCCTCGGCAACCGAGCTTGTGGCAAAGGATATTATGTTTCGCCTCGGATTTAACCAGGGCAAGGTGCTGCGTTCGAGCTTTGCACGCCCCAATTTGCAGTATGTGGTGCGCAAAGATGGCAACAAATATGAGCAACTTATGCGCCTTGTTGGCAATGTCGAGGGCTCGGGAATTGTCTATATGTCTACCCGTGACGAGTGCGAGAAGCTCGCCCAGAAGTTGCGCGACGACGGCGTGAGTGCTCAGTTCTACCATGCGGGATTACCCGTCTTGGAGCGCTCGATGCGTCAAGATGAGTGGCTTAGTGGCAAGACACGTATCATAGTGGCTACCAATGCCTTCGGTATGGGTATCGACAAGAGCGATGTTAGGTTTGTTGTGCACTACACCATGTGCGACACACTCGAGGAGTATTACCAGGAGGCGGGTCGTGCGGGTCGCGACGGCAAGCGCTGCTATGCCCTGCTAATATATGAGGATGGCGACATTGCTCGACGCAAGCAGATTCTCGAGTCGGAGTTTCCGCCTATCGACGATGTGAAGCTGATTTATGAGCGTATATGCAACTACTTGCAGGTGCCCATCGGCGATGCTGAGGGGGTCTCGTTTGCCTTCAACATATACGACTTTTGTGCTCGCGAACGTATGTATGCTGGGCGTGTCAAGAGTGCCTTGGCACTGCTCGAGCAGAATGGATATATGACGCTTATCGACCAAAACGACGAGCCGGCGAAGATGATGTTTGAGTGTAGTCGTGATGCGCTTTATAGCGTGCATGCGGGAGGTAGCGACATGGATGCGATGCTGCGTGTCATACTACGCAAGTATGAGGGCTTGTTCAGTCGTTTCCGCCCCGTTAGTGAGCTCGAGATTGCTGCCGAGGCGCAGCTTAGCGTGGAGCGTGTGCACGAGCTTATGAAGGTGCTGTGGCGCATGAAGATTATCCGCTATATTCCAGCTAATAACTCCCCCTTGGTGCGTTTCGACACGGAGCGTCTGCCTGTAAAGAGCCTATATATCGCCCCTGAGAGCTATCAGCTGCGCCATAGGCTGATGATGGAGCGTTTCGAGAGTATTGTTGAGTATGTGTCGTCGGAGGATAGGTGTCGTAGCCAGATTATAGAAAATTACTTCGGTGACAAGGCTTCGAAGGAGTGTGGTGTGTGCGATGTATGTCTGCGTAAGCGTCGTACGGCGGAGAGCCAAGCCCCTGTTGTTGAGCGAATAATGGCGCTACTTGGCGAGTCTGAGCTCGACATCAAGGAGCTTACAAGAGCCATGAACATTGCCCCTGAGCGTGTTGTGGAGGTCGTAGATAAAATGGTTGCCTCTCAGAAAATTTCTATCTCGAAGTATGGCAAATTAAAAATAAATGGCTAAATTTGCTCCTTGACTTATGTCAAGCGAAATCCCAAATAGATGATTTTTCAGGCAAATATAGATAATGATAGTGTGGCATTGCTCCCTGCAGCATGCTTCCCAGGACGTGTTGTTGTGGTCGATCGCGACGAGATGATTGACCAGGCGTGCGACGACCTTCAGCGCTTCGAGCGCATAGGCTTCGACACCGAGACACGCCCATCGTTTCGTGCTGGCATAAGCTATAAGGTGTCGCTATTGCAGCTCTCTACACCCGACACGTGCTACCTATTCCGCCTATGCAAGGTTCGCCTAAGCAACCGCATACTCAAAATTTTGGGCTCTCGCCGAATACTAAAGGTGGGTGCCGACGTATCGGGCGATATTCGTCAGTTGCGTGAGTTGCGCGACTTTCATGCCGACGGCTTTGTCGATTTGCAGCACGAGGCATCGAGGTGGGGTATCGAGGAGAAGAGCCTAAGAAAGCTCTCGGCAATAGTGCTTGGCGAGCGTGTATCTAAGGCTCAGCGCCTAAGCAACTGGGAGGCAACAATACTCACAGACCAGCAGCGCGACTATGCAGCAACAGATGCGTGGGTGTCGTTAAAGATTCTCGACGAGCTTCTTAAGGTAAAGCCTGTCATAGAGGCACCACTAACCATTGTTGGTGCGCCACAACCCAAGAGCGCAAAGCCTATGCCTAACAAGGCTCGGGCGGGGGAGGCTAAGGGCGATAGACCAAAGCCACGCAATCGTCATCGTCGCTTTGTGCCAAAGAAGATTAAGGAAAATAAGGAGAATAAACGAGCAGAATAAGTATGAGTAAATTGGCATGTGTACACTTGCGCCGTGGCAAGGAGGAGTCGCTATTGCGTCGCCACCCTTGGGTATTTTCGGGCGCTATCGACCATATCGCCGAGGGCGATAAGCCACTCTCGGAGGGTGACGTGGTTGATGTTATTACTAAGGGCGGCGAGTTTATCGCTCGTGGCCACTATCAGATTGGCTCTATCGCCGTGCGTGTGCTAACCTTCGACGAGGAGGCTATCGACGCAAAGTGGTGGGAGGAGCGCATAGCTCATGCCAAGGCCCTACGTGAGTCGCTCGGCATGATTAACAATGCCGATACAACATGCTACCGTCTGGTACATGGCGAGGGCGACCTGCTTCCCGGCTTGGTTGTAGATATCTACGGTCGCACGGCTGTTGTGCAGTGCCACTCTGTGGGTATGTACCACTCACGCCTACATATTGCCGAGGCTATCCGCAAGGCGTATGGCGAGCAGATCGAGGCTATCTACGACAAGAGTTCGCAGACACTTCCGTTCAAGGCCGACCTCGGTGCTATTGATGGCTATTTGTGGGGTCGCTCCGAAAATTCCGATGCTGTGGTGCTGGAGAATGGCTTGAAGTTTAAGGTTAACTGGGAGGAGGGTCAAAAAACGGGCTTCTTTATCGACCAGCGTGTAAACCGCGACTTGGTGCGCCAGTACTCACGTGACCGTAAGGTGCTCAACACCTTCTGCTATACTGGTGGCTTCTCTGTTGCTGCGTTGGCGGGTGGTGCTACCGAGGTTGTATCTATCGACCTCTCGGAGCGTGCCGTGAAGCTTGCCGACGAGAACGTGCGCCTAAACTTTGGTGCTGAGGCTAAGCACCATGCTATTGCCTGCAACGCTGTGGAGTATTTGAAGGATATCGACTCGGACTACGACCTAATCATTCTCGACCCACCAGCCTTTGCTAAGCACCATAAGGTGTTGGGCAATGCGCTTCAGGGCTACAAGAAGATTAATGCTCGTGCACTGCAGAAGATACGCCCAGGAGGTATACTCTTTACCTTCTCGTGCTCGCAGGCTGTTAGCCGTGAGCTCTTCCGCACAACGATATTTACCGCTGCGGCAATCGCGGGACGTAAGGTGCGCATCATCGGTCAGCTGACTCAGCCTGCCGACCACCCAATCAATATCTACCACCCTGAGGGCGAGTACCTCAAGGGCTTGGTGGTCTATGTGGAGTAAGATTATAATAATTTAAGATAAGTGATGAAACGACTATTTGTTCTATGTGTTGTGGCGCTTGCGTCGGTGGCGTGTGCTAATCGCGGCCCTGCTGTGGAGATTAAGCCAGAAGAGGCTATTGGTGTGGCTTACGACAAGAGTGTGGAGCTTGCAACGGCTGTTGCCGAGGCAAAGAGTTATGAGGAGTTTGTGGCGGCACGTGCCGAGCTCGAGAGATATGAGGAGGCTATGCGCACGCAGATTGGTGGCGAGGACTACGAGATATTTTTGCAGTCTGCCAACGAGGTACTTTCAAATATTAAATAGGTGAGGCGATGAAGAGAAAGATATTTGCAATATTAGGTTATACAGCACTTGTTGCTGTGGTGTTGTTGCTCTCGCAGTGTGAGTCAGGTGTTACGCTTACCACACCTAAGAAGGATGCTCAGCGCATCATCACAATGGCTCAGGGCATTGAGTCGGAGGAGGAGCTCAAGAGCATCGAGAAGCTCGCCCGCAAGTATGAGATTGCCTACGAGCGCATGTATAATGGTGCTGCTTCGCTCGAGTTTAAGCGCCTAACAAACGACGCTCTGCGTGAGGCAAGCCAGATATGCGACGATATTCATGCTAAGAACGACCAGCTTAAGGCCTTGCAGGATACGTTTAGCGGCTCGCTCGATATGCTCGATGCAGCATGGTCGCACGAGGCACTTAGCGCAGAGCAGTATGATGAGGCTATTAAGAAGAATGAACTTCGCGTAAAGAAGATAAACGCTAAGATTAAGCAGGCCGAGGCTGAGATTCAGGCATACTCCGATAAGCTTATCGAGGCTGGCTATCCTGCCGACATGCTCGAAGAGTTGGGCAAGATGAAGGAGGAGGTGACCAAGTACGAGTCTATGATTAAGGTTGTTGAGAATGAGAGTCGTGTGCTTACGCTCACCTATAGACTCCAGAGTGGCAATGCATCTGTTGAGAGCACTGAGCCTGAAGAGCCTGTGGCTGACGAGGAGCCTATAACCGAGGAGCCTCAGGAGCAGACAGCCGAGTAGGGTAGGCTGAATTAGTGATATGATAAAAGGGGAAAATGAACTCATTTTCCCCTTTTGTTGTATTATGCGTTACGGCTATTTATGCTCCTCGACCCACTGCGTGAGCTCCACAAAGTCGGCGACGGAGAGTTGCTCGGCACGCATCGAGAAGAAGCGGTGCTCCTCGCCACTGAAGTTGCCGAAGGCAGCCTTGAGCGAGTTGCGCAACATCTTGCGACGCTGACCAAACGAGGCCTTGACAACCTTGATAAATAGCTGCTCGTCGCAGTCGAGCTTCGTGGTGTTGTTACGCACCAAGCGTATAACAGCACTCTTTACCTTTGGGGGTGGGTTAAATACCTTCTCGCCAACGGTGAAGAGGTACTCGATGTCGTACCATGCCTGAAGCAGCACGCTGAGAATGCCATACTCCTTAGAGCCTGGGGGCTCGGCGAGGCGCACAGCGACCTCCTTCTGTATCATGCCCACGCACTCGGGAACGATATCTCTACACTCAAGCACCTTGAAGAAGATTTGCGACGATATGTTGTATGGGAAGTTACCAATAATCTTGAGCCTATCGCCATAGGTGGCACGAAGATCCATCTTAAGGAAGTCGCCCTCCGTGAGGCGTGGCGCAAACTCGGGGTAGTGGTTGTGAAGATACTCCACCGACTCCGTATCAATCTCAGCGCCATACGTCACCACGTCGTCGCGCTGCAACAAGAACTGTGTGAGCACACCCATGCCACAGCCCACCTCCAACACCTTGTCGGGGTTGTCGGGTGTGCCTCCCGAGAGCGATGTGGCTATCTTGCGGGCGATGTTTAGGTCGGTTAGGAAGTGCTGACCAAGCGCCTTTTTTGCTCTTACCTCTGCCATTAGTTTGCCACCTCCGAAATAAACTTGATGCGCACCAAGCGAATCTCCTCCTCGCTATACTCCGAGCCAAGCTCGTCGATAGCGGCATCCAGAGAGTCGGTCTCGGCATCCTCCTTAAAATATAGGTATATATCCTCGACCTTATCCTCGTTCATGATGGTATTGAGGTAGTACTGTATGTCGAGGCGAGTACCCGAATTAACGATAGCCTCAATCTCGCTTAGGAGCTCGTCCATGTCGAGGTTGCGGGCACGAGCAATATCCTCGAAGTCCATCTTGCGGTCGATAGACTGAATGATAAATATCTTGTTGTTCGACTTGTTGGCAACGCCCTTAACAACCATGTCCTGAGGACGGATAATCTCCTTCTCCTCGACATAGCGCTTGATAAGCTCGATAAACTCGGCACCATACTTCTGTGCCTTGCCCACGCCAACACCCGAGATTGTCTGCATCTCCTCCATGGTGATAGGATACTGGATAGACATATCCTCGAGCGATGGATCCTGGAAGATGACGTATGGAGCAAGACCTGCCTGCTTGGCAACCTTGCGACGTAGGTCTTTGAGCATGGCAAAGAGCTCCTCGTCGGCAGCACCGCCACCCTTCATTGGACCAGCCATATCCTCCTCGTCCTCCGAGTCGTAGTCGTGGTCGAGAGTGATGCTTACCGTTGTAGGCTTTGCTATATACTTAAGACCCTTATCGTTGACAGATATGAGTCCGTAGTTCTCGATATTTTTGTCGATAAGACCCATGATAAGTCCCTGGCGCACCACAGCGTTCCAGAAGCGTGCGTCCTTCTCCTGGCCAGCACCAAAGAGCTCAAGGTTGTTATGTCCGTAGCTCTTGATCATGGCAGTAACCTTGCCCATGAGCACAGATACAAGGTGGTCGATCTTGAATTTGTCGCCAATAGCCTGCAAAGTTTCGAGTGCAAGCTGAAGGTGCTCCTTAGCCTCTACCTTTGGCTTAGGGTTGCAGCAGTTGTCGCAAGCACCACAGCTCGCCTCCTTATACTCCTCGCCGAAGTAGTGTAGCAACGACTTACGACGACACATAGAGCTCTCGGCATAAGATACCGTCTCGAGGAGTAGTAGTTTGCCAATCTCCTGTTCGGCAACAGGCTTGCCCTGCATAAACTTCTCGAGCTTCTGGATATCCTTATAGCTATAGAATGTCAGACAGTGACCCTCTCCACCATCACGTCCTGCACGACCTGTCTCCTGGTAGTAGCCCTCCAACGACTTTGGAATGTCGTAGTGGATAACGTAGCGAACATCGGGCTTGTCGATACCCATACCAAAGGCGATGGTTGCCACAATAACATCAACGCGCTCATGTAGGAAGGCATCTTGGTTGTCGGCACGTGTCTGCGCGTCCATACCTGCGTGGTATGCCAACGCCTTAATGCCATTTGCCATGAGCAACTCTGCCAGCTCCTCTACCTTCTTACGGCTGAGGCAGTAGATGATACCACTCTTGCCGCTATTCTGCTTGATGAAGCGAATGATGTCGTGATCTACGTTGTGCTTAGGACGTAGTTCGTAGTATAGATTTGGGCGGTTGAACGATGAACGGAAGACCGTAGCATCTGTCATGCCGAGGTTTTTCTGAATGTCCATCTGCACCTTTGGCGTAGCTGTTGCTGTGAGGGCAATCAGAGGCGCAGCGCCAATATCGTTGATGATAGGGCGGATACGACGATACTCAGGTCTAAAGTCGTGACCCCACTCCGAGATACAGTGTGCCTCGTCGATGGCGTAGAAAGAGATCTTGATCTTGCGCAAGAAGGCGATGTTGTCCTCCTTGGTTAGCGACTCGGGAGCAAAATAGAGGAGCTTGGTGCGACCCTCCAAAACATCTTGGCGCACCTGGGCAATGGCTGATTTGTTGAGCGAAGAGTTGAGGAAGTGGGCGATGCCCGACTCTGTCGAGAAGGTGCGCATCGCATCAACCTGATTCTTCATCAGCGCAATAAGAGGAGATATGACAATAGCCACACCGTCCATGATGAGGGCTGGTAGCTGATAACACAACGACTTACCACCACCTGTTGGCATAAGCACAAAGGTGTCTTTGCCAGCAAGCACATTGTTGATAACAGCCTCCTGATTGCCCTTAAACGAGGTAAAACCGAAGTACTCGTGCAATTTTTCGTGCAAAATTCCCTCTTGTTTGGTCTCCATAATCTCTATCGTGCAAAAATTTTACTCAAATATAATATATTTTTTTGGGAAAATGTAATAACTTTGTCAAAAATTTACGAAAAAAGATGCGATTATTTACAAGCGAATTGGTAAAATCCTATAAATCACGCACTGTGGTGAACCACGTCTCTATCGATGTTCGCCAGGGTGAGATTGTTGGTCTGCTCGGTCCTAACGGTGCGGGTAAGACCACAACCTTCTATATGATTGTAGGTCTTATCAAACCTAATGAGGGTCGAATTTTCCTTGAGGACGACAATGCTGTGGTGCACGACATCACAAAACTTCCTGTCTATCGTCGTGCTCAGATGGGTGTGGGCTACCTTGCTCAGGAGGCATCGGTATTCCGCCACCTTACTGTCGAGGATAACATCCGCGCGGTGTTGGAGATGACCGACTTTTCGCGTCAGTATCAGAAGGAGCGTGTCGAGCAGCTTATCGAGGAGTTCCGTCTGCAGAAGGTGCGCAAGAGTTATGGTAACCAGCTCTCGGGTGGTGAGCGTCGCCGTACCGAGATTGCCCGTGCTGTGGCCATCAACCCATCGTTCATTCTCCTTGACGAGCCTTTTGCGGGTGTCGACCCTATTGCCGTTGAGGATATTCAGAGCATCGTGGGTACGCTTAAGGATAAGAACATCGGCGTGATTATCACCGACCACAATGTTGATGAGACATTGGCAATTACCGACCGCACGTACCTTCTCTACGAGGGTAAGATTCTTAAGGCAGGTACTGCCGAGGACTTGGCTGCCGACGAGATGGTGCGTCGCGTATATCTGGGTAGTAACTTCGAGCTCCGCACATCGCCACAGATGAAGCGTCAGCAGCGTGAGCGCGAGGAGCAGGAGCGTGAGGAGGCATTGCGTGCCTTGGGTCATGTTCACGAGCCAGAGGTCAATGATGACGAGGAGGATAACGAATAAAATCATATATGGATAGTACAGTCCCCTTAGGGAATAGATTGCAGGGTAGGGTAATACCACCATGTTCTAAGAGCTATGCTCAGCGTGCCTTGGCAGCAGCACTTCTTGCCTCAGGCCGCACAACACTTCGTGGCATCGAGCTGTGCAACGACACGCGCTCGGCTATTGCCGCAATCGAGGCTTTAGGTGCCTCAGTCGAGATTATTGATCAAAATACACTTACTATCGAGGGTGGACTTGCGCCCCGCACCGATATGCTTAATGTCGGCGAGTCGGGACTCGCTGCCCGCCTCTTTACGCCTATCGCCTCGCTCGCGGATAGGCCTATCTGCATCAATGGAGAGGGCACGCTTAGGCATCGCCCAATGTCGATGATGGTCGAGCCGTTGATGGAGCTCGGCGTTGAGGTGCGCGATGGTGGTGGAAAGCTCCCTATCGAGGTGTGTGGCCCTATGCGTGGCGGTCGTGTGGTTGTTGATGGCTCTATGTCGTCGCAATTTATCACGGGCCTGCTTATTGCACTGCCTGTGGCTGAGCGTGATACGACGATAGAGGTGCGTGGAGCGGTATCTACACCATATCTCGATATGACTCTTGACACCCTTAAGCGCTTTGGCATCGAGGTGATGTATCACGAGGGCGACTACTCTGAGTTCTATATCGAGGGTGGTCAAAGCTATGAGGCTGTTGACTACACTATCGAGTGTGACTGGAGCTCGGCAGCAGCCATAATGGTGGCAGCAGCCATAGCTGGCGAGGTCACAATATCGAACATATCTACGCTCTCGCGCCAGGCCGACACAGCAATTTGTCGTGCCTTGGAGCGTGCCGGAGCATCAATCATCATCGAGCAGGATTCTATCACCGTGGCACACCGCAAGCTTGAGGCATTTACCTTCGATGCTACGCAGTGCCCCGACCTCTTCCCTGTGCTTGTGGCATTGGCGGCAGCGTCGGAGGGTGTATCGACAATATATGGCATTGAGCGTCTGCGTGGCAAGGAGAGCGACCGTGGCGAGGTGTTGCGTGGCGAGTATGAGAAGCTCGGCATAGACATTGAGCTCGACTACGACGAGAATGTTATGCGCGTTGTGGGTGGCGAGGTGCATGCCGCAAAGGTAGATAGTCATGATGATCATCGCATAGCTATGTCGTTGGCAATCACGGCACTACGACTTGATGAAGAGGTGATAATAAAGAATCGTGAGTGTGTGGCTAAGAGCTATCCATCGTTTTTCGAAGATCTTGAGTCACTAAAGATAAAGTAGCGTGAATAATTCGTTTGGTAACATACTCAAAATTACGATCTTCGGAGCTTCGCACTCCGAGGAGCTGGGCGTTGTGCTCGATGGCGTGCCTGCTGGTGTAGGTCTGTGTGTCGAGGATTTCGCCTCAGACTTAGAGCGTCGTCGCCCACAATCTAAGGGTGAGACACCACGCCACGAGGCCGACGAGCCTATTATTGAGGGTGTTGATGCTGAGGGTGTTACTACGGGAGAGAGCGTAACCATAAAGTTCCGAAACACAAACTGCAAGTCGGGTGACTACTCGCACCTACGTCTTCACCCACGACCCTCGCACGCCGACCTTACGCAGAGGGCTAAGTATGGCGAGGAGTACAATCTTGCAGGTGGTGGCATGGCATCGGGCCGCATGACCGTGGCGCTTGTTGCTGCGGGCGTTGTGGCTAAGAAGTTGCTCGGTGGCTATCGTTTTTCAACACGTCTAATTAGCGTTGGAGCAACTACCGACGAGTCGATGTTTGAGGCTGTTGTTGCCGAGGCACGTGCCAAGGGCGACTCGGTGGGTGGCGTTGTCGAGTGCCGAGTATCGGGCGTTGAACGTGGCTTAGGCGAGCCCTTCTTCCACTCTGTGGAGAGCGTAATATCGCACCTCGTATTCTCTATTCCAGGTGTCAAGGGCATTGAGTTTGGCGATGGTTTTGAGGGTGCTAAGCGTTGTGGCTCAGAGCGTAACGACCTGATAATAGATGACGAGGGTAAGACCCATACAAATAATGAGGGAGGTATAAATGGCGGTATTGCCAACGGTAACGACATTGTTGTGCGTGTTGCCGTTAAGCCTACGCCAAGCATCGCCACAGCCCAGTCTACATATAATTTCGCAAGCAACACAATTGAGCCACTCACTATTGGTGGTCGCCACGATGCATGTATCGCGCGCCGTGCCATGGTCGTTGTTGAGGCCATGGTGGCATTTGCCCTTGCCGACCTAACATTGCAAAAAGATGGCAACGCGTAGAGAGATATTTCTTCAGCTTCGCGATGTTGCCTCGGAACTCTATGGCGAGGACGAGGGTCGTCAGATAGCCGAGATGATTGTGCTTGCCAAGGGTGGCATCTCACGCAACGACCTTCTCGTAGAGCCTAATAAGGAGCTTGAAATCAACGATATAGATAGGATTATTGCCGAGCTACGAGAGTGGCGACCTGTGCAATATATCATTGGTGTTGCCTCGTTCGACGATATGGATTTGGAGGTTAGTGAGGGTGTGCTTATACCTCGCCCCGAGACCGAGGAGCTCGTGGAGTGGGTTACGTCGGAGGCGCCACATGGTGCAAAGATTGTCGACGTATGCACTGGCTCGGGCTGTATTGCCATTGCCCTCAGTCGTAGGGTTAAGAGCAGTAGGGTGTGGGGCATCGACATATCTCAAGATGCTCTTGCCATTGCTCGCCGAAATGTCGCAAAATATGCTCCAAGTGTCGAGCTTGTGGAGGGTGATGCCCTTGGTGATTTCTCGCAACTTATTGATGGCGAGATAGATGTAGTTGTATCTAATCCGCCATATATTCCCAAAAGTGATAGTAAGCTTATGCGTCGAAACGTTACGGAGCATGAGCCCGAAATCGCCCTCTTTGTTGAGGACTCTGACCCGCTATTATTCTACCGCTCGATAGCGCGTACGGCACTTCGCGTGTTGCGCTCGGGGGGTAAGCTATATTTCGAGATTTACGAGAACTTTGCCACAGAGATGGTCGATATGCTCACAACAGAAGGATACTCTAATATTGTTGTGCGTGAGGACTTTAGAGCAAAACAACGAATGGTATGTGCCGAGAAGAGATAACCGAGCGTAAACCGCGTGAGCGCAAGCCAAAGACGGCCGAGCAGGCGCTTAGGTCGCTGATGAGGCTATGTGCCCGTAGCGAGAAGTCGTCGGGCGATGCTCTGCGCCTTATGAGCCAGTGGCAGGTGCCTCAGGCGGAGCGCCAGGGGGTGCTCGAAAAGCTACTTCGAGATAGGTTTATCGACGATAGCCGCTATGCCGAGGCATACGTGCGTGAGAAGTCGCGCCTATCGGGTTGGGGTGCTCGCAAAATAGCTATGCAACTGCGCCAAAAGGGTGTTGCTCAGGATATTATAGCTGAGGCGTTGAAACAACTTGATGACGATGTGGAACTACCACGCCTCGTGGAGAAGCTACGTCGCAAGATCCGCACAACAAAATATTCGTCAGACTACGAGCTACGTGGCAAGCTACTGCGCTATGCCCTCTCGTTGGGTTTCGACTACGATATGGCGCAGCGTGCCGTGGAGGAGAGCCTCGCCGAGCAAGATTTGTGATATTGCCATATTTTACCTATATTTGCCTAATAAAACCGAAGCGATAATGAGTGACATTAAGCTAAACTTTTTGCAGCGCGTAGCCCTTGAACTATTGTGGGGCTTTAGCCGCTTTATGCACGCCATGCCTCGTTGGGTTCGCTTCGGACTATTCCAAAATTTCATCTACGTAGTGCTCCGCATGGTGGGCTATCGTCGTAGGGTGGTGCTCCAAAATTTGCAGCGCTCGTTCCCCGAGAAGAGCAGTGATGAGATAGATGCCATAGCGCGTAAGTTTTACCGCTTTCTTGCCGAGATATTTGTTGATACCATATCGCTTGCAGGTGCAAAACCATCTGATAAAGAGCAATATATACACTGGGTAAATGGCGAGGAGCATCGCGAGCGTACGGCTGGCAAAAATTGGATTGCCATGGCTACGCATTTTGGCTGCTGGGAGTATTTCTTGATGTGGTCGTGGACGTCGAAGTCGCAGTGTGTAGGTGTCTATCACCCTCTCAAGAGCAAGGTTTTTGAGTGCTACTATCGTCGTCTGCGCAACTTCGCACCTAACGTTAAGCAGGTGCCTATGAAGGATACTATGCGCCACTATCTCAGAAATGCCGATAATGGCGAGGGTATGGCCATAGGACTTATCTCGGATCAGTCGCCCGAGCTACGTGCCGACACCGTGTGGTACGACTTTCTTGGTCGCAAGACGGCATTTGTTGAGGGCAGCGAGAAGATTGCCCTAAAGTTTCATCTCCCTGTCTATTTCTGCTATACTCAACGTCTTAGGGCTGGCGAGTACTCAATACGCTTCGACGAGATATACGATGGCGTGGAGCAG
Organism: Alistipes sp.; assembly: GCA_017631275.1. GTDB lineage: Bacteria > Bacteroidota > Bacteroidia > Bacteroidales > Rikenellaceae > Alistipes. The sequence goes on from JAGBTQ010000026.1 coordinate 67,199, forward strand.
GTGGCACCAGGCGAGATTACACGTCGCTATGTAGAGCGCCTTGAGGCGATGATTAAGCAAGAGCCCGAGCTGTGGCTATGGTCGCACAATAGGTGGAAGCATACGCCCGAGAAGCAGGCACGACGATTTGGAAAATCTACTCTTGAATAGAAAATGGATATTGTAATAACATACGTTAATGGCCTTGACCCCGTGTGGCAAGCCGAGTATGCAAAACATACTAATACGCCGATTCTTGAGAAGCGCTTTAGGGATTGGGGTACTCTGAAATACCTGTTTCGTGGCATCGAGAAGAATATGCCTTTTATACGCAAGGTACACCTCGTGGTGTCGGGCGAGAGTCAGGTGCCCGAATGGATTAACCGCCAGGAGGTAGATGTGGTGTTGCATAGCGACATTATCCCTGCAGAGTATCTGCCTACGTTTAACTCCAACCCCATAGAGATGCATCTGCACCGTATCGCAGACCTCGACGAGGAGTTTCTCTATTTCAACGACGACATCTTCCCTGTTATGCCATGCTCACCTACTGATTTCTTCGTAGATGGCAAGGGCATTATCGGCATGAGCCGCCATCTGTTTGTTCCCGATATGTTTAAGAAGATATGTCGCAACTCGGATAGGCTGGCACGCAAAGCATTGGGCATGAAGCCCTCGCTATGCTTCTTGCGCCCACAACATATCTGCGCCCCTATGCTTCGTAGCGAGCAGGAGAGGGTGTATAGGCTTGTCGAGAGTGATATTGTCGCCTCGCTAACGCCCACACGCACAGCGAAAAACGTTACGCAGTATCTCTTTACCAACTACCTCTATCTTCAGGGCAAGATTATCCCACGCCGACAGCCTCGCAAACACTTCTCGGTGGCGGTGGCATCGGTAGATAAGATACGCAGCTTCCTCGAAAATCCCAACCGTAGGTTGGTCTGCATCAACGATGTTAAGCTTAGCGAGGAGCGCTACAACGAGATGCGCCAGATGCTTCACTCTACGTTCGAAAAGATGTTCCCACAAAGGTCGAAATACGAGATATAAAGAATGACTTTTTTGATATGATATAATGTTATACTATCAAACTGTTATCCACTACTTGATGTGTTTAACTTATATTATTAATTTCAATTTGCTAGATAAAGAAATTTTTTCTACCTTTGTGTAAACAAAAAGATTTTGCCTATGAAACACAGCGTATAACTAGTACGCACATTTAGACATATTGAAAAAGCGTTTTAGCTTATTATTTCTCTTGCGAAAGTTTGGCGACTTAATAACAACCTGGAATAATAACGGTAAAATGCTCACGCACTGCGTGGGCTATTCGTTATATATGCAGGTTAGGGTTACGCCAAACACCCCGCGAGAGCAATATAACAGATTGTCCCGCGCTTTTTTTGTGCGTATTCTATATTAAGTGAAGGGATATATCCGAAAAGATGTAAATAAGTCATTTTATTTAAACTTTAATTCATGAAGAATCTAATAAAATCAATATGTATTTTGTTTGTTGTATTAGTGTCAATATGCGCATTTACAACATCTTGCACTCCAGAAGATTATGAGGCTTTTTGGGATGGATATAATTATGGGTTAACAGGAGATGAAAGTGTATTTGATGATTAATATGTTACAGTTATGAAAATGAATGCAAAAAAAATCGCCATCAAATTAGGTATTGCTATACCTACATGTGTATTGTCGTTGTCAGCTTCGCATGCAGCAGAAAATACAGCTCTGCATCAACCGAAGTGTGATGATTCTGAGGTGTCGAAAAATGAGGTGGTTGAACTTTTGACTACGTCGAACAATATCATTTGTTCAGAAGATGATTGGATGGTTCACTCGGATTCGCACACAAACACTGGCGGAAATCATTCGGATCGCCATTCTAATTCTAGTCACACTAACAACCATAGCAATGCTAATGCCTATACATCATATAAAAATGTTACAACTGCTGATGGTAGGCAGGAGAAAGCTGAATATTGTGTACCACATTCAGATAGACACACAAACAAAAATCCGATAAATAGTCATACCAACACAGGAAACAAGTACCATACGGATAAACATGTTAATCGAGATTCTTATTACGATTGTGAATAGAATTTATTTGTTAAATAAGGGGCTATTTTTATGTAATAGCCCCTTTTAATACCTGCTATTATGTTGCGTAATGAATATGTATCACGATTGCAAGAGTGTAATGCATTAAATATTATTTTTCAACTAACAGATAAATGTGTTCTTTCTTGTAGATATTGTTTTGCAAAAGGCACACATAATGGAAAACCAATTACATTTCCCACGGATGTGTTGGAGCAAGCCATTATGCAAGCTTTTAAAACAAACCATGATTATGTGATTTTTGAATGGACAGGAGGTGAACCTTTACTGGTTGGTAAAATGTTTTTTGAGAGGGTGGTTGAATTGCAAAGAAAATATGCAACAAAACCATATGAAAATGGAGTGCAAACTAGTGGTAATCTGTTGGATACAGAACTTATTGATTTTTTGATTGAAAATCAATTTTCAATATCTACAACAATAGATGGAACTCGTACAATACACAATCAAAATCGCCCTACTAATTTAGATGAAGGATCATATGATGCTGCCATAAAAACAATGAACTATATAAGAGATAAGGGTGCACCTTGTGGATTTATTAGTACGATAACAAAAAATAACTTGGGACATGAAAAAGAGATGCTTGAGTGTTTCCAAGAACTAGATATGAATACTTTTCATAGTAATCCCTATATATACTATGAGAAGAACAAAGTGAAAGATAATAGTATAGCTCTGTCAAAAGAGGATGTAGCAAGATATTTTATTTCAGAGTTTAATGCTTGGGTTGAACGAGGAAAAGTTTCACCCATACCTAGGACAATATATGATATTATCAAATGCTTGCAAAGCAATTCTCCAATTCACAATACAATATGCACATATGGGGGACGATGTCTGACTAATTTTGTTGCGTTAACGCCTAATGGAGACGCTTATATGTGTCCTAAATTCACAGGGTCAGACAATATGGTTTTAGGCAATATTTTAAATGAACCCATCTCAAATTTGTTGTCCAAGCACTCAAGTAAGATGTCAGAACTAATTGATCAAAGAGTGGAGGCTATAAACAAGTGCATGGAAAAACAATGTGGTTATTTTTATATATGTAACGGTGGTTGTCCATATCACTCATTTATAGCCAGCGATGGACAGAATGTCAGCGAACTTGATCATTTATGTGAAAGCAAACAAATGATTTTTGACTACTTAAAAGATGTGTTAATGCCCGAATAATTAGGCATGTCGATGTTATGATGAATAAACTCCCCCAAAAGTTTCAATTTAACAACTTTTTGGGGAGTTTATTATATAGAGCAATATGTGTAACCTAATTTCTTACCCTTTCTTCTTGATAAATCGTCGGGCAAGGGTTTGATGTCCGTTTGCCGAGAGCTGAAGTGCCGTCTTGCGCTTGATGTTAAAGTGCGACTTCTTGAAGTATTTTTTATACTCGCCAAATATCTCGGCATACTCCTCGTCGGTGAGCACGCCCCACTGCAAACACTGGTAGGCTACGGCTGTGGCTATGTTGCCCTTGCTCCTCTCGTGCTTGCCCGCAGGAATAGCCTCAAATAGGTGATGTAGGAACGTAAGGCGTAGCTCGAGCTTCTCGCGTGAGTAGTTGCGGGTTATGCTATTGTCGTTGACTATCATATTGTAGTGGTATAGCGCCTCAGCGACGTACGCCACCCTTATGTGGTTGAGTAGCAGCTTGACGCAAACCAACAGATCCTCGCAGTAGTTGAGCCCTGGCACAAACGATATATTATACTTAGAGTATAGCGACGTGCGTATTAGTTTGTTCCAAAGCGGACCGTGGAGCTTGCCATTAAGCAGCTCGTCGATAATGTTTGCTGCCGAGAGCGTTGTTGGCTTCTGCTTCGAGCGCTTGGTGCCTCGTGCGCGCTGCTTGTAGAAGTCGCAGATGACCATGTCGGCATGGCTCTCTATAGCCTTGCGGTGGAGCACCTCGAGCTGTGTTGGTAGCATTAGGTCGTCGGGGTCGGCATGTATGGAGTATTCGCCACGAGCATTCTCAATACCTGTCTGGCGTGCTCGGGCAACACCGCCATTGCTCTGGTGGATAACACGAATGCGGCTATCCTGCTTGGCGTAGTTGTCGCACATAGCGCCCGACGAGTCGGTGCTGCCGTCGTCGATAAGCAATACTTCGAAGTCGGTAAATGTCTGACTGAGAATAGAGTGCATGCACTTGTCGAGATATGCCTCGGCATTATACACAGCGACGATGACCGATATCTTGGGTGCTGGTGCTTCGCCCTCTGTCGTAGCCCTATTTGGCATGCCTATGCGGCGCTCAATCCACTCTATTGTTTGGCGCTGTCCCCACTCCGACATCTGGTCTATGGAGTTGAAGCAGCCAAACTTATGGTTGGGCTGTTGCGAGAATTGCGCCAGGCGCTCGCTCACGTAGTCGTCTGTTGCCATCGAGTTCATGTATAGCAGCTGGCTATATGCTCTGCGCAGCTGACATAATCCTCTGTTATATAGCATGATATATTGCACCACCTGAACGTTATACTGCTCGGTGTGGCGGAAGCGATGACGTATGTTGCCAAGTAGGTGCTCGGGGTGCTCAGTGAAGAACTCCTCGTATATGCTACGGCGCAGGGCCTTAGGCGTGTGGTAGAGCCTGATTAAGCCATTGCGCTTGCCGAGAATGTTTGCGGCGTTGTACATCATCTTGCGGAAGGTCACCAGCTTAGAGTTGCAGTCGTGGTGGCCAAGTAGTGGGGCGGTGAAGAGGTCGAGAGCGCCATATCGCTTGCCGTAGCACACCACCTTGCCATCTTCCGTGAAGAAGTCCTCGGGGGTGGTTGGGGCAGCTAAGATAAGGTCGTCGTTAAACTCTATGAAGTGCTCGCTAAGGCCTGGTATGCGCCATGTCATCGACTCGATAGAGATTGAGTTGAACGTGGGAAGATACTCCTCGTAGCCCTCGAAAATTATCTTGTGGTCGACAATCTCCATGGGGATATGCTTCTCTGGGAAGAGCTCCTTAATACGCTCGTCAATCTTGGGGTCTTGCTCGTCGGTGACGATATATATCTTGTTGAGCCACGGAGCAAACCTATTGAGCGATGCCACGCAGTAGAGTATCTCGCCCACGCTACGAAAGCGCGTAGTGCCTGCCACGTCGTCACGGCTTGCTATGGTGCTATCGCCATACTTCTCACGCTTGGCTTTGTGGCGAGGGTCGTCGCCATCAACCCATGTTATTACGGCATCAATCTTCATTATTCAGGGGTTATAGTTTCTCGTTATTTTATGCCTATGCGTCGCTCTATCCACTCTATAGCCTCGTTGCACGCCTCAGTGGGCGCAAGGTCCAACGAGTTGAAGCAGCCAAACTTCTTTGCGGGGGACTTGCTAAAGCTATCAAGTTTGCGGCGTAGATACTCCGCATCATCTTTCGCCTTCATGTATAGCAGCTCACGCTCGGCACTGCGCATCACACAGCGCTTAGCTTGGTAGAGTGTCATATATTGCAGCTCCTCGGCATTGTACTGCGAGGCGTGGCGGAAGCGGTGCTGAATGTTGTGCCTAAGATGCCCGGGGTGCTTCGAGAAGTGCTCCTCGTAGATGCTTCTAAGGAGTGCCTTTGGTGTGTGGTAGAGCATTATAAAGTGTCCATCTCGCTCGCAAAAGTCGGTGGCATTGAGCATCGACTCCTTGAACGATACACGCTTAGAACCATCGCCACGATACTTCAGCATGCGGCTAAGGCGTGTGAAAAATTGTAGGCGACGCTCGCCATAGCATACCACCTTGCCATCTTCCGTGAAGAAGTCCTCGGGGGTGGTGGGGGCAGCTAAGATAAGGTCGTCGTTGAACTCGATATAGTGCTCGCTAAGACCCGGTATGCGCCATGTCATCGACTCGATAGAGATTGAGTTGAAGGTAGGCAGATACTCCTCGTAGCCCTCGAAAATTATCTTGTGGTCGACAATCTCCATGGGGATATGCTTCTCTGGGAAGAGCCTCTTAATCTGCTCGTCAATCTTGGGGTCTTGCTCGTCGGTGACAATGTATATCTTATTGAGCCACGGAGCAAACCTGTTGAGCGATGCTACGCAGTAGAAGATCTCGCCCACGCTACGAAAGCGGGTGATGCCGCCCACATCTTCGCGCTGTGCAATCTTGCTGTCGCCATAGGTGTTGCGCTTGGCTATGTGCTTAGGATCGTCGCCATCAACCCATGTGATAACTGCGTCAATCTTTCTCATATCTTGTTTTGGGCGGTAAGGTAGTTTCGGTTTATTTAAGCAAAAATATTACTTTTTTTTCAAAAAAGCAAATCGTAGGTATGAGAAAGGCTGACCAAACGTGATCAGCCTTCGATAAAATTACTGTTTAACCCATATTAAATCTCGTGTGTCGTAGCCTCGCCTCTGGGCTATGTCGCATATCTTATGCTTGGTCGTAGCATCCAGCTGTCGTGTGCGAGATAGTATCCACAGATACTTTGGCGACTTGCTGCCCACGAGCGCCCACTCGTAATCCTCGTCGAGGGCGAGGATGTTGTAGTCGGAGTAGAATATCCAGAAGAACGATACCCTCAGCTGTCCTGGTTCACCTCCCTTTTTGGCCTTGCCGTATGAGGTCTTGCGCTTGTCGGTCTTGGTGTTTATGCCCGTGTTGGTGACAGATATCATTCCATCATTTTGTATGGCATAAAAGGCCTCGCAATACTCCATGTTGCGCTCAAACGAGTGGTCGAAACGAGCTATCTCGTACCAGCGACCCATGTAGCGCTTTAGGTCAAAATCTTTTATCGTAGTGCGGTCTATATCAAACTTTTGCGCCCCGCACTCCAGCGCCGACAATAGCATTGTTGCCATAAGTAAAATACACGCTTGTTTCATGCCTTGTCGAGGTGCATATATCATGCCAAATATGTAGCATAATTATTTGTCTAAAATTCGTAAAATTTTTGTCGTTATAAAAATTCTTTTTATCTTTGCGATATAAGTATGTAACGAAAAACAGATATGCTAACAACAATAATCATCTTGCTCATTGCCGCAGCGCTCTTTGTTAGCGGTAAGGTGCGTTCCGACCTTGTGGCGATATGCGCCCTCTTGGCACTCTTGCTCTCGCAGATATTGACACCTTCCGAGGCACTCGCAGGCTTCTCGAATACCACTGTGATAATGATGGTGGGACTATTTATCGTGGGTGGCGGTATCTTCCAAACAGGACTTGCTAAGATGATTGGTGGTCAGGTGATTAGGCTTGCTGGAACAAGTGAGACACGCCTCTTCCTGCTCGTTATGCTTGTGACAGCGCTTATCGGTGGCTTTGTGAGCAACACGGGTACGGTGGCGCTCATGTTGCCTATCGTTGTGAGTATGGCTGCCCATGCCGGCACGTCGTCACGCCGATTGCTTATGCCTCTTGCCTTTGCAAGTAGCCTCGGTGGTATGATGACGCTTATTGGTACTCCTCCAAACCTTATCATTCAGGAGACGCTCTCCACAGCAAAGTCAAGTGGCGTAGTGTCGTCGTCAATCCCCGATATAGGCTTCTTTACCTTCTTGCCCGTGGGCATCATCACCCTCGTGGTGGGTATCGTTGTGCTTATGCCACTAACGAAGATGTTCCTTACGCCAAAGAACACCGAGAAGCAGAACAAAAAATCATCGAAGAGCCTTAACGAGCTTGTTGCGGAGTATGGCTTGGCAGACAACCTCTTTAGAGTGCATGTCGTTGACTCGTCGTTGGTCATAGGCAAGACAATCGTTGAGCTGGACATCTATCGCAAGTATGGCATCAATGTGATGGAGCTGCGCCGCAGTGCGGGACAGAATAAGTTTGTGCGCACGGTAAACCAGCAGCTCGCCTCGCCCATGCTCATGCTTCAGAAGGACGATGTGTTGTATCTCTCGGGCGAGCCTGAGCGTGTTGAGCAGCTTGCCAAGGATTTCAAGGTAAAGCTCCTCGACATACATACCGACGAGATTGAGGGCAGCTCATCAAATGCCTCGCTCGACTTCTACGACATCGGTATTGCCGAGATTTTGATTATGCCAACCTCGTCGATTATCAATCTTAAGATTATGGACGTGGGCTTGCGTAATAAGTTTAATGTCAATGTGTTGGGTATTCGTCGTGGTAAGAGCTACCTTCTCCACGACCTTGGCAGCGAGAAGATTCACGAGTCGGACGTATTGCTTGTGCAGGGTGCGTGGAAGGATATAGCCCGCCTGCGTAATGAGTCAACAAACTGGGTGGTGCTTGGCGAGCCACTGCAGGAGGCGGCAAAGGTCACGCTCGACTATAAGGCCCCTATGGCGGCACTTATCATGATTGCCATGATTGTTATGATGGTCGTGGACTCTATCCCTGTTGCCCCTGTTACGGCGGTGTTGCTTGCGGCAATATTGATGGTCATCACGGGGTGTGTGCGTAGCGTCGAGGCGGCGTATAAGACTATCAACTGGCAGACCATAGTGCTCTTTGCGGCTATGTTGCCTATGTCTACGGCGCTTGAGAAGACGGGTGTATCTACGGCTATTGCCGACTTTATTGTCAATACGTTTGGCTCGAGTGGTACGTATGTGGCGTTGGCTGCGGTATATTTTGCAACCTCGATAATGACAATATTTATCAGCAATACGGTTACGGCGGTGCTTATGGCGCCTATTGCCATGCAGTGTGCTATTGGCGTGGGTGTCAACCCCATACCTTTCCTCTTTGCTGTCTCTGTGGCGGCATCTATGTGCTTTGCCTCGCCATTCTCTACACCACCAAATGCCCTTGTCATGCCCGCAGGACAATACACCTTCATGGACTTTATCAAGGTGGGCTTGCCGCTGCAAATTATCATGGGGTTGGTGATGATTTTTGCGCTGCCACTACTCTTCCCCTTTTAATTTGTTGTGATAAGGGGTCATCTTTGACCTATCCCAAAAAGCTGAGCACCCGAGGCTGTACTTCTTGTACTATCCTCGGGTGCTCCCTTTTGCGATAAGCCAAATCTAACCCCTTCTGACAACAAATTTATTTCTTGTGATAAGCCGCAATCTGCGGCACATCGTAAAAAGCTGACTACCCGAGGCTGTACGTTTGAGTACTATCCTCGGGTAGTCCCTTTTCAGATGCACCACATCTCACGACTTCTAACAACAAATCCTTTCTTGCTGATTGAGGTGGGCAGGGGCAAAAGAGTCCAAAGAGTCCAAAGGGGTAGAAAAAATACCCTTTCTGCCCCTTTTAATAGGATAAATAGGACCGCTACGCTTGATGGGTAACGCTTCGCTTGATGGGAGAATAGGGAATTTAGGGAGAAGATTAGCGGTTGGGCTTTGCGGATAAATGTCGATAGCGCCTCCCTAAGTTCCTTAAATTCACTAAATTCCTTAAATTCACTATCTCGGCGCTTACCCTCTTATACCATCAACTATGCGTTTTATTATCTGCTGCATTTCGGGGTATTGCTCCTCCATGCTTTGTAGCAAGCGGTATTGTGCACGTGCGCGCACGAGGTTGTGCTCGGGGTATGCCGTCTTGTAGTAGGTGTCGCCATCGATGTAGTCCATTAAGAAGCGCAACACCTGCTCGAAGGTTATATATATGCCCGAGAATGCCAGCCACTCCCTCTCGCTCTGTGTCATTGTCGAGCCTCGCTTAGCAAGATAACCCTCGGCATAGTGACGGAAGGTGTCGATGTTCATCGCAACACGGCTTAACTCTTTGTCGTCCTCAGCGCCCATGTTGGTGTAGGAGCGTATGGCATCGCCAAAGTCGTTTAGCGAGGTGCTGCTCATAACGGTGTCGAGGTCGATTACACACAACACTTCGTCATTCTCGTCGAAGAGGATGTTGCTCAGCTTGGTGTCGTTGTGGGTAACACGCATGGGTAGCTCGCCACGCTCCACCATAGACCAAAAGTCGAGCATCGCTCGTCGTCGGCTCTCAATCCACTCTATCTCTTCGGCTACTGAGGCCTTGCGCTGGGCTCTATCCTCGCTTAGAGCCTTGTCCCACTGCTCAAACCTCCAGCGTATATTGTGAAAGCCCTTGATAACCTCAGCCAAGGGCTCGTCAAAGTCGGCAAGCATGGCCTGAAAACGTCCTATGCCGTAGCCACCCATGTAGGCGAGGCGTGGGGTGTCGGCCTTGTCGTGCGTTACGGAGCCCTCGATAAAGAGCGATACAGCCCAGAAGTTCTCGCCATCGTGATAGTAGAGCTCGCCCTCCTTGGTAGGTATCACCGTGAGCACCTCGCGCTCGGGGTCGCCGCCCTCAGCCGCAACTTTAAGTTTGAGGTGGGCTGTTACGCGTGCAATATTGTTCATCATCGCCCCAATGTTGGGGAAGATGTGGTGGTTCTTGCGCTGAAGAATGTAGCGTCGAGAGTCGGTTGTGAGGATATAGCTATCGTTGATAAAGCCTGCACCTAAGCTCTTAATATCTAATGCTTTGCCCTCGATGGCAAACCTATTGGCAATGTCGTATAGATCTCTCATATTCGTGCCCTGTTACTCTGCAAAATAGAATGTTAAGCCATCAACCTTATCCCAGTTGCCACGTGTGAAGTCGGGTATCTTGACAGGCTTGCTGCCATTCTCGATAGATATGCTTGGCAACGCTCGCCTCAAATAGTTTATGCTTCGAATCTTGACACCCACCACTTAGTGCTACTACAGAGAGAAGCACCATGCTCCACACTTGCTCTATAAATCTCATAGCTCTAATTTTAAGATTAGTTACTACAAATGTACTACATTTAGCTCTAATAGGCAAGCCCGACAAAACAAAAAGCGGGAGCGACTAACATGTTTTAGTCACTCCCGAACTTAGAACGGAGGGTTGCCTTAGCGCTTAAACTTGAAGATGTCGGTGAGATATGTATCTAGGAACATCAACTCGTGGTCGCCCTGATATAGGTCGTTAAGCAGCAAGTCCTCCTCACTAAAAAGTTGTAATGTGCGATTGTCAATTTCCTCCATAGGCACTCTGTTATTGAGGTTTTCACCCATATAACGAGAGTGGCTTGTGGCTTATTGTGCAATCGTGCTAATTTAATACAATATTATTCTCCTTGATCATGCGTCGCAGGTTGATAAGTGCGTAGCGCATACGGCCTAGCGCGGTGTTTATGCTCACCTCGGTCTGCTCGGCAATCTCCTGGAACGATAGCTTCGAGTAGTAGCGTAGGCGCACCACCTCCTGCTGCTCGTCGGGCAACTGGTCGATAAGGTTGCGCACGGTCTGCTCCACCTCGCTAAGCACTATGTTATCCTCGGCAGTAGGCTCCGAGAAGCGCATGGTGCCAATTAGGTCGTAGCCCGCCTCCGACTCGTTGACCTGCTTGCTCGCCTTCTCCCTACGGAAGAAGTCCAATACACGGTTGTGTGCTATACGTAGCACCCATGATAGGAACTTGCCCGAATCGACATAGCGACCCTCGTCGATGACCTGCACGGCCTTGATAAATGTCTCTTGGAAGATATCATTGGCGATGTCGTCGTCCTTGACCATCATGCCAATATAGTTGCGCACACGCTGACTGTGGCGCTCAATAAGTTCAGATATTGCACTCCTATCCCCCGAAAGGTAGTTGTTAAGCAACACACGGTCGCTTAAAACATTCACATTCGCGTTCATACTCTACAAATTTTAAGTTAGTTTAGAGCAGAGATGTTTCGATAGGCGTATAAATTTTTGTAGTTAATATTGTTGTTTCCGATTGCAAGATATGAATAAATTCTCAAACTACAAAATCTCATTTCCTTTGCCATACATCACTAAAGTTGCCAAAATTATCTGTATGTACGTGGCAAACATCGTGCCAATCAGCAGTTTAGCTGTGTGCGATAGTGAAAATATGGTGTTTTGCAAATTCAGCGAAACGCCAAAATCTGCCGGTGAAACGACAGCGTAATTAATAATAAAGTGAAAGGTGAGAGGGGAAAAGTGAAAAGTGAAAGGTGAAAAGTAAGGTATGCTTCGCACGGGGTTAATGGGATAGATGGGACAAATGGGAAATTCCCATCGAGCGAAGCGTTACCCATTAAGCGTTAGCGCCCCCATCTCTCCCATCAAGCTTTAGCGCCTCCCTAAACTCCTTAAATTCACTATCTCTGCGTCCCATCGCCCCCCACCTTGCACTTTCCGAAAATTTTGTTTAATTTTGTACTACATAAATTATGTTTACTAACCCACAATAAATACTACTATGAAAAAACATTTTACTCTCCTTGCCCTTTTGGGTATGGTTGCCATAGGCTGTACCGAGGGCGGTATTGACACTGGTGGTGGCAATAACAATCAAAATATTGTGTTTGCTGATAGCTCTGTGAAGGCTCTGTGCGTTGCAAATTGGGATAGCGATGGCGATGGTGAGCTATCGTATGATGAGGCTGCGGCAGTAACCGATATAGGCACGACATTTCAGTATTCGGAGATAACATCATTCGATGAGCTTGAGTACTTCACGGGTTTGACAGCAATTAGTGAGTATGCATTCCAGGATTGTTATAACCTAACAAGCATTAATATTCCCGATGGTGTAATGACTATAGGAGATGTTGCATTTTATAATTGTTTTAGCCTCACAAACGCAACTATACCTAACAGCGTAACTAAGATTGGAATTTCAGCATTCAATGGTTGCGCTAACCTTCAGAGTATAGTAATTCCCGATGGTACAACCGAGATTGGTGGTTATGCATTTTCTGGTTGCCGCAGCCTAACAAGCGTAACCATACCCGATAGTGTAACCACGATAGGATATGCGATATTTAATTCTTGTACTAGCTTGCATGAGCTCAAGGGCAAGTTTGCAACAGATGATAACAGGTGCCTTGTTGTAGATGGCGTGTTTAACTCATTTGCTCCCGCTGGACTAACAGAATATGCGATACCTAATGGCATTACAGCGATTGGACATAATGCATTTGAGGATTGCAGCAATCTGACAAGTGTAACCATACCTGATGGCATAACAGAGATTGGAAGTTATACATTCATGCGTTGCAGTAGCCTAACAAGCATAACCATTCCTGATAGCGTAACAGCAATTGGATTGGCTGCATTTGGTGATTGCAACAATCTCCAAGAGTTTAATGGTAAGTTTGCATCGGAAGATGGAAGATCTCTTATAGTAGATGGAGTGCTCAATTCATTTGCCCCTGCAGGACTTACGGAGTATGCGATTCCTGATGGTGTAGTAGAGATTGGTGAGAGCTCGTTTTATAATTGTCGAAGTCTAACAAGTGTAACTTTCCCTGATAGTGTTACTTGTATCGGCTATAATGCATTTGCTAGCTGCATTGGACTTACAGGTGTAGTTATTCCCGATAGTGTAACTCAGTTGGATATCTATGCATTCTTAGGTTGTAGCAACCTAACAAGTGTAACCATTGGTAGTGGTGTAGCCGAGATTGGAGATTCAGCATTCTATGGTTGCAATTCACTCGCAAGCGTTTATTGTAAGCCATCAACACCTCCTGTTTTGGAATCTGAGGTATTTAAGCACTATGCAGAAGAGTTGGGCGCTATTGCAAACTTAGATTGCGCAATATATGTACCCGCAAACTCGATAGCGGCGTATAGATTGAGTGATTATTGGAGCGACTATGTGGATAATATCGTAGCTTATGATTTTGAGAAGGGTGAGGTTGTAGAGTAAGTCTATATAGTGCCAAAACAAAAAGGTCTGCCATTGTGTGGCAGACCTTTTACGTGTATTTTATGTTGTTCTACAGCGTTGACTTTGACTCAACAGCCACCTCGCGGCTAACCTTCGATACCAAGCCCTGAAGAACGTTGCCGGGGCCGAGCTCCGTGAACTCTGTTACGCCGTCCTCGAGCATCTTCTCAACAATCTGAGTCCAACGCACAGGGGCAGTGAGCTGAGCGATAAGGTTCTTCTTAATAAGCTCTGCATCGGTGTATGGCAGTGCGTCTACGTTCTGATATACAGGGCATGATGGTGTCATAAACTCTGCCTCGGCGATAGCTGCCTCGAGCTCCTGGCGTGCTGGCTCCATGAGTGGAGAGTGGAAGGCACCACCCACAGGAAGGCGCAACGCACGACGAGCACCCGCCTCCTTGAGCTTTACGCAAGCCTCATCAACAGCCGCATCAGCGCCCGAGATAACGAGCTGACCAGGGCAGTTGTAGTTAGCGCCGATAACAACGCCATCAACCGCTGCACACACCTCCTCAACAGTCTTGTCGTCCAAGCCGAGCACCGCAGCCATGCCTCCTGGCTGCTGCTCGCAGCACTTCTGCATAGCCATAGCGCGCTTCGACACGAGCTTTAGGCCGTCTTCGAACGACAAAGCACCCGCAACAACCAATGCCGAGAACTCGCCGAGCGAGTGGCCAGCAACAGCATCAGGCTTAACGCCAAGCGCCTTAGCCAAGATTACCGAGTGGAGGAATACCGCAGGCTGAGTAACCTTTGTCTGCTTAAGCTCCTCGGGCGTACCCTCAAACATGATGTCGGTGATGCGGAAGCCCAAAATCTCGTTAGCCTTCTCGAAGAGAGCCTTAGCCTCGGGCACATTATCGTAGATCTCCTTACCCATGCCTACAGCCTGTGAGCCCTGACCTGGGAATACGTATGCGTGTTTCATTCTATTTCGGTTTTAGTTGATAATAATCAATGTTTTACACTCTTTACAACGCGCAAAGGTAGCAATTATTTTGTAACTACCAAACTTAGTGCATTTTATAGCAAGCACTGAAACTCAACCTCGGCAACATAGCCCCCCTCGCGCCTAAGCCACGCCTTGCGTCGTCCGCACTCCTCGAAGCCACAGCGCCTAAATAGCTCGACACTCGGCGCGTTGTCCTCGGCAACAGATGCCCAAATCTGATTTACGAAGAGGGTGGTGCGGCCATACTCCTTGATAGCCTCGATGGCGCTACGAGCAAAGCCCATGCGGCGGTTTTCGTTGGCGTAGATGAGTATGCCTATGCCAAAGCGTGAGTTTTGGGGGTCGAAGTCGATGATGTCGAGGGTGCCTATGGCCATGCCGTTGCTCTCGACGATGAGGCGCATCTGGCGTGTGGCATATATGTCGTAGTTCTGCTCCTCGATGAAGTGTTGTAGCCTCTCGCGCGACACGGGACCACAGCTACCACTAACACGCCATACTTCTGGGTCGTTCTCCCAGAGGTATAGCAGCTCAAGGTCGCTGGGCTCGAGTGCTCGAAGCCTACACTTGTCGCCTACAATGCTTAGCATACTACAAGCCGATAACCTTGTTGCGAATGAGCATGGCTACGCCCCATGCACTTGCGCTGTCTGACATCTTCGACACTCGGAACTTGGTATCCTTATATACAAGGTTGAGCGAGTATTTGTTTGTCGATGACTTGAGTGGTAGCATGAGGTATTCGCCCGCCTGTGCGAGGTTGCCACCCACGATAACGGTCTCAGGGTTGAAGGTGTTGATAAGGAAGGCTACGGCCTTGCCCACCTTCTCGCCCGCCTCCTCGATAAGCTCGATTGCAAGGTTATCGTCGTTGTGTGCCGCAGCAATGATGTCGTTGATGTGAATGCTCTCGCCACGGTCGTACATCTCGCGTAGGCAGGTGTTCACGCCGCTGCGTATGAGCTGCACAATCTTATCTTCTATGGCAATACCCGACACCTCGGTCTCCAAGCAGCCCTTCTTGCCACAGCCACAGATAATCTCGTTGTTGAAGAATGGGATATGTCCGAACTCGCCCGCAAAGCCATTCTTGCCGTAGTAGAGCTTGCCGTCGATGACAATGCCGATAGCCACACCACGACCCATGTGCAGATATATCACGTTACTCTCGTTCTTTGCCTTGCCTGTGGTGTACTCGGCATAGCAGCGTGCGCGGGTGTCGTTCTCGAGCATCACGCGTATGCCTATGCGCTTAGATATTATGTCGCGCAACGACTCCTCGCACGAGGTGAAATACTTATACGAGCGACCCGTTTCGGGGTTTACGCGACCCACGATAGATACGCCCACGCCGAGAATCTTCTCGCGGTCGATGCCGCAGTTGGCAACAAAATTCTCAACATTCTGGCATATACGCTCAAGACACTGAGGCCTATCCACAAGCTCGAAGCTGGTGTCTATCTGCTCGTTGATTACGTTGTTCTGAAGGTCGGTAACGGCGTAGGTCATGTGGTCACGGCCCACGTTTATGCCGACAAAGTATATTGCCGAGTTTGCCAAGCCGAATACATTGGGGCGACGGCCACCCGGTGTTTCGACCTTGCCCAGGTCGATAACAATCCTATCATCGACCAACTCCTGCACCAGCTTGGTCATCGTTGGCACGCTTATGTGTAGCTCGCGCGTAAGCTCCGAGAGTGTAGACTCTCCGTTTAGCGCCATGTAGGCAATTATGTTGCGCTTGATGATATTATTTTTGTGGGTGATGCCCTTGATGTTGCTGTCGGCATCTATGTTGAAAAACTTTGCTAAAGATGTCATCTTTCTCTTTGGATTTTTGTGTTGTTAGAACAAAGATAATAAAAAATTTTTCAAATTATCTACAATATTTAATAAATTTTATCAAATATTAGTTAAATAGCGCCTCCTTGCGCTTTAGGATTATTGCCAAAAATATGGTTGATATTTTGATATTACGCATATAATTACTATATTTGCATTGTGTTCCATGATAAAAAAAGTATTGATATGAGATGCAGATTTTTAGCTAATCTGGGTCGGGTGTGTCTTGCTGTGTTGCTTATCGGCTGTTCGACAGATAGCCGTGTCATGGAGCAAATCTATGAGGCAGAGGCCCTTATCCCAGAAGAAAATGAGAGAGCTTTAGAGCTTATTCGTGGTGTTGATCGCTCGGCTGTGCGTGGCAAGGGCGACCAGGCGCGCTATGCCTTGGTCTTTAGCGAGGTGTTGTATCACAACTATATCGACTCGGATAACGATAGCCTCAGCCGCCCCATGGCTCGCTACTACATGCTTAGCCCGAACCACGCGGAGCGTGCCCGAGCCCTCTATCAGCATGCCCTTATCGTTCAGCGCAAGGGTGTCGATCATCTTGCCGAGGCTATGCTTCAGTTGCTCGAGGCCGAGAAGTCGCTCGCGAGGGTCGATAACCTACGACTTGAGGGCTTGGTGCACCGCACAAAGGGCGATATATATGGCAAGTCGTGCCTGTTTGCTAATGCCCTTGAGTCCTATAAAAAGGCTAAGGAGTGTTTCACCAAGCTTGGCGAGGAGTATTTTGCTGCCTCGGTGACCTACGACATGGGTGCAACATATATTCAGCTTCGCGACCTCGACAATGCCCATCTAGCGCTAAACGAGGCGCTGGATTATGGCATGCTCAACGACAATCGTGAGTTTACCGCAGCAGTGCTTCACGAGCTTCTCGACCTCTCCATCTATCAAGACGACTATGTGGCATGTCGCAGGTATCTCGACCTCTTTAAGAGCGAGGATTGTCAGCTCTTTGGCAAGTCGCACCTTATGTCTATGCAGGCCATGCTACTCTCGAAGCAGGGGGCAAAGAGTGAGGCGCTCGCCATTTTGGAGGATGCCAAAGATGAGGAGGGCGTAGAGTGGGCAGACCTCGAGTATGCACACTACATCGTCTATCGCAATACGGGCGATGCAGCGCAGGCCTTGGCGTGGGAGGAGCGCAGCAAGGATGCGCAGGATAAGATGATGATTGAGGTATTGAAGCAGCCTGTGCTCAACGTGCAGATAGAGATGTTGCAGCAGAGCCTCGAGGCTGAGCATCGTGAGAGAGAGTTGGTGCGCCAGCGCAATACTATTATATATATATGTATCGCTATTGTTGTGCTTGCGGCAGTATATCTCGTTTGGCGAGGCATAAGGCGCAAGAACGAGGATATTGCCCGCTATGTGGAGACCATACGCGAGCTTCACGAGAGCCTCGATAGCGCACCACGCGAGATTGCCCAGTCGCTCGGTGCTCTCTATCGCGATCGCTTTAGCGAGCTCAACGAGCTTTGCGACATATACTACGACCATAGTGGCTCGTCGCGCCATAAGAACATGGTGTTTAACAAACTGAGCGAGACTATCGACTCTATGAAGAGTGATACACGTCGTCTTAAGGAGCTTGAGGCAGCCATCAACGAGTATCGCGACGGCTTGATGATGCGCCTACGCCGCCTACAGCCTAAGCTCAGCGAGCGCGACTACCGTGTGGCGTTGTATAGCTTTGCTGGCTTCTCAAATCGTGCAATAGCAATATTTATCGATAGCGACCCTACGTCAGTGTCGAAGATTAAGTATAACATAAAGTATAAAATAAAGGGTGCCGAGTCTGAAGATGCCGAGAAGCTTATCGCTGCTCTATCCGAGAAATAGTTGAGTATGAGAAGAATTTTAACATATCTCTTGGCTATTATAGCTTGTGTGGGCTGCTCTACGTTTGAGCCTATGGATCCCGATAATTCCGATCCGCAGCCTGAGCCTAAGCCTGTGCGCCCTATCAAGCCACGCCCCATCGTGCCCGACGGCACCATCAGCCGACCACGTATTGTGGAGGTTGACTTTAATTTGATTGAGCGTCTGCCAAGTATAGATGGTGCATCGCCATACTGCGTTATGCTATGTACCGAGCAAGGCGATGTCGTTGCCGAGGTTGTTCTTGCGTCGTCCGACGAGGTGCTAAGCATCGAGGTTGAGGGCACAGAGCCACTATATATCTATGTTAACGACGAGTACGTGGCAGAATACGATACTGATAAATAGACTCTATGAGACGACTACTAATATATCTCTTTGCGATAATTTCATTTGTAGGCTGCGAGGCTGTTTTTGAGCCTGACGTTAATCCTCAACCCGAGCCCAAGCCCGTGCGCCCTATCAAGCCACGCCCCATCGTGCCCGACGGTACAATTAAGCGACCACGCATTGTTGAGGTTAGCAACGACATTGTCGTCTATATTCCTGGTGGCGATCGCCTTATGCCTTATAGTGTGCATGTCGTAGCAGAGCAGAGTGGCGAGGAGTATTACGACCTTTGCAACGTCGCTGATGGCTATATTGTCATACCTCGCATCGGCTCGAATGAACGCCTTACGCTCACGCTCGACAATGGCGAGGAGTCCTACACTTTTGTAGTTGACGAAACCGAGGAATAATGGCTTATGTGTTGATAGTCAGTGTGTTAATAGTAGAAATGTAATTAATTGATAATCAGCGTGGAGAATAAATAGTTGTTCTCTGTGCTTTATTTGTTTGATAATTAATGTTTTATGTGTTGGCTGGGAGAAATTTTATCACACAAAAAAATTGGATATAATCGTTAAATTTCCGAAATTTGCACTAATGAAACCCGAACAGGGTTGCAATAAAACGCCAACAAAACAACGCAAAGTTGCCTATGCTACGCCCTATGTGCTACATACTCTCACTGCTTGTACTTTTCATGGTGGGTTGCACCACCGACCCACATGTTGCCGAGCAGATTAGACATGCCGAGAGCATAGTCGTTGATTTGCCCGATTCTGCTCTTGGGATTATGCGCTCAATAAGCCCCAACGTGTTGCGAAATAAGCATGATGCAGCTCACTATCAATTAGTATATAGCGAGGCGATATATTATAGTGGCATAGATAGTGATAGTGATTCTATCACACGTCCGATGGCTGAGTACTATATGACCAGCGACAACCATGCAGAGCGTGCAAGGGCGTTGTACATGCACGCCTACGTTCTAAAAACGGGGGGCAAGGAGGCTGAGGCAATGTTGAGTCTAATGGAGGCAGAGAGTTCATGTAACCATATTGACAATCCGCGATTGGCGGGTATAATTCACCGTACAAAAGGTGAGATATATGGCGATGAATGTCTTTTCAACAATGCGCTAGCAGAGTATCAAGCTGCAAAGGTTAACTTTATAAAAGCAGGATTAGAGTATCATAGTGCCTATGCCGACTATGATATAGGGCGCATATTTAATTGCCTACAAAAGTTTGACGATGCAGAAACCTATCAAAAGAGGGCTTTAAAATATGCCGAAAGTATAGACTCGCCTGAGCTTATAGCCGAGATTGCCTTTGCGCTATTAAGACAATATTTATCTACGGAGGAGTACGACAAACTTGTGAGCACTCTACGCTATTATGAGCAGCACCTTATTAAATACTCGTTCTTATACCATATATATAAAGGTATATATTATGCACATCATGGTGATATGAACAAGGCTATTGCCAACATGGAGTTAGCTCACCAACATGGTTGTGACCCCCTTTTATTGGAGTATGCATATTATTCTATATATCGCAATGTCAATGATTATAAGATGGCTCTGCAATATCTTGAGCGAATTATTGAACAGCAAAATAAATTAGTTTTATCATCGCTAAATGCTCCAATACTAAACTTACAGATTGATATTGCTAAGCAAGATCAACAGAATCTCAAAAACAATATCAAACGAACAAGAATAATATACACATTACTTGTTGTTGTGCTCTGCGCAATTATTGTAATTTGCATAATAACAATACGCTATCGCCATAAGCTACAGCAACAAGAGATTGAGGAGAATATGGCGTTAGTAGTGGAGTTGCAAAATAGAATTGTGTCGAACGAGAGTATCTTGCTCGACCAACAAAACATTATAGGACAGCTATTCTCGTCGCACTACGACACATTTAATAGGCTTAGTAGTGCATACTACGAGTGTCATGGCATGCAAAACGAGAAGCAGAAGATCCACAACGAGGTTGTGGACCTGATTAATAGCATTGCCACAGATAGCAAAGCCATAAAGGAGATGGAGAGCTTTGTAGATAGATATAAGGATAATGTGATGACAAAACTCAATCAGGCATTTCCCGACTTGGGCAACCACGACAAGAATCTATTTATGTATTTAGTTCTCGGTTTCTCGGCTCGTGCCATAAGCATATTTATGAAAGAGAAGATTGATGTTGTCTATAATCGCAAATCGCGCCTAAAACAAAAGATCAGCAGAAGTGATTCGCAATACAAAGAGCTACTTTTAGAGCTAATCGATTGATAATCAAAGCCTTAAATCACGTAACAAACCAAACAACGGCTAATACGCTGATTATCAACATGTTACAAAACCTTAAATAGGGTGATAGAAAATTGCTTCTATCACTCTATTTATTTTTCTGATTATCAACATATTACACATTGGGCGTGATAGATTTTAATTGCTGCTTTTTTTTGTTATTAGCTATAATTATAGTAATTTTGTAGTACAACCAAAAGTGAAACCTTAACAACTTACAACTATGAAAAAGATTCTATTTACACTGTTCGCCATTTGCATGGCATTTGCAGCATGTGAGAAAGAGCCTATGCCTACACCTGAAGTGCCAAATCGCAAAACATACCCATTCTCTTTTGCAATTTTTGATAGCACGGGTAA
>JAGBTQ010000027.1 GCA_017631275.1 Alistipes sp.
AATAACGTAATGATCGTACGCCAGAGACTTCTCACAAAGCTTGTGGGCCTCTGGAATGAGGGTGCACTCGTTGAGAAAATCGACCGAGTACCCATTGAGTTTAGCCCTCGCAACTCGCAGGTGCGTGGTCGCTGCTGTATCCACAAGGAGCGTGCAGTATGGAAGTATAAGTCGCTCCCATTGTTGGGCTACGACATGACCGACGAGACCGACGAGCTAATGCCACTATCGGCTTATGCAAAGATGGCTCTCGACCGCAAGCAGATCAAGGACAACATCATGTGTGTTATCGACGAGGCTTGTTCATCATGTGTTCGCACTAACTACGACATCACAAACCTTTGTCGTGGCTGTGTGGCTCGTGCTTGTGAGCATGCTTGTCCTAAGAATGCTATCGAGTTCGACCCAGAGACATCTCAGGGTAAGATCAACCACAAGATTTGTATCAGCTGCGGTAAGTGTTTCGCTGCTTGTCCATACCATGCTATCGTTTATATCCCTGTTCCATGTGAGGAGGCTTGCCCTGTAGGCGCAATCTCTAAGGACGAGTATGGCGTAGAGCATATCGACGAGAACAAGTGTATCTACTGCGGTAAGTGTATGAATGCTTGTCCATTCGGTGCTATCTTCGAGATTTCTCAGGTATTCGACATCTTGGAGTCAATCCGTCGTGGCGAGGAGGTCATCGCAATTGTTGCTCCATCAATTCTCTCGCAGTACAACGTACCTACCGAGCAGGTATATGGCGCTATCAAGGCTATCGGCTTCAAGGATGTTGTTGAGGTGGCTCGCGGTGCTGAGATCACAACAGAGAAGGAGACTCACGAGTTTGCTGAGAAGATGGAGGAGGGTCAGCCATTCATGACCACTTCATGCTGTCCTTCATATATGGAGATGGCTCGCAAGCACGCGCCAGAGCTCCAGAAGTATATCTCATCGACATACTCTCCAATGGTATATACTGCCGACCTCGTACGCGAGAAGTATCCTAACGCTAAGGTTGTCTTCGTAGGTCCATGTATCGCTAAGCGCAAGGAGGCACGTCGCGAGGATCTTAAGGGCAAGGTTGATTTCGTACTCACCTACGAGGAGGTACACGCTATCCTCGGTGGTATGAACATCGAGCTTGGCGAGGCTAACGTTCACGCTATCGACTGCGCATCACGCCGCTCAGCACACGGCTTCGCTGAGAATGGTGGTGTAACAGCTGCTGTTAAGGAGTTGGTTGCTGGCAAGCTCGACTTCACAACATTGCAGATTGCAGGTCTTAATAAGAAGAACGTTGGTTTGTTGAAGGCTTACGGTAAGACTGGTAAGGCTCCAGCACAGTTCATCGAGGTTATGGTCTGCGACGGTGGCTGTATCTCAGGTCCAAGTGTTCACACCGCTTATGGCGATGGCAAGAAGACCTTCGATGCTGAGCTAAATAAGAGATAATTAGGAAGTTAAATACTAAATGTTAGAGTTTGTAGAGCGTTTATCGAGAGGCGAGAAGCTCAACGCCCCAGAATTGGGGCAGCTGCTTAAAGGTGCTGCCCACGATAGTAACGTGCTCAAACTACTACGCCATTACGCTGTCCGAACTGCCCAAGAGCAGTTCGGACTTGGCGTATATATACGTGGCCTCATCGAGGTCTCGAGCTACTGCCGTTGCGACTGCATGTACTGCGGTCTTAGGCGTAGCAACCGCACAGCCGAGCGCTACCGCCTAACCGCCGACGAGATTATGCTATCTGCCGAGGAGGGCTACAAACTAGGCTTCCGCACCTTTGTGTTGCAGGGTGGCGAGGACGGCACACATACTGACGAGTGGCTGGTGAGCGTTATTAGTAAGCTACGCACGCTCTACCCCGATGTGGCAATAACACTATCGCTTGGTGAGCGCAGCGAGGAGTCGTATCGCAGGCTCAAGGAGGCGGGTGCCAACCGTTATCTTCTGCGCCACGAGACGGCAAACAGCGAGCTTTATAACTCGCTACACCCCTCAAGCCGAGGTCTTGAACACCGCCTCGACTGCCTACGTTCGCTAAAAAAGCTTGGCTATCAGGTGGGCATGGGAATGATGATAGGTGTTCGTGGTCAGACTATCGACGACATTGCTAAGGACTTAGAGCTTATAGCCAAGATGGATTGCCAGATGGTGGGCATAGGGCCATTCCTACCACACAAGGCAACGCCTCTGGGCGAGGAGCCAGCAGGAAGCCTCGAGCTAACGTTGGCGGCGGTGGCCATAGCACGCCTACTGCTACCCCACGCTCTGATACCCTCGACAACAGCCCTTGCGACACTCTCGCCAACGGGCCGCTTAGAGGGAATACTCTCGGGTGCAAATGTCGTTATGCCTAACCTCTCGCCCTCGGATGTGAGGGCAAAATATGCCATCTACGAGAACAAAGCCTCGTGGGGCAAGGAGGCTGCCGAGGGCCTCGAAGCATTGGAAAAGGAACTTAACACCATCGGCTATCATATAGATTGGTCGAGAGGTGACTATATATATTAACCCCAAACCCCATTGTAAAAATAAAAAAACAGAAAATATGATTGAATATAACGTAAAGTCGGAGCATGCCGCCGAGTTTATTCATGACGGCGAGATCCGCTCAACACTTCAATATGCCATTGAGCATAAGAATGATAAGACTCTTATCGAGGAGATTTTGGCTAAGGCAGAGCTTGGCAAGGGTATCTCACACCGTGAGGCAGCCGTGCTTATCGAGGTTGAGGATAAGGAGATTGAGGAGCGCATGTACTCTATTGCCCGCAGACTCAAGGAGCAGATTTATGGCAACCGCATTGTGATGTTTGCACCACTCTATCTCTCTAATCACTGCGTAAATGGCTGTGTATATTGCCCTTACCACGCACAAAACCGCACCATTCCTCGCCGCAAGCTTACGCAGGAGGAGATCCGTCGTGAGGTTATTGCCCTTCAGGACATGGGTCACAAGCGCCTTGCCCTCGAAACTGGCGAGCACCCCAAATTAAGCCCTATAGAGTACGTTTTGGAGTCTATCGACACCATCTACTCAATACACCATAAGAATGGCGCTATACGCCGTGTAAATGTCAATATCGCCGCTACAACCGTCGAGAACTACACACGCCTTAAGGACGCTGGTATCGGCACATATATCCTCTTCGAGGAGACCTACGACCGTGAGGCATACGAGAAGCTGCACCCAACGGGCCCTAAGAGCGACTGGGCATACCACACCGAGGCTATGGATCGTGCCATGCTCGGAGGTATCGACGACGTGGGCGTAGGTGCTCTGTTTGGCTTGTCGAACTACCGCTACGACGTGGTGGGTATCTTGATGCATGCCGAGCACCTTGAGGCACGCTTTGGCGTGGGCCCACACACTATCAGTGTGCCACGTATCCGCCCTGCCGACGACATCGACCCTAAGGACTTCCCTAATGCCGTAACCGACGAGGTGTTCCGCCGCATTGTTGCCGTGTTGCGCCTCGCTGTGCCATATACCGGCATGATTGTATCGACACGCGAGTCGCAGCGCTCACGAGAGCTTGTGCTCGACGTGGGTGTGTCGCAGCTTAGCGGTGGCTCTAAGACATCGGTGGGTGGCTATGCCGAGGGCATTGAGGATGCTGAGGAGTCGGCACAGTTCGACATCTCGGATAACCGCACATTGGACGAGATTGTTGGCTGGCTGCTCAACCTCGGATATATCCCAAGCTTCTGCACCGCATGCTACCGTGAGGGCCGCACGGGCGACAGATTTATGTCGTTGGCTAAGCGTGGCTTGATAGGCAACTGCTGTGCTCCAAATGCCCTTATGACCCTTGCCGAGTATCTCGAAGACTACGCCTCGCCAATGGTTAAGCTCGAGGGTCAGAAGATGATTAATCGCCTCACGCAGATTATCCCTTCGGAGAAGGTGCGCCAGATTACCGAGCGCAACCTGCGAGCTATTGCCGAGGGTAAGCGCGACTTTAGATTCTAACATATGGCACTCACAACACCTAAGTCCGAGCGAGTGCACGTGGCGCTCTACGGACGCACAAATGCAGGTAAGTCGTCGTTGCTCAATAGGCTTGTAGGTCAGGATGTTGCCATTGTATCGGCAACGCCTGGCACTACTACCGACCCCGTACAAAAGAGCGTCGAGATATTTGGTCTTGGCGCAGGAGTATATATCGACACGCCAGGCCTCGATGACAGCACCACGCTTGGTGGCGAGCGCATGGCACGCACCGCAAAGAGCCTCGATAGCACCGACATTGCCGTAGTGCTCTTTACCGATGCTGAGTCGAAAAGCGAATACACAATTGTAGAGGAGTGCCGAGTGCGCGAGATACCTACGATTGCCGTAGTGTCGCAAGTAGATAGACTCGACAACACTACAGCCATTGCTGAGGAGATAGAGCGTCGTGCGGGCATTAAGCCCGTGCTTGTTAGCGCCACCACGGGCGAGGGCATCGACGAGCTATTGGCGAAGATTGCCTCGGTAGGCAAGGGCGAGGAGAGGCTCATAACAGAGGGCTTCTGCAAGGCGGGCGACAAGGTGCTGCTCGTAATGCCACAAGATAAGTCGGCGCCTAAGGGTCGCCTTATTCAGCCGCAGGTGCAGACCATACGTGAACTCCTGGATCGTGGTTGCATACCTATCTGCTGCACCCCTGAGCGCATGGCTGAGGCGTTGGCAGCGTTGGGCTGTGCTCCCGAGCTAATCATCACCGACTCGCAAGCCTTCGAGGAGGTATATCGCCAAAAGCCCGAGGCATCGACCCTAACCTCGTTCTCGATACTCTTTGCCCGCTACAAGGGCGACATAAAGCTCTTTACCGAGGGTGTGAAGGCGCTCAAAAACCTTAGCGAAACATCACGCATACTTATTGCCGAGGCGTGCACCCACACGCCCCAAAACGAGGATATAGGACGTGTGAAGCTACCCCGCATCTTGCGCAAGAGATTTGGCGAGGGGCTACATATCGACATTGTGGGTGGTGCCGACTACCCCGACGACCTAACGCAGTACGACCTTGTGATACACTGCGGTGCTTGCATGTTCAACCGTCGCCATGTGCTCAGCCGCATCGAGCGTGCACGCAAGCAGGGCGTGGCAATCACCAACTATGGCGTTATCTTGGCGGCGCTCGGTGGCATCCTCGAGAGGGTCAAGACCGAGTAATTTGGCAAGATTGGAATAATTTTATAACTTTGACAAAATTTTAACGATTATGCAGATCGAAAGAATAAAGCTTCTTGACAGAAAGTTCAAGACGATGATTCCTGCTGAGGAGATCGACAAGGCTGTTCAGCGTGTTGCCGACCAACTCAACGAGCGCTATAAGGGCAAGACCCCTATCTTCTTGGGTGTTCTCAGCGGTGCCTTCTTGTTCCTCAGCGACCTTGTGCGCAAGACCACCTTTGATAGCCGCTTGGCATTTGTCAAGATCTCGTCGTACGAGGGCACACAATCTACGGGTAGCATCAAGCAGCACCTGGGCATCGACTTCGACATCGAGGGCAAGGATATCATCATTGTCGAGGATATTGTTGAGACGGGCCACAGCATGAACTACCTTCTTGACTACCTCAAGGAGCGCAACCCTGCGAGTGTGTCGATATGTACACTCTTCTTCAAGCCCGACAAGTTCTTGTATGAGTACAACATCGACTATGTAGCCATGCCTATTGGCAACGAGTTTATTGTTGGCTACGGCTTGGACTACAACCAGATAGGACGCAACCTCAAAGATATTTACGTGTTAGATGAAGATTAATCCCGATTTGGAGCTATTGGAGGGTGGCAGGAAGCTACCTTTGGTTGAGGACTTCTACACCATTCAGGGCGAGGGCTACCACTCGGGTAAGCCCGCCTACTTCATACGCCTTGGTGGCTGCGACGTTGGCTGTCGCTGGTGCGACGCTAAATATACGTGGAACCCTAAGGTGTTTCCACCTATCGAGGTAGATACTATTGTCGAGCGTGCTGCGTCGTGCTCGGCACAGGCTATCGTCATCACCGGTGGCGAGCCTCTGTTGTACCCCTTGGGCATGCTCACTCGCGAGCTTCATGCTCGTGGCTTGGAGATCTTCCTCGAGACCTCGGGCACGCAGCCTCTTAGTGGCGAGTTCGACTGGGTGTGCCTCTCGCCTAAGCGCCAGCTACCACCCCTCGACGAGGCCTTTCGTCGTGCCGACGAGCTTAAGGTTATCGTTCAGACCAAGGAGGATATCGTGTGGGCTCAGGAGTGCCAGCAGAGGGTTGGTCGCAAGTGCCGCCTCTATCTACAACCCGAGTGGAGCGTCTATGAGAGCATCATACCTACCCTTGTTGAGTGGGTCAAGGAGCACCCCGAGTGGAACATATCTATTCAGACGCATAAGTTTATGCATATTCCTTAACGCACGATGGACCTTAGAGAGAGCATAGTAAAAATTCCTTGGATAGCGCTGAGCGTTGCCATAGCCATCTTCACCATCATTGTCTCGGTGCGCACTATCGACGACATCATCGAGACCAAGAGGCGTCATGCCGATGTCGAGGCAAAGGTTCAGGAGCTTCAGGCCAAGATTACGCGCGACAGCACCTTTATCGAGGATTTGCAGCACTCGCCCGAGTTTTTGGAGAAGTTTGCCCGCGAGCAATTTTTGCTTCAGCGTCGTGGCGAGGATGTCTTTGTCATCGAGCGCAAGTAGCCCTACTGCACGATGTAAACACCCCTCTATTGCTTATGTCACGCCTCTTATGCTACATACTCCCTCTTGTCGTGGTGCTGGCTGTTGGTTGCACCACCGACCCACATGTTGCCGAGCAGATTTGCCGCGCCGAGAGCATATATCTCGACATGCCCGACTCGGCGCAGAAGATTCTCAGTCCCATCTCAAACAGAGAGATATCGTCTAAGAGCCTTAGGGCTCGTCATGCCCTTCTCTTGACATACTGCAACGACAAGTGCTATATCGACACCACCTCTGACAGCCTCATTCGCGTTGCTGTCGATTTCTACGAGTCGAGGCACGATCGTCGCCACCTCATGGTTGCGCAGTATCTATTGGGCAGAGTCTATTTCGAGAGCAATGAGTATAGCAGAGCCATGTTTGAGTTTCTCAAGACTGAGGATCTTGCTAAGAGGGAGCAGAACCACCTATATCTCGGTCTGAGCTATCGAGCTATGGCTGACATATTCGACAGGTCGTACAACGGAGTAGATGCTCTTGAGTATGGCAAGTTAGCACACAAGCACTTTATGCTCCATGGCAACAACGTATATACCGACTGGGCTCTTGCCGATTTGGGTCGCCTCTACCACAATGCTAATGAATATACCCAGGCTATAAAGATTCTCAGCGATGTTATGGCTATGGCTCAGGAGTCGGGCAACACAGCGCTCTATGTTGAGGCAACAAGAAATATAGCATCGTCATATTTTGCTATTGATAGCCTTAACACTTGTATAGAACTATACGAGCGCGTGCTCGAAATTAGGCCAGCAGGGATGCATAGCAATGATTACATGCTACTTGGATCTGCATATGCAACAACCGGCAACATATCAAAAGCCGAAGAGTGCATTGGAAATATTGAGAACAATTTGGAAAACCAACATTTATTATACAATATTTACCAAGCTAAAAAGGAGTATAAAAAAGCATTGGAGCATCTTGTGCAATCATTTGATAGGCACACAGAATTATATAAAGCCCTAATTACAGAGAGTTCATCAAATACTGCACTAACACACTTCCGAAATAAGGCTGAACTTAACAAGGAGCGACTAAAACACCTATATTTATATATAGCTATTATTGTTGTTGTGCTCAGCGCAATTATAATAATCAGCATAATAACAATACGCTATCGCCATAAGCTACAGCAACAAGAGATTGAGGAGAATATGGCTATGGTTGTTGAGTTGCAAAACAGGCTTATGTCGAACGAGGGTCTGTTGCACGACCAACAAACAGTTATTGGGCAACTATTCTCGTCGCACTACGACACATTTAATAGACTTAGTAGTGCATACTACGAGTGTCATGGCATGCAGAACGAGAAACAGAAGATCCACAACGAGGTTGTGGGCCTGATTAATAGCATTGCCACAGATGGCAAAGCCATAAAGGAGATGGAGAGCTTTGTAGATAGATACAAGGATAATGTGATGACAAAATTTGGTGAGGCATTCCCCAATCTCGACAACTCCGACAAACGTCTATTTATGTATCTAGTTCTCGGCTTCTCGTCACGAGCAATAAGCATTTTTATGAACGAGAAGATTGAGGTTGTCTATAATCGCAAATCAAGACTAAAGCAGAAGATTAGTAGAAGCAATTCGCAATACAAGAAGATATTCTCAAGCCTAATCAGCTGATAATCAGGCGATTAATCTTTATCGTTTTATAACACACTGATTATCAATACATTACAGAGCAATAGATAGGGTGATAGGAAATTGATTCCATCACCCTATCTATTTTGCTTATTATCAGCATTTTACACATTAGGCGTGATAGATTTTAGCGAACATGTTTTTGCCCTTGTTTGCTTTAATTGTAGTAACTTTGTGATACAACAAAAACTATATGCCTATGAAAAAGTTTATTCTACTTGTTGTGGCGGCACTTATGAGTTTTAGCGCCACCACATTTGCAGACCAACCACAGAGCAATGCAACAGTATCAGCTCCTTTACACAAGGACAAAGAAGTCGTACGCCCAAGAACACAAACACCCGACATTATCGAGTGTTGCTACGATCAGGGGGCTCTCTACTTTAACTCGGAGGCTGAGTTCGTGAATGTCACTATTGACATTATCAACCTCGAGAGCAACGAGTGCGTAGAGTATAACCTTCTGTCGTCGGATTGCATCATTAATATCGATTTAGACGAGGGCATCTACCGAATTGTATTTATAAGCAATTATGCCACGTACGAGGGCAACATAACTATTTTTTAATTAAATACGCTAAAAACTATGAAAAATTTTATTAACTTTGTAACCATCATAGCTACTGTGCTTGCAGTATCATGTCAGAGTGATAGTATTGTTGAACAACACAATATACCGAATAACAACGAGGCACAAGAGTTGTCGTATGCAATAAGCGAAGAGGAGGCATTGGCTCGGTTAGATGAATTTATGACAGCATTCGACGGCACAGAAACACGTGCGCAGCGCAGGGCTGTTAAGAGCATCACCAAAGTGTCATCTGCTGATGTATGCGACAAAACACGTGCATCATCGGAAGAGGATATTGAGAATTTATTCTATATTGTTGAGTTTGAAAACGGCGAAGGCTCAGCGGTATTGGGAGCAGACCGACGCTTGGAGCCAGTATATGCTGTATTTGACGAAACTGTTATCACTACTGAGGATTTCAGTAACGCAGCCAATGGCGAAAATAGTAACGACATTTCAACATTTACTGCCGGGGTTATTTCGCAAAGTGCCCAAAATAGCAGACTTGTTATAGACTTTCCAGGATTTATCGATCCACCGTCATCTGATTGGATGGACGACATTTATCAAACCTCGGTAACTCGTTATATAGAACCAATGCTCGACACAAAGTGGGATCAACTTGGCTATTTTAATGATAAATTTGGTGAAAATGAAAATGGATATTATGGCGACGGAAAACAATCTGCCGGTTGCACAACTATAGCATTAGGTCAGATATTAAACTATCACACCTATCCAAGTCCAATAAATTTGAATGGTCATACATATTATTGGAGAGACATTAATAGCGCAACGTGGTATAACACTTCACTAGATGATCAAACAAAAGATGTTGTAGCTGCATTTCTTTTCGACCTTGCAGAAGCACTCGATGCCACATACTATGAAAATGGAGCAACAGCAGCAGGACGTAGCGACGTAAAACGAGTGCTTGAAAACTCACACTACTATGATATTACAAATGGTGAGATAAATGAAGCTCGAATATACCCCATGTTATATAACTATAAACCTGTTTGGACTGAGGGGTATAGTTCTAACGGTAATGGACATGCATGGGTAATAGACGGTTGGAAAACTATATCAACGACTCATATTCGCATAACATACAATGGCAATAATGTAGAGATATCTCGACAGATTATCGGCACAACAAGTACGCACTATGTTCATTGCAACATGGGCTGGCTGGGCGAGTGTGATGGCTACTACACAATGAATATATTTGATGTGAGTGTGCAACTTCCTGATGACAGAATAGAAACTGGATACGGAGATTGGGCTGGTACTAATGGTGATTCTGTATACACATACGGATTTAATGCGGTAACATACAACTTCTAACAAAATCGAAGGTATTATAATCTTGTTTTACATATATTTCAAAAGTATAATAATCATAAAGACCTAAAACTATGAAAAAGATTCTATTTACACTGTTCGCCATTTGCATGGCATTTGCAGCATGTGAGAAAGAGCCTATGCCTACACCTGAAGTGCCAAATCGCAAAACATACCCATTCTCTTTTGCAATTTTTGATAGCACGGGTAA
>JAGBTQ010000028.1 GCA_017631275.1 Alistipes sp.
GAAACCTATCCCGTGTATAAGATGGAAATCTCTAACACATCTCACCCATTCTACACAGGTAAGATGAAGTTGGTAGATACCGCAGGTCGTGTGGATAAGTTTATGAGCCGTTACGCAAAGCGCTACGATAAGAAGAACAAGTAAGATCTTGTTACTCCAAAGAGTGAAAGAGTCGATCCAGAGGGTTGGCTCTTTTTTGTTGTCAATCCAGAAGGTTGCCCTTTTTTGTTGGTTCTCCAAGTGTTGGCTTTTTGTTGCATTCTAATCACCCTGCCACCACACCTCTTTTTTCGCTTTTTTCTTGCTCGGCTCGATTTTTTTTCTTAATTTTGTCACGATATAGTGGGTTGTAGGCTCGGAGGTTGCAACTATTTTTAGGGGCATACTTAAATGAACGGAGTCACAAAACCCGAAAGTTTAATTAATAGTAACGGTATATGGACGATGGCTACCACTCCTACAATAACAGCAGTGTCGTATCTCAATACGATACCCTTCGTCTATGGATTAAAGCACGCAGATAACTTGCGTGCCGACCTGCTATTAGCACCACCCGCCGACTGCGCACGTAACTATATCGAGGGCAAGGCAGACATCGCCCTGCTCCCCGCTGCAGTGGTTCCCGAACTTCAAGATACAAACATAATCACAGAGTATTGCATTGGTGCTGTGGGCGCTGTGCGCACCGTTGTTGTGGTGTCGAACACCCCTATCGAGCGTGTTAAGCGTATATGGCTCGACCCACACTCACGCACCTCAGTGCAGTTGTGTGGCTATCTGGCTAAGAACCGATGGAAGATTGCTCCCGAGTGGGTAGCCATGAGCGATTATGCCGTGCTCAACACCCCACAGGAGGGCGATGCCTACCTTATCATTGGCGACAAGGTGTTTGGCTACGAGGGCATGTTCCGCTACTCGTACGACTTGGCCGTTGAGTGGCGCGAGGCTACTAAGCTACCATTTGCCTTTGCTGTATGGGTAGCTCGCAAGGGCGTGTCGAACGAGTTTATCGACGAATTGCAGCACGCACTAACCTTCGGCGTAGAGCATATCTGGGAGGCTGTTGAGAGCTCAGCATATATGGGCAAGGACAACGGACTCACAGCATACGAGTATCTGACACGCAACATCGACTTTATCCTCGACGAGGAGAAGCACCGAGCACTGAAAAAGTTCTGGGACGCAGGCATACGCATCGTCCCCCGATCCTATTAAAGAGGTCGGGCAGAGGGCACCACGCCCACATCGCTGCACGACTTCTTACCTCCGATAAGAGTGGCACTACTTGTTGAGCATGCCGCTCGTAAAAAGCCCAAAGGGCAAAGTTGAATATTAACACTAAGGGTGGGTGCCACAGAGCTAAAGCCCTATAGATGAAAACTTTTGGAGGAGATATGATTACAATCTATCTTAAGCAGTACAACAAGATTATTCGCAACGCCGACACCGAACTCTTCGACGAGCTCGGCTTCGACGATATTCTCTGGATCGACCTTCTCGACCCATCAATCAAGGAGCAGAAGGCTGTAGAGAACTTCATGGAGCTCAGCCTACAGACACGCCAGCAGGTGGAGGAGATCGAGTCAACATCAAAATACTCGGAGACCGAGAATGCCATTATCTCGAACTCTAACTTCTTTGTACCTCAGGGCGAGTCGTTTACCGTAGAGCCCGTGTCGTTCATCATCTCGAACGAGGGTGTGCTCGTGTCGATGCGTCAGGCAGAGTTCCGCACCTTCCGCGAGGCAGAGAAGCGTCTACAGATGAACTACCGCTCATACTCGACAGGCTACCACATCCTGATATCACTCCTTGAGGTGCGTATCGACTACGATGCCGACCTTGTGGAGATGGTAGGCAAGCAGGTAGCATCGGTGAGCAAGGAGATAAGCAGTGGTCAGAAGATCGACAAGGAGGTATTGTACAAGATCAACGCCTTGCAGGAGAACACCATGTTGCTTCGCGAGAATATCTTCGATAGGCAGCGTGTGCTCTCGTCAATTCTTCGCTCGGAGCGCTTCCCTAACGATATCTACCCACGCCTACAGCTCATGCTCAAGGACGTGAACTCGCTCATCAGCCATGCCGACTTCAGCTTCCAGCGTTTGGACTATATCCAGGATGCGGCGCTCGGTCTTATCAACATCGAGCAGAACGAGATAGTTAAAATCTTCTCGGTGGCTGCCGTGGTTTTCATGCCTGCTACGTTGGTGGCAAGTATGTATGGTATGAACTTCAAGTTTATGCCCGAGCTCGACTGGGAGTATGGCTACCTGTGGGCTATTGCCCTGATGCTCCTCGTGTCGGGTCTTACGTTCTGGTACTTCAAATTTAAGAAGTGGCTGTAAAGCACTAATTATCAATGATACAGCTAACAACAAAAAAGCGCCTTGCGCTTGTCCTATGCTCAACCCTACTACTATCGTTGGGCTGGCTTGGTTTTAGTGGCATATCGCTACTCGTAGCACTCATTCCACTACTTATCATCAGTGAGGGCTACTCCTCGTCGGCAAAAGATTGGTGGCGCATGGCGGGCTATGTGGCACTCACATGCCTACTATGGCACGCCGCCACGGTATGGTGGGTATGGAACGCCACGCCGATAGGCCCCATCGCCGCAGCCATATTTGGCACATGGTGGAACATGGTGGCCTTCATGACCTTCCACTTTGTGTCGAAGCGAGCACCACGCGCCTTGGCATATACCCTACTCGTAGCGCTATGGATAGCCACCGAGCAGCTATACAACTCTGCCGAGGTGATGTCGTTCCCATGGCTCTTGCTCGGCAATGGCTTCTCGAACGACATTGCCCTTGTTCAGTGGTACGAATATACTGGCGTTTTTGGTGGCACATTGTGGGTATTAGTCTCTAACTTAGCTATTTACGAGGTGCTGCGCACCAAGACTAAGACGGCAAAGGTGCGTGCTGCACTCATCACACTCGCTCCCATATTGGCATCTATAGCTATATTTTTTGCCTACACCCCCTCGGAGCGCACGGCAAAGGTGAGCGTCATTCAGCCAAATATTCCATGCTACGAAGAGGAGCGCAAGGCGGCAGGCAAGCTAAATGCTACGGCAGATGTTCAGCGCCTTATGGCTCAGATAGATAACGACGTGGCATACGTTGTCATGCCCGAGTCGGCTCTATCCTACCTACCACAATACAGCTCGATAAATGAGGATATTGCCGAGCGATATAAGTCCTTGCTCAATAATACTTTGTGTAGCTATATTCCTGAGCACGCGAAGCTTATCACAGGTGCTTCAACAGTACGTTTTTATGGCGATAGCCCCGCAACAGATACTGCCCGCCAGAACGACATCTTCGGCTACTACGACCACTTCAACTCGGCACTTCTTGTAGGCTCAGAGGGCGACATCGAGAAGATATACCACAAGGGAAAGCTCGTGATTGGCGTGGAGGCTGTGCCTATGCGTAAGCTCTTCAGCCTCTTCGAGATAGACCTCGGCGGCATCACAGGCCAGCTTGGCTGGGGCAGGGAGCATGCAATCTTTGAGAATGAGGGTGTCAAGATAGGCCCTTCGATATGCTATGAGGGCATCTATGGCGACTATTTTGGAGGCTTTGCCCGCCATGGTGCCGAACTTATGGCTCTAATCTCGAACGACGGCTGGTGGGGCAACACCCCAGGCCACAAGCGCCTCTTCGACTTCACACGCCTACGTGCCATAGAGACACGCCGCGCCATTGCACGCAGTGCAAACACCGGTATCTCAGGCTTCATCTCGCCACGTGGCACAACCATTGGCGAGCGCCTCGAGTGGAACGAGGAGGGCGTGCTAACCGCCTTAGTCGAGCTTCGCAACGACTTAACAATATATACACGCTACGGCGACTGGGTGGCACGCATTGCGGGCTATGTGGCTGTGCTCGGACTTATGTACTACGTAGCCTACCGTGTGCGTCGTCGCAACAACCTTGTAGATTAATTCCCCTTAACATAAATTTTATGAACTATAACGAGACTCTCGACTTTCTGTTTACCTCTATGCCATCGTTCCAACGTGTTGGTGGCGAGGCATATAAGCCAGGCTTGGAGCGTATCATATCATTCTGTCAGCACTTGGGCAACCCCCAGCGCAACTACTACACTATTCACGTTGCGGGAACAAATGGCAAGGGCTCAGTGTCACACATGCTCGCATCAATCCTTCAGCAGGCAGGCTACCGCACAGGACTCTTCACCTCGCCACACCTTAGCGACTTCCGCGAGCGCATACGTGTTGATGGCGAGATGATTCCTAAGCAGAAGGTTGTTAACTTTGTAGATAAGCACGAGTCAAAAATGCGCGAGTTGGACCTCTCGTTCTTCGAGATGACCGCAGCCATGGCATTCGACTACTTCGACCAGAGCGACGTGGAGGTGGCAGTTATCGAGACAGGCCTCGGTGGCAGACTCGACGCTACAAACATAATAACACCTATCCTCAGCGTGGTGACAAACATCGGCATGGAGCATACCGAGTTCCTTGGCGACACAATCGAGAAGATCGCCCAGGAGAAGGCAGGAATAATTAAGAAGAGTGTGCCTGTGGTTATTGGTCAGCGCTCGGCAGAGTACGACCATGTGTTTACCGCACGTGCCGAGGAGCTTCACTCACGCCTTATCTTTGCCGAGGAGGCATGGAAACTAAATGCCGTGGAGCACTTCGACGATGATAACCAGCACTTTAGCCTCACACGTATGCGTGACGAGCGTGGCTACGAGCTCGACATCGACCTGCTTGGCGACTACCAGCGCCACAACATCGTTACAGCATGTGCCGCTGCCGACTTCCTTGCCGAGGAGACACCGCTAACAATCTCGCGCCGCGCCTTCCGTCAGGGTCTTGCCTCAGCCGCCGCATCAACAGGCTTGGTGGGTCGCTGGCAGGTGCTTGAGCGTGAGCCATATACCGTCTGCGACACAGGACATAATGCCGACGGCATGAAGTATGTTGCCGCTCAGCTCGAGGCTCTTGAGTGCGAGAAGCTCTATTGCGTCATCGGCTTTGCCAAGGAGAAGGACCTCAACAAAATCATGGCATTGCTACCCCGCAAGGCTCACTATATCTTCACCCGAGCTCAGATTGAGCGTGCCCGCAACGTCGAGGATATTGCAGCTGTTGCCGAGAGCCTTGGTCTTGACTATGAGTGCGCTACGACAGTACGTGAGGCGGTGCTTCGTGCTAAGAGCCTCGCCTCTGCTAACGATGCTATCTTCATCGGCGGCAGCAACTTCGTAGTAGCGGAGATATAGAGAAGCAACATAGAGTTGCGCGAAAGTGAGGCGCTTCGCACAGGATTCATTGAGATAGGGACGATAGGGAGAATAGGGAATTTAAGGAACTTAGTGAAGAGTATCACTAATATCCTTAAGTTCCCTAATCTCATTAAATTCGCTAATTGATCACCTCAATCAGCAAGATAAATTTCTTGTCAGAAGGGTGCCGAGTGCTACACTCGGCAAAAATGCCACCGATGGGTAGTACTAGATGTACGTCCCATTGGTGGCATTTTTTCTAGGGGACGCAATCGACCCCTTATCACAAGAAATTAATATTGTTCTTTTTCGTTGGGGAAGTCACGACTCTTCACGTCGTCAACATAGTGACCTACAGCCTCAGAGATGGTTGTGCCGAGGTCGGCATAACGACGCAAGAAGCGTGGTGAGAATGCCTGAGTGATGCCAAGCATGTCGTGTGCCACAAGCACCTGACCGTCGGTAGCACCACCAGCACCAATGCCGATAGTTGGGATATGAAGCTCCTCGGATACTCGCTTGCCGAGCGCAGCAGGAATCTTCTCGAGGACAATAGCAAAGCAGCCCGCCTCCTCCAACAGCTTAGCGTCGCGCATAAGTTTCTCGGCCTCGGCCTCGCTCTTGGCGCGCACGTTGTATGTTCCGAACTTGTGAATAGACTGTGGCATAAGTCCGAGGTGACCCATAACAGGGATACCTGCCGAGAGGATACGCTGGATAGACTCCAACACCTCCTCGCCACCTTCGAGCTTCACGGCATCTGCCTCGGTCTCCTTCATGATGCGTACTGCCGAGTCGAGGGCAAGCTTCGAGTTACCCTGATAGGTACCGAACGGAAGGTCAACGACAACCAGGGCACGCTCCACGGCACGAACAACCGACTTGGCGTGGTAGATCATCATATCAAGAGTGATGGGCAACGTCGTCTCGAAGCCCGCCATGACGTTTGCGGCAGAGTCGCCAACAAGGATAACGTCGATACCGGCCTGATCAACAATCTTAGCCATCGAATAATCGTAAGAGGTGAGCATGGCAATCTTCTCGCCGCGCTGCTTCATCTCGGTAAGTCGCAGAGTGGTAACTGCTCTTACTGTGCTTTCAACTGACATATTATGCGTTGTTTAAAACTATTATAATGCAAATATAACACACCTAAGCGAAAAAACAAAATATATATCCATTTTCGCCAAAACTATACTTCAAATCCACAGCGCTCGGGCAACCATCTCAACCCTAAATTAGCATAGCAAATTTGTGATTTTTTGAGTGGACTCGCCCTATGGCACAACTTTTTTTTGAGAAAAACACCTATATATATTGGTATTTCGGGAAATTTTGTCTATATTTGCAACGTAATTAAGCGAGAGTAAGGGGACGGAGAGTCCCCTTATTTCGTCTATCTACCACAACATACACATAACCTTAGACACAATAATTTTAATATATATGATTGACGCAAAGCAAGTTATAGAGATTGCCGAGAAGCAGTTGCAGGGCAGCGACCTTTTCGTTGTCGAGTGCAAGACATCGCCAATGGGCGAAATTGAGCTACTCATTGATAGCGACACCGCTGTAAAGTTGGAGGATTGTGCAGCCCTCAATCGTGCTATTGAGGCAGAGCTCGACCGCGAGGTTGAAGACTACTCACTAATGGTGGCATCGGCAGGCATCGGCTCGGAGCTCAAGCTATTGCGTCAGTATCGCAAGATTCTTGGCAGCTCTGTTGAGGTGCTCCTCAAGGACGGCATCAAGATCTTGGCGAAGCTCAACGACGCTACCGAGGAGGGCATCACACTCTCGTACGAGGAGAAGCAGGCTGTTGAGGGCAAGAAGCGCAAGGTGACAGTGGAGGTTACCAAGGAGTATAAGTGGGAGGAGATAAAGTATACCAAGGAGTATCTCGACTTTAAGTAGTCTGCGCACCGCTAAAAACAGGCAAACAATAAACAAAACAAATATAGAAGCAAAAATGAAGTACATTAACCTTATCAGCAACTTTGCTGAGTTCAAAGAGTTGAAGAGCATCGACAACACCACACTTATCGGTGTTTTGGAGGATGTATTCCGTCATGCCCTTCAGAAGCAGTTTGAGAGCGATGAGAACTTCGATGTTATCATCAACCCTGAGAAGGGTGACCTCGAGATTTGGCGTAACCGTACTGTTGTTGAGGACGACAACGTGGAGAACCCTAACACCGAGATTTCGCTCTCTGACGTTAAGGCTATCGACCCATCATACGAGTTGGGCGACGAGTATGTAGATCAGATCGACATGACGCAGTTTGGTCGTCGTGCCGTGTTGTCATTGCGCCAGAACCTCGCATCACGCATCCTCGACTTGGAGAAGGCTGCCTTGTTCGAGAAGTACTCTGAGCGTGTTGGCGAGATTATCACAGGCGAGGTTTACCAGGTATGGAAGAAGGAGGTATTGGTACGCGACGACGAGGATAACGACCTCGTTTTGCCAAAGGGCGAGCAGATTCCTAACGACTTCTACCGCAAGGGCGACGCTATCAAGGCTATCGTAAAGTCGGTTGAGATGAACAACAACCAGCCACGCATCATTCTTTCACGTACCGACAACCAGTTCCTCGAGCGTCTGTTCGAGCAGGAGGTGCCTGAGATCTACGATGGTCTTATCACCATCAAGAAGATTGCCCGCATCCCTGGTGAGCGTGCTAAGGTTGCTGTTGAGTCGTACGACGACCGCATCGACCCAGTAGGTGCATGCGTAGGTATGAAGGGTTCACGTATCTACACTATCGTTAAGGAGCTTCGCAACGAGAATATCGACGTTGTAAACTACACAGCAAACACATCTCTAATGATTCAGCGCTCGTTGAATCCTGCGAAGATATCTACAATTACTATTGACGAGGAGCGTAAGACAGCAGCTGTTTACCTCAAGCCTGAGGAGGTATCTTTGGCTATCGGTAAGGGCGGTCTTAACATTCGTCTTTCTAAGCTACTCACAGGCTACGACATCGACGTATATCGCGAGATTGAGGAGGAGGATGTAGCACTAACCGAGTTCTCAGACGAGATCGAGGGCTGGATTATCGAGGCATTGAAGAATGCTGGTTGCGACACTGCTAAGAGCGTATTGGAGCTCACAGTGGAGCAGATAGCACAGCGCGCCGACCTCGAGGTTGAGCAGGCAGCAGAGGTAGTAGCCATTCTCAAGGCTGAGTTTGAGTAGTCTAACAGTAACAAAACACGAGATTAATGGATAACAATAAAAAGATAAGGCTTATACAGGTTGCTAAGGAGTTTAAGGTAGGTTTCAACACTATCGCCGATTTTCTCCAGCGCAAGGGCCTACAGAGCGACTGCTCACCATCATCGCCCGTTTCAGCCGAGGTATATGCCGCATTAGAGAAGGAGTTCGGTGCCAACCGCAAGGCTGGTGGCGAGCGTGATGCTGTGCGCGAGCGCATCCAGCAGAAGGGCTCGGTGAGCATCAACACCCAGAGCCAGAAGGACGAGGAGGATGAGGAGCTTATCATCAAGAGCAACATCATCAGCGTGAAGGACGAGGTGCGTGGTCCAAAGATTTTGGGCAAGATCGACCTCGAGCCTAAGAAGCCAGAGCCAAAGAAGGAGGAGCCCAAAAAGGAGGAGCCAAAGCCCGTGGTTGAGGAGCCTAAGAGGGTTGAGACTCCTAAGCCAGCGGCTGAGCCAAAGCCCGTAGAGGTAGCGGCAGAGGAGCCTAAGCGCGACTCAGTATTCCGTCCAGACGTTGAGCACCTTGGTGGCCCAAAGATTTTGGGCACTATGGACGTGTCGAACATGGTTCCTGGTGGCAAGCACAAGCGCAAGCGCCTCGAGAAGGAGAAGGTGAATGTTGCTAAGGAGGGCAAGAATGTTGGCAAGCACGAGAAGGGTGGCAATAACAATAACAACAATGCCAACGCCCAGCGCCAGGATCAGAAGCAGCAGCCAAAGCAGCAGGAGCAGCAGTCAAAGAAGAACAAGAAGCAGAACAAGCAGCAGCCAAAGCCTGTAGTACGTCCTGAGGTATCTGACGAGGAGGTATCAAAGCAGGTTAAGGACACCTTGGCACGTCTTACAGCCAAGGGTGCTAAGTCGAAGGGTGCTAAATATCGTAAGGAGAAGCGTGAGGAGGTTCGTGAGCGCATGAACGAGGAGATCGAGCGCGAGGAGATGGAGCGCAGCGTGCTCAAGGTAACTGAGTTTGTTACCGTGAGTGAGCTCGCTACCATGATGAACGTATCGCCAATGGACGTTATCTCTGCATGCATGAACCTCGGCTTGATGGTATCTATCAACCAGCGTCTCGATGCTGAGGCATTGGTGGTTGTTGCCGAGGAGTTTGGCTTCAGCGTGGAGTTCGTATCAGTAGAGATTCAGGAGGCTATCGAGACCGACGCAGATAGCGACGAGGAGCTAGTGGCACGTCCACCTATCGTTACCGTAATGGGTCACGTTGACCACGGTAAGACATCGCTCTTGGATAACATTCGTAAGACAAACGTAACAGCAGGTGAGGCTGGTGGTATCACTCAGCACATCGGTGCTTACTCCGTTGAGCTCAACGGCCAGAAAATCACCTTCCTTGACACCCCAGGTCACGAGGCGTTTACCGCTATGCGTGCCCGTGGTGCTAAGATGACCGACGTGGCTATCATCATCGTGGCTGCCGACGACAGCGTCATGCCACAGACCGTGGAGGCTATCAACCACGCCTCAGCAGCGGGTGTACCTATGGTATTTGCCATCAACAAGATGGATAAGCCACAGGCAAACTCTGACCGCATTCGTGAGCAGCTCTCACAGATGAACTACCTCGTAGAGGATTGGGGTGGTAAGTATCAGTGCCAGGAAGTATCTGCAAAGCAGGGTCTTAACCTAGATAAGCTTCTTGAGAAGGTGTTGCTCGAGGCTGAGGTACTCGAGCTCAAGGCTAACCCTAACCGCAAGGCTACAGGTGCTGTCATCGAGTCGATGTTGGACAAGGGTCGTGGCTATGTAGCTACTATCATGGTGCAGAACGGTACGTTGCGCGTAGGCGACGTATTGCTCTCAGGAACATATACAGGTCGTGTTAAGGCGATGTTCGACGAGAATGGTCGCAAGGTAACTGAGGCAGGTCCATCAACACCTGTTCAGGTGCTTGGTCTTAACGGTGCGCCACAGGCGGGTGATACGTTCAACGTTATGGACGACGACCGCTCGGCACGCGAGATTGCCAACAAGCGTGAGCAGTTGCAGCGCATGCAGGGCATCATGACACAGAAGCACGTTACACTTGATGAGATCGGTCGCCGTATCGCTATCGGCTCGTTCAAGGAGCTTAACATCATCGTTAAGGGTGATGTGGACGGTTCTGTTGAGGCTATGTCAGGCTCACTCATCAAGCTTTCGAAGGAGACCGTTCAGGTGAATGTTATCCACTCGGCTGTAGGTCAGATTTCGGAGAGCGACGTATTGCTCGCAGCGGCATCTAACGCCATCATCGTCGGCTTCCAGGTACGTCCATCGGCTGCAGCACGCAAGGCTGCCGAGAAGGAGCAGATCGATATCCGCCTATACTCTATCATCTACGATGCTATCAACGAGATTAAGGACGCTATCGAGGGTATGCTTGAGCCAGTTATGAAGGAGGAGATTGTATGCTCTACCGAGGTTATGGAGACCTTCAAGATCTCGAAGGTGGGTACTGTTGCCGGCTGTATTGTGCGTGAGGGTAAGATGCAACGTAACACACCTATCCGCGTAATTCGTGACGGTATCGTAATCTACACTGGTAAGCTCGGCTCATTGCGCCGCTTCAAGGACGATGTTAAGGAGGTTACCGTAGGTCAGGACTGTGGTCTTAACATCGAGTCGTACAACGACATCAAGGTTGGCGATATTATCGAGGGTTACGAGCAGGTAGAGGTAAAACGCAAGTAATTAATTTTTGTGATAAGCAGCTATCTACTTCTAACAAAGATTAGCAATGCGCAATTTACCGCCTAATAGTAAAAACTAACAAACAAAACCTAAAATAAAACTTAAAGACATGAACAACATTAAGTTCACAACTGCAGCCGAGGCTGTTAAGTGTATCAAGTCGGGTGATCATATTCACCTTAGCTCAGTGGCATCTGCTCCTCAGTGCCTTATCAAGGCTATGTGCGACCGTGGTCGCAATGGCGAGCTTAAGGATGTACACATCCACCACCTCCACACTGAGGGTCCAGCACCTTATGCTGACCCAGAGTTCGAGGGCGTA
Source organism: Alistipes sp. (assembly GCA_017631275.1). Classification (GTDB taxonomy): domain Bacteria; phylum Bacteroidota; class Bacteroidia; order Bacteroidales; family Rikenellaceae; genus Alistipes. The sequence continues at coordinate 11,507 of JAGBTQ010000028.1, forward strand.
TTCCAGCTCGACTCATTCTTCGTAGGTGGAAACGTACGTAAGGTTACTCAGAGCGGCTATGCTGACTATATTCCAATCTTCTTGAGCGAGACTCAGAAGTTGTATCGTTCGGGCGCTGTGCCATGTAACGTTGCAATGATCCAGGTGTCACGCCCAGACAAGCACGGCTACGTATCTCTCGGTACATCTGTAGATGCTACATTGGCTGCTGTTGAGTGCGCCGACTATGTTATCGCCGTAGTTAACAAGTACGTTCCACGTTCGTTCGGTGACGCTATGATCCACTCGTCACGCATCAACTTCTTCGTTGAGGACGACCAGCCATTGGAGGAGGCTCACTTCACAGCTCCTAACGAGGTTGAGACAAAGATTGGTAACTTGTGTGCTGGTCTTATCGAGGACGGTGCTACACTTCAGATGGGTATCGGTGCTATTCCTAACGCTGTACTTGCACAGCTCGGAGGCCACAAGAACCTTGGTGTTCACACCGAGATGTTCGCCGATGGCGTGCTCCCACTCGTTGAGAAGGGCGTTATCAACGGTGCTTTGAAGAATATCGACAAGGGTAAGATGGTATCTACATTCTTGATGGGTTCACAGAAGGTTTACGACTTTATCGACGACAACCCAGGCGTATTGATGATGGACGTAGGCTACACTAACGACCCATTCGTAATCTCGAAGAACGATAAGGTTACTGCTATTAACTCAGCTCTTCAGGTAGATATCACTGGTCAGGTATGTGCTGACTCACTCGGTCGCAAGTTCTACTCTGGCGTAGGTGGTCAGGTTGACTTCATCTATGGTGCATCACTCTCTAAGGGTGGTAAGGCAATCATCGCTATGCCATCAATCACTACTAAGGGCGTATCAAAGATCTCTGACGTGTTGACTGAGGGTGCAGGTGTTGTTACTACTCGTAACCACATCCACTGGTTCGTAACTGAGAATGGTGCTGTTGACTTGTATGGCAAGAGCCTTCAGGAGCGTGCTCGTTTGATCATCTCTGTTGCTCACCCATCAGCACAGGAGGCTTTGGACGAGGCTGCATTCAACCGCTACGGAAGCCACCACCACTATGTAAAAAGCTATATGAAGTAATCTTGTTACTTCATATAATCACAAAGACCTTCCTTGCGGGAGGTCTTTGTTGCTTTTAATATAGTGATGGTGTGGGGGGGGAGAATTTAGAGAAATTAGGGAATTTAGGGAAATTAGTGAATTTTCTCTAAACTCCTTTAATTTCCTAACCTCCTTAAATTCATTAAACTCTCTATTTATTTGCTCAGTCAAAAATAATTTCTTAAATTTGTAGTGCAGTCCTCGGATTGCTAACATATTTATTAGTGAAAGTGTTTCGCTAATCCTTGGAAATGAAATTTGGCGATTTTAGACGAAAGGATAACGAATGCTTACATCACTTGTATTGGTATGCTATGTCGGCACGTTCTGTGCCTACTCCACATACTGTACAGGTGTGGAGTATTGTTTATTTTCGTCGAGGCCACGCCAAATGCCTATTTCCGGATAAACGAACATCTCCACACTTTCTTTTTTATACTAACCCGTCGTAGGAGGTGAGGCGGATGCAAATATGATTGAAGGATGAAAAAGTTATTAGTTGCTGCGTTATTTATGCTATCATTAAACACGGTAATAGCACAAACTCTCTCTACAAACAAACCTACTACTTACAACTCAATTATTGAATTTCAAGGTCATATTGGTGTTGGTACTATCTTTCAAGAGAATGCTGGAGGTCCTACACTTGAAATTAGTGCTGGCGCTAGAATAGCAGACGCATTGTATATTGGTATGACAACAGGTTATAGCTCATTATTCACCCGATATAAAGAAAATGGAATCAAATATAAAAGCGATGAAGGATATTTTCCTGTAGGATTGAACTTAAAATGGTATTTTGCCAATGGAACAAGAGGACAACTCTATGTTGAATATACAAATGGCCTATTTTTTGGTTCAATGTCCTTGCGTGATTATGTAAAAGTAGGAAATATGTTTCAATTTGGTTTAGGCCTTGACATCAATAGATTTAATTTTGGTATCGGTTATAGCGGTCTGTATAAGGAGGGTACTGCAAGTTCTGGATACATTAAATTAGGCTATCGTTTTTAATTAATAACAATCATTATGAAAAAGCTGTTGTCTATATTGACTCTATCATTATTTTTATTTGAGGTTTCTGCTCAAACTAAAGTTGCTTATTGCGATGTGTATGCAAGAGGTGGTGGCTTAAATCTAACGGTAACTATCTCTTTCGACAATAAGTCTTATGACTTTTATGAGACAATGAATATTGGAGAAGTGCTTAATATTATGGCAACAGACGGTTGGGTTCTAGACAGAGATATTGTCATTCCTCGTCATCCATTCTTTTCTTTGTTTACTCGTCATAAGTTGCATTTTATAATGAAAAAAGAGTACCAAAAGGGTGAAAATCCATTCGCAGGAATAAAAAATAGATTTTCGTCTAACACAACAAATAGTGGGTTACCTATTCCCGCACAGCAGGAACTAGACGACAATAGTATAATTGAATATAAAGGGGTAAAGGCTATCAAAGGAGCAATCATAAATGATAAGATTATACTATTAGCCATAGAAGGCAAAGTAGGAACATGGGTAGAAGCTACTGAGCATTGTAAATCATTAGGGAGCAACTGGAGACTACCAACAATTGACGAGATAAAAAAAGTTAAACGAAAATTGCAAGACAATGCATATTGGACCAATGTAGAGGTAAATGAAAACCGAGCCAAATACTATGCATACTCATACAATGAAGCCTTTAATTCAAATAAAACCTCTACATTCTATATTCAACCTATCGCAATAGTAGATGTTAATGAATTAAAGTAACAACGCATACATTATATCTTATTAGAGCTATCCGATTTGGATAGCTCTTCCTTTTTTGCTATATTTGCAAAACACTACTAACCAACATGCGACACATACTACTAATTATGCTGTGCCTATTTTTATTTGGCACGGCAAAGAGCCACGCACAGCAGAAAAATGCTGTGAAGATAACATTCCTCTCGTGGATTACGGGCAGCACAAAGCTTTCGTACGAGCGAGCATTCCCACAATACAAGCAGAGTGGCGAGCTATGCACAAGCCTCATTAGCGGTGGCTACGACAAATATAAGAACGACCCCATGGGCTTCACGCTACGTTATAGCCACAAGTTCTTCGTGGCGGATTACGACCCTAGCAAGCCTCTCAAGGGCCTCTACCTACGCCCCGAGCTAATCTACTCGCACTACAACTATACGCACTCCAAGACAGGGTTACGCACGCCCGTGCGCATGGGCGCTCTGCTCGGCACGTTTGGCTACCAGTACTGCTATAAGCACTTTCTGGCTGACGCATGGTTTGGCGCAGGCTACGCTGCGGGCAAGACCGCCGAGACACGCTACTACCACGGCTTCAAGACCTGGAACCTCTTCGGCAAAAACATCGACAACCTCGCCCTAAGCTTTAGCATCAGGCTGGGCGTTGTGTGGTGAGAGGACATGGAAAGGTGAAAAGTGAAAGGTGAAAAGTGAAAAGTATGGTGTGCTCCGCACGAGGTTAATTTTATGGGATAGATGAGACGAATGGGATAGATGGGATAGATGGAAAATTTCCCATCAAGCGAAGCGATCGCATCTATCTTATGCCATATAAACCACCTAAATTAGCGCACAAGATTTGTTGTTAGAAGGGGTTAGGCTTGGTCTATCACAAAAGAAGACCCTTTGGGATAGTACAAATAGTACAGCCCGAAGGGTCTTTCTTTGTGTGATGGGCCGAGAATGACCCCTTATCACAACAAATCAGGGCGGAGGGTTTTCGTGCGTTCGTATGCCTGCTCCTCCTGCCACTTCTCGATCTCGGCGAAGTTGCCCGAAAGAAGCACGTCGGGCACCTTCCAGCCGTTAAACTCGGATGGGCGGGTATAGACGGGTGGTGCGAGGAGGTTGTCCTGGAAGCAGTCGGTGAGGGCTGATGCCTCGTCGCCAATAGCGCCAGGAATGATGCGCACCACAGAGTCGGCGATGACGCACGCAGCAAGCTCGCCACCAGTGAGCACATAGTCGCCGATAGATATCTCGCGTGTGATAAGGTGCTCGCGGATGCGGTAGTCGATACCCTTGTAGTGGCCACACAAGATGATGATGTTATTCATCAGCGATAGGCGGTTTGCCTCACGCTGGTTATATTGTATGCCATCGGGCGAGGTGAAGATAATCTCGTCGTATTGGCGCTCCGACTTAAGCTTCTCGATACAGCGGTACACCGGCTCAATCTTCATTACCATGCCCGCCTCGCCACCAAAGGGGTAGTCGTCGACGGTGCGACGCTTATCGTCGGTATAGTCGCGGAGGTTGTGAACATATATCTCGGCATGTCCCGACTCCTGAGCACGCTTCAAAATAGACTCGTTGAGCGGCGATGAGAGCAGCTCGGGAACAACGGTGAGGATGTCTATACGCATAGCATCGTAGGGGTTAGTGGGTTATCCTTTATAGTTAATCTCGTTGTTGAGCACCTCGGTAACAAAGGGGTTATAGAGGCTCTCGTGACCTATGGTAGAGCTCTCCTCGTGGCCAGGGTATATCGTCACATCGTCGCCAAGAGGGATAATCTCTTCGAGGATCGACTTCATAATCCACGAGTAGTCGCCACCAGGAAGGTCCGTGCGGCCGATGCTCTCGCGGAAGAGAGTGTCACCCGTGAACAACACCTTAGCCTCCTCGTTATATAGCGACACATGGCCAGGAGTATGTCCTGGGGTCTTTATGATGCGTAGCGTGGTGTTACCAAAAGATATGCTCTCCACCTTGCTAAGGTCGATATCAATCTCGGGCACAGGGTTACACCTAAGGCCATACATCGTTGCCGACGAGTCCGACGCCATGAGGAACTTATCCTCGCCCGAGCAGGCAAACTTAGCGCCAAACTGCTTGGTTACGTACATAACGCCCTGCGTATGGTCGAAGTGACCGTGGGTGTTTACTGCCATCACAACCTTAAGGCCCAGCTCCTCGACAACGGTGCGAAGATGCTCATTCTCAGCCTCCGACATATTACCAGCGTCGATGATGATAGCCTCCAAGGTATCGTCCCACACAAGGTAGGTATTCTCCCTAAATGGGTTAAATACAAGACGTTTGATATTCATAATGTTTCAATGTTTTACTCTATGACAGCCTTCACGGTTATGCGCTTTGTGCCGCTCTTGGCTGTTGAAAATACCTGCATTACACGATAGTATTGTCCCTTGAGTGCCTTGGCGGGGTCGAGCGTGATGGTGAGCACACCTCGCTCCGAGGGCTCAATCTTCTTGCGCTCATACTTCACCGACATGCACGAACAGCTTGTGCGCACCTCGGTAACGACCAACGGCACATCGCCCGTATTGGTAAAGCTCAGACGCATCATCTGCTTGCCGCCATCTTGCTCTATGCTACCAAAGTCCACGACAGTGCTCTGAAACTCAATATCTGCACCCTTGGGCTCCTGCGCAGTGGCAGACACCACCGAGAGCAGGGCAAGAAGCAGCATGGCAAAGGTACGATGTAATGCTTTCATTAATTCACAATATATTTGTAGGTTATTGTTCCCGTCTGCGTCATGCGCAACGAGTCGGGCTTAAACTTGGTTTTGCGAGCAGCATTCACAGCATTTGCACGTAGCGTAGGATCGGTGGTTGTTGTGCCCTGACCACGTACGCTGGCACTCTCAACCCTACCCTCGCTATTTACAATAACCGACACGACAACCTTGCCCACGGCATTGTTGCCCGAGGGTCGTGGGTAGCCCGCAACAACGCCTCGACCCTTAAGTCCGCCGTCAAACTCAACATCGCCAATGGTGTTAAGACCTGTGCCCTCGCCCTGATGGCTGTCGTTCTCGCCCTCGGGGGCAAGCCTATTGCCATGCACCACCTCCTCGTCGGGCGTAGTGCCCGCCGTAGGCTTGAAGAGCGCCATCTGGTTTACGGTCTGCGTCTGAGCCTCCTTGCCCGATGTTTGGTTGCTAGTGTTCACCTTAGCCTCATTCTCGTGCGCCTGCTGAGGCTTGGGCTGAGGCGTAGTAGTCTTAGGCTGCTCCACGGGCTGTGGCTGCGGCTTAGGCTGTGGTGGCTCCACTATCTCCTGAGGCTCGAGATACTCGATAGCAACAACCAACTCCTCGCTTGAGTGAGGCACTACGTCGATGGTGATGTAGCTCACGGCAAATGCCACTATAGCCATGACAACAATAGTTATCACGGCGGCATACTTCTTTGACGAGTTGTTTATAGGATTGTAGTACTCCATTACTTCTTATCGGTTGCCAACACCATCTTATATCGCTGCACGCCAGGAGCAATATCTCCTGCCGCCTTATTCTGATCGTTTATCATGTCGATAATCGACAACAGAGCATCAACAGTGGTATTATCCTTCTCGCAGTGCACCGACACGATGAGCGACTTCTGGCTATCAGCCATGTTCGACTCGTAGTAGGCATTAAGCTCTGCGGCGAGCTCCTGAGCATCGTTATAAGGGTTGTTCTGCTTGCCATTGAAGACATAGACATATCCTCCTGGGCGGCTCAACACCGAGATAGATACTGCCGAAGGGTCACCCATGGTGCTCGACGACGATGGCAACGTAAGCTTCACAGCATTGTTGGGGTTGATGAGTGTTGTTGCCAACACGAAGAATACCAACAAGAGGAAGACAAGGTCGGTCATCGACGATGACGAGAAGTTTGAATCTATTTTAGAACTTCTTTTGATTGCCATAGCTCAACTATTTTACAGGCTGGTTCAAGATATCCATAAATGCAATTGTGGTAGCCTCCATGCGGAACACCATCTTCTCGACACGTGCTACGAGGTAGTTGTGAGCAAAGTATGCTGGAATACCCACGATAAGACCACCCACGGTAGTAACCATCGCAACGTACATACCTGCAGAGAGCTGTGCGAGCTCAATACCACCGCTCTGGTTTGCCGACATGTCGATGAACACCTGCACCATACCAGTTACAGTACCCAAGAAACCGATCATTGGCGCACCACCAGCAATAGATGCCAACCATGGAAGACCTGTCTCCATCTTAGCAACCTCAACATTTGCTACGTTCTCGATAGCTGTCTGAATATCGCTCATAGGACGACCAATACGCTCGATACCCTTCTCGATCATACGAGCAAAAGGCGAGTCGGTGCGACGACACAAATCGACAGCCGAGTTGATATTACCCTCAAGGATATAGTCACGAATGCGGTTCATAAAGTTCTTGTCGATCTGCGTTGCCTTGCGGATTGCGATGAAGCGCTCAACGAAGATGAAGATCATCACTGCAGCCAAAGCCACAAGAACCCACATTAGCCAACCACCGCTTGAGAAGAGCTCCCAGAAGCTAATCGAAAGGTTCTCCGAGGTCTGGTTTACCGTAGTCTGCACTGCTGGATTCTCAGCAGCCTCAACAACCTGCTCTGCAGGTGTAACTGTAAGCAAATTAATCATGATTTTAAGTAAGGTTTTAGTTATTAATTATTTTGTTTTCATTATCTTCTGTTTCAATCTAAACGCTTTAGTGCTGCGCTGTAGTATCTCGCTCAAGAGAGTCTTGCTTCTCAGCCTCTCTCGCCTTGCGCCTCTCTTCGCGTTTCTTCTTACCCTCGCCACTCTTCAAGCGACGACTCCACTTCTGGTATAGCTCACCAAAGGTGTTGAAGCTCTCGCGACAATAGAAACCTACGCCCGACTCCTGAAGACCCTGGTTCTCGCCATAGCGGTCGATGGTCTGCGTGAAGCCCTTGAGGCGGAAGACTCCCTCAGGGTCGATGATCCACGATATGAAGCCCTCGGCAATAAAGTTCGAGGCATTCTGCGTGGTCTGCTTTGCAGCATCTGAGAGATAACCACCCTCAACCTCGACAAGCAGACGGTTGTCGAACCAGCTCTTCGAGAAGCCGAAGTCAACCTCGTCGCCCGTAAGGTCGGTACGTGGTCGGTAGCGCAGCGTGATGTTGTAGTTATCGCCCGAGAGCCAGTTGCTGAGCTGATTTGAGAGTAGCTCAAAGCCTGTGGTGGCTGACAACGAAGCACCCATAGCTCCCGTATCCTCCGCCGAGAAGGTGTTGGCAGCAAGCAGCCAGAACATCTGTGTGGCAATAGCCTGCTGGTCGTTGAGCGACGACTTGACGATAGCCTGAATCTCGGGGGCAGCATTTGGCACAGCAACATCGAAGCTAACGTCAGGCTTCATAAGCTCGCCCGTGAGGTTGATATAGCAGTTTACGGGCACAGCACGGGCTATATCGACACCCTGCATCGAGTTGCCAATAAGTGGCTTAAGCGACGCCTTGGTGTTGTACACAGCATTGATATTTAGCTCGGCACCCAGCGGATCGCCCGTCCACTTTATGGTTGAGCCTGGCTCTACGACAAAGAGCTTGTTGATGACATTCTGCAACGTAAAGAGGTATGTACCCTCCGAGATGGTGTAGTCGCCACTCATCTCAAAGATGTTTGCCTTAGGCACAATGCGCATGGCAATCTGTCCTGTGCCTCGACCCTTGATAATATCGCCCACCGTAGGGTCGATAACGAGCTGCACCTCGATATTTGGCAAGATGTTGAGCGAGATGTCCATATCCATCGCGCCATCAGAGCTACCAGAGATGCGGCTCTTACGTTGATGAGCCATCATGCGTCGTGTGATAAAGCGTGAGGTATCGACACCCTCCACCGCAGGCTCTCTAAACTTCACAAAGTCGGCATACGACACATCCTCCTTGCCCGTAAGTGGCATGTAGAACTTAGAGTTGTCGGAGCTTGTACCCACAACATCCATCTTCATGCCTCGCTTATCGCCCCTAAACGATGCACGTCCCGAGGCATAGACATGTCCGTAGAAGAGGTCGTTATCCTTGGCATGGGTATCCAGCACGAGCATATCCTTGGCATCAATATCGATGCTATATGTGATATTCGACAAGTGGTCGAGGCCGATATCCATAGAGTAGTAACCCCTATTCTTCTCGACATCGAAGACAGGAATCTTATCTGCGATGAAGTGGTTTTTAACAATCTCTACCCTGCCCGCAGGTGCTGAGTAGCGCGTATTAAGGTAATCGACATGCACATCGAGGCTATCGATTGTTGCATAGCCATTGAGCTCGGCAAAGCGACCCTCACCACGTAGCGTAGCCTCGGCACTTGCCGTACCCTTAATGTCCGAAACAATATCCACGAGGAATGGCTGCAATATCTCCATCTTAATCTCTTTGAGATTTGCCCTCGCATAGTAGTGGTTACCCTGAGGCTGGTAGTAGCCACGAATAACTGTATCGCGCGAGTTGACATCGGCGATAATCACACGCGCACGGTTCTTCTCGAAATCCCAATTCGATGTTAGGGTCTGCGGTGGCGCTTCGAGGTCATTAACCTTTATGTCGCTAAGGTCAATGCGTGCGTCAATCTGGGGGTTGTGGAGCGCCGAGCGCACCGTAGCATATCCATTCGAGTGTGCCGAGAGCTGGTAGCCAATCTTCGAGCTAAGTGCCGAGAGTGGCGATAGGTCGAAGTTGTCGAGCGTTAGGCGTATCGAGTCGCGCCTATCGCGTGATGCCACACCATCAACAATGAGCTGCTGCTCGGGGCGAGCGATATGCAACTGCTTGATAGATATGCGTGACGAGTCGATATCTACACCGCCAGCGTAGAGTTCCCACTGATTAGTCTTTGTGGTGAAGTGCGATGGCAGGATGTCAACATGCATCGAGCGACGGCGGCTATTAGCACTGCGCGAGAACTGAGCACTTAGCGCCAAGAGTCCCGACTGGCTATTCTCCTTATCCTTAAAGTCTGCCGATAGGTTGATGTTATTTTGGTGTGCCGTACCCGTGATGTTGAAGTTAGGCATAAGCTTACGCGAGCCGAGATATACCATATCGGAATTTACCCACATCAAGAGCGAGTCCTTATCATTTTTGACATCCACCTTCGTGTCGGCAAGTATCACACCCTTATACTCCAATGCCTCCGAGCCGAGCTTTAGCGCAAGGTGGTTGTTCTGCGGACTAAACACCACCGACAGCTCCGTGTCGGGCGCTACGAGCATATCGCCATTGATGGCTGCAAGAAGGTTGTTAAGGTTTTCGTGCGTGCTGAGTTTGAGCATCGAGTAGTCGTACTCTGAGCCTCGCTCCTCGGTTAGCACCTGAGCCTCACCCTCGTAAAGCAGCGGGATATAGCGCTTAAGAGCATTATAGAGGTAGCTTCGAATATCTTTGTAGCTTGCCTGACTCTGAAACTCTATGTCAGCAAAGTCCGACCTAATGGTAATATCTTTGCGCTGGTCATACTCTCTAATCTCGGCATTAAGCCTATCGGAGTATAGCTCGCCACCAGGATACAAATAGCGCATATTCACAACGCTTATCGTGCCATCGAGATCATCGAGCGCCCTACCGTCAACATCAAGGCCCATCTGCAACGATGCCACAGAGAGCGAGTCGCGCTTGTTTATGCCCAAGGCATGGAGGTCGGCACGCTCGAGGTTGAGCATAACCTCGTACGATGGTATTGGGCGTGCAAGGTCGATAATAGAGTTTAGGTCGAAGCTAAGGTTAGGATCTTTCGACACCACATCTGCCACATAGGTATCGTGGTCAATAGTACCCCTTCCCTCAATACTCTTAAACCTCTGGCTACCCACGCCAACGCTATTAACCCTGACAGCCACATCGGCAACAACGCCACTACCCACCGAGCCATCTGCCACGATATGCGAAGTAAGTCGTCCGAGTTTATCAATGTTGAGGATATTTCCGAGGTGAAGGTTGTCGGTATCGACCATACCTCGAATGCTGTAGTTGTTCGAAGCTACACGATGTAGGTTTACATCTGCCGAGAGGCGACCCTCAGGTGTGACGATATTACCCGTTGTTCTAAACGAATGTAGCTCGCCACCAAACGTGCCTCGTACATCGAAGCTACGCAGGTTGCGAACAATATCGAGTGCCTTGGCATTAAGCGGCTTGCCCGTAACACTGTGCGCCAATAGCTCAACATCTGAGGCTGTGGTATGCAGATTTTTTACTCCGATGATATACTCCGAGGTCTGCCACTCGGGAATGCCTATGATATGCATGTCGGCCTCGATAGATGTCTCGCGACCAATCTTAGCGTGCTCGATTTCAGCCTCGAAGTCTCGCACAACACCCCTGAAGCTACCATCAACATCGTATAGCTCCAAGTTCCAGTTGAGCACACCCGGCGAGAAGAAGGCAAGGTCGTGGGTCGAAAGCGACGAGTTCTCAACCCTACCACGCATATCCACCTTGTCAATATACTCTTTATACTCGTCCCAGTTCTCGCCATCGATGATAAACGACGGAATATAGACTTGCGAGAGTTCGGTGCGCGCCTTAAGCTCTTTGAAGGCGATAACTCCCCTATCTACCTTGAAATATCCTGCCAAGTCGAGCAGCTCGAAGCCACTGCGCTCCCTTGCATATAGCTCATCAATGGTTGCCACGACAACACCTCCTGCGAGCACCTTGAAGTCATGCAAGTGGCAGTCGATATTGTTTATATCCATGTCGTAGTAATCGACACCATACGTAGGGTTGCGGTGCACAAGTCGCTCATATCTAAAGCGACTGTTTTGAGCATATATATGGTCGATATAGAGACGGAAGTTGCTTTGAGCATCTTGCTTGGTTAGGCGGCGAACGATAGGACGAATATTGAGCTCGCCCGACGGCATCTCGCGAATATTAAACTCCGCGCCCTTGACCTCAACATTACTAAGCAACAAACCATCTTCTTTGATATTCAAGCTTGTAATGTTTGCCACAGCCTCGTTAACATAGAGCAGCGTATCACGCTCAGGATCCTCAACATAGAAGTCGTAGATACGCACCTTCGAAAGCAGGTCGATATGGATACGGCCGATATCGACTTTTGCATCGAGCTTCTCGCTGGCGAAGGTCGCAGCACGCTGTACAATTCGGTTTTGCACCTGGTCGATGCTCAGTATCAAAGTTAGGGCAACAGGCAAAAATATCAACAACAAAACGATTGCTGATATCATCATTGCCAATATTTTTATAACTTTGCGCATTGAAACAGGTTGTGGTACTAATACCCTACATAACAATTAACCTACAAAAGTAATAATTTTTCTATTAAAATAGAAAAGATTTGCAATAAAAATGGATATTACAATACTTGGCATCGAGTCATCATGCGACGACACGTCGGCTGCGGTACTACGCAACACCACACTTCTATCAAACGTAATTGCCTCACAGGCAGTACATCAGAAGTATGGAGGAGTAATTCCCGAGCTCGCCTCACGTGCTCATCAGCAGAACATCATTCCCGTTGTTGACACAGCACTCAAGGAGGCTGGAATAACCATCGACAAAGTCGATGCCATAGCCTTTACGCGCGGTCCCGGCTTGCTCGGCTCACTGCTTGTGGGCGTATCGTTTGCCAAGGGACTATCCATTGCGAATAACATACCACTTGTAGAGGTTAACCACCTTCAGGGACATATCCTCTCGCACTTTGTTGACATGCCCGACCGAGAGTTGCCACACCCTGCATTCCCATTCTTGTGCCTCTTGGTGAGCGGTGGCCACACCCAGATTGTGCGTGTCGATTCGCCAAACAAGATGGAGATTATCGGCACAACCATCGACGATGCTGCAGGTGAGGCATTCGACAAGTGTGCCAAGGTTATGGGACTACCCTACCCTGGTGGCCCCGTTATCGACCGTCTGGCAAAGGAGGGCGATGCTAAGGCATTTAAGTTTGCAAAGCCACATGTCGAGGGCGAGTTCGACTACTCGTTCTCGGGCCTCAAAACATCGTTCCTCTACACGTTGCGTGATGCTGTGAAAGAGAATCCCAATTTTGTTGAGGAGCACAAAGCCGACCTCTGCGCATCGTTGCAGAACACCATCATCGAGATACTCCTCGACAAGCTCATAAAAGCATCTAAGGCTACGGGTATCAAGGACATAGCTATTGCGGGTGGTGTATCGGCTAACTCGGGCTTGCGCAACGCCATTATGGAGGCGGGCAAGCGTCGTGGCTGGCGCACATTCCTCCCCGAGCTTAAGTTTACGACCGACAACGCAGCTATGATTGCCGTGGCGGGCTACTACCGCTATATGGCGGGCGAGCTATCGTCGCTCGACGTGTCGCCCGTAGCACGTATCCAAGACCTATAACCGAAAAAGTTGAGCACGATGCTACCATACAACGACTACGGCAACGCCATGCGCCAGCGTCTTGGTGGTCGTGTTCAGAAGCTTGCAATAGATGCCGCCTTGAGCTGTCCTAACCGCGATGGAACGATAGCTTATGGCGGCTGTACTTTTTGTCTTAACGAGGCATTTTCACCCGCCTACTGTCGAACAGCACACACCATAACCGAGCAAATAGACCAGGGCATAGCATTTCATGCGTCGCGTGGTCGTAGTGCTGAGTACTATATCGCTTATTTTCAGTCGGGTACAAACACACACGCATCGATTGACACGCTACACAAAATCTACCACGAGGCGGTTAATCACCCTAAAATATCGGGCATAATCATAGGCACACGCCCCGACTGCATAAGTTCCGAAATACTCAACCTTTTAGCCGATATTGCCACACGCAAATATGTTGCCGTGGAGTATGGCATAGAGTCCACCTTAGACTCTACGCTACACCACGTAAACCGTGGTCACACATTTGCCGACGCTGAGCATGCCGTGGAGCTAACCCGTCAGCGCAACATCGATGTGGGCGCACACTTCATACTCGGACTTCCAGGCGAGAGCCGCGAGCACCTTATTAGGCAGACCGAGGCGATAAATGCCCTCGGACTAAACTTCATAAAGTTTCATCAGTTGCAGATATATCGCTCAACGGCGATGGCTTCAGAGTGGTTGTCGCACCCCGAGCGCTTTGCACTAAACAACATCACAGCAGAGGAGTATGCCGAGCTCATTGTCGAGATTATTCGTCATCTCGACCCCACAATTTCTATCGAGCGTTTTGCCTCGCAAGCACCTCGCAACCTGCTTCTTCACTCGCCACTCGGCGGCGTGCGCATCGACACGCTTAGGTCCAAGATTATCAGCAAGATGACATCAACCGCCACCACCCAGGGCGACCTATGGTTGGGCAGCGACAGATAAAAACTTTGCCGAAACATAAAAAATAGCTCAATAAATTATGTTTTTGACGCAAAAATTACTATCTTTGCTCAAATATTATTTTATAACATCACTCGTATGGCAATTAAAAATAACGTAATGATCGTACGCCAGAGACTTCTCACAAAGCTTGTGGGCCTCTGGAATGAGGGTGCACTCGTTGAGAAAATCGACCGAGTACCCATTGAGTTTAGCCCTCGCAACTCGCAGGTGCGTGGTCGCTGCTGTATC
>JAGBTQ010000029.1 GCA_017631275.1 Alistipes sp.
GATAAATATTTGCAGGAGATCGGCAAGGAGGAACTTATCTCCGTGGAGGAGGAGGTAGAACTCGCCCAAAGAATTAGAAAGGGAGACCAGGAGGCTCTCGAGAAACTTACTAAGGCTAACCTACGTTTCGTAGTATCTGTGGCTAAGCAGTATCAGAATCAGGGTCTTAGCCTTCCTGACCTTATCAACGAGGGTAACCTCGGCCTTATCAAGGCTGCCGAGAAGTTCGATGAGACACGTGGTTTTAAGTTTATCTCGTATGCCGTATGGTGGATTCGTCAGTCTATCCTTCAGGCGTTGGCCGAGCAGTCACGTATCGTACGTCTGCCACTCAACCAGGTAGGCTCACTAAATAAGATCAATAAGGCTTTTGCACGCTTCGAGCAGGAGCACGAGCGAACACCTTCGGCAGAAGAGCTTGCCAACGAGCTTGAGCTTCCAAAGGAGAAGGTTACCGACACCTTGCGTGTTGCGGGTCGTCATATCTCGGTAGATGCGCCATTTGCTGATGGTGAGGACAATAGCCTTTTGGACGTGTTGGTAAACACCGACTCGCCAAATGCCGACCGTGGTCTTATCAACGAGTCGTTGGCAACAGAGGTAGAGCGTGCCCTCGAGATACTTACTGACCGTGAGCGCGACATCATTCGCTACTTCTTTGGCATCGGCTGCTCAGAGATGACCCTCGAGGAGATCGGCGAGAAGTTCGACCTCACACGTGAGCGTGTACGCCAGATCAAGGAGAAGGCTATTCGTAAGCTTCGCACATCGTCACGAAGCAAGCTTCTTAAATCCTACCTAGGATAATTTCTTGTGATAAGGGGTCATTCTCGGCCCATCGCTAAAAGTAAGACCCCTCGGGCTGTACGTTTGAGTACTATCCCGAGGGGTCTTCTTTTGTGATAGACCAAGCCTAACCCCTTCTGACAAGAAATTTATTTCTCGCTGAATTAGGTGGGCAGGGGCTGGGATAAATGGGAGCGCTAAAACTTGATGGGGGTGATGGGAGCGCTAAAGCTTGATGGAAATTTCCCATTTATCCCATCTATCACATTCGTCCCATTTCTCCCTATCTTCCCTATTAATTTTATTTGCGCAGGGCGCACTTGCTACCCAGCTCTACACAAATCTCTTAATGCGTAAACACCTTGCCGTGCTGCTTCTCTTGGTTGTTGTATTTCTCGCGCGAGAGTGTTGGGTGCTTTAGCTTGTCGAGCTCTGCAACGGCATTCTCGATATCCTTAAGTAGCATATCTGCCATGTCGCGCGACATGCCCTGGCGCACGACGATACGCATTACGACCATATCTTCGATATCCTTAGGCATGGTGTAGGCGGGCACCATCCAGCCACTCTCCTGCAGCTTCGCCTGAAGGTCATACAAGGTCCACTTCGCCTTGCGCTCGTACTCCTCGCTTAAGCTCCAGATAAACAGTGGATTGACAACCTCGTCGTTATACACCTCGAAGCACTCCATCTTGCCTATGCGCTCGTGGCAGTATTGTGCGATGTCCATGGCGTTGCGCTGTATGGCGTGGTAGCCCTCCCAGCCCAGGCGCAAGAAGTTGTAGTACTGACCCAGGATCTGCGCTGCGGGGCGTGAGAAGTTAAGACCCACCTGCGTAACCTCAGCGCCGAGGTAGTTCACCGAGAACGACATCTCGTCGGGTAGATAGCTCTTGTCGCGCCATACCACCCAGCCCAAGCCAGGATATACCAAGCCATACTTATGGCCCGATGTAGAGATCGACTTTACCCACTTGAGTCTAAAGTCCCACTTGTGCTCGGGGTTGATAAATGGCAAAATAAAGCCTCCAGAGGCAGCATCTACGTGGATAGGTATATCGTAGCCCGTCATCTTGTTGTAGGCGTCTAGCTCGTGGTTTAGCGTCTCTATGTCGTCGTTGAGACCTGTCCACGTAACGCCCGCAATAGGCACGATGCATATTGTGTTCTCGTCGCACATCTTAAGAGCCTCCTTGGCACATAGTGTGCGGTTGGTGCGTGTTAGGGGCACCTGGCGTAGCTCTATCTGCCATAGCTGGCAGAACTTCTCCCATACCACCTGCATGCCCGTGCTCATAACAAGGTTTGGCTTGTCGTGGGGCTTGCCCTCCTCCATGCGGCGCTTGCGCCAGCGTAGCCATGCCGCCACGCCACCAAGCATACACGCCTCCGACGAGCCTATGCCCACAGCACCCGTCTTCGACTCTGCCTCCTCGGGACTATTCCATAGGTTGGCAACCATGTTAATACAACGGCTGGCAATCACCGCTACACGTGGATACTCCGTCTGGTCGATGTAGTTGATGGCTATCGACTCGTTCATCAGACGTGTGGCGTAGTCGTCCATGTATGTTGTTACGAATGTTGCGAGGTTTAGGCGTGGCTGTGTCTCGGCGAAGGTCTCGTCCTTGACCATGCGGTAGGCAATCTCGGGCGTTGTCGAGTGCTCAGGGATTGTCTGTGATGGTGCTGAGTGTTTCATCTCCTCCGAGCCATATACCGGAGTTGTTGCTGAAGTGTTCTTTGTGTTCGTCATAGCTTGTAATTTTTAAATGTTCACTCTTCGGAGCGTTCACAAACTATGCCAAAGCGGGGTGGTGGGGTGACTTGGACTTTTTTATGGCGAAGTGTACGGGGTAGGTATACAAAAACAAAACAGATGACCTTAAGGTCATCTGCTCTGCATTGTTTAACTTATGTCGGGATACCAGGATTCGAACCTGGGACCCCCTGCTCCCAAAGCAGGTGCGCTAACCGGACTGCGCTACATCCCGTGAATGGTTTTCCATTTCGAGCGACAAAGGTATAGCATTTTTTTTAATCTCCAAAACTTTTTACAACTTTTTTCAATTTTTCTTGAATTTTTGTCGTTTTTTGCCAAAATCTTTGTCGCTCGAAGGGTTTTATGTCGTTTTGGGGTGCACCATCAACGGCAATTGCTTTTTATTAGTTGCCGAGTTTCCACACCCTCTTTGTGGTTGCGCCAGTATAGCTCTCTACGGTATCGGCACAATCCAGTGCAGTTATGGTTAGGGTCTCGGGGTCGAACTCTACGCCAACGTTTTGATTCTGGCGCTCGGTTCCACAAGCCCTAAAGAAATAGCAGGGTCGATCATCGCCTCCAGGGACGAGCTCGCCATTTTCGTCGTACGCCTCATATCGCTCCATTTCGGGCTCGAAATTAATCTCCTTAGGATAGAGCTCGGTGTGATAGTTAACAACGCCATCGTCGATGGTGATCACTGCCAAATAGTAGCTATGGCTCATGCCATCATATCTTTTATACTCCTCTACGTAGTAGTACTGCTTGTTCTTGTAGCTAAATTCGATGAACTTGAACTTGCCACAACCAAAGTAGAGGTCGTGGCGGAAGGGGATATACTCTATCTCGCCACTCTTTGAGCGATACTGAATGAAGTACCAATATGTGTTGCCCATTGTGCCACCCTCGTAGTAGTTGTAGGAGTAGATCTTGTGGTCTTGGCGTGGGAAGTGCTCTATCGACATATGCTTCTTTAGTTCAGGCATGTCGTGTTCGAATGTCTGCGGGTGGCGTAGATAGAAGTCAAGACGCTCTTTTATCTTATCCGAGCACGCATATATAGCCTTATGGTTGCCCTTAGACTTCTCGAGCTCGCAGAGTAGCCCAACAAGCTCCTTCTCAATGAGCTTGATACTCTTGTTTGGGTCTATCTGCTCAACAACCTCTTCGGGGGCTGCCTCCTCGCTAGGCTCAGGTGTGGTTATCTCGTCGATTTGTTCTTCCTCGAGAGTCTGCTCCGTTTGTTCGGTGGCTACGGTCTGCTCAGTAGGAGTTTCCTCCTCTGCTCTCTTTTTGTCTGCTGTCTGCTGCAAGCCGCAAGCTACAAATAGCATTGCTAGCAAAACATATAAAAATCTCTTCATGGTATGGTGTGGTTTTATATTCTCGATGTTATGTGGAAGCAGCGCTGCCTAATCTCATACTTCACATAGCACTTATCTTGCTTCATTAGCTCCTCGAGCACCTCTGCGAGTCTCTCGGTCAGGGTCTCGGCATCTGCCGACTTGCCAGACGCACCTCTCTTTTCGTATCTCGCATAGGTTATGTCGAATGTTGTGGCGTAGCAGTGTGCCGAGTTTTGCGAGGCGTTAACGTTGCCCGATTCTTGCAGTAGCTCGATATCCTCCATCGTTCTTAGCACCGATGTCACGATTATGCGGTGTGAGGCTATGCCCTGGCTCTTGAGCTCCTCGTTGAACTTCTCGCCAATTAGGTCGAGAAGCTCGGCCGCACCACGTGTGAGATAGGGTATAGAGTGTGTCAGATGGTCGATTTTGTAGTGCTTGTTGCTCTTAATTTTCACTAGCTCTCTCTCTACCTTTTTTGCCTCCTCGCGGTTGTCGAGAGGCTTCTCTATGCCTAACTCCTTGCCCGCCTTAAGGTGCAGAGGATTGGTGTCGTTGAACATCTTCGCACAGCGACTATTGGCACTACGCATGGTTGTAGTGGTGGTAAATCGGCTCTCAATCTTGTGCACTATCGCCGAAAGATACCTTCGTGCCGTAGCCCTAGAATGGTATAGCACTCCTGCGCCGAGGAGCATAATGCCCACAAGAGCTAGTATCACCGTCTTCTTCTTCATTATATATTTAGTGTTGTCTGCGCCTATGACAAAAGTAGCTATATAATATAATAATACCAACAATTCCAATAATTTTTTCTATATTTGTGTATCAATAAAATGTTATAACCATGCTTCGCAAAATCTTTGTTTGTATCGTCGCTGTAGCCATGTCGCTGGGCTTGGCAGAGGCACAGTCGCTATCTAAGTCAACAATATGGCACTGGGAGGGTGGCACTATCGTCGTTGATAGCCCCGCACGCCCCGAGGGTCAGGAGCATGTCCTAGGCTTGGCATTAGAGCCTATGGAGCGTGTGCGTGTGGCATTTGTGGGCCTTGGTATGCGTGGTCCTTGGGCAGTGATGCGCTTTTGTCATATTCCTGGTGTTGAGATAGTTGCGCTATGTGACTACGATAGACAGCGTGCCGAGGGTTGCCAACAGTTTTTGCGTAATGCCGGCCTAATGCCTGCCGACATCTACCACGGCGCAAAGGGTTACGAGGAGCTATGCCAGCGCGACGACATCGACCTTGTATACATCGCTACCGATTGGAATCACCACTATCCCGTGGCAGTGTGTGCCATGGAGCATGGCAAGCATACCGCTATCGAGGTGCCCTCGGCAATGAACCTCGAGCAGTGCTGGGGACTCATTGACCTAGCCGAGAAGAACCGCCTGCACTGCTTCATTCTAGAGAATTGCTGCTACGACTACTATGAGCTCACGGCGCTCAACATGGCACAGCAGGGGCTCTTTGGCGAGATTATACGTGCCGAGGGCGCATATATACACACCCTCGACGCCTATTGGAATGCCTACTGGCTCGACCCCGACGATGCCGATAGCGCGGAGCTACACTGGCGCCTAAAGTATAACATGGAGAACCGTGGCGACCTATATACCACGCATGGCCTTGGCCCTGTGGCGCAGTGCATGAACATACACCGTGGCGATAGGTTTACCACGCTGGTGGCTATGGACACCGAGAGCTTTGTGGGTAAGGAGCTCGTTGAGGCAAAGACGGGCGTGGAGTGCGATAGCTTCCGCAATGGCGACCACACAACAACGCTCCTGCGCACAGCACGTGGTAGGGTGGTGGAGATACAGCATAACGTAATGACGCCACAGCCATATAACCGCCTATTTAAGCTCACGGGAACAAAGGGCTATGCTACAAAGTACCCTACGCCTGAGCTTGCTCTCTCGGCTGAGACTCTGCATGGTACGTCGCTACCCAAGATGGACAATATAAATGCACACCGCTTCCTTAGCGCCGAGCAGCGTGATGCACTTATGGCTGAGTACTACCACCCAATCCTCGCTAAGTTTGGCGAGCTTGGCCGTGAGATGGGTCATGGTGGCATGGACTATATTATGGACGCCCGCCTTGTCTACTGCTTGCAGAATGGCTTGCCTCTCGATATGGACGTATACGATATGGCTGAGTGGTGCTGCATAGCAGAGCTAGGCGCACTCTCGATGGACAACAACTGCGCCTCGGTTGCCTTCCCCGACTTTACGCGCGGCCACTGGAACGATAAGCAGGGTTATAGCCATGCCTATGCTACCAGTGAAGCTGAGGCCGATGCCCGAGCAAAGACCTATACCGAAGCTCATAAGCGCATCACGGCAGAGTGTAATCTCTGGTCGCTCTACGATGCGGCGCAGAGTGCTGATAGCGCCACAGCCCAGAAGGCACAAAAACGCCTCAACGCCGCCAAAGCCATGGCGCGCAAGAGCATCGACAAGCAGCTAGCTAAATAGAACCTACGAAAAATCCCGACGCCAATCGTCGGGATTTTTGTTATTGTTGATCTCTACAGTGACTCATGAGCAACTTGCGAAGAGGCCTATCGTAGAACTTCAGGCAGAGGTATGCCAGTGCGATGCTTGAGATGACTATCAAGAGGGCAATGTGCCAGCACTCTGAAAAAGTGTATATCTCATTCTTTATAAGCCACTTATAGAAGATATACATAATAGGGTAGTGCACGATGTATAGCGGGTAGGAGAGCTCGCCAAGAGTCTTGTTTATGCGACTTAATCCGCCCTCGGCTATGCCACATGCCCCAAGCCACACAAGCAGAGGAAATACAAGGGCTATGCACACAAATTCGTAGAGGCTGTTAAGGCTTATGCCTCCGTCGGAAGGAATATAGGGAACGGCAAAAAGAGCCACCAGCATTACAGAGCATATCCAAAATGCCCCTTTTACCTTTTGCGGAGTGAATGTGCGTGCGAGCAACATTCCTACGCTAAAGGGGAAAAGCATGCGAACAAAGCCACCCCAAAAATTAACTTTGTCGATGGTCCAGCCCACGCCTATCATGTCGTATCCCGACACATCGCCCACAAAGAACCATGCGTGGACAATGCCCAGCAGCAGGGTGAATAGCGCCAATATTTTGGTGGACATACGGCGCATAAATAGGGCATAACAGATGTTGCCCAGATACTCGAAAAAGAGCGACCATGTAGGGCCATTAAGCGGAAACATCTCGCCATTGCCTCGTACCTCGTATGGTGCACCCGGCACAGCGGGTATTAGACACATCGTCAGCAACATAGCGGTCATAACCCAGCTTATAGGTGCAATGCTTCCGTCCCATCTTTCGCAGCCCACAGCAATGAATGCTACAGCACCAATCACAGCACCCATGACGAGCATGGGGTGCAGACGGATTAGGCGACGCTTGAAAAACCCACCAATGCTCATCTTGCCCCAGCGGTCATCATATGCATAGCTGATGACAAAGCCAGATAAGATGAAGAAGAAATCTACGGCTATGTGGCCGTGGTTGAGTGTTGTGATAATGCCACTACCCACGCCGTTGGTGGTTTGAGCAAATGCAAATCCCTCGAATATGTGGTAAACCAATACCAGCAGGGCAGCCACGCCTCGTAGCCCGTCAAGCAGTTCGTAGTGCGGCTTTGTGTTGGTAAAGTATAGTGGCTTAGTTGCCTGCTCTTGTTGAGTCATCGTCCTTGGGTTTGGTTTATTGGTACAAAGGTAGATAAATTTATGTTATTTTAGCCACATACGCTTAGTTTGATAAATAGAAAGAGCGAATGGACTATAGATGGTTATTCATTCGCTCTTTGTTGTGAGAAGTCTCAGGATTAACTTCTGCCTTATTTATCCTCCATTAGCTTGTCGATGAGTCTATCTACTCGTTCGCCACGTCGCTGTATCTCCTCGATAAGCTTCGAGTTGCATGTGAGGAACTGGTCAATCTGCTCATCTTTCTTCTGGCGCACTGCCTCCATCTGTGAGTATGATGAGGTGAAGTTCTTACGGAAGATGCCGATGATGTTGGCTGCGCTAATCTGATCCGTAGTCAAATCGAGCACAATATCCCCATATTTAGGGTTGCGAGCCCTAAGAGTCATAATATCTCCATCGATATATACATCTCGTATCACGCCCGCATAGGCTGGGGTGTCGATGAAGTAAACGCTTCCGCTGTGGAGCTTAGCTGTCTTTGGTAAGAACTTGAGAAAGACAATATCGCCCTGTGCTATATCTGGCGACATTGAGTCCTTGAGGATCTCCATTGCGAACTCTGCACCCTCAACCAGTGAGCGTGGGTCAATCGAGGCGAGCTCTGAGCCATTGTTCTGGACATACTTGCAAATATCAAGGTCGCGACGGCTGATGATCTCGTCGGGAAGCACAGGAATGCTAATATCCTCTTTTGTTATACATTCGCCTCTATCCATGTCAATGCTCTCTACCTCGACAGCAGAACTATTGGACTGAAGCAATAATTCTCCATCAGATACTCTATATTTAGATATAGTCTCCTCGCCAAAGTACTCAATAAGCCCATCTATATGCTTACGAAGCATTCGTCGATTGCCATTTGCTATTTGTGATACCTCTGATTGAGTGGTATTCATTATCTCGGCTAATCGCCTCTGCGATAGAGATTTATCGAACATTAAGGCTTTGATGTCAATCATGGTATAATTAATTTATATTGATTATAATTGATTTTATAAGAAATTCCAATCAATAAAGATTGAAAATAATTGACAAAATGTTTGTTTTATAATTTCAATATACTACCTTTGCGCTAACAAATCACATTAATTTGAAGCAAAATTATAAAATATATTTTTAAAAAGCAAATATTTCACAATAATCAATCAATAATTTGGCATTTGGTGCTATTTTTTAGAAGTATGCAGTATATGAATATATGTGTAATCACTCACAATAGTTGACTATGACAAGGATTTTACTTCTCTCTCCCTCTAAGGGGATGCTTAACTCTTTGCGTGAGCGCCTTAATTACGAGAACATTACTACCGTTGAGGCGGAAAGTCTGTCACATGCCCAGAGTCTCTGCTGCGCAGATGAGTTCGATGCTGCTATCGTTGATAGCGAGCTACTAACGGAGGATATAAAGATACCCTCGATTGTCATAACCCATACGCCAAATGTTGAGTCAGCAGTTGCTGCTCTGCGTCTTGGAGCTATTGATTATCTCTCCACGCCAATAGATATGAATCGCCTGCTCACCTCGCTTCGTAGCATATCGAGCGAGAGGGTTAGTAGCCCTACTCGCAGCCACCGCCCTGCTGTAAAGAGGAGTGATGTATCAACCCAGCCTATACTTGGTATATCCGAGGCCATTGAGCGTGTGCGTAATATGATTTGGAGAGTGGCACCATCAGATGCTCGAGTGCTTATCCTTGGCGAAAATGGCACGGGCAAGGAGCTTGTGGCTCGCTGGCTGCACCTAAAGAGCAATCGTGCTAGTGCCCCCTTTGTTGAGGTTAATTGTGCGGCGATACCCTCGGAGCTTATCGAGAGCGAGCTGTTTGGTCATGAGAAGGGATCGTTCACCTCGGCTATCAAGCAGCGCAAAGGTAAGTTTGAGCTTGCCGATGGTGGCACACTCTTCCTTGACGAGATTGGCGATATGTCGCTTTCGGCACAAGCTAAGGTGTTGCGTGCACTACAGGAGAATAAGATTACACGCATCGGTGGAGATAGTGATATTCCTGTAAATGTGCGTGTTGTGGCTGCCACAAACAAAGACCTGCGCAAGGAGATAGCTCTTGGCAACTTCCGTGAGGATCTCTATCATCGCCTAAGTGTTATTGAGATTAAGGTGCCACCATTGCGTGAGCGTCAGGGCGATATCCAGCTACTTGCTGAGCACTTTATTGCTGAGATATGCGAGCACCATAAGATGAATGTAAAGCATATCGATGCCGATGCTATCGACCTACTTTCCCACTATGCATGGACGGGTAATATCCGAGAGCTGCACAATGTCGTGGAGCGACTCATAATCCTTAGCGACGAACGCATTACAGCCGACGCTGTGCAGTGCTACTATCACGCTTAACACCTTCACTAGCATAATGATAAAACAATATTTACTCAATATTAATCGAATGAAGCTATGAATAACCTATTTACCCTCAAAAAGGACTTGTGGCATGCAATAACCTTAAGTGACCCCGCATTGCTATCTGAGGCTACACTACAAAAGCTCATTGCGCTAACTGACTATCTTGAGAATGAGGTACAGGAGGAGTATAAACTCTCTGAGGAGCTCATAACCGATATAAGACTAGCGTTTAATAGAAGGGTGTGGCACTACACAGACGAGGAGGAGTTTGAGCTATCTATCAAGGTTATGCTGGATCTGCTCGTCGAGAGCATCATGTTTGAGTGTCGCAGATACAATTACTCCGAAGAGAAGATTGCCTCAATATGTAGCAGCCTCAAGGATGTTGTATGCTGTATTCCCGAGACCCTCGAGATACATGAGTCTAAAATACGAGCCATCGTGATACGTGCATATATCATTGAGAAATTTATAGAGAAGGGTTGCCCTGAAGAGTTTGTGTATCACGTTGTTCCTTCGCACAAAGAGATAGAGCGTAGATTACTTATGGATATTTTAGAGAGATGAAATGGTTGTAACCTAACCACGTAAAAATCCCGACAATAGGGTAGTACTTGGCGTACGACTCATTGTCGGGATTTGTTTTTGCGTAGAGCCACTATTTGCGGTCGAAGCGCATGGCAGATTCAGATTTGTTCTCTGTGGTGTGGTGCTTGCGCTGATGAGCTGTGTTTAGGCTCTTAATCTCAAGAGCATTGTTCGCTGCCTTATTTGCAGATAGTGCCGAGGTGTTGATCGTGCCCATGTAGAAGTCGACAAACTCCTGAGCATCACCAGCGCCCTCACGTGTGAAGGTATGCACGCTGCGATATACTGGCGATGGGTTGCCATCGTTGTCGAATGCCACGGCAGCAATCATAATGGTCTTGTCCCACTCGCCACGGAAGTATGCAGGGGTCCAGTATGCTCCCACATTGTATAGATTGTCGATAAGTAGGTCGTCGGAGTACCTATCGGCATCCTCAAGGCCATCGACATACTCAAACATGGTGTACAAGAAGCTTGAGCACTCACCATCAATATTTACGCTCATGGGGACAACAACCCAGCCTTGCCATGAGCTACAATAGTCAGGCTCGATGGCGTAGACCTCGTCGCCATCGTAGTAGGCATCGAAGCCTGCGGTGATGGTTATGTCGGCAATAATAGCATCGTTCGTCCTAAACTCACCGCCGCTACGCATGGTGCCAAGATACTCAAACGAGTCGGGGCTCATCGGTATGACAACAATCTTGTAGTCGGTAGATGGCTTAAGGTGTGTGATACGGCTCTTTACGGCACCCTGAGCAAGCTCATAGTAGCTAAACTCCCAATAGTCGGCATAGTATACCGAGTTGTAAGAGTCCAAGATGTATGCCTTTATATCCTCCTCGGTCATCTCCGCCTCAAAGACGTTCCAATAGTAGGTGATACTATAGTCTGATGGTGTGATATTAACCATTGCCTCGCGGTCGTCGATGTCAGTAACCTCGATGTTGTAGATGCACGCCTCGATGTCGCCAGCCTCGGCAGTGGTGATATTCTTACGAATTATAGATGTGGTGAGCGTTCCCGCCTCATAGCCGAAGGCGAGCACGGCATACTCTGTTCCTGCATCTAAGCCACTGAACGTACCCACCACGTCGCCCTCGCAGATGTAATAGGATATGCCAGATGTGCCGTATGTTGAGAGGATATGTTTGAAGATAGCCTCATCGCTACGCATCTTGGCAATCTCCTGAGCATGGATTGGGAAGATGACGTATGGGTCAAGATTAGTTGTGGTTGTTGCAATGTCGAATGTAGACTGCGTTACATTGCTGATATCCATGGTTATGATATTCTCTGAAGCGGGAATCTCGCCCACCTCAAACCACTTGTACGATACCTCGCTTAGGCGCTCGCACTTGTCGTTCCACTTAAAGGCAAAGACTAAATATTCGGTATTTGCCATAGCCTCGAACTCATACTCTGTTGCCAAGTAGTCGGTGTTATACTCGAAGGTCTCGGCAAGCGTATAATCCCACGTAGCATAGTCATCTATAATCTTGGCAATGACTGCATCTGCTGCAATATTCACATCGCCACCATAGAGCTCGAAATCCTCGCGTGTGATAAGGTTGTTGAAGTAGGCAACACCCTCGTGCGAAGGTGTGATGCTAATCTTTGCTATGGCGCGATTTACCTCAATATTGATGTCGTACGTTACGTCGTTGCCCTCGTATGGGGGCTCAGTCGCAAACTCCTTGTGGAACACGCGCGAGGTAATTTCGCCCGAAGAGGTTAGTCCATAGATATAGATTACGTAGTCGGTATTGGGGTCGAGGCCCGTCATACGGATATTTGAGTGTGAGCCACGGCTAAGAACTGTCGATAGATACTCCTCCAAAGTCAAGCCCTCCTCCTCGGCAACGCCCCTATAGTAGCGCATATCCTCGTCGAGAATCTCCTCCGAGGTGAACGACTCAAACCACTCGCGACCAACAATCTGACCGATCCATGTGGTGTTATCGTCGAGTGCCTTAACCGAGAATGTCACAGAGGTGGCGTCTGCTCGCTCGATGTTAAGTGTCAATGGTGCATTGTAGCCCTTCTGGCGAATGGTGAGTCGGTTCTTTTCCGAGCCATACGACAGATTGAGTGTGGCAACACGCTCATTATCATCGTTCTGCGCTACGGTAAGCTCAACAATGGTCTCGCCAATCTTGTCAATCGTTACCCACTCCTCGTTGCACTCAATACTAAGCGTTTCGCCCTCGATGCGATCTCTAATATCGTAGAGAAAGCGCAATGTCTCGGCATCGAAGCCTACCTCTATCTCGCTGTTATATAGTATGATGCCACTATCCTTAAACTCGTCGCCACCACGCTCACACGAAACGAAGCCTACGAGTGTGGCGCACGCAAGTACAGCGTATAAAAACAATCTTTTCATCTTGGTTTGTACTAAAAACAAGGAGTACCCAACGTTCATTGGGTACTCCTTAAATACTTCTTGTTTAGAACTTTGAAATGTCGCTCTTCTTAACCTTGATTGCGCTCTTTACAGGAATATTAACCTGCTTAGACTCAGCCTTCTTAAGGCTCTGAGAGCGTGTTGACATCTGGTCAACTGACAAGATAGCGCCTGTCCAGCTACCTGTGATGTTGTAGCCGTAATCATCATATACGTCGAACTCGACAGTAGCAGTGCCGTCGCCATTATCCACAACCGACATTGTGCCGTCAACGAATGGAGCCATTGTTATGCCGTCATCGGTATAGTACCATGCACCTACCATGTTGCCGTCCCAATCGATATAGCCTGTGTATGAGGTATATGCCTCAAAGGTGTCAGCGATTGTGTACTCGCCGTAGAAGTTGGTAGTGCTATCAGGACCTGCCAATACGTCGAACTGCACGAAGTCGCCCTCGCCGTCGTTAGGCATGATTGCAAATGCCCAGTTCATGTAGCCAGTCTCATAGTAGTCGCCATAGTACTGGTAGTAGAGGGAGTGGTCGTCGAGGTTGCAACGCAAATCGTCATACAATGTTGAGTATGGACCATCGTCTTCGTCACCACCGCCACTTGCTGCATCGATGACCTCAATAGCGCCAGTGTATGTCACAGTGTGCAAAGCGCCATTAACCATAATGTTTGCAGTTACGCCATTCTCGTCGATAACAACAGTACCAGATGTAATAGTGCCTTCTGCAGCATAGTCCCAACCATCGCTATCCATAACGTAGTATGCAGAGTAGTATGCACCGATGGTATATGGGTCGCATGAGCCATTGTCGATAGTGTAGGTGCCATAAGGTATAGCAAGACCATTCTCGCTATCTACCAACTCGCTATATAGGTCAAAGCGATAGTATGTTGCATTGGCAAGCTCCCAGCCATCAGCGTCTACGCCAAGGTCTGAAAGGAAGAAGTAGAAATTGTCGGCAACACCTGGGGTGTACTGATCACCATAGTAGTAGGCATAGGCATAACCTGCCTCCATGCTCTGCTCCTCGCCGCCTGTGTTGATGCGGTTGTCGCTGATTGTAGACTGTCCAGAGAATGTTACGGTGTGCTTCTCGCCATCAACTGTTGCTGTCAATACGCATGAGCCGTCAGCTGCTACAACGAGCTCAGCAGCCTCGAAATATGCCTCAACCTCTTCCTCTGTGTCATTTGTCTTAACGTAGCCAGAGTAGTAGATGCCAATAGTGCCAACTGCCATAGTTTCGTATTCGTCCAATGTGTAGGTGCCCTCAGGAAGAGGAATATAGCCATCTACAGACTCGCCCTCATACAATACACCATAGACATCAAGCTGATAGTATGTTGAGTTAGGGAGGAAATCGCCATCCTCGCTGAAACCATTGTCAGTGAAGAATATATAGTAGTTACCAGCATCTGGAGTGTAGTAGTCGCCATAGTACTGACCTGTAAGCACCTGTGCCTCAAACACAACGCCATCAACTGGTGTCACGTTCTTAGCCGCCTGCTCAACCTCAACCTCAACCCTCTGCTCGCCATAGCTAACAACAACCTTTGTTGTGCGAGCCTCAGCCTCGTTGGCAGCAACGTTGAAGGTGATGTTCTCTGCTACAACAAGATCGGTGATCCACTCTGCGTCACATGTAGCCTCAACTACGGGCATTGGCACAGGCGAGTTACGAGTCTCTTCAACAAGCTCGTAGGTGATAACACCCTGACCACCCTCAGCCTCAAAGCTAAGAACCAACTCTGATGTCACGTTAAGGTTATACTCCTTGTTCTCCACGACTGGCTCATCAGGCTCAGTACATGCTACGAATGCCAATGGCAATGCGAGCAATGCAAAAAATAGTCTACGAAGTTTCATAAAAAAGGTATTTTTTAGTTTATAAGTTGCATGTTCCTCTGACAAAATTAAATAAAATATTCCAATGTTGATACGATTTTGGTGAAAAAAAAGGTGGATAACCTGTAAAATTGCTAAAGGATTCTTGCTAAACTCTTCCAAACTTGTATCTTTCGCTACATTAACCGCATAGCTAAAATTTGCTGTTAGAGGTGGTGAACTGTGGTCTTGATAAAGAGAAAGAGCGGATGGGAACGCACCCCAATTTCTTGTCAGATGTCGGTTGTAAGTTTTGCAAAATAAGTGGTTAGATGTGGCCTCGATAAAGAAATTGCCCTGGATGGGTAGTACTTGGCATACGACCAATTGTCTGGATTTTTTATTAGGGGCAGTAGATGTTTGTCCTATTTTGATAAATGAGCGATGAAGTGAAATTTAGCGTCAGAGTTGTGCTAATTTGGTGTCGATAAAGAGAAAGAGCGGATGGGCTGTACTTGGCGTACTGCTCATTCGCTCTTTGGATTGAGGTGCCGAAGTAGCACCGCTATCACGCTAAATTAGTTCATTGCCTGCTGGATAGCCACTGCGATTGTTGTTATACCTACTTTACGGTGCGAGTATATTATTTTATGCTGTTAAGCAAATATGCTGGTGCAATCCTTATGGCATAGAAATTAGCATCATATTAAACTCGAATTTATGGAGAATTTAGATAAAAGGTTATAGTTTGAACAAATTAAAAATAATTTTCGAAACCACCAACCCTTTACGAGCACTTAAATATGCGATAAAAAACGTAGCACTGTCTGAAAAGGAGTACATTTATTTACAATATACACTAGCTATTTGGTATAGTTGGAATTTATAATTAACTTTGTAAGACACATAAACTATTTGATATGAAAGTTATACAAAGAAAGGATGGTGCATATGCGGTTTTATCTGAAAATGATGAAATAATAATTCAATACGGCAAATACGATTGGATTGATAATTATTATTTAGGATATGCGAGAGTTAAACATGGCAAAGAAACAAATGGTAATAAACATGCTAATGTTAAATGGGGAATAATTGATGAGAATGGAACTGAAGTTGTCCCTGCCATATATGATGATATTCACAATTTCATTGGTACAAATAATTCTTATGTAACTATTTGTCATGAGGGAATGGAATTTATATTTTACTTCTCAACTAAGGAATTTGTTAGAAAATTATAAAATATTTTCGTATGAGAATAATGACTTATGAAGAAAAACGAGCTGAGGCTAGAAAACCTATATACAGGGAATATGCAAAGATAATATGGACTAAAACATATGTTTTATTCAAAACAGATTTCGAGTATGAGATTTCAACTATTGCAAGAAATATATTGTCTAGTATTGAAATGGAATCTAAGTATAACATTTCGTATAGTATCTTTGAAGTTATCCCGTTGGTATCATTTGATGAGAAAAAGAAATTCATGCAAGCATATATTGATCAATTATCATCTATTACTTCTTATAAATTCAATCCTTTAAAATTTATTCAAGATAATATTGATTCAATATGCAATGGAAATAAATTAAATGAACTTATCTCCTTATTCAAAAGTATTTCAGATAAAATAGGTAAACATTTAATTACTTTTATTGATGGCGCTAATGACATTGGACTTTATCACCTAACAAATTATGACCATGTATTATCACGCAGGACCGCTGTAAAAGAAGCATGTAAAGATAGTTGTGTGTGGAAGATAAAGTGTAAGGACAATGATATTTGGGGAGAAAAGGATATTGTGTTAGATGATATGACCTTCGTTTGGCCATCATACAGTGGATATAGTCGTTTTATAGACAACTATGGCCGTTGGGGATTTCTCAATGTTATGGAGAATCAAAGGTTCTATCTGCCAGAATATGTTCATAGTGTAAGGGATTTTATATGCAAAAGAGCAGCATATTTAGATAATCGCAATGGTCTATATGGGTATATTGATACTCGAGGTAATATTGTAATTGAGCCGAAATATGTTAAGGCAATGGACTTTATGTGTATACAAAATCAAGATATTGCAGTAGTACAGTTGCCTTTTGAAGAGGAATATAAACTGAGCCATGATTCTAATCGTAAAGATATTTGTGGAGATGATGTTTTTATGGGTATAACAGTTTTTAGAGGAATTGTTACTATTGGTCTTGATGGTAAATTTACATCTGATATACAAGCTAAATATGATGAGCAAAAAAAGATGTACTATGATAGGATTAAGGCTAAAGAGGATGAAGAAGAGGCTAGACGAAGAGAAATAGAAAATATGAATTATTTCTATGACTGTTTGAATGATAATTCTGAAGACGAAGATAGTATTATGGGAGCTATCGGTGGCGGATATGGAGATATTTATGGCTATTAGCAAAGTTATTTCGGGTGCAGAATGGGTGCATAACGGGTGCGGCAATGCCCCAATAAAGGTTATTTAGGCTCACTTTGTCGCATCTTAACTCATTCTGCGCACAAACTACTATCTCAGTATTATATCAGCCTAAACGGTCCCTAAATACACTCTAAACACGACCTTCAAACAACCTTCACATATCAACATACAAAAAGGAGCAAACCTCTCGGTCTGCTCCTTTCAATGTATTATAAACTAATCAGTTTATTTAGCGTCAGAGTGGTGTAGCAGTGGCGATGACATGAAAAAAACTGGATGATAAGTGGTTGCCAATTTCTTGTCAGAAGGGGTTAGGCTTGGTCTCGACATGAAAATAGCCCGGATGGGTAGTACTTAGCGTACG
Source organism: Alistipes sp. (assembly GCA_017631275.1). Lineage (GTDB taxonomy): Bacteria > Bacteroidota > Bacteroidia > Bacteroidales > Rikenellaceae > Alistipes. Next base: position 17,624 of record JAGBTQ010000029.1, read on the forward strand.
TCCCATTCGGGCTAATGATTGAGAGGCCGAGAATGACCCCTTATCACAAGAAATTAGTTCATTGCCTGCTGGATAGCTACTGCGATAGCCACAGTTGCACCTACCATTGGGTTGTTACCCATACCGAGGAAGCCCATCATCTCAACGTGTGCTGGAACTGATGAAGAACCTGCGAACTGTGCGTCAGAGTGCATACGACCCATTGTGTCGGTCATACCGTATGATGCAGGACCTGCGCCCATGTTATCTGGGTGCAAAGTACGGCCGGTACCACC
>JAGBTQ010000030.1 GCA_017631275.1 Alistipes sp.
CTGACCGTCGTTGTCTACAAGCAGGACTTTGTCGAAGCTCAAGGTAGAGTTTTCCTCTCCCTGGAGACGGTGAACATAGAGCTTACGACCCTTCTCAGCCTTAAACTGCTGACCTGCGATCTCTACTATTACGTACATTTAATCTAAAATTAGAAATGTTTAGCGGGGCAAAGGTACTAATATTTTTCCATTCTGCAAACTATTACACTAAAACTTTACCCTCATTTGCAGATTTATTAACGAGCAACGCTCAATTAACACAGAAAGAGCAGTAAGTTTACACCTACTGCTCCAAGGCTATTGCAGATAACGTTTAGAAATAGTACTTGAAACCTATAGTTGGATTTACACCAATGTTGAAATCTGCAGCACTTCCTGTAACACCCCATTTGGATAACGACACAACATCTAGAGAAAGAAGATTAGCACTAAACCCAAAGTGCTTTGATGGTCTAAACTCAAGAGTGAAGAAGTGCGCTGCAAAGCCAACACCCGGCATAGTAAAGCCATCTTCAGCTGCAAGAGCAAAACCAAACTCAATACCTGGCGCATAGTAAAGACCATCACAAATAGGAAGATAGTAAGAGATATTAGGGCAAACAGTAAGCGAATGTGTACCAGCACTAATACCATAGCCAAGACTTACTCCAATCTTAAGACGATCAGCAACAAAGTAACCAAACTCTGGCTGAATAGCCAAACTTGCAGCTGTGGCAGTTTCGCCGTCTACGCCTACACCCTGAAACACCATTCCTGCATAACCACCGAGATACTTATCACCTTTGTTCTGAGCAAATGTAGTTACCGAGCAACATAGTAATGCAACTAAAACAATTAAAAGCTTCTTCATAAAATAATGTTTTAAAGTTAATCAAAAGTTCTAAAGTAGTGCTTCATGGCAATCGCTTAACCGTAAAAGAGAAGCGTGGGCGCACTTATTCTCAGAAGGGACGACCAAGTACCCATACACACATAAGCACATCCCACGCCATAGAGGGCGTGGACATTTATTGTGCCTATTGCTGTGTGTAAATTTTGGTCGTTTTACTGAGTAAGCAATAGCCTAAATGCCTTTATAAAAAGAGTCGCTATTTGCGATCCATATACAAAGATAAGCATTTTTTGTAAAAATAGAAACTTTACTACTGAAAAGTGTTACTGCGTGGCACACTTTTCGTGACATGGTCGGCACTGAGGTAAGAAGCGCCGTATATTATATATAAATATATGTAGAGATAGTTGTTTAATTCACATTTTTTCGTTAACTTTACTCAGTGAATAACCACCACAGCCAAAACCACTACCACCATGATTGATCAGAGCATTAGAGAGTATCTTCTTCCCGAGCAGTTCAATGCCGCAGTGCGTGCTGGCGCAGCCATAATGCGAATATACAAGAGTAGCGACGACTACGACATTTCGCTAAAGAGTGACCAAACACCCATAACCATTGCCGACCGCATGGCGCACCTTACAATCAAGGAGGCGCTGGGCAAGACGCGCATACCCATACTCTCGGAGGAGGGTCGCGAGATGCTCTACGACGAGAGGCGCAACTGGGAGCTCTTCTGGCTGGTCGACCCTCTCGATGGCACGGTGGAATTTATCAAGGGCAACAACGAGTTTACCGTAAACATCGCACTTATGGAGAACAACATCTGCATAAGCTCGGTGGTCTATGTGCCCTACCACAATAAGATCTATATCGCCGAGCGTGGCCATGGCGCATGGGTAATGGAGGGTGTAGTGCCCGATGCCGAGGCTCAGTATAGCTATGCCGACATACACAACAACATCGTGCGCCTACCCCTCGCTGAGCGTAGCCACACGAAGTTCCGCGTGGCAGTGTCGCGCTCGCACCAGACCTCGGAGACACACTCCCATATCGACACCTTGCGCACCACACACCCCGACCTCGAGATAATCGAGCAGGGCAGCTCATATAAGTTCTGCTTGCTTGCCGAGGGCAGCGTCGATTACTATGTGCGCACCACAACCACCTCGGAGTGGGACACTGCCGCGGGCGAGCTAATCCTCCTCGAGGCGGGTGGCACAACACGTGCCTACCCCACTGGCGAAGAGCTGCAATACAACAAGGAGGTCTTGGACAACCCCTGGTTTGTGGCGAGAAGAGAGCAGGAAAAGTGAAAGGTGAGAGGTGAAAAGTAAGGAATGCTTCGCACGGGATTAATGAGATAGATGGGACGAATGGGACGAATGGGATAGATGGGGAAGATAGGGAAGATAGGACAATTAAGACGACTAAGACGACTAAGACGATTAAGAAAAAATAAATTTGTTGTTAGAGTGGTGTAGCAGTGGCGCTATCACAGCAAATCATTTGTTGTCAGAAGGGGTTAGGCTTGGTCTATCGCAAAAGAAGACCCCTCGGGATAGTACTTTGACGTACAGCCCGAGGGGTCTTACTTTTAGCGATGGGCCGAGAATGACCCCTTATCACAACAAATTACTTGAGGTTCATCTGATCGATAAGCGCCTTAGTCTGTGGCTTATGACCACGGAAGTTCTGATAGAGCTCCATTGGGTGCTTGTGGCCACCCTGCTCCAATACCTCCTTGCGGAACTTAGTTGCTACCTCCTCAGAGAAGATGCCCTTCTCCTCGAAGTAAGAGTAAGCGTCAGCAGCAAGAACCTCTGCCCACTTGTAGCCGTAGTAGCCTGTTGCATAGCCACCGCTGAAGATGTGGGTGAAGGCTGGGCCCATAGCTGTGCCATCGACCATAGGAAGAACCTGAGTTGAAGCTACTGCCTTCTGCTCGAAAGCAAGCACGTCGCCTGTGTATGGCTCAGTGAGCGTGTGCCATGCCATATCGAGCATACCGAATGAGAGCTGACGTACGTTGAAGTATGCAGCGAGGTAGTTCTTAGATGCTACGAGCTTCTCGATAAGCTCAGCAGGCATAGCCTCACCTGTCTGGTAGTGCTTAGCCCAAAGGTCGAGGAACTCCTTCTCTGTAGCCCAGTTCTCCATAATCTGCGATGGAAGCTCCACGAAGTCGCGCTTTACTGATGTGCCGTTGATAGACTCGTACTTACCTACTGCGAGAATGCCGTGCAAGCCGTGGCCGAACTCGTGAAGGAATGTAGTGAACTCGTCGAAAGTAAGCAATGATGGAGTGTTCTCAGTAGGCTTTGTGAAGTTCATAACGAGCTGCACCAAAGGACGCTGCTCAACGCCATCAACAGTCTTAACGCCACGGAACTCTGTCATCCATGCGCCAGCACGCTTAGACTCACGTGGGAAGAAGTCGAGGTAGAGGATAGCCATAAGCTTGTCGCTTGCGTCCTTAACCTCATATACAGTAGCCTCTGGGTGGTAAGTATCGATGTTATCAACCTCGGTGAATGTCAAGCCATAGAGCTTGCCAGCGAGCATGAACACAGCCTCCTTAACCTTTGAAAGCTCGAGGTAAGGCTTAATCTGCTCGTCGTTGATAGAGTACTTAGCCTCCTTGTACTTCTCGTTGTAGTAGCCCCAGTCCCATGGCATAAGCTCGCCCTCGAAGCCGAGAGTCTTAGCGAACTCTGTCACTGCCTTAACATCCTTGTGAGCATAGTTGAGAGTAGCCACGCAAAGCTCGTTGAGGAAGCCATTTACTGTAGCTGTATTCTCAGCCATCTTCTCCTCCAATACGTAGTCTGCGTAGCACTTGTAGCCGAGCAACTGAGCAATCTTAAGGCGGAGCTCAGTGATGCGGCGGATAACCTCAAGGTTATCGCTATCGCCACCGATACCACGTGTATTGTAAGCCTTGTAGAGCTGCTCCTTAAGGTCGCGCTGTGATGAGTATGTCATGAATGGGCCATAGCTTGGAGCCTGGAGTGTTACTGTCCAGCCCTGCTCGCCACGAGCCTTAGCATCTGCTGCAAGACCCTCCTTCACGAAGTCAGGAAGCTCAGCTACCTTTGCCTCATCGGTGATATTAAGGGTAAATGCGTTTGTTGCAGCGAGTGCGTTCTGACCAAACTTGAGTGTTAGCTGAGCAAGCTCAGTGGTGTACTGGCGGTAGAGCTCCTGCTGCTCGCCCTGGAGCAAAGCACCTGAGCGCACGAAGCCCTTGTAGGTCTCCTCCAAGAGCATCTTATCCTCCTGGTCGAGCTGAAGCTCACCACGCTCATACTGGTCGTAAACAGCCTTAACGCGCTTGAAGAGCTCAGGGTTGAGCGATACGTCGTTGCCAAGCTCAGTGAGCTTAGGAGTGATGTTGTTAGCAATCTCCTGCATCTGGTCGTTAGTATCGCAGTTGTTAAGTACGAAGAATACGCCAGATACACGGTTTAGAAGCTTGCCTGCACGCTCCATAGCCACGATAGTGTTCTCGAAGGTTGGAGCCTCAGTGTTGTTTACGATAGCGTCGATATCAGCACGATTCTGCTCGATAGCATAGTCGAATGCTGGCTCGTAGTGCTTTAGCTGAATCTCTGAGAATGGTGGCGTCTGATAAGGCGTGTTCCACTCCTTAACAAGTGGGTTGTTAGCGATATCGTTACCGCCGCAACCTACTAGAGCCATAGTCAATGCTGACATAAATAGTGTTACTTTTTTCATAAATTATTAATTGTTAGGTTTTTTCATTATTACTTCTTTACGGGCTCAACCTTGGTGATGCTCTTTGGAGCTACATCAGGCTTAACGGCCTTGCCAGACTTATTTACTGGCTGCTGCTGGATAGCTGGGCGCTGACCTGGCTGCACTGGCTGCTGCTTAAATAGCGACTTTGGTGCCTCAGCCTTTGGTGCCTCCGTAACCTCCTCTACTGGCTCTGGGTCTTTCCATAGGCCACGGGCACGAAGCATAGGCTTCTTGTCGGGTGACTCGCCACGGAACTTACGATACATCTCCATACCTGGATACTGACCGCCCTGCGCCAAAAGGTCATAGCGGAGGCTCTTAGCAAGCTTCTCGTCGCAGATATCGCGGCTCTGCTTGAAGGCATCGAAGGCGTGCTTATCGAGCACCTCAGCCCAAAGGTAGAAGTAGTAGCCCGAAGAGTAACCACCGTTGAAGATGTGGGCAAAGTATGTGTAGCGGTAGCGTGGTGCAATCTCTGGGAAGAGGCCACGGCGACCAGCAAGGTTGTCGTTCTCGAACTTAACAACATCAAAATCCTTAGGCATCTTCTCAAGGCTATGGATATCCATGTCGATGAGTGCTGCTGCAGTGAGCTCAGTGGTTACAAAGCCCTGGTTGAAGAGCGATGCACGCTGAATCTTGCGGATTAGCTGATCAGGGATAACCTCGCCTGTGCGGTAGTGTGTTGCGTATGTTTTGAGAATCTCTGGCTCGAATGCCCAGTTCTCCATGATCTGCGATGGGAGCTCCACGAAGTCGCCCTCAACCTCTGCCAAGCCACGATACTTAACATCGGCAAAGAGGCAGTGAAGAGCGTGACCAAACTCGTGGAAGAGGGTCTCAGCCTCGTCGAACGTAAGCAACGATGGAGTGTCGCCAACAGGAGGTGTGAAGTTACATACCACACCTACTACTGGGGCACGACGCACACCATTTACATAGCGCTGCTCCGAGAAGTTGCCACACCATGCGCCACCGCTCTTGGTGCTACGTGGGAATGGATCGAGATAGAGTACACCAAGATGGGTGTTATCAACGTCGATAACCTCATATACTGTACACTCTTCATGGTAGCGAGGTGCTGCCATAGGGCGGAATGTCACTTTGTAGAGGCGGTTAGCGAGGGTAAACATACCGTTACGCACGTTGTCGAACGATAGATACTGACGCACAGCATCCTCGTCGAGCTGATACTTCTCCTTGCGCACCTTCTCGGCATAGTACCACCAATCAGACTTCTCGAAGGTCTCGTTAGGGTGATCCTTCTTGAACATTGTCTGCATCTCTTCGAGCTCAGCCTTTGCCGACTTTAGCGAAGGCTCCCAAATCTCGTTAAGAAGAGCATATACCGCCTCAGGGGTTCCCGCCATCTGGTCGGCAGTAACGTAGTGTGAGTATGACTTATAGCCGAGCAACTGCGCCTTCTCGATGCGAAGCTCGGTCATCTGCTTAACTATCTCCTTGTTATCTTTGTCGTTGTTGTTGTTACCACGCATAAGATAGCCATTGTAGAGCTCACGGCGAAGGTCACGATTCTTCGAGTAGGTCAAGAATGGAAGCATGCTTGGCTTGTCCAAGGTGAAGACATAACCCTCCTTGCCACGAGCCTTGGCAGCACTCTCAGCCTGCTTGCGCACGCCCTCAGGTAGGTCAGCCACCTGCTGGGCATTGAGCTCGAGGATAAAGTTTGAGTTCTCAGCGAGGAGGTTGTTACCAAAGCGGATAGAGAGCATAGTAAGCTCGGTGTTAATCTGCTTAAGACGCTCCTTCTTCTCGCCCTTGAGCAAAGCACCCGAGCGAACAAACTTATTGTAGGTCTTCTCCAAAAGGCGTGTCTGTAGCTCGTCGAGCTTAAGCTCAGCACGCTTGTTATAGACAGCCTCAACACGCATGAACAACGAGTCGTTGAGCATGATAGCATTGAAGTGGTCGTCGATGCGAGGCATCATTTTGTTCTGCACCTCCTGCATAGTATCGTCGAGATCTGAAGAGGAGAGCATGCCAAACAATAGATAGATGTCGTAGAGCTTGATACCTGCGTTGTCCAATGCAAGAATAACATTCTCGAAGGTAGGCTCCTCCTCAGAGCGAACGATAGCATCAATCTCATCGTTGTGCATCTTCATCGCAACCTCGAACGCTGGCTCATAGTGCTCGGTACGAATCTTGTCGAATGGAGGAATGTTTTTATCCGATGTCCACTCAGCAAGAAGTGGATTGTGCTCAGGCACTGTCATATCGCTTGAGCAAGAATAATTCATCATCAAAGAGAACATTGCTAAGAATAATACAAAAATACGTTTCATCTATGATATATTTTAATTAACTTTGCAAAGTTAAAAAAAATCTAGAAGTAATGCAACTATTTTATGCACCTGAAATAACATTACCATGTTATACCCTCTCTGAGGAGGAGTCAAAACACTGCATCAGAGTGCTCAGAATGGGGTGTGGCGATGAGCTACATATCACCGACGGACAAGGCACCATGTATCGCTGTAAGATTGTGGATGACAACGTGAAACGTTGCACGGTGGAGGTAATCAGCACGGAGCATGAGTACGAGAAGATGAGCTACGGCCTTAGCATCGGAATTGCCCCAACAAAAAATATTGATCGCCTCGAGTGGTTTTTAGAAAAAGCTACCGAAGTGGGTATATCAGAGATATATCCACTCCTATGCGACCATAGCGAGCGCAAGGAGATTAAGCACGAGCGCGAGGAGAGGGTTATCACCTCGGCAGTGAAGCAGTCGTTAAAGGCTTACCACCCCACGCTCCACGAACTAACCCCCGTACGCAAGCTCATGGCTATGCCTTTCGAGGGCGAGAAGTTTATTGCACACTGCAACTCGGAGCTCGGCGAGAGGGAGTATCTTGGCAAATTGCTAAAAAAAGGGGGTAACACCCTAATTTTAATAGGTCCTGAGGGTGATTTTTCGCCAGAAGAGATTAACTTTGCGCTCCAAAATGGCTTTAAGGCAATATCGCTGGGCAAGGAGCGACTACGCACCGAGACGGCTGCTCTTGTAGCTACGGTTGTTACGGCAACAATTAACAAAATGTAATTAACTGATTACTACCCAAAAACAAAATTATGTATTTATTAACTCTATTGGCAGCAGCGCTTGCCATAGCTCTCATCTTTATTGTACCCAAGCGTGCAAAGGTGTGGGTGGCAACAGTGCTTATCGCGATGGCTGCCATTGGTGCAATTGCACTATCGGCTAAGACGCTTCTTTGTGGCGATTTAGAACTCGCCTCGTTCACAACAAGCCTCTTTGGCAAGGAGCATATCTCGGTAGATGGCATCTCGGCACTCTTCCTTAGCATCATCGCCATTGCTTCGGTGGCCACGGTGCTATACTCACGAGGCTATGTCGGTGGCTACCTTGAGCGCTACAGCTCAACACACATCTCGCTACACTACACAGCACTCGTCTTGCTCGTGGTGTCGATGATGCTCGTTGTGGTTACCAGCGGTGGCTTCTCGTTCCTATTCTCGTGGGAGCTGATGACTATCGCCTCGTTCATACTCATTCTGTTTGAGGCAGAGCGTCAGGAGGTGCGTCGTGCCGCACTCAACTACCTTGTAATGATGCATATAGGCTTCATGTTCTTGGTAGCTGGCTTCGTTATGCTTTACAACGTTACCGACTCGGCAAACTTTGCCGCTGTGGAGTGCTACTTCAAGGTTGCAGCACCACTACCACTCTTTATGATGCTCTTTATCGGCTTTGGCATGAAGGCGGGTCTGTTCCCTATGCACATCTGGTTGCCTGAGGCGCACCCCGCAGCACCGTCACACGTATCGGCAATAATGTCGGGCGTGATGATTAAGACGGGTGTCTATGGCATCTTGCGCCTAATGCAGGCTATCGACAACAACATCGACCTACTCTACAACATCGGACTTATCGTCCTTCTTGCGGGTATTATAACTGGTATTTGGGGTGTTATTTTTGCCGCTATGCAGAACGACGTAAAGCGCCTGTTGGCATACTCAAGTATCGAGAATATTGGCGTGATACTCATTGGCTTAGGCGTTGCTGCGGTGGGTCATGCAGCAGGCAGCAACCTCATTGGCATGTGTGGTATGTGTGGTGCTCTGCTACACATCGTAAACCACTCATTGTTCAAGACCATGCTCTTCTTCTCGGCGGGTAACATCTACTCGAAGATGCACACCACGGCGATGAACCAGATGGGTGGCTTAGCCAAGCATATGCCAGTAACGGCAATCCTCATGTTGTTTGCAACAGTGGCAATATGTGCCCTACCTCCACTCAATGGCTTTGTGTCGGAGTTGCTCATCTACATTGGCATGTTCAATGGCGTGAGCGACGGCCACGAGGTGCTCTATGCTGTGGGTGGCATTATCGCCCTCTCGCTAATCGGTGGTGTGGTAGTGTTGGCGTTTACAAAGCTATACGGCATTGTCTTCCTTGGCTCGCCACGCTCACACCATGTTGCAGAGTGCACCGAGGTTGATAGTCAGCGCATTGCAGCAATGGCAATTCCTGCAGCGCTCATCTTGTTTGTAGGTCTTCTGCCACAGCTTGCCATACGCCCTATCGCTCTTGTTGCCGAGGCAGTTACGGGTGGCGATAGCTCGCTAGCAGTGGCTCAGTTTACACCTATGCTCACCTCGCTTAGCTGCGTAGGCTTTATCCTTATATTGGTTATCGCCCTTCTGTTTGTGATGAAGTATCGCGCTCAGCTTAAGCGCAAGATCGAGAGCGGCCCTACGTGGGGTTGTGGCTTCACCGCGCCAAACACTCGCATGCAATATACTGGCGAGTCGTTCTCTGAGGGTCTCGAGAATGTTGGTCGCCCACTTATGAAGGATATGGTTGATGGTCGCTCGGTAGATAAGGGCGAGATATTCCCATCGGAGCACAACTACAAGGTTGTACACAAAGATAAGGTCGATTCGCTTTTGGGCCAGCTATGGGTGAAGATGATGCACAACATCAACGGCTTTGTCATGCGCCTACGCACAGGCCGTGTGAACAACTATATCACCTTTGCCCTCGCCTTCCTCTTTGTCGTGCTCATATTGACAATGTTTGGTGTATTGTAAATCCGTAAAATCGAAGATTGTATGTTGATAAAACTACTTAACACACTACTTATGCTTGTTGTGGCACTCTCGATTACGGGTGTCATCAACCGAACACGTGCCGTGTTGGCGGGTCGCAAGGGCATTCGCTTCTTCCAGCACGTATATAACGCTCGCCTCATGCTTCGCAAGGGTGCTGTCTATTCTCCTACCACCACAGCCCTCTTCCGCATAGCACCATGCGTATATCTTGGTGCGGCGATTGTTGCCTTTCTGTTTATCCCTATCGCCGATCTTGAGCCAGTGCTCTCGTTCCACGGCGACATCGTATTGGTGGCATACCTCTTAGGCTTGGCACGTGTAGCCATTGTGCTTGCTGCGCTTGATACTGGTAGCTCGTTCGAGGGTATGGGTGCTGCACGTGAGGCTTTGTACGGAGCGCTTGTCGAGCCAGCCCTCATGATGGGTCTTGCTACGCTTGCCCTCTTCTGCGGTTACTCCTCTTTTGCCGAGATATTCTCTACGGCGCAGGAGCTCGGTCCTAATGTCACTATCGTGATGTTGCTCTTGGCCTATGTATTCCTTATTATCATGATTATCGAGTCGGGACGTGTGCCTGTGGACGACCCACGCACACACCTCGAGCTTACGATGATTCACGAGGTTATGTGTCTTGACTACTCGGGTATTGACCTTGCGATGATAAACATTGCTGGCTGGCTAAAGAATGCTATCTGGGCAGTTATTGCAGCAAATGCCGTATCTGTTGCCCTCTGCTTCCACTGGGAGTTTGCCACACCTCTGGCAATCCTTGGCACGGGCATAACAATCGGTTGCATCGAGTCGCTACGCGCCCGCAACAAGCTCTCGCACAACACCACCTACATACTCACCATCGTGGCTATGGCGGCATTGGTGCTACTCACAGGCTTCCTACTATATCAAAACATCGACATCTAAGCCCTACGAATCATGATACTATCACTTATTATACTATATGTGCTCACGCTCATCTATCTCTCGATAGCTGACCGCTTCCGCACACACACAACAATCTTGGCCGTTCAGGGCTTGTTGCTCTTCGGCATTGCCATGGCACGCCTCCACTCGTTCCACCCCGTCGAGCTTAGCTTCATCGTGGTCGAGACGTTGGTGTTCAAGGCCATTGTGATACCTGCTATTCTGCTGCACGTAATCAACAAGACAAAGATTAACCGCATACACTCGGCATCAACGCAGTTTGGAGCCTTGGTAATGTCAATCATCGCTCTTGCTGCGAGCTGCACAATAACCTACTACATGGCAGACAACCGCACCGACATGATCTTCTTCGGCGTGGCGCTCTACGCCCTACTCTCGGGACTTATTCTCATTGTCCTTCGCAAGCGAATCTTCGCCCACCTATGCGGCTTCCTTGTGATTGAGAATGGAGTATTCCTCTTCTCGATGGCTATTGGTGTTGAGTTCCCACTGCTCATCAACCTCGCTATCATGCTCGATATCCTTGTATCTATCCTAATCCTCGGTGTCTTCCTCCGCCGTCTCGACGACAATATGCACACCGACGACTCAGAAGCACTAACATCGATTAAAGACTAACGCCATGCTTATATATCTACTCGTATCACTACTCTTAGCTCTTGCGCCACTCGTTGTGCGCACGGAGCGAGCTTCAAACATAATGTCTGCACTATTTCTCTTGGTGCAGGTGGCCAGCATAGCCCTCATCTTCTACTTTAAGCAAGTTGACCAGATTATGCTCTCGATGTTCCGTGCCGACAGCATGGCTGTGTTGTTCCACATATTGATGACCGCCGTGCTTGGCTTTACGATGCTACACTCGTCGTCGTATCTTAAGCTCGAGAACGTATCTACACGCTCGTATAAGGCATACTACACCCTTCTTATGCTTCTTGCCGTAGCCATAACATGCGTCTATTATTCGGACAACGTGGCTATGACATGGGTATTCTTGGAGGCTACGACAATCTGCTCGGCAGGTATCATCTATCACCGCGAGTGGGAGCAGTCGTTGGAGGCTACATGGAAGTATATCTTCGTATGCTCGACAGGTATCGCCATGGCATATCTCGGCATCTTGCTTCTTTCGACCGTGGCAGAGCATGGCTCGTTGGACTATGCTTCTCTTAAGGAGGTTATCGCCAATGGCAACCCTCTATACCTCAAGGTGGCATTCTTGCTTATCGTGGTAGGCTACAGCTGTAAGATGGAGATCTTTCCACTCTACACCGTAGGTGTCGATGCTAACTACGCAGCACCAGCGCCCGCCTCGGCATATATCTCTACAGCCTTGGTAAATGCTGGCTTTGTATCTATCATGCGTATCTACACCCTCTATGCTTCAGCTGGCGAGGTGTTTGCATGGGCGCGCCACGTACTTATACTTATCGGTATTTTGTCGTTGGCAGTGGGTGCTATGTTCCTTCGCCGAACCAACAACTACAAACGATTTATGTCGTACTCTACGGTTGAGAACATGGGTATTGTGGCAATCGGCATGGGTATCGGTGGTGTTGCTCTGTGGGCTGCGGTATTCCACGTCGTGTGCCACACGCTTATCAAGAGCTCGATGTTCTACCAGATTGGCATCATGCGCCACATCTACGACAGCTACAGCATCAACCGCATTGGTAACTACCTAAACATCAACCGTGTGGGTGCTATCGGCTTTATTGTGGGCACACTTGTACTATTGGCATTCCCACCATCACCACTCTTCATCTCGGAGGTTATGATCTTCTCGGAGATTGTGGGCGTGGGTAGCTGGTGGTTGTTGGTAGCAATGCTCATTTTGATGTGCGTTGTTATCTATAACATTTGGTCGCGCTCATTGCGCCTCAGCTACCACTCTAATCAGGATACGTTGCACCTCTCGGAGGTAAACCGCCGCTTGTCGTATTCGGCAGCCGTACTCCTTATCATCGCCATTGTAATTGGTCTATGGCAGCCTGAAGTTTTGAAAAATGCTATTGACACAATCGTAAACCTTGGATAGAGCCATGAAACTATACTATATAACAAATAACACCGCTTCAGCCGTCAAGATCGCTGATATCCCCGTAGTTGACTACACGGAGCTATACAACGACCTTGCTGAGCGCATGACTAATAGCCGCTACCATGTGGCTCACTACTTTGCCACAGAGCACGAGATGGGCTTGAAGTTCTATCTCATCATTCTCGACGACGAGAGTGGCGAGGTGCTCCTATCGTCGTTTATTCCCGACTACTACACACGCGGCCTTGCATCGCTCACAGCGCTACATGCCCAGTTCCACCCCTTCGAGCGTGAGATATACGAGCTCTATGGCGTGCCCTTCAACAACCACCCATGGCTTAAGCCACTACGCTTCTCGCACGACAGACGCAACCGCGAGTCGACGATGGATAGCTACCCATTCTACCAGATGGAGGGCGACGAGCTACACGAGGTGAACGTAGGTCCTATCCACGCGGGTATCATCGAGCCAGGTGCCTTCCGCTTTATCTGTAATGGCGAGCAGGTGCTCCACCTCGAGATTGCCCTTGGCTATCAGCACCGTGGCGTGGAGGGCGAGATGACACGTGACGATAATAAGCTACGCCAGACACTCATCGCCGAGTCTATCGCTGGCGACACAGCCGTAGGTCATGCTACAGCCTATGCCGAGCTCGTTGAGAAGCTTGGCGAGGAGTCAATCGACGAGGAGCTAAAGCTAGAGCGCATGATTGCCCTTGAGCTTGAGCGCATAGCCATGCACATTGCCGACACTGGCGCCTTGGCTACCGACATCGGCTTTCAGCTCTATCAGGTAGCATGCGAGGCACTGCGTACCGTTACCATCAACACCACTCAGGCATGGTGTGGCAACCGCTTTGGCAAGAGCATGATTCGCCCATTCGGCACCAACCACCCACTTACCCAGGCAAAGGTCGATACAATAATCAAGAATATCAGCGACGTGCGCCGCCGCTACAACGAGCTACGTGAGGATATACTCCAGGACAACACCCTGCTTGCACGTTTCGAGCAGTGTGGCTTGGTGCCAACCGAGGAGATGCAGCGCATAGGTGGTGTGGGTATGGCAGCACGCTCGAGCAACCTTAAGCGAGATATTCGTGCTACGCACCCCTCGGGCTACTACTCTACAGAGCTTAAGCACGAGCCTATACTAAAGAGCCATGGCGATGTTATGTCGCGCCTCATGACACGCCTCGACGAGGTATTGCAGAGTGCCGACTATGTGCTTAACACCCTCAAAAATTATAAGCCTACAAAGAGCCTCCGTGCGCCACAGTACGACGCTAAGCTACATGCCGACTCGTTGTCGTTCTCGCTTGTCGAGGGCTGGCGTGGCGAGATTTGCCATGTGGCACTAACCAATGGTGAGGGTCGCATCACCAAGTACAAGGTTAAGGACCCAAGTGTGCACAACTGGCTCGGCTTGGCTATCGCCGTGCGCTCAGAGGGCATCTCAGACTTCCCTATCAACAACAAGAGTTTTAATTTGTCGTACTGCGGTCACGACCTATAATAATTTGCGAGTATGATTTTTGGAAAAGCAAAGATTCTGCGTAGCCACGGCTGGCAGTATATTCCCGACCTATATAGCGTGACCCTTACCGAGGAGTTTCGTGGATTTCCTCTTCTAACCGATAGCGACGATAAGACAGACATCGAGCGCGCCGCGAAGATATGCCCTACGAAGGCTATCACTACAGCACCATTTACGCTCGACATGGGTCGCTGCTTGTTCTGTGGCGAGTGTCAGAAGTGCGCACCCCACAACATCAAGTTTACCAACGAGCACCGCCTTGCTGCCACACGCCGTGAGGATCTCGTTGTCGAGGCTGGTCAGACTGCCCCTAAGTTCGATACAAGCGCCATTCGCCCCGAGATAGCAAAGTATTTCGGCAAGGCATTGCAGCTACGTGAGGTATCGGCAGGTGGCGACGCTTCGATCGAGATGGAGCTTGGCGCTACGGGCAACGTAAACTTCGACTTCGGCCGCTACGGTGTTGGATTCACTGCCTCGCCACGCCATGCCGACGGCTTGGTGCTCACAGGCCCTATCAGCTCGAATATGGCTGAGGCGTTGGACATCTGCTACAACTCGATTGCCGAGCCTAAGATCTTGGTTGTCTGTGGCTCTGAGGCAGTGTCTGGCGGTTTATATGCCGATAGCCCTGCTGTCGACCGTAGGTTCTTAGATAAGTACCACGTCGACCTATGGCTTCCTGGCGCACCGACCCACCCCCTCTGCTTTATCGAGGGTATCACAAAGCTACGTGCAAAGAAGAAGTAAGACTCGATACATACCTACAAACAATGGGACTGTCATTCGGACAGTCCCATTGTTTGTAGGTATTTAACTAGTGCTTTATATTGAACGATATCGGCAGTGTATATGTAACACGTACAGGCTTGTTGCGCTGCTTGCCGGGCTTCCACTTGGGCGACTTCTTAAGCACCTCGATAGCAGCCTCCGACAGAGTCTTATCTGGCGACTGGAGCACCTGGAAACTAGAGAGCGTACCATCCTTTTCAACCACAAACTTCACAACGACGTTGCCCTGAACGCCATTCTCTAAAGCAATTGATGGGTACTTCACGTGCTGCATAACCCATGAGCGGAACTTACCAAGGTCGCCACCTTGGAATGTAGGCATCACCTCGGAAGTTACGTATATCTCTTCATCAACAAACTCCTCCACAGGCTCTGGCTCGGCAACGGGTGCAGATGTCTCCGCAGCTGGCACTGTTGCTTGCTCCATAGCTGGCTCTGCAACCGCCTCTGGCGCACTCTCCTCTGTAGCAGCGGAACTAGTTGTCGTAGCCTTATCATTGTCGCTAACAGCGTCGTTGACATACTCACCCTTATACTTAGCTACGGGCACATCGCACACCTCGAGTTTGTGGCTATCAGCCTTAACGTTACATGGGTATACAATCCAATCGCCCGACACAACGGCAGCCTCGCCAGGCAACACGGGCTCAACAACCCACTCGTTGTCGGGATTTACAAGGCCATAGGCATATACATCGTTGTGCACACTACGCTTCAGTTCGAGCTTAACGGGCTCCATATCGCTAAAGTCGTGAGGCTTAACCTCATTGCTCGACATTAGATTGATCTGCGCATAGCCATATTTAAAGCTCGCTACACAATAGTCACTATTTTTCTGCTTTAGCAATTTGTCACCCAACTTCTTACCACTATTTCGATCCAAACGGCAAATATATGGATTATACTTGCCGATATATCCACTATTCTTGGTATATCCACCAATATAACATGATTCGTCCGTTTCGCAGATAGAGCCAAAGCCCTCACCCTCGTTAGGGGTGTAGGTCCACATAGGCTCACACTCGTTAGAGTATTTTGATATAGGCGATGAAGATGTAATATAGAACTTATCTTTGTTATTTGCCACATACCAACCATCATACATCG
Organism: Alistipes sp.; assembly: GCA_017631275.1. Taxonomy (GTDB): domain Bacteria; phylum Bacteroidota; class Bacteroidia; order Bacteroidales; family Rikenellaceae; genus Alistipes. Next base: position 16,111 of record JAGBTQ010000030.1, read on the forward strand.
ACACGCCAACGACACGGGCAGACTCGGATAGAGTAATACTATACTTAGTAGTGAAATCACTGCTATCAACAACAGCTATACAGGTCTTATCCTCCGTATTGTAATCATTGTAGTAATAGCTTGACTTGCTAACTGCAACACGACAAACAGCCTCCATGAGTATATCGCCATTAGAGAGCTTCTTAATAGAGACTGGGCTAAAACTCTGCACATCCAAATAATTAGTAAGAGCGAATAGCTCTACTACCGGGATTTTGTATACAATAGCATTATCCTCCTCTATATAGAAATAGTACTCCTCATCGGTTTGATGTTTTATAAAATTTAGTTTATAATCATCAATCTCAATGGTTTCACACTTCATCGAATGGGTATATGTATCTATGCCTATATGCTCTTCGTAATTAGTATTGTCATAATATGACAGATTCTTGAATTTAACCACATCACATAGCTTCTTAAAATCAACAGGATGGCTCGTCTGAGGTGTAGGGCTAACATTTGCAGCCCATGGTTTGTTGAACGCCTTATTATATTCGGGCAGCGTCATGGTCTTGTTGTGATATACCATAATATATTTATCGCCCGACTTACAAAGCTGCCAGCTTCTGCCCAACTTTGTCTTGTCTAACTGGTCGAGGGTAGGAGGTATCAACACCTTACCATCTGAGGACAAAACACCATACTTATTATCGCTTTTAACAACATACAAATCCTTTTTATGCGACTCAACACTATCGTATAGCGTAGGTGGCACATCGTAATTCTTATCGGTAAGGAGTATATATTTACCCTGGGTGCTAAACAAGAAGTTGGCGTTGGAGAGCGTATAGGAGTCAAACTTAAATCTGTTCACCTCCTCGTAGTTAGAATTTTTGTATACTACACACTCATCTCCGAGCTTAGCAAGCGTATATAGTTTTGAGATGGCAATAATAGTATCGTACTTGCACTCAATGAGGTTATTGCCAGCATCAGTATAAACACCACACTTTCCATCAATAGATGCCACGAACTTACCATCGTTATGGAATTTGATATCATCACACCTGTACAGCATAATATCTCGTCCATCGCCGGCAATAAGTCCCTTGTGCGAGCCAAGGCTCAGAATAAATATATTGCGAGATTTGTTGTACTCTATACGATCATAATTACACGCGGCAACAAGAGTACCGTCGTAGCTATACAATCCATACTTTTGCCCACTATTCACAAGAATCATGCTGTTGCCCAAGAAGGATATATTATCGTATATTGACGACAAGAGCTCGCCGCCATCACTGGCAAGAAGCCCCTGGTGCTTACCCTGGGTAATGAGATACATATCGGGCTCTTCTTCATAGGAGATACCATCATATCGAGATGATAGATGTACCTGAGCCATTTTGATATCTCTAACATGCAACAAAGCATATTTCTTGCCTAAAGTAACGATAAACGACTTATCTCTTGCGTATTGAATTGAATCGTATTTCGGAGTGACAACATAGTAGCCATACTGGTCGATAATTCCGAATTGCTTGCGCGATTTTACAATGGCAAGATCACCATTATACGACTCGGCATATTCATATTTTGGCTTGATAACCACATCGCCATAGGAGTCCTTAAAACCCCACTTCTGCTTTTTGTACGAGAAGAATGCTGTTTGAGGTTTACCCGCTACACTTGGCGTGATTGTAGTAGCGAAACAGGGGGTAGAAACAGCCAAAACAAATGCCAATAGCAAAGACAACTGCGCCATTCGTGGGATAAACATATTCCTCATAATATACTAATTATTAGCGTATTAGCAAAATATCAAGATGGATTATAACAAAAACTCCGCAGCTATTGCGGAGTTATGCCTATTTTCTATCGTATGTTCTAAACTCAAATGGCGACTCGTACTCCTCGCCACGCTCATGACGCTCAACGGCTGTGAGCGTCCACTGCGTATAGTCAATCTCAGGGAATGAGGTGTCGCCCTCGTAGCTGCGCTCGACATGAGTGATATACATGCGGTCAGCTACCTTTAGCGCCTCAGCATATATCTGAGCACCGCCGATGATGAATATCTCCTCGTCGCCCTCAGCGAGGCGGATAGCCTCCTCCAAAGAGTGCGCCGTAAGGGCACCCTCAAACTCAACGTTCTGGCGTGTGATTACGATGTTTGTGCGCTTAGGCAGTGGCTTCGAGCCGAGCGACTCGAAGGTCTTACGACCCATGACAACGGCATGGCCCGAGGTGGTTGTGCGGAAGAAGCGCATATCCTCCTTAATGTGCCACAACAACGAATTTTTATCTCCAATAGTGCCATTCTGGGCGATGGCAACGATGATACTTACCATAAATAGCTTTATAAGATTAAAAGTTTTCCTCAACCTATATTAGCACCACAACCCAATTTATTGTTAGAATGATAGCGGTGCCTTAATTGCAGGATGTGGATCGTAGTCCTCCAGCGTAAAGTCCTCGTAGGTGTAGTCGAAGATAGACTTGACCTCGGGGTTGAGCACCATGCGAGGCAATGGTCGTGGCTCACGGCTAAGCTGCTCGTTTGCCTGCTCGAGGTGGTTCAAATAGAGGTGAGCATCGCCCAACGTATGCACAAAGTCGCCAAGCTCCAAGCCGCACTCCTTAGCAATCATCATCGTAAGCAGAGCATACGACGCAATGTTGAAGGGCACGCCAAGGAAGGTGTCGGCACTACGCTGATACAACTGGCACGACAATTTACCCTCGGCAACAAAGAACTGGAACATGGTGTGGCAAGGGGGCAGAGCCATATCCTCGACATCGGCAACATTCCATGCCGAGACAATCATGCGGCGCGATGTGGGGTTTGTTTTGAGGGTCTCGATGACGCGTGCTATCTGGTCGATTGTCTCGCCATTTGCCTTAGGCCAGCTACGCCACTGGTATCCATATACATGGTTTAGGTCGCCAAAGCGGTAGCCCTCAATAGGCGACTCGACACCTGCAGCCGAGAGGAACGTATCGAGATCGACGGGCAATACTCCATGCTTCACGCATAGCTCGTTATAGTAGCGAAAAGCGTCGCTATCCCAAATATGCACGCCATTATCTACGAGGTACTTGATGTTGGTGTCGCCACGCAAGAACCACAACAGCTCGTGGATAACGCCCTTTAAGAAGACCTTCTTTGTGGTGAGCAGAGGGAAGCCCTCGGCGAGGTTGAAGCACATCTGGTAGCCAAACACGCCCTTAGTGCCTGTGCCCGTGCGGTCGCCACGCACAACGCCCTTCTCTAGGATTGTGCTAAGCAGATCAAGATACTGTTTCATCTATGTCAAATGTTTTAAGTTCGAGTTGTTGGTTATCGTCGAGGGTCGCATAATAGGCCTTATCGCCCGACCAGTCGCTCAAAAACATCAACGTCACATCGTCGCGAAGCTCAAAGGGATAGTGCATATGTCCGAAGATGTAGGCATCGACATCGGAGTGGTGCTCCCTATGCTCGATGGCATAATCTACGAGGAAGTTAAGGCTTGCAGGTGTAATCTCCTCGCCACCATGCGACTTACGCGACTTGCCACTCCACCACTTGCCAAACTTCAATGCCAAGTCGGGGTGCACAAGCCAACTAAAGAGCTTGCGGGCGGTACGTGAGCGGAATGTGGCGTTCATGAGTTGCAACATAGGCTGACGCTTGATATTCATATTATCGCCATGCGCAAGGTGTATCTTTAGGCCACCCACCATCTCGATTTGTGGACGGCGCACGATGCGCATGCCACACTCCCACTCGAGGTAGTCGTAGCACCACATATCGTGGTTACCGGTGTAGAAGATAATCTCAACACCGCGCTGCGAGAGCTCGGCAAAACGACCCAGCACTCGCACAAAGCCCTGTGGCACTACCCTACGATACTCAAACCAGAAGTCAAAAATGTCGCCAAGAAGGTATATCTTCTCAGCATCCTTAGCCACCATATCGAGCCAACGGCAGAAGGCATCCTCCGTGCGACGAGCATGGTTGTGGCCTCCAGCGCCAAGATGTATATCGGAAACAAAGTATATCATCGTTACAAACGCTTCTTAATCTGCTTCTCGAGCTCCTTGCTCTCGAGCGGACAGATGTTAATAGTGCCATCACGTGAGATGATATATGCCATAGGCACCTGATAGACTGCATATAGCGAGAATACGCTTGGGTCGGTGCTACCAAATACCGATATCCATGGGTGCTCCTGAGCACGTGTAGCCTCAATCCACAATGCACGATTCTCGTCTGCTGATACGTGGTACACCTCGAAGCCTTTGTCGTGATACTTCTCGTAGAGAGCCTTAAGCTCAGCATTTATGCTGTTGCAGAGAGGTATCTGCGCCGACCAGAAGTAGAGCAACACCACCTTGCCATCGAGCTCCGATAGGCGGTGCATCTTCCTATACATATCGTCAAGCTCGATATCGGGATACGACGTCTGCTGAAGGTTTGAGGCGAGCTCAACGAGAGCCTCAACATTGGCTATCTCGCGCTCCAATAGTGCGATATATGGCGACTCAGGGTATGCCTTTGTCAAGCCCTCCTTTAGCGACTGGAGGTGTGGCGTAGAGATACCCTTGCCACGAAGCATAGGCACATACTCCTCGACAACCTGCTGGCGTGTAGCGTAGAACGCAGCTATCGACGAGGGGTGTGAGCCCACAAAGCGCAACTGCACACGCATAGCCTCCTCAGCCGCACGATATGCCTCCTCGTTGAGCTTAAGAATGTTGTTCTCGGCAAGAGCCATCTGCTGGCTTAGCGTAGCGAGCTTATCCACCGCAGCGTAGTACTCCTTATTGAAGCTCTCAATAAGTGCCGACTCCTCAGAGCCCTCAACCTTGTAGTTAAGGAATAGGTTGCCCAGCGAATCGATATAGATCTCGTCGCCCGGAGCAACAACGAGGGTAATGGGGCGTATGCCATTGCTAAAGCTGAGGCGATAGAGTCGAGGCGACAAGCCACGCTCCATGCCAAACTTAAACTCGAACTCGCCATTTTGAGGCAGCTCCACCTCGGCAATCTTATCTACCGTGTCATAGTTATCGGATATGCGCTCAAGGCTTAGTGTGAGGGGCTCGTTGGCAACAAAGCGACCCTCGATAGTGGTCTTTACACTCGATGTAGCGCACGACGTGAGCACGAGGGCTACGGCGGCTACGAACAAAATCAATCTCTTCATCTATCTCTCTTTACTTTATTTATGCTGATTATGACGTGCGCCACCCTTCTGCGCACCCTTCTGCTGCTTGCGCGAAGACTGATGTGGGTGTTGCCTCTTCGACTTAGCGCCACCACGCACATTTGGCTGATGCTGGCGATAGTCGCTACGCATGTTTGAAATGTCTGTTAGGTTGAGCTCCACATCGCCACCCGACATTAGGCGGATGTCGCGAGCAATAGAGTCGTTGTTGGGGTGCTCGTTGTTATACTCGTAGCTCTTAGCGCGTAGGTAGCGAGCAACATTTACAATCTCGCCCTGAACATCATGCGAGGGCATCTGCTCGACAGCATGGCGAAGAAGCTTCTGGGCATACTTGCCATAGTGCTTAAACATGATGCGCGACTGCGGATAGCGCAACCTCTCGGGACGCAAGGCGAGGTCTTGGCGTGAAGGTTGCACGTATGGCGAATCGACATCGAGCTTAAAATCGGACATTATAAAGAGGTGATCCCACAACTTATGCTTAAACTCTTCGGTATCGCGCAACATAGGGTTAAGGTTACCCATGACGGCAATAACGGCCTTTGCCTGACGTGTGCGCTCCTGACGATCCTCGATCAAAAGCAACGAGTCAACCATCTTGTGAATATGGCGACCATACTCAGGAAGATAGAGCTTACTACGTGTAAAATTATAATTTTTTCTCATTTCCATGAATTTTCTCAGGGTTCAAGAATGCGACTATCACAATTAAGTCATTTGTGCATTCTATCCGGTTCATACTGCTGAACACATATTGTAACGATGGATAAATCTTAGCATCTTTATCCCTTGTTTACGCTCGTTGTGAAGCAAGTGTGCAACGAGGCAACAACTTTTTAGAGCTTTAGCTCTATTTAAGCACTACAAAGTAAATGCAAATAATTTACATATACAATAGCTATGACAAAGATTTTACTTAACATTGAGTCGAAAAGTTTACTCAACTCTCTATGCGAACGTCTGCAATTCGAGAACTACACAACACTCTCTCTTAGCGACCTAAGCCAAGCACAAAGGGTGGCGGAGATGGAGAGTGCCAGCGTTGCCATAGTAGATGAAAATAGCGACATCACAACTCTTCCCCTACCCACTATCATCATCGCCAAGAGCCCAAATATCGACTCGGCAATCGAGGCACTGCGCCATGGCGCTATGGACTACCTGAGCCTACCTATCGACATGAACCGCCTTCTTGAAACACTACGCAGCCTTGAGTCGAACACATCCACAGCTCAGCCACGCACCACACAGCGTCACCACTCACGACGCACGAATTGTGCCACACAGCCCATAATAGGCAACTCGAAGGCTATCGACAATGTTCGCTCAATGATTGAGCGCGTGGCACCGTCGAATGCCCGAGTGTTAATCCTCGGCGAGAATGGCACAGGCAAGGAGCTTGTGGCACGCTGGCTACACGTGAAGAGTAGTCGAAGCGAAGCTCCCTTCGTAGAGGTTAACTGCGCGGCTATACCCGCTGAGCTTATCGAGAGTGAACTATTTGGTCACGAGAAGGGTTCGTTCACCTCAGCCATAAAGCAGCGCAAGGGAAAGTTTGAGCTTGCCGATGGTGGTACTCTCTTCCTTGACGAGATTGGCGACATGGCACTCTCGGCACAAGCCAAGGTGCTACGTGCACTGCAAGAGAACAAGATAACACGCGTGGGTGGTGACAAGGATATATCGGTGGATGTGCGTGTTGTGGCGGCAACAAACAAGAATATACGCCACGAAATAGAGCTCGGCAACTTTCGTGAAGACCTCTACCATCGCCTCAGCGTCATAGAGATACACGTGCCACCCTTGCGCGAGCGCCAGGGCGACATCAGCCTGCTTGTTGAGCACTTCATAAACGAGATATGTCAGCAACACGACATCAAGCACAAAGTGATTGAGAGCGATGCGATGGAGCTACTCTCAAACTATCCGTGGACGGGAAACATTCGTGAGCTACACAACGTTGTGGAGCGACTGATAATACTTAGCGATGAGCAGATTACGGTCGATGCCGTGCGCCGATACTATCATACTTAGAGGAGATACTCTCTCAGCTCCTCGACCTGAGATACCACCCTCTGAGCACCCACCTCGTATAGCTCCTCAGCAAACCTGAAGCCCCACGCCACGCCAATAGAGTCGATGCCAGCCGCCTGTGCTGTGCGTATATCTATGCCCGAGTCGCCAATCATCACGGCACGCTCAGGGGCAATACCCGCACGAGAGAGTATTCCCGTAACGATTTGTGGGTCAGGCTTAAGGGGTGCGCCCTCGCGGTTACCCTCAACGGCAACAAAGTCTATATCGGAGAAAAACTTCGACACAAGACGGTCGGTGCCATGCTGAAACTTATTAGATGCCACAGCAAGCTTAACGCCACTACGTTGCAGGTCCGCAAGTAGCTCACACATACCCTCATAGGGCACAGTGTGGCGATCGATGTTGTCGACATAGTAGCGTCTAAACTGTGTAACGCACTCATCTACATACTCTTCGTTCGCTGCCAATGCTTCGGGTAGGGCGCGCTCCACAAGGCGCTTAATGCCACCACCCACCATCTGTCGATACTCCGCGTCGTTATGCTCGGGGAGGTTGCGCGAGCGCATAACATAGTCTACCGATGCTGCCAAGTCACCAATGGTGTTTAGCAGCGTGCCGTCAAGGTCAAATATTACAATATCATATTTCATAACTACAAAGGTAGAAAAATTTTACTATCTTTGCATCTATGATACGCCTAAGTTTAGTTATAGCCACATATAATCGTGCCGAGCAGCTTATGATAACGCTCGACTCGGTTGCCGCACAGCAGTGCTCGTGTGGCGAGTGGGAGTGCGTGGTGGTGGACAACAACTCCTCGGATAACACCCGCGAGCGTGTCGAGGGTTTTACTAAGGAGCACCCCGAACTAAACATACGCTACATATTTGAGCAGAGGCAGGGTCTGTCGCACGCCCGAAATGCGGGTATCGAGGCCTCTGTGGGCGATATCATAGCATTTATTGATGACGACGAGCGCATCGTCGAGGAGTTTGTCGAGGCATATATCAAGCTCTTCGATAGCTACCCCGATGCCATGGCGGCAGGCGGCAAGATTATCGCCGACTACCCCACGGGGCGACCACGCTGGATGTCGCACTACCCCGAGCTACCTATTGCCAACCCTATGGACTTTGGCGAGGAGGTAAAGCCATTCCCCAAGAGTAGAATTCCCGGTGGAGGTAATATGGCTATGCGCCGCACGGTATTCGCAACTATCGGCATGTTCGACACCTCGTTGGGTCGCACGGGCAAGAGGCTTATCGGCGGTGAGGAGAGCGACCTCTTCGAGCGCATGGCAAAGTTCGCTATGAGGTGCTACTATGTGCCCCGTGCTGTGATGTATCACATCATTCCCGAGGAGAAGCTTACTACGGAGTATTTCGACCGCCTGACATATAATATCGGCGTTACTCAGCGTGCGCGTGCCATGCTGCATGGCCGCCGTATGAGCCTATACCTTAGCGAGATAGCCAAGTGGTTCGCCACTCTGCTACTATGCCTTGTACACCGCCCCGCACAGTCGCGCTATCTACTTAAGTTGCGCTATAATATCTCGCGAGGAGTATTTCAGAGGGAGAGATAAGAGGTAAGGTGTGCTCCGCTCAAGATTAATGAGATAGGTGGGACGAATGGGATAGATGGGGAGAATAGGGAAGATAGGGAATTTAAGGAACTTAGGGAAAGACTATCACTAAACTCCTTAAATTCATTAATTTCATTAAATTCACTAATCAGCTACTTCAATCAGCACACCGATTTCTCACAAGCAATAAATTTGTTGTCAGAAGTACCAAGATTTGTCACCAAGTCGAAATTGCACTGGAAGGGGGTGTACTTGATGTACATCTCCTTTCAGGGCAATGAGCTTGGGGGCGAAGGTTGGGGCTTATCACGAGAAATAATTTGTTGTCAGAAGGGGTTAGATTTGGCCTATCGCAAAAGTGAGCACCCGAGGATAGTACTCAAACGTACAGCCTCGGGTGCTCAGCCTTTTGGGATAGGTCGAAGATGACCCCTTATCACAACAAATTAAAAGTTGTAGGTGCACGAAATACCCAAATTCGCCAAACCTAATTCATTGAAGAAGACCTCATTAACACTCCTGGAATAGAAGATGCCAGGACCAAATGTTGGGGTCCAGTCGAGAGCAAGGGTGATAGGCGTGTTGTTGAATGTGAAGCCGAGACGTGCCATGCCGGCAACACCTACGTAGGCGTAGTGAGCCACGCCACCAACATTAACACCAGCACCAGCATCTACAAACCACTTGCCACCACGTGGTGTCCAATCCATGTCGAGGAGGTGCCAGTTGTGAAGAAGCGTAAAGTCTGCCATCACGCGACCCTGACTAACGTTGATAGTATTATCCGTCTTTACCCAGCTGGGAATTACAGGGTTGTTCCATGAAGCACCGAAGCGTGCCTCGATATAGTTCTTGCCGTCGTACTTATACTGGCCCAATGCCTGGAAGCCAGAGCCCACGCGACCACCAACAGAGAACTGCTGAGCAAATGCTGTTGTTGTGAACAATACAGCGACTAAGATTAGAAGTACTCTCTTCATACTAAAGAATATTAGGGGGATAAAAAATTAAGAGCCGCCACCTGGGCGGCTCTGTCTATTTAGAAGTTGTATGTGCAAGTGAGTGCAAAACCTGTGAAGCCCTGACCCCATGCCTTGTGCAAGAGGTAGATTGTTGGACGATAGTCCAAAGACAATGTTACAGGCTTGTTGAAGCGGATACCGAAAGCAACATCACCAGCAACACCTACCTGAAGGCCAAGACGGTTAGCACCATCGTGCTCGTAGCCCCACATACCCAATGAACCACCGACACCTGCTGAGAGGAACCACTTACCTGCGCTTGGAGTCCAATCCCACTCGCAAAGATTCCAGTTGTATGTAGCATTGAGGAAGATACGATCCAAGCCAAAGCCATCAAGACCAAGGTTAGCCTCGAGGTAGTTCTCTGCTGAGAAGTGACGCTCATACTGAAGCTCTGCGCCATAACCTAGGCGAAGACCAATAGAGTTCTGATACTGCTGAGCAGATACAGCTGATACACACAATACGGCTACGATAGCAAGTAAAAACTTTTTCATAATAGTAAGTATTAAAGTTATACAATTAGATTTTATTTTCTTAAGACAAATGTACAATTTTTTTCGTGGACTTCAAAGCATTTCCTCTATTTTCGGCACATAATTCAGCATAAATACATATTATCGAAACAGAGACTAACATAAAACATTGCACAAATAACCAATATTAATACTAACTGTAACGGCTAATGGGGAAGGGGAAAGGGGGAGGTGCAGCGTGCTTAGCAGGGGATCTAATGAGGTGGGATAGATGGGGAGCGCCGAGATAGTGAATTTAGGGAGATTAAGGAGGCGCTGCGTTTAATAGGGTTAATGGGGTCAATAGGGGCGCTAAAGCTTGATTAGGACGATTGGGACGATTAGGACGATTAGGACGATTAGGCTAGGTTATCACTCCCCCATCTTCCCCATTATCCCCATAAATTACACCTCAATTAGCAAGAAATAATTTGTTGTCAGAAGGGGTTAGATTTGGCTTATCGCAAAAGTGAGCACCCGAGGATAGTACACTTAGTACAGCCTCGGGTGCTCAGCTTTTTGGGATAGGTCAAAGATGACCCCTTATCACAACAAATTATCGCTTGGTTTTGTAGGCAGCACGATACGATCCTCGTGCCATCTTCTGAAGCTTATTCTTAATAAGGTTCTTACGGATTGGCGCAAGGTGGTCGGTAAATACTAGACCCTCGATATGGTCGTACTCGTGCTGGATAACACGTGCTGGCTTGCCTGTAAACTCCTCGTCGTGCTCCACGAAATTCTCGTCGAGGTAGCGCATACGGATAGTTGTCGAGCGGCGCACATTCTCGTGTAGGCCAGGGAGTGAGAGGCAACCCTCCTCAAATAACTCGGTCTCCTCCGAGCGCTCGTAGATCTCGGCATTGATAAATACACGCTTAAAGTCTGCCAGCTCAGGGATATCCTCGCCCCAAGGTGTGCAATCGACGATGAAGAGGCGGATGTTCTTGCCAATCTGTGGCGCAGCAAGACCCACGCCCTCAGCCTCAGCAAGGGTAATCCACATATCCTCGATGAGCTTCTTAAGCTCGGGATAGTCGGGAGTTATATCTTCCGATACGTTGCGCAACACCTGCGAGCCGTATATTACAATTGGATAAATCATAGCTTATTTTTTGTTTTCTTTACATACCTACTGATGCCATGTAGTCTTGCAAGATTATTGCTGCCGACACCTTATCTACCAACGACTTATCGCGGCGTGCCATCTTACCTATGCCACTCTCACGAATGGTGCGCTGTGCCAATACCGAGGTAAAGCGCTCGTCGTATGCCACCACCTGCTTATCGGGGTAGGCATGGCGCAGACGGCCCATGAGCGGCTGAATGTAGCGCATAGTCTCCGACGGCTCACCATTCATCTGGCGGGGGTGACCCACGACGATTGTCGCAACCTCCTCACGCTTAAAATAGTCGGCAAGGTAGCGCTCGAGCTGCTTCGTGTCGACAGTCTCGAGGGGCTGCGCTATGATGCCCAGAGGGTCGGTCACCGCAAGGCCCGTGCGCTTAGTGCCGTAGTCTATAGCAATCAATCGTGGCATACTACAACACTTTACCGATGAGATAGCCGATGCCGTAGCCTACAGCGAAGCATAGGGCAATGACGGCAAATATCACCGACCACTTGCGCGTTGTCGAGGGCTTAGTAATCATTGCTTATGCCTTAATCTTCTTGAAGAGCTTGCGGAATGATACCTCGTCGTCAACCAATGCACGCAACGCCTCGATCTTGATGCGCTCCTGCTGCATAGTGTCGCGGTGACGCACGGTAACGGTGCCATCCTCCAATGTCTGGTGGTCAACAGTAACGCAGAATGGAGTACCGATAGCATCCTGACGACGGTAGCGCTTACCGATAGAGTCCTTCTCGTCATATACAACGTTGTAGTCGTACATGAGCTCGTCGATAATCTGACGTGCTACCTCTGGAAGGCCATCCTTCTTAACGAGTGGCATAACGGCAACCTTTGTTGGTGCAAGGGCTGCAGGGATACGCAATACTACGCGCTCCTCGCCATTCTCGAGCTTCTCCTCGCAGTATGCTGCCGACATGATCTGCAAGAACATACGGTCAACACCGATAGATGTCTCAACAACATAAGGAACATAGCTCTCGCCACGCTCAGGGTCAAAGTACTGAATCTTCTTGCCTGAGAACTCCTGGTGGCGACCAAGGTCGAAATCGGTACGTGAGTGGATACCCTCAACCTCCTTGAAGCCGAATGGGAAGTTATACTCTACGTCGGTAGCTGCGTTAGCATAGTGGGCCAATTTGTCGTGGTCGTGGAAGCGGTAGTTCTCGTCGCCGAAGCCGAGGGCACGGTGCCAAGCCATACGTGTATCCTTCCACTTTGCCCACCACTCCATCTCGGTGCCAGGCTGCACGAAGAACTGCATCTCCATCTGCTCGAACTCACGCATACGGAAGATAAACTGACGAGCAACAATCTCGTTACGGAATGCCTTACCAATCTGAGCAATACCGAAAGGTAGCTTCATGCGGCCAGTCTTCTGCACGTTAAGGTAGTTAACGAAGATACCCTGTGCTGTCTCAGGACGGAGATATACGGTGTTTGCGCCATCTGCCGTTGAGCCCATCTGTGTTGAGAACATGAGGTTGAACTGACGAACATCTGTCCAGTTGCGAGTACCCGAGATAGGACATACAATCTCGCAGTCGAGGATAATCTGCTTGAGCTCCTCGAGATTGTTGTCGTTGAGAGCCGTTGCAAAGCGCTCGTGGATAGCATCCATCTTAGCCTTGATCTCGAGCACACGTGGCGATGTAGCGAGGTACTGCTCCTCGTCGAACTTATCACCAAAGCGCTTACGCGCCTTCTCCACCTCCTTCTGAATCTTCTCCTCCTGCTTAGCCATCCAATCCTCAACCAAGACGTCAGCACGGTAGCGCTTCTTTGAGTCCTTGTTGTCGATAAGTGGATCGTTGAAGGCGCCTACGTGGCCTGATGCCTCCCAAGTGCGTGGGTGCATAAAGATAGCTGCGTCGATACCTACGATGTTCTCGTTGAGCTTAACCATTGAGTCCCACCAATAACGCTTGATGTTGTTCTTAAGCTCAACACCATTCTGACCATAGTCATACACGGCGCCAAGACCATCGTAAATCTCGCTCGAAGGGAATATAAAACCATACTCCTTGCAGTGAGCAATAAGCTTCTTAAACAATTCTTCCTGTGTCATAATCTATATCTTTTTTGTTATTCGTTTCGTGGGTTATATGCTATAAGCATATTCAAACGGCAAAGATAGCAAAAAAAAGTGAAATGTGAAAGGCGAAAGGTGAGAAGTAAGGAATATGTTTATAAACCTGTGCGAAGCACACCCTACTTTTCACCTTTCACCTCTCACTTTTCACCTTTTAAACCTCGTGCGAAGCACACCACACTTTTCACCTCTCACCTTTCACTTTAGTATGCCGGTTGCCCTAAATGAGTAGCGCGCGCCCTGAGCAATTATCACGTGGTCCAACAGGCGAATGTCGAAGAGGCGTGCTGCCTCCGACACACGCTCCGTAAGCTCGATATCTTGACGGCTTGGCTCAGCAGAGCCTGAGGGGTGGTTGTGCACCAGAACTATCTGTGTGGCAAGCAGTTCTATTGCTCGTTTGATTATTAGGCGACAATCTACAACGGTGGTCTGCACACCGCCCTGACTTATGCGCATGCGGTCGAGAACTCTGCCCGACGAGGCTAGGTACAACGCCCAGCACTCCTCATGCTTGAGCATGCCTATCTGTGGCTCCATAAGGCGTGCCACGTCGCTATCCGATGTTATCGTGTCGTATGATGTGCCCTCAGCAAGAAGCACCCTGCGCCCTAGCTCCGTAGCCGCCTTTAGGCGCATGGCACGCCTAAGACCCAGGCCCGAGCTCATGCGCAGACGTGAAAAGTCGGTGGCAGTGAGCCTAAGCAACGAGCCATCAGCGCCGTCTAAGAGCTCGTGCGCCACGTCCAACGCTCTATCGTCGCTTGCTCCCTCAGCAATGATTGCCGCAACAAGCTCGCTATCGGTCAGGCTCTCGGCACCTCGTGAGAGGAGTTTATCAGTAAGATTTTTCATATCGACCTAAAAAATTTATCTAACACGCACACTCATGCCCGGCTCTAATGTTTCGGGCGTAATATCGGGGTTAAGTTTCTGAATTACAGAGGCATGTGTACCATGCATCACGGCAATGCGACCAAAGGTATCAATTGGGGTTGCAATATAGTATTCTGGTCCCGTATTCTCACTCTTCTCGCCCCAGCGCAACACGCCGTCGAGTAGCACCGAGAAGCTGCCGCGAACAACAATCTTCTCTCCCGGAACAAGGTTTTTTAGGTTAGTTCCAGGGTTGAGCGCCTCGATAGCCTTGCGCGAAGTACGGTACTTGATAGCCAACGAGAGGTGCGTATCACCCCTTTTTACGGTGTGCACAACACGCTCCTGCACCACATCGCACTCTATTTCGCCACAATATCGCATTAGCTCAAAGATGCAATACTCATCGTAATAGCGCCTATAGTGAACAAAGCAACGACCGTCGGCAGCCATATCGCGGATAGAGGTCTCTACGACAACCCTCATGCCCTCACGCACAAATGGTTGTAGCTTGTCGAGGTCCTCCGTGGCAAGACATATACAACCCTCTGAGGCGCGTGTGCCAATGTTGTGACGGCGCAGCGTGGCGTGAATACCAATGCCATAGTGAGGAGGGGCATATAGGCGGATAAACCAGTTGCCGTAGCTACCAAGTATATAGCCATTACCATCATTGGCGTCGTTACCCCACAGTGAGGCATCTTGGATTTCATGCACCACAAACTCGCCCTCGGGAGTTCTGTAGTCGCCAGAGTGCTGCTTGTTGCCATAGCGTGAGCCCACGGTGGCAGGAAAAGAGAATATCGTGCGACCCGAAATATCTATGAGTGAGAGCGTTTGCTGCTCCTTGGATATCAAGATGTAGGATGCCATGTAGGGATTACCATCGCACACCACCTCGTCGGGAGCATCAACTATGTCGATGTCGGAATATACAAACGATACGAATTTATCGATATATGTTCCGTGGCCGTAGCGCCATAGGCTGCGTATAAAGGCCTCGGCAGGTGTTGCAGAGAGCACAGATGCCACCACTAACACTATGCACAATGCGATGCGCCGCACAGCAGGGGTTATGTATGTTGATTTAGGCATCTGTTTTGTCGAGCTATATAATTAAACAAAGTTAGCAAATCTTTTGCTTAGCACAAAATATTTGGGGATAATTGTTTTGTTGGGGGGCTCGGCGCAGAGATAGGGAAGATAGGGAAGATAGGGAGAATAGGGAAGGTGGGGACGATGGGACGATGGGACGATGGGACGAATGGGACGAATGGGAAATTTCCTATCGAGCGAAGCGATCCCATCTATCCCATCAAGCTTTAGCGTTACCCATCAAGCTTTAGCGCCCTCATCTATCCCAGCCCCTGCCCACCTCAATCAGCAAGATAAATTTCTCGTCAGAAGTACCAAGATTTAACAACAGGTCGAAATTGCACTGGAAGGGGGTGTACTTAAGCGTACATCTCCTTTCAGGGCAATGAGCCTGGGGGCGAAGATTGGTGCTTATCACGAGAAAGAAATTTCTTGTCAGAAGGGTTGCAGATGTGGCCTTGACATGAAAAAGCCACCGATGGGTAGTACTTGATGTACGTCCCATTGGTGGCTTTGATTGAAAGGTCGCAGATGCGCCCTTATCACGAGAAATTAAGACGATCGATGCGATCTAGAAGCTCAGCACTCGCCTCATCATTAAGCTGCGGCTTCTGCGACTGCGACACCGAGTAGGCGGCATTCTGCTCAGCAGCCTTCTTCGAGTCGCCCGAGCCATAGCCTACTGCCATGCCGTCGATATATACCGTCGAGACAAAACCCTGATGTAAGCCCGAATTGTCGCCCGTAGTGCGAAACTCGATAGTGTAGTGGTTCTTCTGGCACCACTCTATGAGTCGGCTCTTGAAGTCGGTCTCCGACTTAAGCACCTCGTCGATAGATAGGTAGCGACCGTATATGTCGTTAATAAGCAGGCGGTTGGCAAAGTCGTAACCCTGGTCGAGGTAGATGGCACCCATCATCGCCTCAAAGGCATCGCCATAGATATGCTTCTGTGTTGTATTGTTGGCAGCGTGAGAGATAACGTGCTTGTCGAGACCCACCTGCGAGGCTATGCGGTTGAGCGACTGGCGCGACACAATCTTCGAGCGAAGCTGTGTCATGAAGCCCTCGTCACGATCGGGAAACTCGATAAATAGGTAGTCGGAGGTTATGCTCTCGATTACGGCATCGCCCAAAAACTCGAGGCGCTCGTTGTTAATGTGGCTGCCATCCTCCAGCTCCACAGATGCCGACTTATGGATAAGGGCGAGTTTGTAGAGCTCAATGTTGTTAGGAATAAAGCCAAACATATCGTCGATAGCAGCATAGAACTCTCTATCCTTGCCATAGCGACGACGTATGGGACGTAGCAAAAAATCGAACATTGCCGTAGTTAATTCTATCCGTTAAGAATAAAGAATGGACTAAACCAAGGGAGAACCTTGGCATAGTCCATACACATGTAATTCTAAATCTTAAATAGTGTGCTCACTCAAACTAATGAGCGTAACACTCGTAAAATTATACTATATTACTTGTGAGACTCGATGTAGCTGATAGCGTCGCCTACAGTCTGAATCTTCTCAGCATCTGCATCTGGAATCTGAAGATCGAAAGCCTTCTCGAACTCCATGATGAGCTCTACCTGATCCAAAGAGTCTGCACCAAGGTGTGCTGTGAAGCTAGCCTCTGCAACAACCTCAGTCTCCTTAACGCCCAACTTGTCAACGATAATCTCGACAACCTTTGACTGAATTTCTGACATAATAAATAAGTTTTAGTTAAACATTATAGTAGTAAAATTTATGCTACTGTAATAGGTCTTTTTTTTACTAAGACGATGCAAAAATAACACTTTTTTATTATCTTTGACATTATTTCGCAAAAAAATTATCAACAGTTTGTCGTAAAATACCGTTAAACAACTAATATTTAAGCAATTATGAATCTTTTGTTAATTTCCAATTCTACGAATGCAGGTGAGGCCTACTTGAAGTATCCTATTGCTGAAATCGCAAAGACTCTCGAGGGCGTAACCGAGGTGGTTTTTATCCCCTACGCTGCCATCACATTCTCTTATGACGAGTATGAGCGTAAGGTTCAGGAGCGCTTCAACGAGATAGGTATCAAGGTGCGCTCGGTGCACCACGCACTCAACAAGCGTAACTTCGTGCGCCATGCACAGGCTATCGTCATCGGCGGTGGTAACACCTTTGCACTTCTTAAGAAGATGCAGGAGGAGGATTTGTTGGACATGATCTTCCGCAGAGTGAAGGCTGGCGTGCCTTATATCGGCTGGTCAGCAGGTAGCAACGTGACATGCCCTACTATCTGCACCACTAACGACATGCCTATTGTGCAGCCTAAGTCGTTCCGTGCTATTGGCCTTGTACCATTCCAGATCAACCCTCACTACCTCGACGCTAACCCTGAGGGTCACGCTGGCGAGACACGTGAGCAGCGTATCAACGAGTATATCGAGGCTAACCGCAGCCGCTATGTTGTAGGCTTGCGCGAGGGTTGTATGCTTCGCATCGACGACAATGGCATCGAGCTTATCGGCTCACGCCCAATGCGCATCTTCAAGAAGGGCATCGAGACCTACGAGGTGCAGCCAGGCGACAACATCGAGTTCCTTCTCAACCGCCAGAAGTAGTGAGCCTTACTGCCGAGATTGGCGCTCGTGGCGAGGATATTGCTACGGAGTGGCTGCGCGAGAGAGGATACTATATCGTGGAGCGCAACTGGAGAGTTGGGCACTACGAGATGGATATTATTGCCGAGCACTACGACACCTTGCACTTTGTGGAGGTGAAGACACGTCGAAGGGGTGGTTGGCAGTCGGCATACGACAGCATCGACGAGCAGAAGACTCGTTCGCTGCGTCGCGCCGCCATGGCATACCGCTCGATGCACCGCATAAGGCACAACATTCAGTTTGACCTTATTGCCATCACGGTTGATAGTGACAATTCGACATCGTTGGAGTATGTCGAGAACATAATTTAAGCCGAATGAGGGTGACCTAAGTGGTCACCCTCATTTAAGTTATAGCTCAACACCTATTTCGATGTTCTCGATATTGTCAATTTGTTCGATTTTGAAGCCCGTAGCGCCGCGCATATCGAACAAGGTCTTATGTTCCGAGCCGCTAAAGCTGTGCGTCGCACCCTCAGCGTAGCTCTGCTCAGCACCATCGCCCCAACTGATATTTCCCGTAACAACCTTGCCTCGCCATGTGGGCGACACAAGCTTAGTGTTAGTGTGGTCGAGTTGTAGGGTCATACGCTCGGGCATAGCTCCCTGCACAACAGTGACTATCTGTTGCGCCTCGCCAGCAAGAATGAGGATATAGGCAACACGCTCCTCTTTGGTAGTATTCTCCTCAACTGCGAAGCGTGCAGTATAGCTCTTCATGCCCTTGCTGCGACTACCCTCCTCGGGCTTTATCCACTCGGCACTTATATCAAAGCTATACTCAGCATTAGTGTCGAACTTTAGCTCTAAGGTCTGCGCCTCGTAGCTAAGTTCAAAGCTCTTCTTAGCCGACTCCACCCTATCGGGCTCGGGCTCGGGCGCTGGCACGGGCTTATGACAGCCAACAACAAGCAGAAGTGCGGAGATGATATATAGATACTTTTTCATTATTCGTGCGGCTTAATGGTGAATGTAAATGTTCGTTCCTCGACATTGTCGCGCACGAGGAGCACGGTGTACGTAGAGCCTGGGGCGAGGCGCGCGGTGTTGATAGTCATCTTGCCACGCACAATCTCGACACCATCTTCAATGTAGCTACCACCACAGTAGAGTGCCGACTTAACATCGTCGTCGTAGTCAACGACGATTATCTGCGATAGCTTGTCGTAGTCGAACGAGGTTGTTGCGCCAATAGGAGCATAGCGCATGACGATATCCCATGTAGCACCCTCGGTGTAGGGGTACATCACAAACCACTCATCGGAGCCCGCCGCCGAGTAGAAGACACGTAGGCGGTCGCCCTCCTCGACACTATCGGTGAGCTTGCAGCGAAGACGTTCAACATAGCCATAGTATTGCGGTGGTACGCTAAAGTCCTTAGCCTCCGACACCCACTCTTTGCGTCTGCCCTCCTTATCGCAGTGCGCAACACGCACACTACCACTAAACTCGATAGACGAGACATTAGAGATAAGAATGCTATTTATGTCGAACTCTGCGCCCTTCGTAAACTCCACATCACCAAGCTCGATACCCGTAGAGTACAACGTGAGCCAATTATCGACAGCATCACCACGCAGAGGCTCGAAATTTAGAAGCGCATACTGACCATAGTCGAACTCATACTCCCCAAGTATAAGTGCATCGAGCGTAAAGAAACCATCATAGACGCCACCCCAGCCCCAATTTACGTGATAGTAGTTGTTGTCGTCGATGCCATCGAGCACAAAGGCGTGACCTGAGTAGTCGGCCATAAATCCGCTATACCACACGGGATTGCCCGCCTCGATCTCACGACGAAGCATATCGTTCCAATAGCTGTCACTATAGTTCTGACGCATAAATATATTGCTGGCAGGGCTATAGCCATAGTTGCGATACAAGGCATCGGTGCTTGGGTTAGCACCTGTGCCAAGGGCAGCATAGTCCGCCATGAACGAATGGCCAAGGTCTGCCATAAGCGTTGCTACGGCCTGAGCCTCAACATCGTTATACTCGCCCTCAACATATGTTTCGAGCATGTTATCCCAGTCGTAGGCGTGGTTTAGGTCACGCTCAGGAACGTAGATGCTCTTAGTTATTGTTGTATATGCCGTAGTTGTGCCCACAGCACGCTCTGGCCAGCGATGGTGCTTCATGATGATTGCTACAGCCGTCTGTGTACAGCCCGTGAGCGACAAGGCACCATCGTCCATGGGGCACTCGAGGTTGTAGGGCTCTGTCTGACTCCAACGAGCAGTATTTAGCATCGTGGCATTCTGCGGAGCATACTCCTCGCTCCAACGGCGCACAACACTTGGGCGAGGCACTAAGCCATGCTCACGAGCATACCTAACCGAGCTATCTACATACTTTAGCCACGCCTCGAAACATGGGGGCAGTGCTCCCGATTCGGGCGCAGGATAGCTAAGCGAGTAAGCCAAGACGGGGGGCAGCACATCGTCGCCCGCAACGATAACAAATCCTCGCATGTCGCTCTTAGCAAAGACATAGAACGAGGGAGCTTCATTAGCACGTGTGGAGCCTAGGCGCGAGCTATCCCACACAAGGCTAACAGCGCCATAGCGTGTAGCATTGTCAGAGAGTAGCCTCTGAGCAACCATCGAAGCACGCTCGGGCGTAACCTCGTGCGCCGAAAGAGTGCCACACACCACAATGGCTACTAAAAATAGGAATAAGCGTTTCATAACTATTTACAATAAGGGGCTATCCAAACATGTTGGACAACCCCAATATTTAAGCTATTCTTTGATTTGCTTGAAAAGGTCTCCAAGCACAACATCGTATTATTAGAAGATTGGCTTAGCCTCAGATGCGCGAGTAGTAGTAGCCTCGTCCTTAACCGCCTGAGGGATAGTGCACTTCTCATACACACTTACGATGCTTGTATCCTCCTGGCTCTGCAATATTAGCTTGCCACCCTCGAACAAAAACTTGTAGCCACATGCCCAATTTGAGCCATCGGCATAAGAGCCTGTAAGAATCTCGTCGCTCACGCTATATGTGCCTGTGAAGTGCTCATAGAACAATGTATATACCTGCTGATAGATATTAAAGCCTTTGTTGTTAAACTCAACATATACATCGAACTCAGGAGCCTCGCCATTCCACTCTACCATATGCCACTCGCCCACAAGCGCAGATGCATCGCCTGGCTGAGGCTCATTAGTATTTGGCTCGCAGCCAACAAGGGAAAAAAGCGCAACTAGGAAGATTGCAAAAAACTTTTTCATATATCGAAACTTTTTTAGCGTTACACAATCAATTACAACCAACCACCAGGGTTAAGTGGTGAGCCTGTGCCCTCATCAACCTTCACACCTGGGCGAACGATAAGAGCAAACTCCTGCTGAGCCTCCATACCACCAGTAATCTGACCACCACCAACGGTGTTACCACCAGCAACATACTTCAACGTAACGAGTGCTGAGCCTGGCTTAGTACATGTCATAATGAGCTTGCTACCCATAAACTTGCAGTCAGTAATACCGAGCTTCTCGACAACCTCCTCAGAGATATCGCTCTTAAGCATCTTAATCTGGCTGTTGCCATCGCCGATGTAGTTGGCAATGTCGATAATCACACTCTGGTTAAGAGGCACTGGGATACATGTTGTGCCACGCACAGCCATCAACACTCGGTAAGCGTCGATAAGACCTGTACCCATCTTGTTAGTGTAGGTTGAGAGGTTGATTACGCCACCACCATAGTTTACCTTAGTGCCAGAGAAGGTACCAAAGCCTGTAACTGACGACACGATGATATCCTTAAGCTCAGGGAGTGTCATCACAATGCCATTATCGGCAGCATACGAGATTGCCAATGCTGCGATACCCGACACATGTGGACATGCCATTGATGTACCCTGCATACGAGCATACTTGTTACCAGGGAGTGTAGAAACAACACAACCATAATCAACAGTGTAGTTGTTACGCACGAAGTACTCGCCACCAGGAGCCGATACGTTACAGCCACGGTCGAAGCAAGTGTAGTATGTAGGATTACCATCTGGAGCGATAGCCGACACAGCGATAAGCTTGTTCCATGCAGCAGGATAGCCCGCTACAGCCTTACCGTCGTTACCAGCGGCAAAGATGATGATACCGCCCTCAAGATTAGGGTGATTCTGAGTCTCCATGAAATAGCGGAATGCCTCAACCTCGACAGATGTCTGTCCGGTCTCGAAACTTTTATCGTTCGATACAGCGCCCGCCTCGAAGCCCCATGAGTTCTGCAATACGCAAGCACCACGGTCAGTAGCATACTCAATAGCCTCAGCTGTAGCAGTAGTACTTGCGGCAGTTGCACCCGAGATAATCTGGCAAGAGATCAAACGTACACCATCGCCATTGCCCGAGCCACCAGCAACACCTGCACCACCCTTGCCATTGTTGTTAACAGCAGCAACAGTACCTGCAACGTGAGTACCGTGACCAGAGTCGCCTGTACGTGTCCATGTGATAGCACCTCTGTTCACGAAGTTGTAGCCATAGATATCATCAACATAGCCATTCTCGTCGTCATCAACGCCTGGCTGGCCATTGCGCTCAGCCTCGTTTACAAGCATATTTGCATTGAGATCCTCGTGCTCATAGCAAACACCCTCATCAACGACTGCCACGATAACATCAGGACGACCTGTTGTGAGCTCCCAAGCATCGAAGAGGTTGACATCAGCACCAGCCTTAGCATTTGGGAAATCAACAGTACCGTCGTTGTTGTAGTGCCACTGCTCGACGAGCAATGGGTCGTTGAAAGGAAGCTCTGCAGCACGTGTAGCGGCATAAGAGTCGATCTCTACAGGCTGCGATTTAGGAGCGACAACACGCTTTGCAAACTGCACACGCTCAACAACGTTAAGCTCAGCAAGAGTCTTTGCTGCAACATCGAGGTCAGCATCCTCAGAGATAGATACTGCATACCAGCGGTGCATGCCACGCTCACGCTTACGCTCAGCATTCACCTTGAGGTTGAACACTGGCTTGAGGTTCTCAGCGCCAATCTCCATAAGCACCTCGTCGAACGCCGTTACGCCAGAGCGTGTAGCCACCTCAGCACCCTCAAGCTGCTCGGCAGTAGCCTCGTCAACATAGATGATAAGCTCGCCCTTAACAGCATCGTTCGAGGTGTTCACAAACTTCTTAAGCATTGCGGCATCAACAATTGCTGACTCTGAACCATCAACATTGTCGGTAGCACACGACACTGCAAAGATTCCTGCCAAAGCAAGAATAAAGAGTTTTGTTCTATTCATAGTAGTTTTAATTAAATATTGTTCTTTGTAGTAAGCCTTTTCATGAGGCTGCGAATTTAGCACACCCTCTCAAGGTGCAAAAATAGTATAATTTTTTGAAACATAGCGCCCCGCTCCACTTTTTTACGTAGTAAAACATAGATATACAAAAAAAACGATGGTGGATATTGCCCACCATCGTCTTTTTTATAATGTTTGCTAAATAGTTAGCCCAACGTTTTTAATGGAAGTTGTATAACAAGAGCTAATTTTAGGCACGCGCAGACTCGAAAACCGCAGTTTACTAAAGCGTAAATGAGGATTTTCGAGGCAAGCGTAACGACAAAGTAGCCTTGTTAGACGACTTACTACAAGAAAGGAACTACCTCCACTGCACGTGTACCATTAACAGCCTCGTTGCGCACCTCGTCAGGAATAGTGCATGCCTCGTAGATGCACTTAACAGCCTGATCGTCGTCGCTGATAAGGGTCATGGTGTTGCCATCCTCAGAGATGCCACCAGTGTAGCCACACTTCCAAGCACCAGCGTCGAAGTACTCGCCTGTGAGCTTACCGCCCGAGATAGAGTATGTACCATCGTAGAACTTGAAGTCGAGCGTATAGAGCTGCTGGAAGAGGGCGAAGGTACCCTGATCAAAGCTGATATACACATGGAACTCGTTAGCCACGCCATTAACAGATACGAGCTTCCACTCCTTCTCGATAGCATCGAAGCCTCCCATCTGCTCAGGGCCAGGACCTGGACCAGGAGTTGGCTTGCAACCTACCATTGCCATAAGCAGAACTACTGCCAATGACCATATTTTCAAACTCTTCATAAAGTTAAGTCAATATTTCAAGTTAAACATCAATTACAACCAACCGCCATTGTCGTTAGCCTTGCGAGCAACAATCACGATGTCCTTCTCCATAAGACGACCGCCGATAGTGTCGCCACCACCAACAGCCTTACCGCCAGCGATATACTTAACAGTAACAACACCGATACCTGCGTTTGAGCAAGTGAGATAGATGCTACCGTTGAAGTATGTTTCGCCAGTGATGCCAAGGCGTGACTTAGTCTCAGGAGAGATGATGAACTCCTTCATAGGGGTTACTGAGATATCACCTGTACCGATGAATGTGGTAATCTTAAGCTCTGCCTCCTCGCCAACAGTAACAGGGAAACACTGTGCACCACGCACGTTCATGATAGCCATCAACGCATCGATCTTACCAGTACCCATGTTATACTTGTAGTTCTCGAGAGACATGTTGAATGGATTACCATATCCGTCCCATGACTGCTTATAGCCTACAAGGTCGATATCGATGTTACGTACTGACGATACCATAAGGTCGTTGAACTGAGCATTTGTTAGGTAGTAGCCATTCTCCACTGCATATGAGAGCACCAAGGCTGCAATACCAGATACGTGAGGACATGCCATTGATGTACCCTGCATATAGCCGTAATCGGTACCATAAAGACCCTTAGAGATAGAGTCGTATGTCTCAGCAGGAAGTGTTGAGAGAACAGAACCCTCATACTTCCACTTACGGTTCTCAACAAATATGTCGCCACCAGGAGCAGCTACGTTACAACCAAACTTGTAGTTGGTATAAGATGTTGGAAGACCATCTGGAGCATAGGCAGTTACGCAGATGAAGTCGCGGTAAGCACCTGGGTAGTCGGCACGTGCAAGACCATAGTTACCAGCAGCGAAGATAGCGATACCACCCTCCAATGCCTTGCAGTTGCTCTTCTTAACGAAATACTTCAAACCAGCAAGCTCAACGCCATATGCTGACTCGTAGATACCGTCAGACATCTGGGTAGTTGTAGATGGATAACCCCAAGAGTTCTGAAGGATAGATGCGCCATTATCAGCAGCATACTCCATACCCTTAGCATTACCGCCAAGTGAGCTATTCTTAGGACCATCGAAAATCTGGATAGACATGATGCGAACACCATCGCCCTTGCCTGAGCCACCAGCAACACCGCAAACACCAATACCGTTGTTGTTTACAGCAGCCACAGTACCAGCCACGTGAGTACCGTGACCTGAGTCGCCATCATAATCGTTACCATTCCAAGCCTGTACATCCCATGAGATATCACCATTGTCGTCGATACAGTTGAAGCCATGAGCGTCATCTACAACACCATTGCCATCGTCATCGACACCTGGCTGACCATTCTTCTCAGCCTGGTTTACCCACATATTCGCCTCGAGGTCAGGGTGATTGTACTTAACACCCTCGTCCATAACTGCCACGATAACCTCATTAGAGCCTGCAGTATGCTCCCACGCAGCAAAGACGTTGATATCCTCAGCCTTCTTAGATGATGGGAAGATAGCCTTCAAGCCCTCGTTGTTGTAGTGCCACTGCATCTCGAGCATAGGGTCGTTGAAAGGCATCTTAACATCGGCACGTGTTGCGAAAGACTCAGGAGCAGGGGCTGCCTGAACCTTTGGACGCTTAAGAATTGTTGAATACTGCACGCGGTTTACCTCCTTGAGGGTTGCATACTTCTGGGCAACAGTCTCGATATCGAGCTCTTCGTCGAGCTCAACAGTAAACCAGCGGTGCATGTCCATCTCACGCTTTAGATCGCCATTGATCTGCATGTTAAAGACAGGCTTTACTGACTTTGCACCAAGCTCGATAGCCACAGCATCGAGAGCGTCGATACCAGAGCGAGTAACACTCTCAGCATTGCTCCATGCCTCGGCAGCCTCCTCGCTAACAAAGAGGATAAGCTCACCCTTAGCGGCATTCTCCGAGGTGTTGATAATCTTCTTGGATGCGCTAATCACCGCATCGTTAGCAGACTCGTCCATAACTGGATCCTGCACACACGATACTGCGAAAATTGCAGCCAAGGCAAACAATGAAAATTTAACCTTATTCATAGATATTTGTAATTAAGTTGTTTCAAAAACCTTGTTGAGAAGCGAGGCACACAAATTACCCTACTCTCTCAAGATGCAAAGATACTAAAAATTAGGAAAGTAGAGCATCTATGAATATTTTTTTTCGCCATGGAGTGAAATTTAGTGGCTAAGTGGTGATAAATGGCACAAAAAAAGCTCCGAATGGTGTACTTACGTACTGCCCATTCGGAGCATGGTGTAAGGGTGCCGAAGCACCCCTATCATCATTTATTAGAAGCCAAACTGTGCCTTGTTCTTAAGCTCGCGACGGCCGTTGAAAGCCTTAGCCTCGAACTTCTTAGAAACATTGTACTCGCTGCTCAAAGTGATGTTAGCATCGATGCTCATTGCAGACTTCGAGAACTTAGATGTCTCTGGCTCTGCTGGAGTCTCCTCCTCAGCAACTGCCTTAGCAACAGTAGCAGCAGGAGTGAATGTATACTCTGTGAATGAATATACGAAACTTTCACCAATATCGAACACACGCTTTGAGAAGTAGTTGTTCAATGCAGAGATCTCGTTAGCATCGTTGTATGAGAAGATAAGATCTGAAGCAGTTGCATCCTCAGCGTCAGCATATGAGAAGTAACCGAATGCCTGAGTCTTAGCATCGTCATAGTAGAATGAAACGCCGTTGAAGCCTACGTTGTAACCGTCGATAGCACCGGTGAATACAAGCTGCTTCTTCTCTGTGTCGATAACACCTGGGAACTCGAAGCCCTCGATGTTGAAGTAAACCTGACCTGGCTCGTAACCACCACAGAAGAAAGCGTCAAGCTTAGCCTCGCCCTCAGTGATAGTGTAGTCACCAATCTCCAAACCAGTGCCGTTGCTCAACTCAGCGAACATACGCTTGTAAACAACCTCACCGTAAAGAGTAACAACCTCAACAACAGCGGCTACCTTAGTACCACTTCTAAGCTTGTATGGACCCAAGATAACAGAGCCATTAGCCTTGATATTGTCGATGGCGTTTGTGTAGTCCTCACCACCCTGGCTGATTACATCGGCGTCCTCCATGCCCTCGATGATAGCTGCCTCACCAATCCAAGCCTTGATTGTACGAAGCTCATCGCCATTAGCCATGAGACCAAGAGCAATGAAGTACTCTGCAGGATAAGCTGCGATGGCCTCCTCATTATCTGTAAGGTTCTCAATAGAGTTGAAGAAGAACTTAATGTCTGCCTGTGGGATATCCTGCTCACCTACACCTGGGAAGTAGAATGTGTAAGTAACAGCCTTGTCTGCTCTAGCACCCTTCTTACCGAATGGAACAGCAACAACAGTCCAGATACCCTTCTCTGCCTTAACCTGCCAGCTAAGAGTCTCACGGCCACCCTCGAGTACCTCGAACTCAGCAGTACCGTCAGCAATCTGAGCTACAGTAGTAGCCAACTCCTCAGAAGTTGGGTTACCCTCAAGAAGAGTGAACTTGTAAGTCTCAACGTCAAGACCGAGTGAGAAGTCAAGAACTGCTGAAACGTTGTTAGTTGAGTCAACAAACATACCTGCATAAGATACGTTTACAGCGAAGTCAGTGATCTCATAACCTGGAAGAGATACTGCAAACATACCCTCTTTGTTAGCGTAGTTACCACGGCCATCAGGAATGTGCCACATGATAGACTGTGGAGTAGTGAACCAGAATACGTTCTCCTTGAACTCACCAAGGATAGGCTGATCAGCTGCCTTGTAAACAGTAGCAAGGTAGAAATCCTCAGGCTTACCTGTACCTACGTCAAGCTTGAAGCCAAGCCAGCTTGAAGGAATCTCAACAGTGTTGTCATCGTAAACCCAGAACTCAACATAACCTGGAGTTGTGAAGGTCATATCCTCAGGCACACCACCGATAAGGTAAGGAACATTAGCCTCAGAGTATGGCTCAACAAGGCGGTAACGTGTCTTATCGAACTCGTGCTGAACAACAGTAGCGTCAACGATAGTACCAGAAGGACCACCATACAATGGACCCATGAAGTCGTCACGGTAGAAACCAGTCTTCTCGCCGTTAGGACCCTCAAGAGTGATCCATGGCTCAGCGATACCGATGTTGAAGACAACATCAGAAAGACCATACTTAGAAGCAATGCTCTGATCGAGCTGGATGTTAAGACGATACTGAACACCTGGAGTGAGCTTAGTACCATCGAAAGATACTGTAAGAGCAGCCTCTGCCTTGCCAGCCTCGAAGCTTACAGTTGAAGGAACAGTGAAGAAACCTGTAGGCTCCTCATCCTCAGCAACAACCTCCTGGAAACGAACCTTAACCTCAGCAGCCTCCTCAGCGTTGATACGTGCAACAGCGATATCCACTGAAGTGTCCTCAGCCTTAACTACAAGAGCCTCTGTGCTGGGGAAATATACACCCATGGTCTCATCCTGAGCACCTGGAGTATAATCTGCATATGGGTGCTCGCAAGATGCCATCGTAAGGGCACCTACGAACGCTATGAACAGATATATAAACTTAAAATTTTTCATACACTTAAAAGTTTTTCGTTACTTTTATTACTTACCAGGAGTCAATGATGACGATGGATCAGGGTTGTTATCCTTGATAGCCTGGTTGATATCGGTCTCGCTCTGTGGGATTGGAATGCTCCACCATGGCAAACGACCGGTTGACTTGAAGCGACGCTGTGCATCGTAGTTAACAGCAGCCTCAGATGTACAGTTTACACCCATGTCAAGACGCTTCATATCGTACATTACGTGACCCTCGCCCCAGAACTCGATAGACTTCTGGAAGATGATCTCATCAACGATATCCATAGTTGCACAAACATACTTAGGATCGCGGTTGTTACGCATGAACTCGTCAAGAAGAGCCCAACCTGCATCAACACCCTGAGTGTGAGTGATAGCCTCCATCTCGATGAAGTACATCTCCTCGCAACGCATCAATGGAATAGCGATAGCAGCTGCAGTAGCGTAGTCAGTACGGTGACCCTGTGCAGGACGGAACTTGAAGAATGTGTAAGGTGCAAGACCCTTGTACTCGTCCTCAGACATCTGAGTGTAAGGCTTGAATGATGCGTAGTTACCCTTAGGATCTACAACAAGCTTACGACGGAAGTCGCTCTTACCCAAACGATCGAAGTACTGTGAACCAAGACCTGGCTGTGTGTAAGGACAGTAACCGAACTCAGCCTCAGGAGCCATGTGAGCTACGAAGTTGTGGAGGTTACCAGCAACTGTATCAGTTGAGTGGAACAATGTCCACATCCATGAAGAAGCCTTAGTGTTGAAACCTGTGATAGGATCAGTCCACTCCTTCTCTGACATTACTGCACCACCGAAAGCTGTGATAGCCTTACGTGCGTACTCTGCAGCCAAAGCATAAGCGTCGTTACCAGCAGGAAGCTCACCAGAAAGACCATCCTCGAAACCGCCCAACCAGAGGTATACACGAGCCTTAAGACCGTAAACAACTGGCAAAGTAGGATCAGTGTTGTTAGTAGGACGGAAGCCCTCAGCAGACATTACCTCCTCAGCAAATGCCAAGTCCTCAAGAATGAAGTTGAACATCTCCTCACGTGTAGCACGTGGGTTGTTCTTAGCCAACTCCTCAGCCTTAAGGTCGCCAACCATAACCTCATCTACGATAGGTACAGTAAGACCCTGAGCCTTGAACTGCTGATCCTCGTAAGCGCCGTTGTTTGGAGCCTTAGCAGGAAGACACTCGAACAAACGAGCAAGGTCGAGGTAAAGGAATGCACGATAAGTACGAGCGATAGCAATGTAAGAATCAGTGCCCTCGATATTCTGAAGACGAAGGATAACATCGTTACAGCTCTTAATCTGTGGATAGTAAGAGAACCAGTAGTGAACAGGCATCCAGCTGTTAGCACCATAACCCTTACCCCATGATGACATGTAGAAACGGTTATAAGCAGGAGCGTTACCAAGCATCCAACCGTTAGTACAGATGATCTGTGCTGCGTGGTCGTTGTAAACGCCTACTGAAGGAACACCAAAGTCAGTGTGCTCCCAACCACCATATGCTGGTGCGAGCAAACCACGAGAAATACCCTTAAGAAGGTTCTCAGCGAGAATATCTGGGGCAACACTTTCAAGCTGCTCCTGAGTGATGGTACTCTCCTTAGGGAAAGTCTCTCGGATACAGCCGCTAAGCGCGATAGTAGCACCAAGTGCAACAAACGCAGTTGTCAATATCTTTGAAAATTTCATAATCGTATACCTATATTAAATTAGAATGTCACTGTCACACCACCAGAGATAGTACGGATTGGAGAGTACAAACCGTTGCCACCACCACGTGGATCGAAGCCCTTACGAGCTGACCAGTACCATACGTTATCAATTGCTACGTAAGCACGCAAGTTCTGAATATGACCCTTGAACCACTTCGATGGGAATGTGTAACCGAAGTTGATGTTAGAGATATTCAAGTAGTTAGAGCTAATCAAGAAGCGGCTTGATGTTGCTGATGAGTAGTCATCTGCATACTGGAAACGTGGAATGTTTGAAGTATTGTTCTCAGGAGTCCAAGCATCCAACAAATCCAAGTGGTAGTTGTCACCCAAAGATGAAGCAGTTGGAGATGCCATGTAACCAGCGTAAGAACCATCGATAGTAGTACCACCAAGCTGATAGTCAAATGCTACAGAGAGGTCGAAACCGTAAGCATACAATGTAGTACCGAAACCACCGAAGACGTCAGCCAAAGATGAGTCGTAAAGCTTACGTGACTCAGGAGTAGATGATACGAGTGAGTAGTCCTCCTGGATTGACCAACCAGCAGGAATAGTTACAACACCATTCTCATCCTTGATATCCTTATCAGTGTAGAACATCCACTGTGATACACCAGTCTCAGGATTTACACCTGCATACTCAGGAATGTAAAGAGCGTTCAATGGAAGACCCTCACCAACGAATGTTGAACCGCTGATGAAACCATCGTGACCCTCTACAGTACGATCCTTACGAGACTCTGGCAAGCTCAATACCTTATTCTTAACCCATGTGAGGTTAGCGTTTACTGACCATACAAGGTTCTGACGGCGAACGATATCACCATTCAATACAACCTCGATACCAGTGTTAGCCATATCACCGATGTTGTCGTAGTAAGAAGTGTAACCCAAAGTTGGAGCTACAGGTACAGAGAACAACATATCGGTAGTCTTACGATAGAAGAAATCAACGCTACCGCTCAAGCGATCCTGCCACAAACCGAACTCAGCACCTACGTTAAGGTTACCGTTAGTCTCCCAAGTGATGTTAGGGTTACCCTTAGAACCGAAGATGATAGAGATGCCGTCGTTACCGTCGTTAGTTACAGAGTAGAGATCAGTGTACTTGTACATACCGATAGCATCGTTACCCTGTGAACCGTAAGATAGCTTAAGCTTCAACATATTAAATACAGGCGCATTGAACCAGTTCTCGCGGTTGATGATCCATGCACCACCAACTGACCAGAAGTTACCCCAACGGTGATCTGGGTGGAAACGTGAAGATGCGTCACGACGATATGATGCAGATGCGAAGATGCGGCCATCATACTCGTACATAGCACGGAAGAAGTAACCCTCGTTTACATACTCACCGAATGATGAAGCTGAGCTCTTACCGTCAACAACAGCACCGTTAAGCTCGAGGTTATCAGTAGAATAGATGTTAGACTTAGAACCGCTCAAAGAGTAAGAACGGAGGTTGTAAGTCTCGTGACCGAGCAACAAGTCGAGCTGATGCTCCTCGTTAGCACCAAATGCCTTAGAGTAAGTCAACAACTGCTGCAAGTTGTGGTTGTAAGAACGACCATGTGCCTTAGAAACGATACCACCGTTAGGAACGAACTGACCGTAGTATGGGTTCTTCATTGATGTAGTACGAGTCTCATCGATAGTTACAGCGCCGTTGATAGTAAGCTTAAGACCCTCGTAAAGGATAAAGTCAGCATAACCGTTTACAGAGAATGCGTTACCCTCAGAGTTAGCCTCGTCCAACCAGATGTTCTGCAATGGGTTAGACATTGAGCCAGAGAAACGAGTAAGACCCCATGTACGACCGTCACCGGTATCGTAGATAGGCCACTTCTCATCATACTCCTTACCATAGTAGCCGTGACCAGCCTTGTTATCCTCGTACATGATGTTACCCTCGCCATCGCGAATGTAAACAGGATAGATAGGAGCCATGTCAGCTACAGCAGCAAATACGTCACCAGTAGAACCGTCACCCTCGTTAGAAGATGAAGCACCGAACCAGCTGAAGTTAGTGTAGCTCATGTTAGCACCAACCTTCAACCACTTCTTAGCCTGGTAGTCAGCACGCAAACGTGCAGTGTAACGGTACATGTTTGAACCATCGGTAATACCGTTGTTGTTCAAGTAACCGAATGAAGCGAAGAAGTTAGACTTCTCAGTAGCAGCAGCGATAGATACGTTGTACTCCTGACGGAATGAAGGATCGTACAACTCGTCGTACCAGTCGTCTGGAGTTAGGTAGTACTCCTGGCCCTTGTAAGTGAACTTGCGACCCAAAGTAGCGTTAGGGTTCAACTTGCCATCAGTACCGATAAGAGTCTGACCTGCAGGTACAGTATAAACATTGTAACCAAGACCACCCTCACCAGACTCAAGCATTGCAGAGTTAGCCTTCAAGTGAGCCTCGTGCTCAGGAAGTGGAGCAATCTGCTCAGCTGGATCCTCGCTCATAGGAGGATTCATGTAGTAGCTCTTCAATGCAGAGTAGTGCATCTCATAGTACTGACCTGGATCACGAGTGTAGTCATAAAGCTGACGTGCAGCCATGTTAACACCCCACTTAGCGTCGAAGTTAACGCGAGCGTCACCCGCCTTAGCACGCTTAGTAGTAATCATGATAACACCGTTAGCACCACGAGCACCATAAAGTGCGTTAGATGCAGCATCCTTCAAGACGGTCATAGTCTCAACATCGGCCATGTTGATATTGTTCTTATCACCCTCGTAAGGCACACCATCAACAACCCACAATGGATCGTTACCAGCGTTGATAGAACCGATACCACGGATACGGATTGTAGGCTCTGAACCAAGTGAACCTGAACCCTGTGATGTCTGAAGACCCGCTACCTTACCCTGAAGTGCGTTAGCGATGTTTGAAGACTGAGTCTTCGCAAGGTCGTCTGACTTAAGAGTTGCTGCAGAACCTGTGAAGGCCTCCTTCTTAGCAACACCGAAGGCCTGTACAACGACCTCCTCGATCTGCTCAGAATCTGTCACAAGCACTACATCAACTGTAGTACGACCAGAGACAGCTACTGTCTGCGACTTGTAACCAAGGTATGAGAATACCAAGTTACCATTTGCAGAAGCAAGAATCTCATACTTTCCGGCAACGTCGGTAGTAGTTCCTCGAGAAGTGCCCTCGACTACAACCGCTGCTCCGATGACTGGCGTACCAGTCTCATCGGTCACTGTACCGGTAACTTTCTGACCTTGTGCGAAAACGCCGAAGCAGCCCAAGACCAGAGTTGCAACCATTGATAGTACAACTTTTCTAACCATAAGCATTAGTTTTAAGTAAATAAAGTTTGTATAAAGTTATTAAAGTTTCAACTCGTTCTGCTCAGACTGGTTCAAATCTGGGCAGAAGTAATGCACAAAGATAAACTTTTAATTTGGATTAGCAAAGATTGTCCACCTTTTTTTTTCAACATTTTTCGAATTTTATTGTAGCGCAGAGAAATTGTGACTAAAGCGACAGTTCGAAAAAGAACCAAAATAGGTACAAAATCAAGGATTTTTTATATAAAAACCGGCAAAATTAGCACTTGCTGCATAATTATTGATTATGCTACTTTTTACTTTTTTCACTGAGAGTAAAAACGGTGATTTTATAGCCAGATTACTCTTGTTTAGGCGATATTCCTATTGTGTATTTTCGTTTTATTTTACGTTTTTATATTCTTTATGACATGGGTATAAATACCCCTTTTTGCGCATATCGAAAAAATTATTTTGTAGCGATGATTTGATAAAAAAAATTTTGTATATTTGCACTCGAAATGCTAAAAAGCATTACCTAAATCTCTAACCTGACACATAAATAGTGTCCCTAAATCCTTTTACTATGA
Source organism: Alistipes sp. (assembly GCA_017631275.1). GTDB lineage: Bacteria > Bacteroidota > Bacteroidia > Bacteroidales > Rikenellaceae > Alistipes. Next base: position 50,568 of record JAGBTQ010000030.1, read on the forward strand.
AGCGACTGCTTTTGAGTGTCGCACTGCTTCTTGTCGTGGCAGTGGCATCGGCACAGGTTACCACCTCGTCTATACGTGGCCGTGTAACAACCAACGACAACCCACTACCTGGCGCTACAATCGTAGCCACACACACGCCCTCGGGCACCAACTACGGAACTACATCTAACAGTGAGGGACATTTCGCAATTAGCGGAATGCGTGTGGGAGGACCTTATAACGTAACAATCTCATTCATAGGTTATAACGACGTTGTTATTGCCGACCTTATACTTGGCCTTGGCAACAATGCCGAGCTTAGCGTAGAGCTTACCGAGGCTGCCATAGAGGTTGAAGATATAGTAATCTCGGCATCGTCGAAAAACCTCTCGGGCGACACCTTCCTACGCAACGAGATTGAGGCAATACCATCGATTGACCGCTCTATTTACGACCTTACCAACCTCATGTCAACAGCCATATCGCCAGCGGCAGGAGGCATCATCTTGGGTGGTCAGAGCACTCGTTATAACGCCTTTACTATCGACGGCACATCCTCTGCCGACATCTATGGCCTTGGCACGACGGGCATGACAGGCTCACTAACAAAGGCAAACCCTATTCCTATCGACGCTGTGGGTGCAGTGTCGATCTCTACGGCAACAGTAAATGTTCGCGAGAGCGGATTTACGGGTGGTGCGATAAATGCCGTGACACGCTCGGGCGACAACGAGTTTCGAGGCTCGGCATATACATATTATAATAATGAGCACTTCTGGGGTACAACACCTGGCGCAGATGTAGCAAAGCGCAAGCACCTATCTGAGCAGGCCACAAACATCTACGGCGTGACGCTTGGTGGTCCTATCATCAAGAATAAGCTCTTCTTATTTGTTGCAGGCGAGTTCAACCGCAACACTACCCCATCGACAAACTACCCCGCAATGGGTAACTCGGCACTTACTGTAGAGGAGGCGCAAAAAATCTCGGAGCGCTACCACGCCCTTACGGGATATGATGGTGGTGGCTATGGCGAGAACCTCATAAAAGCACTAACGGGCTCGGCAGTGGCACGCCTCGACTGGAACATAAACCGCAACAACCACCTATCGTTGCGCTACAACATGCTTCATGCCGACGCTGATGCTTCGTCGAACACCAATCAGGCGTTCTACTTCACTGGTGCGGAATATACCAACATCAACCGCACACACTCGGTGGTGGCAGAGCTCAACACCTCGAAAAACAACAAGATAAACACCCTACGCCTGGGCTACACACGCCTCAAAGATGGTCGTACAACCGATGAGAGCCTGCCAGCAGTGATAATCAACGGTCTTGGCGAGCGAGGCACAGGCTCGGCAACAATAGGCACAAACCCCTACTCGGGACGAAACATGCTCAAACAGGATGTCTTCATCTTTGGCGACGACTTCGTGTTTATTGCCGACAACAACCACATAACCATTGGTACGTCGAACGAGATATATCGTGCCGACAACCTCTACATGGCTAATGCGCGTGGAACATACACCTATAACAACCTCGATGACTTCCTTGCGGACAACGCCTCGAAGTATCAGTATGGCTACTTTGCTGATGGCAAGCAAAACCCACCAATGACAACGGGTCAGTTTGCCGTGTATGCCCAAGACGAGGTATATCTTGCGGGCGATGGTAAGTTCACTGCGGGCCTACGCATCGACATTCCCGTGATGTTCGACACGCCAGGCATAAACGAGGAGTTTAACGCCAGCGACTTTACAAAGATAGCAGACACCGCAACGGGCAATATTCCTCGTACTCAGGTGCTTATATCGCCACGCATAGGCTACGAGGGAAGCATTGCCGAGGGTCTTAAGCTGCGCACCAGCGCTGGCATATACACCGGTCGCTCACCCTTTGTGTGGCTCTCGAACTGCTACCAGAACAACGGCATGCGCTCGATGAGTGTTACGGTGAACAACGCTGCCGAGACCCCCGCCTTCAGCCTCAACCCCGAGAGCGTGGGCATCATGAGCAACCCTGCTATCGACATCGTTGCCAAGGACTTCCGCTATCCTCAGGTATTTCGCCTTGCAGCAGGCCTCGACTACCAATATGGTGGCTTGCGCCTAAGCCTCGATGGTGACTACACCAAGGGCATAAACAACCTCTTCGTAGAGAACCTTGTGGCGGCGGACAACGGTCAGAGATTATATGTTGGTGGCGAGGGCTCGACAACATCGGCAACATACTACAACTCAACAACTAAGGAGTACTCATCGGTATATCGCCTTGGTAACACACACAAGGGCTACTCATGGTCAACAACAGCACGCCTTGAGTATAACTTTGGCTATGCACTTGAGGGCTTGCGCCTAACAGCGGCATATACCTACTCAGAGGCTAAGAGCGTCAACGACGGCATCTCTGCGCAGTCGTCGTCGAACTGGGGCCGCAACTACGCCGTGGATAGCAACAACCCAGCACTAAGTAACTCAGTTTACGAGTTCCCGCACAAGGTTGTGGCATCGCTCAGCTACTCACGCCGCTACGGCAAGTTTGGCACCAACTTCATGTTGCTCTACAACGGCCACTCGGGCGAGCACTACTCGCTAACCTACGCCAAGGGCAAAGTAGATGTTAATGGCGACTCGTATAAGGGTAACTCGCTGATTTACATACCTACAGAGGCTGAGATGGCGACAATGCTCTGGGCTGACGACACATCGGCAGTAGCCTTCAACAGCTACATTGAGCAGGATAACTACCTAAGCCGCAACCGTGGCAAGTTTGCCGAGCGCAACTCGCACTCATTGCCTTTTGTCAATCGCCTCGATTTGCACTTTGCTCAGTCGTTCTACTTCTCGAACAAGAGCGATCGTCGCGTGGAGCTCTCGCTCGACGTTTTGAACCTTTCGAACCTTCTCTCACGCTCGTGGGGCTTGGTGCACCGCACATCGAACTGGACACTCTCGCCCGTGAGCGTCACCGAGCTTCGAGAGGTTGACGGCGGCTACCGCCCTGTCTATAAGTTCAACGGCGCACAATACACCGTCGATGATGTCATGTCGCGCTGGCACATGCAACTCGGCATAAGAGTGGTATTCTAAACAGAATCAATGATTTATAAGTGTGGGTATCGCCAATTTTGACGACACCCACACTTTTCTTTTGCAACAAAAAATAATTATTTAAAAAAATTATAAATTCTTAATTGCTTTATATATTTATATTTTGTACCTTTGCGACGATTTTTGCTTAACAACGAAGAAATAGAGCAATATAACACAATAACTAAAAACATTTTAAGACTATGATTTACTCACACGAAGTTCAGCAGATGTGCTGCGTGAAGAAGGGTGCTAACCACGAGTCAGCGCCTATCCCAGAGGAGGGAAAATGGGTACGTGCAAAGGAGATTAAGGATATCTCTGGTCTTACCCACGGTATTGGCTGGTGCGCTCCACAGCAGGGTGCATGTAAGCTTACCCTTAACGTTAAGGACGGTATCATCGAGGAGGCGTTGGTAGAGACTATCGGCTGCTCAGGTATGACTCACTCAGCAGCTATGGCATCTGAGATTCTTCCTGGCAAGACTATCCTCGAGGCGTTGAACACCGACCTTGTGTGCGACGCTATCAACACAGCTATGCGTGAGCTCTTCAAGCAGATTGTTTACGGTCGTACTCAGTCAGCATTCTCTGAGGGTGGCCTAGTAATCGGTGCATCATTGGAGGATCTTGGTAAGGGTCTTCGCTCACAGGTAGGTACTATGTTCGGCACAAATGCTAAGGGTACTCGCTACCTCGAGATGGCTGAGGGCTACTGCACACGCATGGCACTCGACCAGAACGACGAGGTTATCGGCTACGAGTTCGTACACCTCGGCAAGATGATGGACTTCATCAAGAAGGGCATCGAGCCAGCAGAGGCATTGGAGAAGGCAAAGGGCTCATACGGCCGCTTCAAGGATGCTGCTAAGTATATTGATCCTCGTCACGAGTAATCGGAGGGCGTTCAGAGTTATTAACCATTAAATTTCAGGAAAATTATGGCATTATTTGAGAGCTTCGAGCGCAGAATCGAGAAGATCAACGCTGTGCTTGCACAATATGGTATCAAGTCAATCGAGGAGGCTAAGGCTATCTGCGACGAGAAGGGCATCGACCCTTACAAGATGTGTGAGGAGACTCAGCCTATCTGCTTCGAGAACGCTAAGTGGGCTTACGTTGTAGGCGCTGCTATCGCAATTAAGAAGGGCTGCACAAATGCTGCTGACGCTGCTGAGGCTATCGGCGAGGGTCTTCAGGCATTCTGTATCAACGGCTCAGTAGCTGAGGATCGTAAGGTGGGTATCGGCCACGGTAACCTCGCCGCACGTCTTCTCCGTGAGGAGACTCAGTGCTTTGCATTCTTGGCTGGTCACGAGTCATTCGCAGCTGCTGAGGGCGCTATCAAGATCGCTGAGATGGCTAACCGCGTACGTAAGAACCCATTGCGTGTTATCCTTAACGGCTTGGGTAAGGACGCTGCAAAGATCATCTCACGTATCAACGGCTTTACATATGTTCAGACTCAGTTCGACTACTACACTGGCGAGGTACACGAGGTAGCAACTATCGCTTACTCAGACGGTCTTCGTGCTAAGGTACGTTGCTACGGTGTAGACGACGTTCGTGAGGGCGTAGCAGTTATGTGGAAGGAGGACGTAGATGTATCAATCACTGGTAACTCTACAAACCCTACACGCTTCCAGCACCCAGTAGCAGGTACTTACAAGAAGGAGCGCACATTGGCAGGTAAGAAGTACTTCTCAGTAGCTTCAGGTGGTGGTACCGGCCGTACTTTGCACCCAGATAACATGGGCGCAGGTCCTGCATCATACGGTATGACCGACACAATGGGTCGTATGCACTCTGACGCACAGTTCGCAGGGTCTTCATCAGTTCCAGCACACGTTGAGATGATGGGATTCGTCGGAATCGGTAACAACCCTATGGTA
>JAGBTQ010000031.1 GCA_017631275.1 Alistipes sp.
ACCGCTACGGTTACTTCACACAGCGTCTTTCTGCTCAGGGTGCTCAGGAGGCAACATACGAGGCTCAGAACTTCTTCAAGCTCCCTATTATGCCAGTACGTGACGAGTTCGGCAACTGGGTAACTACTCAGGTGGCTATGCCTGGTCGTACACTCTACGCTCGTGTATGGAAGTGCCAGGTGGGTCGTACCGACCTCTACTTGCTCGATGCCGACTACGAGGCTAACCTCGAGGAGGATCGTCAGGTGACATACTACCTCTATGGTGGCGACTGGGAGAACCGTCTTAAGCAGGAGATCTTGTTGGGTATCGGTGGTATCCGTGCCCTTACCAAGATGGGTATCAAGCAGGAGGTTTACCACTGCAACGAGGGTCACGCAGCATTCATCAACATCGAGCGTGTTCGTAACCTCATCGCACGCAAGCACCTCTCATTCTCTGAGGCTATGGAGGTTGTACGCTCGTCATCGTTGTTCACAACACATACCCCAGTGCCTGCTGGTCACGATGCATTCCCTGAGTCGATGATTCGTCAGTATATGTCACACTATCCTGATGTATTGGGTATCACATGGGATCAGTTCATCAACCTCGGTAAGACAAACCCAAGCGACCCTAACGAGAAGTTCTCAATGTCAGTATTGGCATGTAACCTCTCACAGGAGGTTAATGGTGTATCTTGGTTGCACGGCGAGGTGTCTAAGGATATCCTCGGCAATATGTGGCCAGGTTACTTCAAGAATGAGCTTCACATCGGCTACGTGACTAACGGTGTTCACTTCCCAACATGGGTTGCTTCGAACCTCCGCCGCCTCTACTCTAAGTACTTCGGCAAGGCATTCGAGGGTCACACATACGACATTCCTGAGTGGCAGAATGTTCACAAGATCGACGACGCAGAGCTTTGGCAGGAGCGTATGTTCCTCAAGGAGCGTCTTATCAAGACTATCCGCAAGCGCTATAGCGATCCTACACAGGTGCGTCTTCAGTCACCACGCGAGATGGTTCAGGTTACCGAGAGCATCAAGCCAGATGTGCTTACTATCGGTTTCGCACGTCGCTTCGCAACATACAAGCGTGCATACCTTCTCTTCACTAACCTCGAGCGTTTGTCAGCGTTGGTGAACAACAAGGAGCGCCCTGTGCAGTTTATCTTCGCTGGTAAGGCTCACCCTAACGATAAGCCAGGTCAGGATCTCATCAAGCGTATTGTTGAGGTATCGTCAATGCCTGAGTTCGTAGGTAAGATCGTATTCTTGCAGAACTACGACATGGAGCTTGCTCGCCGCATGGTTCAGGGTGTCGATGTATGGCTCAACACACCTACACGTCCTTTGGAGGCATCAGGTACTTCAGGCGAGAAGTGTGTGATGAACGGTGTTATGCAGTTCTCAGTTCTCGACGGCTGGTGGGTTGAGGGCTACAAGGAGGGTGCTGGCTGGATGCTTCCTATGGAGCGCACTTATGCCGATCAGCGCTTCCAGGATGAGCTCGATGCAGAGATGATCTACAACACTATAGAGGAGCAGATCGTACCATTGTACTACGACCGTGCTGAGGATGGCGTGCCACACCGCTGGGTTAACTCAGTTAAGAAGTGTGTTGCTGACATCGCCTCTAACTTCACAACAAACCGCATGCTCATCGACTACGAGGAGCGCTTCTATAACAAGCTTGCTGAGCGCAAGAAGCTTATGCTCGATAGCAACTACCTCATGGCTCGCGAGATTGCAGCATGGAAGCGTCGCGTGTCTGCTGCATGGGACAACATTAAGATCCTTGATGTTAAGCGTGCCGAGATCGAGTCTGAGGCAATGTACGTAGGTAAGAAGTACCGCTTCGAGATCACTCTCGACCTTGCAGGTCTTTCTAAGGAGGATATCGGTGCTGAGCTCGTTGTTGCAACACAGATCGAGGCAGGTCAGGCAGCAAACGTTGTTGAGACACGTCGCCTTGAGTATGTTAACGAGGAGAATGGCAAGCTAACCCTTGCTCTCGACTACGCACCAGAGCACACTGGTACCTTCGATGTTGCACTTCGTGTATTCCCAGTGAACGACAAGCTTGCGCATCGTATGGATTTTGCACTCGTAAAATGGGCGTAATTTCTTGTGATAAGCCGCAATCTGCGGCACATCGCTAAAAGCTGACCACCACGGGCTGTACTATTTGTACTATCCCGTGGTGGTCACTTTTTCGATGCACCACATCTCACGACTTCTAACAAGAAATAGTGCGCTGATTGAGGTGAGCAGGGGCTGGGATAAATGGGATCGCTGACGCTTGATGAGATAAATGGGAGCGCTGACGCTTGATAGGGACGATAGAATTATGATACCATCGCCTTAAATTCCTTATCCTCCCCATCTATCCCATCTATCCCATTCGTCCCATTTATCTCATTTATCTCATTTATCCCATCTTCCCTATTCTCTCAAAACAAGGAGTAACGAGCAACAAAAAATATTACTCATTACTCTTTACTAATTACTCATTGCTAATTTGATAGCCCCCAAAAACAAAAACTACCCCTCGGGCTTTTCCGAGGGGTAGTTTGTTTTTAAAGCTGCCGAAGCCTACTTAATAGTAAGCTCATCTATGAGCCACTTGGCGTTGCCATACTTCTCGATGATGAACAACACGTAGCGGATATCTACGGCGATGGTGCGCTGAAGCTCTGGCTCGAATGCCACGTCGCCCGACATAGCCTCCCAGTTGCCGTCGAATGCCAAGCCGATAAGCTGACCCTTGTTGTTCATAACAGGAGAGCCTGAGTTACCGCCAGTAATATCGCAGTTTACGAGGAAGCCGATAGGCATATTACCACTCTTGTCGGCATATCGACCATAGTCCTTAGCATTGTATAGCTCCTTGAGGCGCTCAGGAACGGTAAACTCAACAGGATTTGTTGGGTCCTCCTTCTCCATTACGCCATCGAGGGTGGTGTAGTGCTCGTAGATAACGCCATCGGCTGGGCTATATGGCAAGACGTTACCATAGGTAAGACGTATTGTGAAGTTGGCATCCGATGCCCACGCCTTATCGGGGTTCATCTTCATAAGGCCGTCGATATATTTGCGGTGACCCTCATCAAACTTCTCCTCAGAGGCGATAATCTCGCTGTACAACCCCTGGTATAGCTCATATATCGAGCCTGCAAGCTCCAACAGAGGATCCTCCTTGAAGAGCTGATCGCGGTTCTCAGCCTCGCTAAGAGCCATGAACTTGTCGAACGATGTGAAGTGAGTGTTGTCATAGAGCCAATCTACATAGTTGTCGCTGTTGCCCTCAAACTCCGCGTCGATTTTGTTGTAGATGTCTGGCAAAATCTCGTTGTTCTCTCTGTAAATTGTGAACATGCGCTTAGCCACGGCGCGGTCAACATCGGCATCATAGTCCTTGTAAAACTGCTCGAAGTCCTCAACGCCAAACATTGTCTGTAGTAGCTCAACGCCTCCGAAGAATGCCTCATATAGATATTCGAGTGCTGCTTTCTCGCTTCTTGCGTCGGTCTGCGACTCGGCGATAAGGCGTAGTGCGTCGATATAACCCTCCTCGAGGGGTGTGTTCTTCTCTGCCCATGCCTGGAACTCAGCCTCTTGAGCCTGCTTCTTAGCCTTCACATTAAGCTTCTCGATGCCGCGCGACATGCCGATAGAGTTCTTCCAGTAGTTTGCCGACTGCGCATACTTCGAGTCGTACTTGATACGTATAGCCTGGTCGGCATCCATTGCCTTGCGCAAGATTGCCTGGCGCTCGCCACGGATATATATACGCTGAGGGTTCTCAACCTCCAACATATAGTCGATCTCGTATGATGTCTTATAGCGCTCGGTAGAGCCCGGGAAGCCCATGATCATGCCGAAGTCCCCCTCCTCAACGCCGTTGAGCGAGATGTCGAGCCACTTCTCAGCCTTATATGGCACATTCTCCTCAGAGTACTCTGCTGGGCGGTTGTCCTTGCCAGCATATACTCTAAATACTGAGAAGTCACCAGTGTGGCGTGGCCACATCCAGTTGTCGGTGTCGCCACCAAACTTGCCAATAGACGATGGAGGAGTGCCCACGAGGCGAACATCGGTGTACTCCTCGTAGATGAATGCAAAGAACTGGTTGCCACCAAAGAAACCTGGGATAGTCACAAGCATGCCTGGATACTTAACCTCGAGCTGTGCAATAAGTGCCTTCTTGTTGGCATCAACAATTTTTGAGTACTCTGCCTGACCTGCAGTAGAGGGAACTGTACCCATGATATCTGCCGTTACGTCGAAGATGTGGCGCACGAACTTAACCGACAAGCCCTCGGCAGGAAGCTCCTCTGAGTGGTTCATTGCCCAGTAGCCATCCTTGAGGTAGTCGTGCTCCACTGACGAGAGCTTCTGTATAGCGTCATATCCGCAGTGGTGGTTGGTGAAGAGCAAGCCGTTAGGCGATACAATCTCACCAGTGCAGCCGCCACCAAAGATTACGATAGCATCCTTTAGCGATGACTTCTCGGCAGAGTAGATATCCTCAGCCTTAAGCTTGCAGCCGTGAGCCTTCATATCCTTTTCGTTCATCTTCTTGATGTAGGGTAGTAGCCACATACCCTCATCGGCAATGGCGCTAAAGCTGATGCTCACCAAAGCCAAAAGTGTTAATAGTCGTTTCATGCGTATAGGTTTTTAGTTTAGATTTTCTTAGCAACAAATATACGACAAAAAAGCAGAAAACTTACATTTTTTGAAAATAATTCTGCCAAAAATGTGTCATTTTGGCTCGGTCGTGTGACATAATTTCACAATAGCCATAATGGCAAGAGTTTTGAACGGAGGTTTTACAGATGAAACTAAAAACTACGAAATATGAATATCAACACATTAACAATCAAGGCGCAGGAGTTGTTGCAGAGTGCCATGACTCTTGTGCGTGAGCGAGGTCAGCAGGCATTGGAGCCTCAGCACATTCTCGCTCAGGCTATTGCCGACGACGACTCGTTGGCAAGCTACCTTATTTCACGTGTGGGCGCAAATGTTGCTCAGTTGCGTCGCGAGGCTGAGGAGGCTATTTCTCGTCTGCCACGTGTTGAGGGTGGCGAGGTCTATTTCTCGCGTGAGAGCTCGGCAGTTATTCAGTGTGCCGTAGATCTAACTCGCACCTTTTCCGACCGTTATGCCTCGGTAGAGCACATCGTGGCGGCACTAGCTAAGGAGCGCTCTGTAGCTCGCGATATTATGCGTAGCGCAGGCATTACCGAGGAGAGCCTTGTGGCGGCAATCAAGGAGTTTAGAAAGGGTGCTACGGTAGATTCGCAGACCGAGTCGATGGAGTTTGATGCCTTGGGTAAGTATGCCATAAACCTCAATGAGGGTGCTCGCTCGGGTCGCCTTGACCCCGTTATTGGCCGTGACGAGGAGATACGTCGTGTGCTTCAAATCCTCTCACGTCGCACAAAGAACAACCCTATACTCGTTGGCGAGGCTGGCGTGGGTAAGACCGCCATTGCCGAGGGCATTGCTCACCGCATTGTCGATGGCGATGTGCCCGAGAACCTCAAAAACAAGACTATCTATTCGCTCGACATGGGTGCGCTTATTGCGGGTGCTAAGTATAAGGGCGAGTTCGAGGAGAGATTAAAGGCTGTGGTTAAGGAGGTTACCTCGGCAGAGGGCGAGGTGTTGTTGTTTATCGACGAGATACACACGCTCGTAGGTGCGGGCAAGAGCGACGGCGCTATGGACGCAGCGAATATTTTGAAGCCTGCCTTGGCTCGTGGCGAGTTGCGCACGATTGGCGCTACCACCCTGGACGAGTATCAGAAATATTTTGAGAAGGATAAGGCCCTTGAGCGTCGTTTCCAGAAGGTCTTGGTTGATGAGCCCTCGATGGAGGATGCCATTTCGATTATGCGAGGCCTTAAGGAGCGCTACGAGAACCACCACCGTGTGCGCATCAAGGACGAGGCTATCGTCGCCTCGGTGGAGCTCTCGCATCGCTACATATCGGACCGCTTCCTACCCGACAAGGCTATCGACCTTGTTGATGAGGCAGCATCGCGCCTACGTCTAGAGATGAACTCCGTTCCCGAGGAGATTGATCAGCTTGACCGCCGCCTACGTCAGCTCGAGATTGAGCGTGAGGCGATACGCCGTGAGGGTGACCAGGAGCGTATCAAGCGCCTTGATGCCGATATTGAGGAGCTTCGTGCTGAGCATGCGGGGCTCAAGGCTAAGTGGCAGTCGGAGCGTGATCGCCTAAAGGAGTTGCAGAGCGCTAAGGAGGGCATTGAGCATGCCAAGATTGAGGCACAGCAGGCTGAGCGCTCGGGCGACTATGCACGTGTTGCTGAGCTGCGCTATGGCACTATCGTGGAGCTCGAGCGCAAGGTGGCAACACTTGAGGAGGAGCTACGCCTAACAGCCGACACGGCGATGATTAAGGAAGAGGTGTCGGCAGACGACATTGCCGAGGTGGTATCTCGCTGGACAGGAATACCCGTAAACCGCATGTTGCAGTCGGAGCGCGAGAAGCTACTTACGATGGAGGCGGAGCTGCACCGTAGGGTAGTGGGTCAGGACGAGGCTATCGAGGTGGTATCGGACGCAGTGCGTCGCTCGCGTGCAGGTCTGTCAGATGGTCGTCGCCCCATAGGCTCGTTTATCTTCCTTGGCACCACGGGTGTGGGAAAGACCGAGCTTGCTAAGGCTTTGGCTGAGTTCTTGTTCAACGACGACCAGATGCTAACACGCATCGACATGTCGGAGTATCAGGAGCGCCACTCAGTATCGCGCCTTGTGGGAGCGCCTCCAGGATATGTGGGCTACGATGAGGGTGGTCAGCTAACCGAGGCTGTGCGCCGTAAGCCTTATAGCGTGGTGCTTCTCGACGAGATTGAGAAGGCACACCCCGATGTCTTCAACATCTTGTTGCAGGTGCTCGACGATGGTCGCCTAACCGACAATAAGGGTCGCACCGTAGATTTTAGAAATACCATTGTCATCATGACCTCGAACATGGGCTCAGGACTTATTGCTGAGCGCTTCTCGGAGGCGGGCGATAACCTTTCGGCAGATGTTATTGAGCGCACTAAGGCAGATGTTACCGAGCTACTTAAGCAGTACCTTAAGCCCGAGTTCCTAAACCGCATTGACGAGATTGTTATGTTCGAACCGTTGGGTCGCAAGGCTATTAGCGAGATTGTAGATATACAGCTTCGCTCGGTGGCTAAGCTCCTTAAGCAGAATGGTATCGACATGGTATATACTGCCGCAGCCCGTAGCCACATTGCCGACGTGGGCTTCGACCATCTGTTTGGTGCTCGACCCATTAAGCGAGCTATTCAGCGAGAGGTTGTCAACGAGCTCTCGAAGCGCATCTTGGCGGGTAGGGTAGATCGTGACAAGCCTATACGCATTGATGCCAACGACGAGGGACTTATCTTCGAGAACTAAGCCATTACCTATATATTATATATAAAGAGAGCCTCGAATAGGGATTAACCTATCCGAGGCTTTGCTTTTACTATGGAGTTGTATAACAAGAGCTAATTTTAGGCTTGCGCAGGCTGAAAAGCCGGAGTTTACTTGGCGTAAATGAGGACTTTTCAGACAAGCGTAACGACAAAGTAGCCTTGTTGGACAACTTCATTAGCCCAAGATCTCCATAATCTTGATAGCCGCAGTAGCCACTGGAGTACCAGGACCGAAGATAGCTGCTGCACCATCCTTATAGAGCTGGTCGTAGTCCTGAGCAGGGATAACACCACCCACAACAACTACGATATCCTCACGACCAAGCTTCTTAAGCTCAGCGATGATCTGAGGAACGAGTGTGAGGTGACCCGCAGCGAGTGACGATACACCAACAACGTGAACGTCGTTCTCCACTGCCTGCTTTGCAGCCTCCTCTGGAGTCTGGAACAATGGACCCATATCTACGTCGAAGCCGATATCTGCGTAACCTGTTGCTACAACCTTAGCACCACGGTCGTGACCGTCCTGACCAAGCTTAGCAATCATGATACGTGGCTGACGACCCTCCTTCTTAGCAAACTCTGCACACATCTGCTTAGCCTGCTCAAATGCTGAATCTGATTTCACCTCTGCTGAATATACACCTGAGTTTAGACGAATAACTGCCTTGTAGCGACCTACGATCTTCTCGCAAGCGTCAGAGATCTCGCCGAGAGATGCACGTACCTTAGCAGCCTCAACTGCCAAAGCAAGCAAGTTGCCCTCACCTGTGCGTACGCACTCAGTGATAGCTGCCAATGCCTTCTCAACAGCTGCGTTGTCGCGGTTAGCACGAAGCTCCTGCAAACGCTTAACCTGGCTCTCACGAACTGCTGTGTTGTCAACAGCCAAGATGTCGATAGGTGCCTCCTTCTCCAAACGGTAGCGGTTTACACCGATGATAGTCTCAACGCCTGAGTCGATGCGAGCCTGCTTACGTGCAGCAGCCTCCTCGATACGAAGCTTTGGAATACCTGTCTCGATAGCCTTAGCCATACCGCCAAGCTCCTCGATCTCCTGGATGTGAGCCCATGCCTTGTGAGCGATCTCGTTAGTGAGTGACTCAACATAGTATGAACCTGCCCATGGATCGGCAGAGCGGCATACGTTAGTCTCCTCCTGGATATAGATCTGAGTGTTACGAGCAATACGTGCTGAGAAGTCGGTTGGAAGTGCGATAGCCTCATCCAAAGCGTTGGTGTGGAGTGACTGAGTGTGACCCAAAGCTGCACCCATAGCCTCGATAGCTGTACGTGCTACGTTGTTGAATGGATCCTGCTCAGTAAGTGACCAACCAGAAGTCTGTGAGTGAGTACGCAATGCCAATGACTTAGAGTTCTTAGGCTCGAACTGCTTAACAATCTTAGCCCACAACAAACGTGCCGCACGCATCTTAGCAATCTCCATGAAGTGGTTCATACCGATAGCCCAGAAGAATGACAAGCGTGGTGCAAATGCGTCGATTGACATACCAGCGTTGATACCTGCACGCAAGTACTCAAGACCGTCAGCCAAAGTGTAAGCTAGCTCGATATCTGCTGTAGCACCTGCCTCCTGCATGTGGTAACCAGAGATAGAGATAGAGTTGAACTTAGGCATGTTCTTAGATGTGTACTCGAAGATATCAGCGATAATCTTCATTGAGA
>JAGBTQ010000005.1 GCA_017631275.1 Alistipes sp.
GGAGTACGGTGAGAGATCTCAAGAATACCGATACCTGTACCGTCGAAATCACGGATAGCCTCGATAGCAGCCTCGATAGCCTGCTTTGGGAGTACGCATGGACCTGCGTTGAAATTGTGTTTCATAAGTTTAAAAGTGTTTAAGTTTGTATTGGTAAATAAAATCTACATATTCTGCTTACTGCGTGACACTTACCTCACTTCAGTGAGATATAATCATCATATAGTCACACAAAGGTAATCATTTTTCTGCATCTTCCAAAGGAAAACCGATAATTTTTCTACAATCGTCGTGCGCCGTCAGAAATTACTACTGCATAGACCTTTGGCTCGTGGCCATATTTCTCCGCAAAACGGCTCTTGGCAGTGGCGATAAAGCTGTCGTAAAGCTCGGCTTTAACAAGGTTAATAGTGCAGCCACCAAAGCCTCCACCCATGATGCGCGAGCCAGTAACGCCACACTCCTGGGCAACTGTAGCCAAGAAGTCGAGCTCCTCGCACGACACCTCATAGTCGCGCGACATACCCCAGTGAGTCTCATACATACGCTTACCCACTGTTTCGTAGTCATCACGCTTCAATGCCTCGCACACGTCCAACACACGCTGCTCCTCGCCAATCACATAGCGAGCACGCTTGTAGTCCTCCTCCGAAATCTTATCCTTCACCGTATCGAGCTGCTCCATCGTAGCGCCACGCAAGAACTCCTGACCGAGCACAGCCGCTACCCTCTCGCACGATGCACGACGGTCGTTATAAGGCGAGCCCACAAGCTCGTGCTTAACAACCGAGTCGAGCAACACCACTTTGTAGCCATGCTTCTCAGGGTCAAATGGAAAATACTCGAACTCCATAGAGCGACAGTCGAGGCGCATAAGGTGACCCGCCTTGCCAAAGATTGAGGCAAACTGATCCATGATACCACACTTCACACCGCAGTAGTTATGCTCTGTCGACTGACCAATACGAGCAAGCTCAAAGCGGTCGATACCGAGTGAGAATAGCTCGTTAAGGGCATTAGCAAATGTAGACTCGAGAGCTGCCGACGACGACATTCCAGCACCCAGAGGCACGTCACCCGAGAAGGCAGTATCGAAGCCTGCAATCTTACCGCCGCGCTTCTGAATTTCGCGACACACGCCAAAGATGTAGCGTGCCCAGCTCGCCTCGGGAGCATCCTCCTCGTTTAAGCCAAACTCAGCATAATCCTCCAAATCTACGGAGTATGCACGCACCTTATCTGTGCCATTGAGTTTAATCTCTGCCACCATACCTTTGTCGATAGCTCCTGGAAACACGAAGCCACCATTATAGTCGGTATGCTCGCCGATAAGGTTTACTCTACCGGGCGATGTAAACAACTCGCCCTGAGAGCCAAATTTCTCTTGAAACTTCTCGTTGATAAGATTTACGTTCATAGTATATTTAATTTTAGTTTTTGCACTTACACATAATCTTTACAAAGTTATAAATTTTATTTCTCGTTTGCAATAGATATTGCCACAATTTTACTACCTTTGTGCTATGGAACGTCGTGATAAAGTATTTCAGTGGCTCGATGAGCACAACATTGCCTACACGTGGTACGAACACCCCGAGGCACCCACAATCGAGATAGCACGCCAATATTGGCGCCAAGATGGTTCGAAGCATTGCAAGAACCTCTTTTTCCGTAATCATAAGGGCAACCGCCACTACTTAGTTGTCTTCGACTCGGAGCAGTCGATGGCTATCCACGATCTTGAGCATATCCTGCGTCAGGGCAAGCTCTCGTTTGCCTCACCCGAGAGAATGGATAAGTGGCTCGGACTACGTCCTGGTTCAGTGTCGCCTTTTGGACTTATCAACGACACCGAGAACCATGTTCACCTCTTCCTAGACGAGACACTACAACACCAACCCTCGCTCAGCTTCCACCCCAACGACAACCGCTTTACGGTGGTCATCGAGCGCGAGGAGTTTGAGCGCTATCTTGCTGAGGTTGGCAACACATACGAGTATATCAAGCTCTATTAATTTGGTATTCTAATTGCATGAGTGTCCTATAAACTTTGAATTATGGGACACTCTTTTATTGATGCTATTGCCAAGCGCCGTAGCTACTATCATCTATCAGATAGTAAGATTGTTGACGACAACACCATTATTGAACTCGTAGATAAACTACTTCTTACGATGCCTACACCGTTTAACGTGCAATCTACGCGCATTGTACTTCTCTTCGACGAGCAACATCGCGAGCTATGGAACATACTCATAGGCATACTTCAAAACATGCTCTCACCCGAGAGATTTGAACAGTCGCGCCGCAAGATTGAGAGCGCCTTTATGTCGGGCTGTGGCACAATACTCTTCTACGAAGATGGCGAGGCTCTCGACCAGATGCGCCATCAATTTCCGTTATATACCAAAAATTTCGATACATGGGCAGAGCAGAGCTCAGCAATGTTTCAGTTTGCCATGTGGACCGCCCTCGAAGATATCGGTTATGGAGCCTCACTCCAGCACTACAATCCTCTCATCGACAACGCTGTAATGGAGAGGTGGCTCATAAGCAATAAGTGGCGACTTATAGCTCAAATGCCCTTTGGCACACCGCTCGACATTCCCACTGAGCGACTACAACGCTCCTCACCCTTCAAGCGCCGCATAGTCTTTGGCGAGGAGATATAAACAACAAAGGACTGCCCCGAAAGACAGTCCTTTTGAATTGAGATATTTTCAACTATTTCTGCTGCTTCAAAAGATCACGAATCTCAGCAAGCAAAACCTCCTCCTTAGTTGGTTCTGGCTCTGGTGCAGGAGCTGGCTCTGGCTCTGGCTGAGCCTCCTCCTCCTTCTTGCGAAGGTTCGAAAGCTTATTAACAAGCTTAATCATCACAAATACGCTAAGCGCAATGATAAGGAAGTCGATAATCTGCTGAATAAAAGCACCATACTTCAACGACACCTCAGCCAAAGCAGCGGATGTCTCAGTAGCCTCAGCAGCCTCCTGAATAACCCACTTCAAATCCTTGAAATCGACACCACCTGTAAGGTAACCGATTGGAGGCATGATAACATCATTTACCAACGAGGTAACAATCTTACCGAAAGCACCACCAATGATAACACCGACTGCCATGTCAACAACATTGCCCTTCATGGCAAACTGCTTAAACTCCTGTAGAAATCCCATAATATCTAAATTTTTAGTTAGTTGTTTCACGAAAGTACGACAAATATATAATTAATTTTTGAAATATGCAACAATAAAGCGGAGAGGCATGCAGCAACCACACCGCACCGTCCTCTCCGCAACCGAGATCTCGGATTTTCAACTTTATACTAAACTATGCATGAAAGGTATCATAGAGGCTAATCATAGAAGACCACTTCGTCAACCTCGACAACCCAGTCGAATAGGCCCGCAGCACACTGGCTCTGCATTTGAGCAATCTGCGATGTAGAGGTGGTATCTGCAAGCACCGCATTAACAAAGGCAGTGGTCGATGGATAGAAGTTATTCACCTTATTTGCAAAACACTCATAAAAGGCTCGCTGTGCCTGACGGTCGAGGTCGGGCGGAAGTATTCCCTCGCGCACGAGTGTTTTATATGGATATATCTTGCGCATATTGTGGGCATCGGCATGCAGCTCACTGACGATTGTAGAGACCACATACACCTCGACAGTATCGCCACGACCAGGCATCTCGATAAATGCGGTATAGATAGGATAGTCAACCTCGATGGCATCTACCACATCGTTCGAAAACTGATCAAACTCCATCTCCTCAAGGTTACGCAAATAGGCTCGCTCACGATATGCTTTGATCTCATTACGCACCTTTTCGCGCTCCTTGTGGTTCCACTCTTTTGTCTTGGCACAAGATGTTATAGCCACAATCGAGGCGATAACAGCAATACTAAAAATCACTCTTTTCATTACGAATTATTTTTTGGTTTGTCACTATCATCTACAACTCCTGTGCCAGAGTGCGAATACCGCCCGTAGAGCGAGGTGATATATACCGTAAGTACAGGAAATATTGCCGTTCCCAACACGGGCAACATCACACATATCAACTTACCAATCGCGGTCACGGGAAATATCTCAGCACCCACCGTCGTGAGGTTCATGCCCGCCCACCATAGCGCATCACTAAAGCCTACCACAGAGCTATTTACTGGCGCTTCATACTCATAAAATAGTAGCGCTGCGAGATAGGTACAGAGAGTAACTGTTGCGATGTATGCCCAAAGCAGACGTGTGGCACGACGCACAATAAGCCATCGAAGGGTGATATATAGCGCCATTATCGAGCGAAGCATAACTACCCCACTAAGTATCATAGATGTGGTATGTCCGAGTTGCAACCCAGCCCACGTGGCGATGGTGTGATAGGGAACCGAGAGCACAAGCACCACAAAATTGCGACAGAGAAACCGCCAGCGATGCTCACTGCTAAACATCAGCGCAAAGAAATCAACAATGAAAATTATGCATATCACAAACATCACTTGCTGGTATAGCGCCGAGAACGGAGCAAGCTCCCTCGAGTAGATTATCTCCACCGAGAGTGAGGCAAGCAAAAGCACGCTTGCAAGGAGCGTTAGGATGTTTATTGCGCGCAGAAACATAATAACCATTTTTACAAATTTTATACCATAAATCACATCTCAAAACATCATTTTGAGGGGGGGGGAATTTTCGCATTATGAGAAACTTAATTATTTGTAATAATTATTCTCTAATTAAAAAAATTGATATATATTTGTGCCGAGAATTATACAAAACAATCAAAATACTAACAATTTCATGAAACATTTCTTCAAGTATGCACTCTGTTGCATCGTTTCGGCATTGAGTCTTATCTCGTGCGAAACCCCTAATGAAGGTGTAGCGCAAATCGAGCTCACAGCAGTCGAGGCTACAAGTTCATCTATTTCATTTATCATCAACGCCAAGGGCGACGAGTGCGCCTACATGCTCTACGATGGCGAGAGCATCACTGCTCAGCAGATCCTCAGCGAGGGTACTAAGTATGAGGGTGGCGTGGTAAAGATCTCTAACCTTGAGGCAAACACCAAGTACTACGTGGCAGCAGCCGTAGCGAGCGGCAACAACGTTGTCTACGACACTCTTATCATGCAGACCAGCGAGAAGAACAACGGTGGTAACAACAACAATGGCGATGATAATGGTGGCGACAACGGTGGCGACAACTTCGAGCTTCCAGAGATTGATGGCGTGGAGAACATCATCATCGAGAAGACTAAAGATGGTCGCTGGTATGAGGTCTATAACTACTACGTAACATTCGTACGTGACAATGGCGACTGTATCACTTTGGACTTCTACACCCTCAATGAGACCATGAGCACATACTTCCCTTATGGTCAATACTCATTGGATTCAAGCCTCTATCCCTACACTTTCCACCCAGAGACCTCGGGCTATTTCCCTGCGGGCAAAGGTCCTGGCGAGGGATACCACTTCACCGATGGTTATGTTACGGTAGATGTTCTAGATGGTCAATATACAGTGTATATGATGCTTACCTACAACGAGGAGGGCACCGACAAGACAATCCAGGGATACTACCACGGCTTGCTCTCTGGCGCAAAGGTTCCTGAGAGCGACAACCCAAACTCGGACAAGCTTGTCGAGGTATTGGAGGTTGGCTCAACATCATTTAGCTTTAGAATCAATGCTGAGCAGGATCAGTATTGGCGTTGCTCGGTAGTAGATAAGCGCACCTACGACCAGTATCAGTCTAACCCTGGTGCTTGGGTTGTCAATTACGGCTTTATGCTTCAGGGCCCTCTAACATTCAACTGGGAGAACGGCAAGATCTGCGAGTATGTACCAGGTCTTCAGATGAGCGTAACCTCTTCTACCGACTACCTCATCTTGGCAGCCTTGATGGACTACAGCGAGGGTCAGGAGAATAGCCTTCTTGGCGGTGTTGAGATTGTGCAGCTACGTACCGAAGCAGAGACTGCAGGTACTGGTAATGTAGATGTAAAAATCAAGGATATTAACGCTAACGACATTGTCTTCGATTGCGTATTCGACGATAATGTATGGTGCTGCTATGTGGCGCTAATGAAGACTGCAGACCTTCAGGAGATCAAGGACGGCAAGTATACTCAGGCTGGCTACAATAGCTATGAGGAGTGTATGCTATCGCTCATTCCTGGTCTTAGCCACGACTTTATGCGTCAGTTCCTACAGTCGCAGTACGACTATAAGTGGGACTACCTAAATTATGGCACATCATACACAATGTGTATCAAGGTTGAGGATATGGATAAGGGTGTAAGATATATCGAGCTTGATCCATTCACCACATCAAACTAAATATATATTTAAAATAGCATAAAGCAATGAAAAAAATCCTATCACTAATCATGCTCGTGGCAACAGCGATGTTTGTTGCTTGCGAGCCTGCTACTGAGGAGGGACTAATAATCACCTCAGGCAAGCAGTATAAGGTTGATGCAAATGGTGGCGATGTATATGTCACCTACATGGGTTATGACTCTGTAACCACATCTATCCAGGAGGGCAGCGAGGCAATCGCATCAATCAAGACCCCAACACCAGGTGTAATCGTTGTTAGCTTCCATGCTAACCCTACAAGCAGTGCACGTAGCGCTGTTGTCGAGGTGTCTGCCGGTAATGGCGACTTCTCAACACTCCTACTCTTCCTTCAGGCTGGCAACAACTCAAACATTGGCGGCGACGCTGACGTAACGTTTATGGCACAGTCTATGGACGGCTACTACTATGGCGAGAAGTATGGCAAGGGTGCCGACCGCTTCGCCTTCTTCCTCTCAGACAAGGGTCTTAACAATGGTGGTCAGGCATACACAAATGGTACTTACTACTACATCGACTGCTTCGCACCAGCAAACAAGACCACAACGCTTCCTATCGGTACATATACCTTCGATGGCTCGAACGACGGCTCAAATGGTGGCAAGATATACTCTATTACTAACAATAGCCAGCTCTTCCTCACCACTGATGATGTCGAGACATCGCAGTCTATAATGATGTCAGATGCCAAGATGGTTGTTTCGGCAAACTCAATCACTGTTGTTGCAACAATCAACGGCAAGAAGCACCAGGTGACATACTCTGGCGACCTCTCGCTTAGCGACGTTAGCGAGGAGAATGGCAATAATGGTGGTGGCAACGAAGATAACAAGACCGATGGCCAGGAGGGCGAGGCACAGTCAACTCTCGAGGCTGACCGTCACGTAACGTTCGATGGCGAGCACCGCGCAAAGTGGGGCTACGAGGGCGACTACTGGGGCACAGGCTACTCAAACTACACCATCTACATCATGAACAAGTCAGGTGGCTCTGTTTATGGCGACACCCTACAGTTCGACCTTGTTACCGACAACAAGTCAACAGATGGCAAGTTCGCAGGAAAATATACAATCTCTGATAAGCCAGGTAAGATGGTTATGGTTGCAGGCTTTACAAACAAGTATGCACAGGCTGTAGGTAGCTGGTTCTACGAGTATGGCGGTGGCTCAGCAAGCGGCTACAAGAACTACGCAATGATTAAGAGCGGTAGTGCTGAGTTTATCGACAATGGCGACGGCACACACACCGTTAAGCTCAACGCCTACGACTACAAGGGCAACAACATCACCTGCAACTGGACAGGTATTATCGAGAAGGACTAAAGGTCTAATATCGCTAATTAGGGTGTCAATCTTTGGGTTGGCACCCTATTTTTTAAAAAAGATTAAAAAAAGTTCGAAAAAAGTTTGCAGAATAGAAAAAAGTATCTATCTTTGCACTCGCTTTTAAGGCAATGGCGAGATAGCTCAGCTGGTCAGAGCGCATGATTCATAATCATGAGGTCGAGAGTTCAAGTCTCTCTCTCGCTACAAAAAAAGATTTAGGAGTGGTAAAAACCACTCCTATTTTTTTTTGCAGCGAGGAGAGACAGTGTGTTACCTATCCCCCAAACCCCTTTTCTGTAAAGGGGGCTTATATTTTCAACCAACCGATCTTGCAAACTTCATTACTCTTTCATAATCCCGTATGAACGAGTTAGAAATTTCGATACAAAGCCCTACCAAGACACTTCAGTTTCCCGAGGTGCTTTTTTTTATGGTCTGCTTCGCACTGGATTTATAAGGTGGGGCGAATGGGGACGATAGGATAGATGGGGAGAATAGGGAATGAGATTGATGAGATAGATGGGATAGATGGGAAATTCCCATCAAGCGCAGCGTTACCTATCAAGCAAAGCACCCCCATCAACCCTATCAAGCGAAGCGCTACCCATCAAGCGTTAGCGTTACCCATCAAGCGAAGCGTTACCCATTTATCCCAGCCCTGCCCACACAAATTAGTACAATGAGCTTGGTGCGAAGATTGCGGCCTTTCACGAGAAATAAATTTGTTGTCAGAAGGGTGCCGAGTGCTACACTCGGCAAAAATGCCACCGATGGGTAGTACTTGGTGTACGTCCCATTGGTGGCATTTTTTGTTAGGGGCCGCAATCGACCCCTTATCACAACAAATTACTCGATGCCTACACGATCAAAGATAAAATCCACATTCTTTAGATAGTACTCCAAAGTGAAGCATGAGTCGAGCTCCTCGCGTGTGAGAACAGCCATAACATCAGCGCTCTGGGCCAAGAGCTCCTGGTAGTCGGCACGCTCGCTCATAGCACGCATAGCGATAGGCTGAACGGTATCGTAAGCCTTCTCGCGAGAGAAGCCCTTCTCGATAAGAGCGTTCATAACACGCTGTGCGAAGATTACCTTGCGTGTGCGGTAGATGTTCTCCATCATAACATCCTGGAACACTACGAGGTTCTCGAGGATGCCACGGAAGCGGTTTAGCATATAGTCGAGCAACATGGTTGCATCAGGCAAGATGATACGCTCAGACGATGAGTGTGAGATATCGCGCTCGTGCCACAAAGCAACATTCTCGTAGAAGGCAGCCATATAGCCACGCATAACACGTGCACAGCCACACATATTCTCAGAAGAGATAGGATTACGCTTGTGAGGCATTGCTGATGAGCCCTTCTGACCCTTGCCGAATGACTCCTCCACCTCGTGCACCTCAGTACGCTGCAAGTTACGAATCTCCATAGCCATCTGCTCGATGCTCGATGCGATAACTGCCAACGTAGCCATATAGTAGGCGTGGCGGTCACGCTGAATAACCTGAGTAGAGATGTTTGCTGACTCGATACCGAGCTTCTCGCACACGTAGTCCTGAATGAATGGAGGGATATTTGCGAAGTTACCCACAGCACCTGAAATCTTACCCACCTCGACACCACGTGAAGCGGTGATAAAGCGGTTAAGGTTACGCTTCATCTCCTCGTACCACAATGCCCACTTAAGACCGAAGCATGTGATATCGGCGTGGATACCGTGTGTACGGCCGATACATGGTGTTGCCTTGAACTCGATAGCACGCTTACGCAATACCTCCAACATCTTCTCGATGTCGTCCAAAAGGATAGCGTTAGCCTGCTTGAGGAGGTAGCCGTTTGCAGTATCAACAACGTCGGTACTTGTCAAGCCGTAGTGCACCCACTTGCGCTCCTCGCCGAGGGTCTCGCTCACGGCACGTGTAAAGGCAACGATATCGTGGCGTGTCTGCTCCTCAATCTCGTAGATACGCTTAATATCGAATGTTGCGCTCTTCCACAACTTCTCAACATCCTCCTTAGGCACTACACCAAGCTGGCTCCATGCCTCAGATGCCAAAATCTCAACACGTAGGTATGCCTCAAACTTGTTCTGCTCGGTCCACACCTTACGCATAATCTCACGTGAATATCTTTCAATCATAATAGTTTGGATTTATTTTGTTACTTTACGTTCAAAGCTCTCTACGGTATTCTCCATTAGGCAGGTGATGGTCATAGGACCTACACCGCCTGGTACAGGCGTAATAGCTGAAGCCACAGCCTCAGCATGCTCGAAATCGACATCGCCACAAAGCTTACCTGTGCGTGAATCACGATTAACACCCACGTCGATAACCACAGCACCAGGCTTAATCATGTCGGCAGAGATGAAGCGCTCACGACCGATGGCAACAACCAAGATGTCGGCACGACGTGTCACCTCGCCAAGGTTCTTAGTGCGTGAGTGAGCCACAGTCACTGTAGCATTTCTATCCAAGAGAAGCTTAGCCACAGGCAAGCCAACGATATTGCTACGACCAACAACCACAGCCTCCTTACCCTCAATCTCAACACCAGCCGAGTCGAGGAGCTTAATGATGCCCTTAGGGGTACATGGCTTGAAGCCTGGAAGCTTAAGCCATAGGTTGGCTACGTTCACTGGGTGGAACGAGTCAACATCCTTCTCAGGCCTAATAGCTGCAATGACCTTCTGCTCGTCGATATGCTTAGGCAAAGGCAACTGAACAAGGATGCCATCGACATCATCGTCAGCATTTAGCTTATCGATGATAGCCAACAGCTCCTCCTCGGTAATGGTTTCTGGGTAGCGCATTGTAGTGTTGCGAATGCCCACCTCAGTAGCAGCCTTAGCCTTACCCGTAACATATGATACGCTACCTGGATCCTCACCTACCAATATCACCGCAAGAAAGGGCGTTGTGCCATGCTTAGCCTCAAGCTCAGCAACATGGCATTTAAGAGCCTCTTTGAGTGATTTCGATAAATCTTTACCGCTAATTATCATAGTTTTACTCTTATTCTAAATTATCTAAATGCTTTATTTCCAATATCGGTGCGGTGGAATAGGTTGTCGCACTCGATCTTAGAAATCTCCTCACGAGCCTTGAGCTGTGCCTCACGCAAGGTTGGTGCCGAAGCAACAACAAACATCACGCGACCACCTGCCGTTACCAACTCGCCGTCCTTAAGCTGAGTACCCATGTGGTAGAGCTTGCACTCTACACGCTCGGTGCCACGGATAGCAAAGCCCTTATCGTAGTTACCAGGATAGCCCTTCGATGCAAGCACGATGCCCAATGTAGCCTCCTTCGACCACTCAGCCTCAGGCTGCTCGCCACGAGCAACAGCCGAGAATACATCAACAGCGTCGCTCACAAGGCGTGGCAACACCACCTCAGTCTCAGGGTCACCAAAGCGAGCGTTAAACTCGATAACCTTGATGCCATTAGGGGTCTTCATCAAGCCACCATACAACACACCGCTAAATGGAGTGCCCTCCGCAACCATTGCGTCGGCAACACGCTGCATGATATTCTTCATAGCGTAGGCGTGGTCCTCAGCAGTGATAAATGGAAGCTCGGTGTAAGCACCCATACCACCTGTGTTTGGGCCCTCGTCGTTGTCGTAGGCACGCTTGTGATCCTGAGCTACAGGCATAGCACAAATCTTGTTACCCGCAACGAAACACATGAGCGAGAACTCCTCGCCAGTGAGGAACTCTTCTACAACTACCCTACCCTCGCCAAACTTAGTGTCGAGAAGCATATCACGGAGTGTAGCCTCGGCCTCCTCCATTGTTGTAGCAATAACCACACCTTTACCTGCTGCCAAGCCGTCGTACTTAAGCACTGTAGGCAACGAGCCCTGACGAACATAGGCCATCGCCTCGTCGAAGTCAGAGAATGTAGCATAGGCAGCCGTAGGCACGTCGTACTTGACCATTAGGCGCTTAGCAAAATCCTTGCTTGCCTCAATCTCGGCAGCTGCCTTTGTAGGGCCAAATATTAGAAGGCCCTCCTGCTGGAAACGATCGACAACACCTGCAGCCAACGCAGCCTCAGGACCTACCACCGTAAGCTCTACGTTGTTAGCCTTAGCAAACTCAACGAGTTTCTCAACCTCGGTATCCTTGATAGCCACGCACTCAGCGAGCTGAGCAATACCAGCATTACCTGGGGCACAATATATCTTTGGGTTCTTAGGCGAGCGCGACAACGCCTCGACAATAGCGTGCTCACGGCCACCCGAGCCAATAACCAATACGTTCATTTTAATTTGCAATTAGTGACAATAATACATTATATCAAATTTATTGTTAGAAAGGGTTAGCTGTGAGGCTGGTCGAAATTGCAGCGGATGGGGACATACTTAGGGTATTTCCCCATTCGGGGCAATGAGCCAGACGCCGCAGATGACCCTTTATCACAACAAATTAATGCTTGAAGTGACGCATTCCGGTCATAAGCATTGTCATGCCGAACTCGTCTGCCTTCTTCACTGAGTCCTCATCACGCACTGAGCCACCTGGCTGCACCAAAGCAGTCACGCCATACTCACGTGCAAGAGTCACAGTGTCATCGAATGGGAAGAAGCCGTCAGAGGCGAGCACAAGACCCTCAGTGAAGCCTGCTGCCTTAGCCTGCTTAAGAGCAATCTCAGCCGAGCCTACGCGGTTCATCTGACCAGCACCCACGCCAATGGTGTGACCGTCCTTGACTGCCACGATGGCGTTCGACTTAACATGCTTCACGATTCTCCAGCCGAAGTTCATATCCTCAAGCTCCTTAGACGAAGGCTTACGCTCCGTTGCGCACATCTCGGCAACAACCTCCTTAGTCTCGGTGTCGAGCTTCTGAACAAGCAAGCCACCATTTACCGACACATACTGAGTCTGTGTAGCATCTGACTGGGTCATATCTACCTGCAAGAGGCGAAGGTTCTTCTTTGTACACAACACCTCAAGAGCCTCGTCGCTAAACGATGGTGCCATGATAATCTCCAAGAAGATAGGCTTCATAAGCTCAGCTACCTCCTTAGTAATCTCACGGTTTACAGCCACAATACCGCCGAAGATACTTACTGTATCAGCCTCGTAAGCCTTTGTCCAAGCCTCTTTGATGTCAGCGCCAATAGCAGCACCGCAAGGGTTCATGTGCTTTAGACCAACAGCAAATGGCTCGCTAAACTCACGCACGATGTTGAGTGCAGCGTTAGCATCCTGGATATTGTTGTACGACATCTCCTTGCCGTTGAGCTGCTTAGCTGTAGCCAACGAGAATGGCACAACATCTGCCGAAGCATAGAACTTAGCCTCCTGGTGAGGGTTCTCGCCATAGCGCAACGACTGAACGAGGTCGAACGATGCAAACAACTTCTCGTTGAGCTCGGCCTGCTTGCGCATATATGTTGCAATGCACATATCGTACTCAGCAGTGTGGGTATATGCCTTTGCCGAGAGTTCAAGACGTGTCTTAGCAGTTGTATTGCCTGTAGCCTCGATCTCGCTTATAATACGAGCATAATCCTCAGGGTCGCACACAACGGTTACATCGCGATAGTTCTTAGCTGCCGAGCGCAACATTGATGGGCCGCCGATGTCGATATTCTCGATAGCATCCTCCATCTTAACATCAGGCTTAGCAATAGTCTGGCGGAAAGGATAGAGGTTTACACATACCATGTCGATGAACTCGATAGAGTTCTCACGCAAAGCCTGAAGGTGGCTCTCGTCGTCACGACGTGCCAACAGACCACCATGCACCTTAGGGTGAAGGGTCTTAACACGACCGTCACAAATCTCAGGGAAGCCCGTTACGTCGCTAATGCCGATAGTCTCAACACCGCTATCGTCCAAAAGTTTCTGCGTACCACCTGTGGCAATAATCTCCCAACCAAGGCGACGGAGGTTCTGGCAGAACTCCACTACGCCACGCTTATCGCTAACACTAACTAATGCTCGCATATCTTATATATATTAATATTTCTTATTTATCAATTTGTTAATAGTCTTAACATAGAGCTTGTGCTCAATGTTATGAATTAAGTTGGTAAGCTCCTCAATGTCGTCACCCTCATAGACAATAGCACCCTGGTCGATGATACGACCACCGTCCAATGTCTCGTCAACAAAGTGGGTTGTGACACCGAAGATTTTAACACCATAGTCCACTGCATCCTGAATGGCGTGAGCACCCTTAAACGAGGGGAGCAACGATGGGTGGATATTTACGATGCGCTGCTCGTAGCGCTCCAATAGCACCTTGCCAACAATGCGCATATATCCCGCAAGACAGACAAAATCTACCCCACGCTCATCGAGCATAGTAGCCAAAACGGTCTCGTATGCCTCGCGTGAAGCATACTCCTTAGGATTAAATGCAAAGCACTCTGTGCCAAAACGCTCGGCGCGCTCCAACACCTTTGCTCCTGGCTTATCGCAAACCAAAAGCACAATCTCGGCGTTGATGCGACCATCTTGGCAAGCCTCAGCGATAGCCTGATAGTTGCTACCGCTGCCACTTGCAAAGACTGCTAATTTTGTCTTTTTCATAGCCAAAATTAGATAATTGTTACGCCCTCACCCTCGATAACGCGGCCGATAACCGAAGCCTTCTCGCCACACTCAGCAAGGATAGCGATAGCCTTCTGGGCGTCTGCCTCAGGCAATGCGATAACCATACCGATACCCATATTGAAGATGTTAAACATCTCGCGGTGAGCAACCTTACCATACTTCTCCAAGAGGCGGAAGATAGGCAAAATCTCCCAAGTGCCCTCCTTAACCTCGACACCCTGGCCCTCCTTCAAGATACGTGGAATATTCTCGTCGAAACCACCACCAGTGATGTGGCTAATACCGTGAACGTCGCACTCAGCGATAACCTTCAACACCTGCTTAACGTAGATGCGTGTAGGAGCCAAAAGTGCATCGCCCAAAGTGCGGTCGCCAAGCTCCTCGTACTTCTCTGCAAGCTTAAGATTGTTATCGGCAACAACCTTACGCACAAGGCTAAAGCCGTTAGAGTGAACACCTGTAGAGGCGATACCTACCAACACATCGCCAACCTTTACACGCTCACCAGCGTCGATGAGCTTTGAGCGCTCAACAACACCCACTGTAAAACCAGCAATATCGTACTCGCCATCCTGATACATACCTGGCATCTCGGCAGTCTCACCACCAACCAAAGCACAACCAGCCTGACGGCAACCCTCAGCAACACCTGCAACGATAGCCTCTACCTTAGCAGGCTCGTTGTGACCCACTGCAACATAGTCGAGGAAAACAAGTGGCTCAGCACCCTGCGCCAAAACGTCGTTCACGCACATAGCAACAGCATCGATACCGATAGTATCGTGCTTATCCATCTCGAACGCAAGCTTAAGCTTAGTACCAACACCATCGGTGCCGCTAACCAACACAGGCTCCTTGATGTTGAGTGCTGCAAGGTCGAACATACCACCAAAAGCACCAATATTACCCATAGAACCAACACGCTTGGTTGATGCTACATGCGACTTAATGCGTCGAACAACTTCGTAACCAGCCTCAAGATTTACACCGGCCGCTTCGTAACTTTTTGCCATACTTATATATTATTATATTATTTATTACTCAACTTGTTTTGATACAATGATGTTGGATAGCAGCCATTGAAACATGACATGCACAACTCCTTGCGATTACCCGCCTTGAGCAACGACTCCTCGCTCAAGAACTCCAACGAGTCAGCCTCGATAGCCTTGCAGGCCTCATCTTTCGACATACGAGCACACAACAACTCCTCGCGTGTAGACATGTCGATGCCGTAGAAGCAAGGATTAGTGATTGCTGGGCTAGCAATGCGCACATGCACCTCCTTAGCTCCCGCCTCCTTCAATAGGCGAACGATGCGAAGCGAGGTAGTACCACGCACAATAGAGTCGTCGATAAGCACCACACGCTTATCCTTAACCAACGAGCGCACAGCCGAGAGCTTCATGCGAACACCCTTCTCGCGCATCTCCTGTGAAGGCTGGATAAAGGTACGTGCGATATACTTATTCTTGATAAGACCCATCTCATAAGGGATACCACTTGCCTCTGAGTAGCCAATAGCGGCACTAATGCTCGAATCGGGAACACCAATAACTACATCTGCCTCGATAGGCGACTGCTCGTAGAGATACTTACCCGAGAGCTTACGGAAGGTATGCACATTGCAACCCTCGATATCGCTATCGGGGCGAGCAAAGTAGATGTACTCCATAGCGCACATCAGGTGACGCTGATACAACGAGTAGTGGTTGGTGCGAATGCCATGATGGTCAATCGAAATAATCTCACCTGGCTCAATATCGCGAATATACTCAGCACCAACAATATCCAAAGCGCATGTCTCAGAGCTGATAACATAGCCCTCGCCAAGCTTACCCAAAGCCAAAGGACGCAAGCCATGCTTATCGCGACAAGCATAGATGCGGTTCTTGGTCATAATCAAAAAGGCGAAAGCACCCTCCAACATATTGAGAGCCTCCATGATGTTGTCGATACGCTTATCCTCGCTCTTATCCTTCTTCACGAGGTGAGCCAAGAGCTCACTATCGCTCGACGAGTGGAACAATGAGCCACGCACCTCGAGGTAGTGGGCAAGCTCCTTAGAGTTCACCAAGTTACCATTATGTGCAAGGGCAAAGTCGCCCGTATGATGGCTAAACGAGAATGGCTGCACGTTGTTTGCGCCACCGCCACCTGTTGTTGCGTAGCGCACATGGCCAATAGCGATGTTACCCTTGAGCTTCGAGAGCTTCTGCTGGTTGAACACCTCGGTAACAAGACCCTCGCCCTTGACAGTATTTAGTTTCTCGCCATCGAATGCCGAGATACCACACGCCTCCTGACCACGATGCTGCAAGGCATGAAGTCCGTAGTAGGCAAGGTTAGCAGCATCTTCAACGCCGAAGATACCAAACACACCGCACTCCTCGTGCAGGTCATCGCCATAAATATCTAATGAATCTTTAAGCATACTCAACTCTATTTTAAGACATTGGCAATACGTTTTGCCACCTCCTCATAAGTTTCGCGCACATGACCAAGGTCACGACGGAAACGATCCTTATCCATGCGCTCGCCAGTGACGGTGTCCCACAAGCGGCAAGTGTCGGGCGTAAGCTCGTCGGCAAGAACAAGGTTGCCCTGAGCATCACGACCAAACTCAATCTTGAAATCTACGAGTGTGATACCCGCCTTAGCAAGCACCTCCTTAAGGAGTATATTTGTTTTAGCCGAGATCTCGTAGATTACAGCCAACTCGTCGTACGACACCAAGCCCAAAGCTACGGCATGGTGGTCGTTAATGAGTGGGTCGCCAAGCTCATCGCCACGCAAGCATAGGTCGAAAATGGTGTTATCAGGCTCGAGACCCTCCTCCAAACCAAGACGCTTAGCCATAGAGCCAGCTATGATGTTGCGCACGATAATCTCCAATGGGATATGCTCGACAACACGACACAACTGCTCGTCAGCAGCCACCTGCTCTACGTAATGAGTTGCCACACCCCGTGAGTTAAGGTAGCCAAGCAGCATTGACGAGATAGCGCAGTTCATCTTGCCCTTATTCTCAATCTTTGCTCGCTTGATGTTGTAGAATGCCGTAGCATCGTCCTTAAAGCGAATAACTACCTTACCTTCATCATCGGTGCGATATATCTGCTTGCTCTTACCTTCGTATTGAAGTTCTAACTTTGTCATAACAACTATTTGTTAAGAAAGTAGTTTACAGCATTTGCGAAGATATCCTGAATCTTCTCGCCGTG
Organism: Alistipes sp.; assembly: GCA_017631275.1. GTDB lineage: Bacteria > Bacteroidota > Bacteroidia > Bacteroidales > Rikenellaceae > Alistipes. The sequence goes on from JAGBTQ010000005.1 coordinate 17,491, forward strand.
GATATTCTTCATAAGGTCGCGCTCATAACGCTCGGTGTGGCCCATCTTACCCAAGATCTGACCTGATGGGTCGATAATACCCTCGATACCGAAGCTTGAGCCGTTAGGGTTATATGGCGAGTCGGTTGTTGGACGGCTCTCAGCATCAACATACTGGAATGCTACCTGACCATTGCGGAAGAGCTGCTCAGCGAGCTGGTCGCTAACAACAAACTTACCCTCACCGTGGCTAACAGCGATGGAGTGGATATCGCCCACCTCGAACGACTTGAGCCATGGCGATGCAGTAGTACCGACACGTGTTGATACAATCTGCGAGATATGACGGTTTATGTCGTTACGGAACAATGTTGGCGACTCCTTGGTTGTCATACCCAAGCGGCCGTAAGGCAACAAGCCCGACTTAACCAATGCCTGGAAGCCATTACAGATACCAAGCATCAAGCCACCACGATCCAACAAGGCATGGATAGCATCGGCAACAACCTTATTGTTGAGCACATTAGCAATAAACTTACCGCTACCATCTGGCTCATCACCTGCTGAGAAGCCACCAGCCAAAGCCATGATATGGCAACGGTCGATATTCTCCTTCATCTCCTCGATAGAGGCAAATACATCCTCACCTGTAAGGTTCTTGAACACAGTCATATGAACCTCGGCACCAGCACGCTCAAAGGCACGAGCAGTGTCGTAGTCGCAGTTAGTACCAGGGAATACAGGGATATATACCTTAACCTTATCTACCTTAGGGCCAGCATACTGCTTAACAAAGCCCTTACCGTCACTTATGCGGGTAGGCTCACCAGCCTTACCCTTATCGGCATAGATAGTAGTATATTTCTCGGTGTTAGCCTCGAGCAACTCGCCCAATGGAAGACGTGTACCATTTACGAAGATTGCCTCCTCGTTAATTGTCTTACCGATGAGCTCCACCGATGGGTGGTTGAGTGTGCGGCAGCTTTCAACAACGATAGAGCCATAAGAGTAGTTATACAACATCTGCTCATCGCACTCTACAGAGGCACCAATCTTATTACCAAACGACATCTTTGCCACAGCCTCGGCAACACCACCAAAGCCAACAGCCCATGCCGACTTGATGTCGCCCTGCATAATCTTCTCCGACACGAAGTCGAAGTTAGACTTGAGCTGCTCAACACATGGCATATAGTTAGCCTCAGGTGTGTGACGTACTATATATATATAGTTGCCTCCCTCTTTAAACTCTGGGCTGATGACGTTGCGCGCATCAACAGTAGTAATACCGAATGCCATGAGCATTGGTGGCACGTTGATATCGCGGAAAGTACCACTCATAGAGTCCTTACCACCGATAGATGGCAAGCCGAGCTCTACCTGCATCTTTAAAGCACCAAGCAACGCTGAGAGTGGTTTACCCCACGATGTAGCGTCGGTCATACGCTCGAAATACTCCTGGTATGAGAAGCGCATGTTGTTGTAGCGAGCACCCGCAGCAACAACCTTAGCACAAGCATCAACAACGGCGTATGCTGCACCATGGTATGGACTCCACTTCGCAATAAATGGGTTGTAGCCATATGCCATGATGCTTGCTGTGTTAGTAAAGCCGCCACCTACTGGCAACTTCTGCACAGACACCTGAGTCTCGGTGCACTGAGTCTTACCACCATAAGGCATCAACACTGTTGAAGCACCAATGGTAGAGTCAAACATCTCAATAAGTCCCTTCTGTGATAGTACGTTATCGTCCGAAAGGTTGTTCTTCATGCGCTTAGTGGTAGTAACACCCTCGACCTTACGCTCGAATGGGTTGATATTCTCCACTGCGCCAATATTAATCTTTGTATAGTGCTTAGCACCTGCCGAGTCGATAAAGTCGCGTGAAAGGTCAACAACAACCTTATCCTCCCAGTACATACGCATACGACGAGTGTCGGTAACATCGGCAACATACGTAACCTCGACATTCTCCTCGTGGCACAATGCCATAAACTGCTCCATGTCCTTGCGCTCGATGACTACCGACATACGCTCCTGCGACTCGCTGATAGCCAACTCCGAGAAGTTCAAGCCCTTATACTTTGTAGGCACACGGTCGAGGTAGATATCCAAGCCATCGGTAAGCTCACCAATAGCCACACTCACACCACCAGCACCAAAGTCGTTCGACTTCTTAATGAGGCGAGTAACGTCGCCACGACGGAACAAGCGCGATAGCTTGCGCTCCTCAGGAGCATTACCCTTCTGCACCTCCGAGCTACACTCCTCCAACGAGTTTAGTGTATGCTCCTTAGATGAACCTGTTGCACCACCAACGCCATCACGGCCTGTGCGACCACCAAGCAACAATACTACATCGCCTGGCGCAGGGCTCTCACGGCGCACATTGTCAGCCTTAACAGCACCAACAACAGCACCTACCTCCAAGCGCTTAGCAACATAGTCGGGGTGGTAAACCTCACGCACGTGTGTTGTAGCCAAACCAATCTGGTTACCATAGCTCGAGTAGCCTGCAGCAGCCTTTGTTGAGATGATGCGCTGTGGAAGCTTACCCTCCATAGTCTCATCAACAGGCTTGTAGATATCGCCAGCACCCGTAACACGCATAGCCTGGTAAACATAGCTACGACCTGACAATGGGTCACGAATAGCGCCACCAAGACATGTTGAAGCACCACCAAATGGCTCGATCTCTGTTGGGTGGTTGTGTGTCTCATTCTTGAACTGAAGCAACCAGCGCTGCATCTCACCATCAACATCAACATTCACGAAGATAGAGCAAGCGTTATTCTCCTCACTCTGCTCCATATCATCGAGCTTGCCATGTTTCTTAAGGTAGCGAGCACCGATTGTTGCAAGCTCCATAAGGCAAAGGCTCTTATTCTCGCGACCAAGCTCCTGGCGAATGTTACGCATAAGCTCGAGCGACGACTCAAACTCAGCCTTCATGAACGACTCGTCGAGGGTAATCTCCTCAATCTCGGTAGTGAAGGTTGTATGACGGCAGTGGTCGCTCCAATATGTATCGAGGATGCGAAGCTCTGTCTCCATAGGGTCGCGACCCTCCTGCTTGAAGTAGTTTACAACCTCGCGCAAGTCATCGGCATTCATAGCCAAGCCATTAGCCTTGCAGTATGGAGCAAGCTCCTCCTCCTTCATATTGCGGAAGCCCTCGAGAACAGGTACTGGCTTAATCTCTGCCGACTCGGCATCGCTCAACACCTCAAGGTTCTTCTTGCGCGACTCAACAGCGTTGATATAGTACTTCTCGATGCGAGCCAAAACCTCAGGGGTTACGCTGGCATCGAACACAAGAATGTGTGACGACTTAATCTTAACCTCGGCATTAGGCTCGATAAGGTGTACGCAGTCAACAGCAGATGCGGCACGCTGATCGAACTGACCTGGAAGGAACTCAACAGCAAGGAATGGCATACCAGCCATGTCGCACTCGTCAGTCACCAAGTCGGTAACAACCTCACCAAATACTGAGTAACGGCTCTTCTCAACAAGCTCGTCGCTGAAGCCGAAGAGGTCGTAAACATTGATATAACGGAGGCTCTCGATATTTAGGCCAAGGTTTGTATTTAGCTCACGACGCAAGGTCTCAGCTTCGACCTGAAATCGTGGATATTTCTCAACAAATATACGGCGATTCTTCATAATCGTTTTTGGGGTTAATGAGGGTTTAGCACTGTGGAAGCTCTGCAGCAAGCACCTTCTCAGTCTGAGCCTTGCGGAAAGCGATAAGACGCTCCTCAAGAGCCTTGTCGGTAAGGGCAAATATAGATGCAGCAATAAGCGCAGCATTCTTAGCGCCATTGATGGCTGTGGTAGAAACAGGGATACCACCAGGCATCTGCACGATAGAGAGCAAAGAGTCCATACCGCCAAGAGCCGATGTCTTGATAGGCACGCCGATAACAGGAACAGTGGTCAATGCCGCAGTAACACCTGCAACGTGTGCAGCGCCACCAGCACCAGCGATAATAGCGCCGATACCACGCTCACGAGCTGCCTCAGCATACTCAACCATAAGGTGTGGAGTGCGGTGTGCGCTGATAACACGCTTCTCGTACTCGATACCCAACTCTTCCAAAGTCTCAACAGCGGCCTTCATTACATCCCAGTCGCTGGTAGAACCCATAATAACTGCTACTTTCATAATATTTAGTTTTATAATTCGATTTATTCAAAACAAAGACCGCCAAACATTTGAATGTCAGCGGTCTATAACTTTTCATACTCTACCCTCAAAGCGCTTTACGGCTACACCATACGCACACAACACCTCACCGAATAGTTGCATACCATGCTCTTGCAAGGCATCATGCGCTATTTTCGAGCCATACATGCTACGAATTTTCATGGTTGAAGTGTTTGGATATAGAGTTATTATATTCATGCAACAAAGATAGTAATAATTTCTTAAATAAGAAATAGTCCAAAGTGCTTTTATCAACTTTTTATGAACAAACGCCAATTATGACACAAAGAGTAATCGGAATAACGGAGAAAATAGGGATTACAAACCAGGTCGGGCGATGCGAAAATTTAGATAAATTTTTACGTTTTAGGAAATTGCGAAAGTTCATTGATTTAATAGTAAATTTGGAGAGATTAAAGAGTATAGAGAGTTTAAAATAACATATCAAAGCATTACAAAATATAACAATCATTATATTCCTTAATGTCAATAAACTCACTATATTATACAATAGCCATAAATCTACTAAATATATCCACTAAAAACAGCACGCATCACCACAGCCACTAATCAAACAATTTAATGCAAAATAAGAGATAAAGTTTAAGACAAAAAGACAATAAAGATATAAAGAACAAAATGATGGTCACGGACAAAATAAAATAAGATACACGACATCGTTTTATCTTTTTACCATTATATTCTTTTATCTTTGAAACAATCTTTTCGACCAACCACATTTTACTCTACATCTCTGGCTCTATTCATGTTATGAGAATACTACCCACCACACCACGTAAACCACCCCTATAATTTTGTAAAATTATCACCACAAACTATTGCACAGTTCATAAAAAATCTTTATCTTTGCGCAAATTATAATAATATTATGAAACAAGCGCTAAATAACCGTTGTAATTACACTCCTAAGCAGGAGCAGATGTCGGGTTATTTTCCCTTGTTTAATTCATTTGGAAATACTGTTTTTAACTAATATTGGCGACTCTTTGGGTCGCCTGTTTTTTTATATATGGCTAACCTACGAACTATCATCAAACATGGCGCTGTCTATGGCGCTGAAATCGAGGATATAGCAATCGTCGATGGTCGCATAGCAGAGCGCGCGAAGAGCATAACACCCAACGAGGGCGACAGAGTAATCGACGCTAAAGGTTTGGTTGTTGCACCAGCATTTGTCGATGTTCACGTACACCTTCGCGAGCCAGGATATGGCTACAAGGAGCGCATCGCAACCGGCACCATGGCAGCAGCACGCGGTGGCTACTCTACCGTGTGTCCAATGCCAAACCTCAACCCTGTGCCCGACTGTGTAGAGAACCTAAAGGTACAGCAGGACATCATCGAGCGCGATGCAAAGATTGAGGTACTACCCTACGCCGCAATCACCATTAGTCGCAAGGGTGAAGAGCTCGTAGACGTTGCATCGCTCCACGACAAGGTATGCGCCTTCTCGGACGACGGTAGTGGCGTGCAGGTTGATGGCATGATGGAGCGTGCCATGATGGAGGCGGTAAAGTACGACTCACTAATCGCAGCTCACTGCGAGGTAGAGGAGCTACTCAAGGGTGGCTATATCCACGATGGCGAGTACGCTCGTGAGCATGGCCACAAGGGTATATGCTCGGAGAGCGAGTGGGCACAAGTTAAGCGTGATATTGAGCTTGCCGAGAAGATTGGCTGCCGTTATCATGTATGTCACATCTCTACAAAGGAGACTGTGCAGCTTGTGCGTGAGGCTAAGGCTCGTGGCGTGAAGGTTACGTGCGAGACAGGCCCTCACTACCTAATATTCACCGACATGGATCTCGAGGAGGACGCACGTTGGAAGATGAACCCTCCTATTCGCTCAGCCGAGGATCGTGCAGCACTCATCGAGGGTATCAAGGACGGCACTATCGACATGATAGCTACCGACCACGCCCCACACTCTGTGGAGGAGAAGTCGCGAGGCTTGAAGGATAGCGCCATGGGCATTGTAGGTCTTGAGACCGCCTTTGCAGCACTAAACACACACCTCGTAAAGAGGGGCATCATTAGCCTTGAGCATCTTATCAAGATTATGAGCATCAACCCTCGCAAGGTATTCCGCATCGAGGGTGGTATCGAGGTTGGCCAGCGTGCCGACATCGTGCTCTTGGATACAAATAAGGAGTGGCGAGTAGATAGCAACAACTTCTACTCAATGGGCAAGATTACAATGTTCGACGGTCGCGAGATGACGGGTGACGTTGTAATGACCCTACACCGCGGAGAGATTGTTTACGACAACAAAACAAAATAATATAAATCAAAAAGCAGATGAAACCTTTTACCAAGAAACTTGTACTTGAGAATGGCAAGGAGTTTCCAGGCTATGGATTCGGTTCGAACCGCACAACGGTATGCGAAATCGTCTTCAACACCTCAATGGTGGGCTACCAGGAGATTATCTCTGACCCAACGTACACCGATCAGATTGTTGTTATGACCTACCCTCTTATGGGCAACTACGGATTTATGGATGAGGACTTCGAGAGTAAGTTCCCAACCATGGGCGGTATGGTTGTCCGCGAGGTGTGCGAGTCGCCAAGCAACTTCCGCTACACAAAGACAATGAACGAGACATTCGAGGAGTTGGATATCCCTGGCATCAGCGGTGTCGATACTCGTATGATTACTCGCATCATTCGCAACGAGGGCACACAGAAGGCCGTTATCGTTGACATCAACACAACTAAGGAGGAGGCTTTGGAGCTTATCCGCACCACAGCACCTCGCCACGACCTTGTTGAGCGCATCAGCTGCAAGAAGCGCTGGTTCTCACGTACGCCTAACCACAAGTGGGACGTAGTGGCTATCGACTGCGGTATTAAGTATAGCTTCATTCGCCAGCTCAACATGAAGGGTTGCAACGTGACTATCGTGCCTTACAACTCTACTGCCGAGGAGATCATGGCATTCAACCCAGATGGTATCTTCCTCTCGAACGGTCCTGGCGACCCTGCCGACGTTCCTGGCGTATGCGAGGTTGTTAAGCAGTTGCGTGGCAAGCTACCAATCTTCGGTGTGGATCTCGGCCACCAGATTATCGCAATGTCGTACGGTGCAAAGAACGAGCGCCTAAAGTTTGGTCACCACGGTGGCAACCACCCTGTAAAGTGCTTGGAGAGTGGCAAGCTCGAGATTGTATCGCAGAACCACAACTTCGTAGTTAACGAGGAGTCGTTGGCGGGTACACCTCTTACAGTTACTCACCGCAACCTTCTTGATGGCACCATCGCAGGTATCGAGGCACCAGCCGACATGGTATTCTCTGTGCAGTATCAGCCATCGAGCAGCACAAATCTCTTTGATAAATTCATTAAACTAATGGAGGACTAGAACATGCCTAAGAGAACAGATATTAAGAAAGTAATGGTTATCGGCTCTGGCCCTATTGTTATTGGTCAGGCTGCCGAGTTCGACTACGCTGGTACACAGGCGTGTCTTGCACTTAAGGAGGAGGGTTATCAGGTTATCCTTGTAAACTCAAACCCTGCAACCATCATGACAGATACCCATATTGCCGACAAGGTATATATGGAGCCACTTACATTGGAGTATGTAGCAAAGATTATCCGCTACGAGCGTCCCGACGCAATCGTTCCCGGCTTGGGCGGTCAGACAGGTCTTAACCTCGCTGTGCAGCTTGCCAAGAAGGGCATCCTTGAGGAGTGCGGTGTTGAGATTCTTGGCACATCGTTCACCTCTATCGAGGAGGCTGAGGACCGTGAGCTCTTCAAGGATTTGTGCGTACGCATTGGCGAGCCAGTTATCCCTTCACGCATCACCAACTCTATTGAGGAGGGTGTTGAGGCAGCTAAGGAGATTGGCTACCCAGTAGTTCTTCGCCCAGCATTTACGCTTGGTGGTACTGGTGGTGGTTTTGCTGACAACGAGGAGGAGTTGCGCGACGTTATGCGTAACGCTCTTGCCCTCTCACCTATCCACCAGGTACTCGTCGAGAAGAGCATTAAGGGTTACAAGGAGATTGAGTTCGAGGTAATGCGCGATAAGAACGATACGGCTATCGCTATCTGCTCAATGGAGAATGTTGACCCAGTAGGTATTCACACTGGTGACTCTATCGTTGTTGCCCCTAGCCAGACTCTTGCTGCTAAGGAGTACAACATGCTTCGCTCAAGCGCCTTGAAGCTTATCCGCGCACTTAAGATTGAGGGTGGTTGCAACGTTCAGTTTGCTCTCGACCCACTATCATTCAAATACTTCATCATCGAGGTTAACCCACGTGTTAGCCGCTCATCTGCTCTCGCTTCGAAGGCTAGTGGCTACCCTATCGCACGTGTTACCGCTAAGGTTGCTATTGGCATGACTCTCGACGAAATTCGCATTGCCAACACCCCTGCCAGCTTCGAGCCTACGTTGGACTACATCGTAACAAAGGTTGCTCGCTTCCCATTCGACAAGTTTAGCGACGCGTCGAACGAGCTTGGCACACAGATGAAGGCTACGGGTGAGGTTATGAGCGTTGGTCGCACATTCGAGGAGGGCTTGTTGAAGGCTGTTCGCTCGTTGGAGACTGGCGTATGCCACATCTACCACAAGAAGTTTGATACCATGTCTGTCGAGGGCATCTTGGCATATATCCGCAAGGGTACCGATGATCGTATCTACGCTATTGCTGAACTTATTCGTCGTGGCGTTGACCTCTTGCACGTATATGACAACACAAAGATCGACCTCTTCTTCTTGGAGAAGTTGAAGAACATCGTTGAGATGGAGAACGTGGTTAAGGCAAATGTTGGCAATGTTGAGGTGTTGCGCGATGCTAAACGCATGGGCTTTAGCGATAAGTTTATCGGTCAGTGCTGGTCGATGAACCAATCAGAGGTATTCCTCCTTCGCAAGGCTAACAACATCTTCCCAGTATACAAGATGATTGATACTTGCGCTGCCGAGTTTAACTCAGACGTTCCATACCTATATTCTACATATGAGGAGGAGAACGAGTCAATCGTTACCGACCGCAAGAAGATTATCGTGCTCGGTTCAGGTCCTATCCGTATCGGTCAGGGTGTCGAGTTCGACTACTCTACTGTTCACGCCATCTGGGCCATCCGCGAGGCGGGCTACGAGGCTATCATCATCAACAACAACCCTGAGACCGTATCTACCGACTACACAACCAGCGACAAGCTCTACTTCGAGCCACTTACCGTTGAGGATGTGATGAACGTTATCGAGTTGGAGAAGCCTACGGGCGTAGTTGTATCGCTTGGTGGTCAGACAGCTATCAACCTTGCTAAGCCTTTGGCAGACCTTGGCGTGGAGATTATCGGTACTGGCATCGAGGCTATCAACAATGCTGAGGATAGAAAGTGCTTCGAGGCTATCATGCGTAAGGCAGGTATCCCACAGCCTGACGCTGAGGCTATCACCGACATCGAGCGCGGTGTAGCAGCTGCTGAGCGCATCGGCTATCCAGTATTGGTACGTCCAAGCTACGTTCTTGGTGGTCGTGCAATGCAGATTGTGTCGAACGAGGAGGCTTTGCGCCACTACCTCAAGACTGCCGTAGAGGTAAATGAGGACTCACCAGTATTGGTTGATAAGTATATCATGGGTAAGGAGCTTGAGGTTGATGCTATCTGCGACGGCAAAGATGTATTTATCCCAGGTATCATGGAGCACGTTGAGCGCACTGGTATCCACTCTGGTGACTCAATCAGCGTATATCCTACATTCAGTGTAAGCCAGAAGGTTAAGGACACAATCATCGACTACACAATTCGTCTTGGTAAGGAGATTGGTATCGTTGGTCTATACAACATTCAGTTTATCGCCGACGACAACGACATGGTATACGTAATCGAGGTTAACCCACGTTCATCACGTACAGTGCCATTCCTCTCGAAGGCTACAGGCATGCCTATGGCAAAGATTGCCACAAACGTAATGCTTGGCACAAGCCTTAAGGAGCAGGGCGTAGATAAGGTTATCGCCGAGGAGAAGAAGCGTTGGTACGTGAAGACTCCAGCCTTCTCATTCGCTAAGATTCGTGGCGTTGACTCTTACCTATCACCTGAGATGAAGTCAACAGGTGAGGCTATCGGCTACGACTCATCATTGCGTCGTGCATTGTACAAGTCGTTGCAGTCGTCAGGCATGACAATCGCAAACTACGGAACAATCTTCCTCTCGATTGCTGATGCCGACAAGCCACGTGCTTTGCCTCTTATCCGCCGCTTCTACGAGCTTGGTTTCAACATCGAGGCTACAAGCGGTACTGCTAAGTACTTGCGCGAGAATGGCATTCGCACACGTTGCCTCAAGAAGCTCAGCGAGGGCTCAACAGAGATCTTCGACTCGATTCGCAAGGGTCACGTAAACTATGTTATCAACACTATCGATATCAACCAGCATAGCGCACGTCTTGATGGCTACGACATTCGTCGTTGCGCCGTTGAGAACAACGTTACAATCTTCACAGCACTCGAGACCGTAAGCGTGCTTCTCGACGTATTGGAGGAGATTACACTTGGTGTATCGACAATCGACGCTGAATAATGTATAAGAAGGGAATATATACAGTTTTGAGTAACGAGCCTCTAACACCTGCGGTATATCGCATGGTGTTGGAGGGCGACACTCAGTACATCAAGCACTCGGGTGAATTTATCAACATCGAGCTTGAGGGCAAGTTCTTGCGCCGCCCTATATCAATCTGCGACTACGACGCAACTACTATTACTATTATTTATAAGGTAGTGGGTAGCGGCACCGAGCAGATGAAGGCTATGAGCGCCGGCACAAAGCTCGACATTCTCACTGGCTTGGGCAATGGCTTCTCAACCGAGAACAATGCTAAGCGACCATTGTTAGTTGGTGGTGGCGTTGGTGTACCTCCAATGTACAACCTCTGCAAGCGCCTCATTAGCGAGGGCAAGAAGCCTTCGATAATTGTAGGCTTCAATACCGCATCGGAGCTCTTCTACACAGAGGAGTTCAAGGCGTTGGGCGTTGATGTTTACTGCTCAACTGCCGACGGCTCGGTAGGCACAAAGGGCTTTGTTACCGATGTTATTCGTGAGCAGGCTCTTGAGTTCGACTACCTCTATACTTGCGGTCCACTCCCAATGCTCAAGGCGTTGTACGACGCTACAGAGTGCCCAGCAGAGTTTAGCTTCGAGGAGCGCATGGGTTGTGGCTTTGGTGCGTGCATGGGTTGCTCATGCAAGACAAAGTATGGCAACAAGCGTATTTGTAAAGATGGTCCCGTACTAAAACGTGAAGAGATTATATGGTAAAGTATGATACATCGGTGGAGCTTTGCGGCGTGAAGCTCGACAACCCTATTATCCCTGCATCAGGAACATTTGGCTTCGGACGTGAGTTCGCGGAGTACTACGACCTCGACTGCCTTGGCGCTATCTCGTTTAAGGGCACTACACGCGAGGCTCGCTTTGGTAACCCTACACCACGTATTGCCGAGTGTACATCGGGACTTATCAACTCGGTTGGTTTGCAGAACCCAGGCATCGACAAGGTTATTGCTGAGGAGCTACCTCACCTTCGTGAGATCTTCCACAAGCCTATCGTAGCAAACATCAGCGGTTTCTCGTTGGAGGAGTACGAGGAGTGTTGCGCAAAGATCGACAAGGAGGAGCAGGTGGAGATTATCGAGGTAAACGTATCGTGTCCTAACGTGCATAACGGTGGTATGAGCTTCGGTACCCAGCCAGAGTCGGCTGCCGAGGTTACTCGCCGCGTTAAAGCCGTGACAACAAAGCCTGTATTCATCAAGCTAAGCCCAAATGTTACGGACATTGTGGCTATCGCTCGTGCTTGCGAGGAGGCTGGTGCTGACGGTATCTGCCTTATCAACACACTGCTTGGTATGCGTATCGACACCATGCGTCGTAAGCCAGTAATTGCCAACAAGATGGGTGGTTTCTCGGGCGACGCTATCTTCCCTGTGGCCGTTCGCATGGTATATCAGGTGGCTCAGGCATGTAACATTCCTGTTATGGGCTGTGGTGGCGTAAGCTCAGCATCAGACGTTATCGAGATGATGATGGCGGGAGCAACAGCCGTTCAGGTGGGTGCTGCCAACCTCAAGAACCCTTACGCCTCAAAGGAGATTATCGAGGCACTACCTAAGGAGATGGAGCGCTTGGGTATCGAGCGTCTTCGTGACATTATCGGAATTGTAAAATAATAAAACTACTAAGATATGAGTAAGCGTGATGTAATTATTGCTTGCGACTTTAGCAGCAAGGAGCAGACCTTGAACTTCTTGGATAAGTTCACTGGTCGTAAGCCATTTGTAAAGATTGGTATGGAGCTTTTCTATGCCGAGGGTCCAGAGATCGTGCGCACTATCAAGGAGCGCGGTCACCGCATCTTCCTCGACCTTAAGCTACACGACATTCCAAACACCGTAAAGAAGGCTATGTCGGTGCTTCGTAACCTCGACGTAGATATGACAAATGTGCACGCAGCAGGTACTGTCGATATGATGAAGGCAGCTATCGAGGGTCTTACACGTGAGGACGGCACTCGCCCACTGCTTATCGCCGTTACACAGCTCACCTCTACATCTGAGGAGCGCATGCAGAAGGAGTTGTTAATCGGTGCTTCAATCAACGACACTATCGTTAAGTATGCCGAGAATGCCAAGGCAGCAGGCCTTGATGGCGTGGTATGCTCACCACTCGAGGCAGCTATGGTTAAGGATGCTTGTGGAAAGGAGTTTATGACCGTTACGCCAGGCGTACGCTTCGCTGATGGCGACGTTGGCGACCAGGTGCGTGTAACAACCCCTGAGCGTGCTAAGGAGATTGGCTCCGACTTCATCGTTGTAGGTCGCCCTATCACAGCGGCTGACGATCCCGTTGCAGCCTACGAGCGTTGCATGCGCGAATTTGCAGAGTAATAATTGTAAACCATTAAATATTTGAAGATTATGGAAAAGAAGATAGCTAAAGACCTTTTGTCTATTGGTGCAGTATTTTTGCGTCCTGAGCAGCCTTTCACATGGGCAAGTGGCATTAAGAGCCCTATCTACTGCGACAACCGTCTAACACTCACCGCTCCTGAGGTGCGCAACCACGTTGAGGAGGGTCTTGCAGAGCTTATCCGCAAGCACTATCCTGAGGTAGAGGTATTGATGGGTACATCAACAGCAGGTATCGCTCACGCAGCAATCACCGCAACAATCCTTAACTTGCCTATGGGCTACGTTCGCTCAGGCTCTAAGGATCACGGCCGTGGCAACCAGATCGAGGGTAAGTTGGAGGCTGGCCAGAAGGTAGTTGTTGTTGAGGACCTTATCTCTACTGGCGGTAGCTGCATCGAGGTTGTTGAGGCTTTACGCAATGCTGGTGCTGATGTTCTTGGTATCGTGAGCATCTTCACATACGGCATGCAGAAGGGCTTGGATCGCTTGGCTGCTGCCGAGGCTAAGAACTACTCACTCTCTAACCTTGACGCACTTGTAGAGGTTGCTGCCGAGGAGGGTTATATCAAGGCTGAGGACAAGGAGCGCATCCTTAAGTTCCGCAACAACCCATCTGACGAGAGCTGGATTAAGTAAGAAACAATAAAAAAGATATTTGGTATGAAGCACTTGATTGACCCTACTGACCTCTCGATTGAGGAGATTGCCGAGATTATCGCCGTAGCCGAGGATATTATTGCCAACCGTGATAAGTATAGCGACATATGTCGGGGCAAGAAGCTCGCAACACTATTCTACGAGCCCAGCACACGCACACGCCTCAGCTTCACCGCAGCAATGATGGAGCTTGGCGGCAACGTCCTTGGCTTTGCCGATGCCAAGTCCTCGTCAGTATCTAAGGGCGAGACCGTGCAGGACACCGTTAGGGTTATCAACTGCTTTGCCGACATCATCGCAATGCGCCATAAGGTTGAGGGAGCTCCCTTGGCAGCTACCGAGGTATCACGTACCCCTATCATCAATGCTGGCGACGGCTCACACAGCCACCCTACGCAGACGATGACCGACCTGCTCACCATCAAGCGCGAGCTCGGCACGCTCAACAACCTCACCATAGGTCTTGTTGGCGACCTTAAGTATGGCCGTACTGTGCACTCGCTCATTAAGGCGATGTCGCGCTACCAGAACACTAAGTTTATACTTATCGCACCTCCTGAGTTGGCTCTTCCCGACTACATCAAGCACGACGTGTGCGACCGCTACAGTATTCCTTACCGCGAGGTCGATAACATCGAGAGCGTTATCGGCGAGGTTGATGTGTTGTACATGACACGTGTTCAGCAGGAGCGCTTCACCGACCTCGATGAGTATGAGCGTGTTAAGGACTGCTTCGTGCTAGACGCAGCCAAGATGCGTGGCGCAAAGGAACATATGGCAGTCTTGCACCCACTACCACGTGTAAACGAGATTGCTATCGACGTAGATAACGACTCACGTGCAGCCTACTTCCGTCAGGTGGAGAATGGCAAGTTTGTGCGTATGGCTCTCATCCTCAAGCTCCTCGAGTGGCAGAACGACTCGGAGCGTAAGTTCGACCATGGCGGTAGCGACCTAGGTTGCAAGTGTCCGAACAAGCTATGTATCTCGAACCTCGAGCCCGTGCGCAAGCGCTTCGAAAGCGTCGACGGCATTATCCGCTGCGTATATTGCGAGTCGCAGGCAGAGTAAGGTGTGATCAAAAATTATTATTGGGAGGCTAATCCAACGGATTGGTCTCCCTGCGTTTCGTGTTCACCCCGCAAAAAGGGCGTTTCACAAAGGGTTTTGGACTTTTGACCGCGATGTCAGATTTTTATAGTGTTTGTCGTCATTAACTTTGTATTAAGCAAACAAAAACTACACTACTATGAAGAAGATTACTACACTACTACTCGCAACTCTCATTTCGCTCTCGGCAATGGCTCAACAGCCCTACAAAGTATATTGCTCGGTGTGGGGCAACAACGCAGCTGGCAGCACCATGGGCTATGCCTATATTGACTATGGTCAGCAGGATAGAGCTGGCAATTGGCTGGTTGACAGCAATGGCAAGGGCATTTATTTTAACTCGGTGATAAGTGTGCTCAACCATCTCTCGAAACACGGTTGGCAGCTAGAGGCGGCTTACGACACACAGATACCTAGGCTCAGCGACTCTACAAAGTATGACACCCGCCAGGTGCTCTATCTATCGAAGATGATAACCTCCGACGAGGAGATTATCGAGGGCATCTACACAAAAAACATGTATAAAAATCGCTAACGGATGTCAGAAAATTAGAATTTCTACGTCTTATAGGTAAAAGAGGTAGAAAACATACACAAGAAGCAGACAAAATCTTGCCATATGGGGATTTTACTTATCTTTGTATAAACTACGAGCAAATAAATTAAACCAATAATAACATGAAGAAATTTTTCGCACTCTGCATCGCACTTATGACCATAGGTGCAGCATCAGCTCAGAACTACAACCTTACAGCGGGTCAGCCTATTCCTGTTCGCATCATGACATCGGTGAGCAGCGAAAACCGCCTACAGTCGTTGCCAATGGCTATTGTCGATAGCAACATCACCGACAAAGAGGGTAATGTGCTCATTCGCCGTGGTACAAACGTGATTATAAACACCGAGGTTACTCGTCGCAAGGGCGTGGGCAAGCCTGGTTACATTAAGATTGACTGCCTTACAACAACGGCTGTTGATGGTCAGACAATATATCTTATGGGTGGCACATCTGCATGTGGTCGTGACCGTGAGGTTCTAGCTATAGGCTTGGGCGTGGGAGCTGGTATCGTTGCCTTTCCGTTCGGTCTTTTCTGCTTCTGCATCAAGGGCGAAGAGGCATATCTTCCGGGCAACAGCATCATTTCGAATGTTGTCATAGATGACAACTACGAGGTGAGGTATTAAGCACACAGATAGTGAACATAAGGAACTTAGGGAATTTAATGAATTTAGAGAGGCGCTCTCATCAACGCTAAATCTCTTAATTCACTAAATTTCCTAAGTTCTCTTTTTTTACCTATATTTACCTAAATCAACGCACCAATTTATTCTCAGAAACCGTGAGATGTGGTGCATCGCAAAAGTAAAGACCTCGGGATAGTACAAATAGTACAGCCCGAGGTCTTTAGTTTTGGAATGTGCCACAGATTGCGGCTTATCACAACAAATTAATTACTTCCAGAGGTTGCGTGGGTAAACACCCTCTGCAATCAACTCCTCAATCTTCTGCATTAGCTGAGGCTTATCCTCCTTGTAGGTTACGCCAAACCATTTAGCCGAGGTAGATAGCACACGCATAGTGGCTGTGCCCTCAGAGATAACCTTATTAACCATCAAAGGAATGAAGAACTCTGAACGTAGGTTCTCAATGTTATCCTTGAGGAACTCCTTGAAGTAGGCCTCAGAGTGGCGGAAGTAGTCGGGAGTAAAGCCGAAGAGGTTCATCGACACTGGAGTATTCTCTGCCAAAGGCTCGTCGGTGCCGAGGTCGTGGAATACAATAGTGCCGTTAACACGCTCAATCTTTGTGCGCTCGACCATACCACGAAGGTTGCTATCTGCATCTACGGTACATACGCCACGCGACACTGTACCATTCTCCGACAATGTCTTACTAACCTCGTAACCCACCATGCAGTACTTGCCCTCAGAGGCTCCAAGCTCAGAGAGGTAGCTACCGATAACTGCGTAAGCATCACGACCATAGAAGTCATCAGCGTTGATTACGGCGAATGGGGTATTGATAGCCTCTGCAGCCATCATCACAGCGTGGTTTGTACCCCATGGCTTCTCGCGACCCTCAGGCAAAGTGAAGCCCTCAGGAAGCTTGTCGAGCTCCTGAAAAACATACTCCACCTCAATCTTATGACCGAAGCGCTCAGCGTTGAACACCTCGCAAAAATCCTGAGCAAAAGAGTGACGAATGACGAATACCACCTTGCCAAAACCAGCGCGGATAGCGTCGTAAACTGAGTAATCGATGATAGCCTCGCCGTTAGGGCCTACGCCATCCATCTGCTTAAGAGAGCCATAGCGTGAGCCCATGCCCGCCGCCAAGACCAAAAGTGTAGGTTTAACCATGATAAATATAGAATGTTAAATTATTTCGCACCACAAAGGTAAAAAAAGTCGAGCAAAATACAAAGTATCCCACCATTTTCGTTATCTTTGCACAAATATATACTTATATTTAAGGTATGGAGGAGAACTTTTTCAAGCGTCTATGGTCACAGCTTAGCGACAAGCGTCAGCTATCGATGCGTGACCGCGAGAGCGAGGAGCCACACTGGAAGGTGAACACAACGCCTATCGGTTTGGCAAGTGGCATTGCAGCACTGCTAATAATCATAGTAACAATTCTGATGATACTCATGGCATACACCCCTATTTTGGAGGTGTTCCCAGGATATAAGACTCGCTCGGAGCGCATGCACGACGACTTGGTGAAATCTATCATGCAGGTCGATTCAATACAGCGCCTTATGGGTCGCATGGTTGAGTACAACGATGCGGTGACAAAGATTATCAACGGAAGCACACCCACGCTGCGCTCTACGGTATTGACCGATAGCATAAAGCAGGAGACTAAGATGGCGTTGCCCACACGTGCCGACTCGCTACTACGCAGTCTTCTTGAGAGGGAGAGTGGTGAGTACTCGCTACGTAATACACGCGAGGCAAACCCCGTTGCGGCAATGTTTAGCGCACCTCTTAAGGGTAGCATATCGCGCCACTTCGATGCACAGAACTCGAGCTACGGCATATCTATTATGGGTATTGACGCCGAGCACACTGTAACAGCTATCGAGAATGGCACCGTAGTGGGTGTATTGCAGGGTACCACAGGATATACAACAGTGATTATTCAGCATAGCGAGGGTTACACATCATCATACTCACAGCTTGGCGAGGCTCTTGTACGCAAGGGTCAGAGCGTGCAGAGTGGCACGGTGATAGGCACTCTGGCAAAGAACGAAGATAAGGTTTTGGAGCTCGAGTTTGAGCTATGGCGCAATGGCACAGCCATAGATCCCGAGCGTTACATACTTATAAAATAACCTAACTATGAATATTGAGAGAGTGACCATATTGGGCTCGACAGGGTCTATTGGAGTTCAAACACTCGACATCATACGTCGCAACCCCGACCGCTTTAAAGTGGCATCACTTGTGGCGCACAGCCGATGGGAGCAGCTTGCCGAGCAGGCACGCGAGTTCGGCGCTGAGAGTGTGGTTATTGGCGATGAGAGGCACTACGAAAATCTGAAGGCAGCTCTTGCCGACACCCAGATTAAGGTGATGGCTGGTAGCGAGGCGATAAACCATGTTGCGGAGAGCTATCGTAGCGACACGGTGGTAAATGCCTTGGTGGGATATGCTGGCTTGCACCCTACACTACTTGCTATCGAGAGTGGCAAGCGCATAGCTCTTGCCAACAAGGAGACACTCGTGGTTGGTGGCGACATCATCATGGCAGCAGCACGCCGCAAGGGTGTCGAGATACTACCAATCGACTCGGAGCACTCAGCCATAATGCAGTGCTTAGAGGGCGAGAAGCGCAAGAGCATACGCAACCTAATCATAACATGTAGCGGTGGCGCTCTACGCAACCACACACGCGAGGAGCTCAAGGACGTAACTCCTGAAATAGCCTTGAAGCACCCTCAGTGGTCTATGGGCTCGAAGATTACTATCGACTCGGCAACACTCGTAAACAAAGGCTTCGAGGTTATCGAGGCTCGTTGGTTGTTCGACATCGAGCCTGAGCGCATCAAGGTAGTTATTCACCCTCAGTCGATTGTTCACTCAATGGTTGAGTTTACCGACGGCTCGGTTAAGGCGCAGCTCGGCAATGCCGATATGCACACCCCTATTAGCTATGCTCTGCTCTACCCTGAGCGTGCGGCAGAGGCTGTCGAGGAGTTCTCGATATTGGACTACCCTACGCTATCGTTTGCCGAAGTAGATAGAGTGAAGTATCCAGCCTTGGACATTGCCTACGAGTGCCTAAAGCGTGGTGGCACAGCGGCATGCACGATGAATGGCGCAAACGAGGTTGCTGTGGCAGCATTCCTTAACCACAAGTGCGGTTATCTCGACATTGTGGGTGCTATACGCTATGCTCTTGACAATGCAACATTTACACAAAATCCAACTCTCGACGACTACGACCGTGCTAACGATGAGGCACGTGAGCTTGCTCGTCGATACCTTAAACTATAAACCGAAAAAACATGGAAGCAATACTTATTAAGGCTCTTCAATTCTTTGCATCGTTGTCGCTACTTGTGATGATTCACGAGTTTGGACACTACATCACAGCACGCATCTTCAAGATTCGCGTCGAGAAGTTCTACATCTTCTTCAACCCATGGTTCTCGCTCTACAAGCGTAAGATAGGCGAGACAGAGTATGGTATCGGCTGGTTGCCACTAGGTGGCTATGTGTCGCTTGCAGGTATGATCGACGAGTCGATGGATCTTGAGCAGATGAAGCAGGAGCCACAGCCCTGGGAGTTCCGCACAAAGCCAGCATGGCAGCGACTAATAGTGATGCTTGCGGGTATTACGATGAATGTGTTGCTTGCCATGGCCATCTACTCGGGCATGCTCTACACATGGGGCGAGAACTACTTCCACAACGACGACATGGTATATGGCTACTCGTTTAACGAGGCGGGCGAGAAGCTCGGCTTTGTGGATGGCGACAAGATTGTAAGCATCGACGGCGAGGCGATAGGTAATATTCGCGAGATTGATAAGAAGCTAATCATTGCCGACGACAACCGCACAGTGGTTGTTGAGCGTGGTGGCGAGAATGTGACACTCACCCTACCACTCGAGCAACTTGTGGCAATGCGTGAGGATCAATCAATTATTGGCTTCTACGAGCCTATCGTGCCATTTATCATCGAGAGCGTTGAGTCGGATAGTAGCAAGGAGGCGGGCGTGATGGCTGGCGACAAGGTTATTACCATAGACAACAACGCCATTAGCGACTTCTTCGCGGGCAAGGAGCTCTTGGCAAAGGCTCAGGGTCGCAATGCCGAGATTGACATCGTGCGCAATGCGGCAGACACGCTACGCCTAAGCGTGCCTATCAACGCCGAGGGCAAGATGGGTGTAAGCATCAAGATGATTGCACCACGTACCGTGGAGTATGGCTTCTTCGAGTCAATCCCTGCGGGTATTCGTCGCACAGGCCGAGAGATAGCATCGTACTGGGATCAGCTAAAGATGATTGTTAATCCTAAGACTAAGAGCTACAAGGAGGTAGGTGGCTTTATTGCCATCGGCAACATCTTCCCAAGCGAGTGGAACTGGCAGAGCTTCTGGGCACTAACAGCGCTCCTATCGGTAATCCTCGCAATTATGAATATCTTGCCTATCCCAGGTCTTGACGGCGGTCATGCCTTGTTCACCCTTTGGGAGATTATCACACGCCGCAAGCCAAGCGACAAGTTCCTTGAGGTGATGCAGTATATAGGCTTAGCGCTATTGCTCCTACTTTTGGTATATGCCAACGGCAACGACATTATCAAGCTCTTCATCAAATAATAGACTATGGCAAAGCTAAAGCGTGTATTCTTCTGCACCTCGTGCGGCTACGAGACGCCTAAGTGGTTGGGCAAGTGTCCCTCGTGCGGCGAGTGGAACACCATCACTGAGCATGTTGTAGCCAAGGAGTCGGCATCGGGCTCAAACATAGCACGTCTTGCCTCGGTGCCTAAGGCAGTGCCACAGAAGGTGCAGGATATCGAGGAGCACTCTACACGCCGTATCGACACAGGAAATAGCGAGCTTAACCGCGTATTGGGTGGAGGTCTTGTGCCAGGCTCACTTATCTTGTTGGGTGGCGAGCCGGGTATCGGCAAATCTACCCTATCGCTGCAACTTGCCCTCACGGCAAACAATCTCAAGACATTATACGTATCGGGCGAGGAGTCGGCAGAGCAGATTAAGATGCGCGCTATGCGTCTTGGCATCGAGAACGAGGAGTGCACGGTATATACCGAGACACTGCTCGAGAACATCATCACCGAGATTGAGAACCTACACCCCGATATCGTAATCATCGACTCGATACAGACCATGTCGTCGGACGTTGTGGAGTCGTCGGCAGGTAGCGTACCACAGATTAGAGAGTGTGCAGCGTCGCTACTGCGTGTGGCTAAGAGCACAGGTACGGCGATATTTATCATCGGTCACATAACCAAGGACGGCACCATTGCAGGTCCTAAGATTTTAGAGCATATTGTAGATGTCGTGCTTCAGTTTGAGGGCGACAACAACCACACCTACCGCATACTACGAGGCATCAAAAACCGCTTTGGTGCAACATACGAGATTGGCGTATTCGAGATGCGCGACTCGGGACTGAAGGTCGTGGATAACCCATCAGAGATACTTCTCACGCACTACGACGAGCCACTATCGGGTTGCTCGGTGGGTGCTGCTGTCGATGGTGTTCGCCCCTACCTTATCGAGGTGCAAGCCTTGGCAAGTGGTGCGGCATATGGAACACCTCAGCGCTCAGCAACAGGCTTCGACCAGCGACGACTAAATATGTTGTTGGCAGTATTGGAGAAGCGTGTGGGCATGAAGATGTATCAGAAGGACGTATTCCTTAACTTTGCCGGTGGCTTCAAAATCTCAGACACAGGCATGGACCTCGCCGTGGTTGCAGCCATAATATCGAGCTACTACGATAGAGCCCTGCGCGAGGGCGTATGCTGCGCTGGCGAGATTGGTCTTTCGGGTGAGGTGCGCCCAGCACCACGCACCGAACAACGTATTGCCGAGGCTGCACGCTTAGGCTTCAAGCGCATTGTGGTGTCAAGCTTCGTGGAGCGCACCGTGAAGCGTCCAAAAGGCATCGAGGTAGTATTTATCTCGAGTATCGAGGAGCTACCCAAGGCGATGTTTTAACGATGGAAAAAAAGTTAAAGGCGACACACATTACCGTGTGTCGCCTTTAGCTTTAATAACACTACTTGTGAAGATTAATCCAGGCACCATTTCTAATATATTCATCGTAATGCCAACCACTTACAAACAAAATTACCGTCTTTCTATCATTTAATATCTTAAGAGCACCAACATATATATATTCGCCATTAACCATATTTGATATAATACATTCATAACCCTTGCCAAAAACTCCGAAATCTTTTCGACTGAAATCACTATCTGAAATCCAGCCTGGGAACATAGCCTTAAAGAAGCCAATAGGCCAACTACGGTTCCATACATCTAAATAACCATCATAGACTAGATCAGATATCTCTTTCTTGTAACTTGGATATGCAGCTACAAGCTTCTTGTATACTCGATCCTGTTTTGCCTTAAACTGAGCCGCACGACGAGCCTCCTCTGCAGCTTCTCGCTTCTCACGCTCAATCTGCTCTAGACGCGATTTAAACTCACTATCAGAGAGTAATTTGCCGTTTTCATAGATTTTAATTAGAGTCTTTGATTTGTTGTAAACATTACCACTGTAAAGGTTTACTCTTAAAACATGCTCAGGACCAGCACCCAACTTTGCGCCGAAGGCCTTTAAACGCTCATCGTGGTTAAGTTTGTTGCCTGCCTCATCGAGCACCTCAAATGAGAATGTACCCTCGAAGTATGAACCATCGGCAAAAACAACCTTATTGTTATAGGTGTCGATACTCTTATAGTCGCCCGAGGTGTATGTCTGACTAAACTTTTGAAGCTTACCCTCAGAATCGTACACAGTCATAGTTTTTGTATCTTCGTTATAAGCCTGCACGCCGACATTACTCTTTGTACATGTAATCTCAAGTTTATCCGATGCAAATACTCGACGACCATACTCATCTTTAGAGTAGATGTTAGGGGCATAACCAAGTGAGTTGAAGTATTCATAGGTTGGTGCATTCATAAACGAGTCGATGTAGTAGAGGATATCGCCATTTGGATACTTGATGTAAAGCTGATCCGAATTACGGGTTTTGTCATAGAACATCTGCGCCAAGTCCTTAAATGTAATTTGGAATGACTCAGGAACATTGTAGTAGTCAGCCTTCAAAAAGTCTGAAGCCTTTAGCTCGTTATACTTCGCAATATATGCATTGTACTCCTCCTCGGGCATACCATGAGTATATTTGTGTGCTGATCCATCAGCAAGAGTAAGTGTTCCCTCATCAACATACTTCAAGAAGTCATTTGTAGGGATTGTTGTAGATAGATAGTTAGCCAAAGAAATAGTCGCCTTGATACGATTACCACCGATAGTACCACTAAACTTATCGCCATTAGCAAGTGTGCGATTAACATTACCAGACACCACAACATTATCCTTAATCTGAAGATGGCCACCATCTTTCATCGTAAGCTTACCATTAAGCTCATACATATCGAGCATATCGTAGCGCAATGCTGCATCTTTGAATGTACAGAGCTGGCTTAGCGTTAAGTCTGAAAGGTGGCCAACCCTACCATCGTACACATCGCCAGTTGTAAACTTATAATGTACACCTTTTTGTGTTATGTAGTTACCATTATTTGCAATCTTATAGCTTGACACTTTTCCGTTATTCACAACAATAAGATCGCCATTAGGGCGCTCAAACTTCGCAATATTACCTGACTTAGAGAATGTAGCTCCGTTGTCAAACTCAAGCTTCACGTTATTGCTTGATTTACCAAGCACCAAGCCTGTTTTCTGCATACTTATTGTAGACTCAATGCCACCTGTAACTGTAAATTTTTTGCTACATGCGAACTTTTGTGCCAAGTTAAGTTCATTGTTTGTGACAGAACCATAAACATAGGCTGGCACCTCGTATGAGTTTATCTTTGTTGAGTAGCCAATTGGAATAGAGATATACATGGAATCTCCTTTGAGCGAAGCGACAAGAAGATCGTTAGAATAGAAACCGCCATCTGTCAAATATAATTTAAGATCTCGATCACTCTCCCACATATTACACCAATTAATCAACGAAGAAATTGTGTCTATAATAGGAGTAAGAGGTATTACACGCTTAGTCTTGTACGTAAGATTTCCCTTAAACACAACTTTCTGATTTACAAACGTAATCGTTGCATTGGAAATAATACCCTCCTTACTGAAGTCACCCTCGATAATGTAGGTATACTCAGTTTCTGAGTCGGAGTTAGTAATCGTGAGAGTGCCATGACCATTTGGCTTTTTGCCACTAGCATAACCCTCATACACAGCTTCTGGCTTACCCTTTAATTCAAAGGTCTTTGATTTCTGTGCACTAAGCGACGTGAGTGTCATTAGGCACATGATAATTAGTAGTAGTTTTTTCATATCAGTTTGCATTTAATTTTTTCCGATAATACAAATATAAGGAAATATCGCCTTAGCGGCAAATAATTATCAAACTTAGTGCGCCGAATGAAAAACTATGGTACAGCATTTGAACGGCATAAGATAAACGACACAGGTATGAGAATTGAGGATTTTGACACGATAATATCGTCAGACAGGCTAATGCTCGTAGATTTCTACGCCATGAGGTGCGGTGCTTGTCGGGCGATGAACTACACCTTGGAGCGTGTGGCACTAACCATGAGCGACATAGCGACACTCATAAGCATAGATACTTCTTCGGAGGAGCACATAGAACTTGTGCACCGCTACAACATTAGGCGAGTGCCAACACTCATAATATTCAGGCGTGGCGAGAGCCTATGGCGCATGAGCGGAATAATATCGTTCGAGCGACTATGCCAAATTATTCGACGACAACAGCCATGCAACATCTTCTAAAAAACAAAGAGTGAGTATTCAAAAAAACTCACTCTTTTACTTAATACTCTAAGCGCCAACTAAGTTCGTCGACGATTATCTGCTTTGCCCTACACTCATTGAGGCGCTCGAGCAACACGGGAATGCCGACACTCAGCGACTTATCGCGGCTGGCAACGTAGCACAGCAATGTAACAACGCCATTGGCAATAAGCACCGAATCGGGATTAGCTCGCACGGCATTCTCAACAGCAATCAACGCCACTTCGGACAAGGTGCGCTCGTTGCGCGATGCTGCCATAAGTGCGGCATAGGCGACAAGCTCATTGCTCTCGACAGTCCACACGCCCATAAGCGAGTTAATGTCGTAGATCTTCGACAAAAGAGCAAATGCCAACTCCTCGGCAAGCTCCGAGTTTACGATGCCACGTGCCCAGAACGGAAACTCGTGTGTATCGACCTTCGTAGGCTCAGCAAGATGACATGCGGCAAGTCGAAGCTCACGCACCTGTTGCTTATAGAGGTACTTAGCAAATTCGTAGTCGCGCTCCTCCTCGGCAACAATCTCACGCACCGTGGCAATGCTAACGCCATAGTTCAGACCATACTTCTGACCATCGCGTTGCATGCTCTCCGAAACTGCACCATTCATCTGCTTACGCAAGCGTCCAAGCAGTGCTATCATGCGCTGTGTATTATCCATACTAACGTGCTGGCTTTACAAAAGATACTGTGCGACCAAACTCATAGATAGGCAACACTCGCTTAGCCATAACCTCGTCGTAGCCGAGGCAGAGTGTCACATCAGCATTGTTTGCATAGCGATAAAAGAGATTACCCTTAACATCACTCTCAGGATAGCTCATCTCAGTAGGGTTGATAACAAGCATTATGATTTCACCTGCGAGATCGTCAGCCGAGAGCAAACCATCTTTGCTATTGAAACGTGCTACGGTATATTTTGCAGGAAGCATCTTTGGCTCAGGCTGTGGCGCAACCTCAACAGCAGTCTTCTTTGTCTTCTTCTCGGCTGGTTTCTCAGCCTCAGAAGCCACTGCACCCTCTGCTGATTCTACCACCTCGGCAGGCTCAACCTTCTCAAACTCAGCTGGCTTAACAGTAACGTAATAACGCTGATGGCTATAAGTCACAGAGCGCTTACCGAAGAATAGCTCCAAATACTCCTTCTCAAGGCGGTCAATCTCACGAAGAGCGCTCTCAAGACCTGCACCATAGACACCGTCGCCCAACTCGGCAGTGATTAGCTCAAGGCGTGCAGTACGCAAAGCATAAATCTGCTCAGCAGCACGATCTGCAGCCTGCTCATCAGTAAGAGGTGACTTGCTTAGGCGATCAGGCAAAACCTTTGGGAACTCAATATTTGCCACCTCGCAGCAATTATCTACTTCGACACTCTCCGAAGCATAGTACGACGATGTTTCAGCTACGGCAACATCACTCTTAACAATGCGATGAATAACCTTATCTACCAGCGGAGCATTAGCGCCCAATAGTCGCTGAGCTTGCTTAGCATAAGGACCTGGCACAAACTGCTCGGTCTCGACAACAATATCTACAGCAAGTGTAGTGTTTGCCTCGGCAACAACAACGTTACCATTCTCGACATATGAGCCAATACGTTTCTTGACAACCTGCTGTGCCGAGCTATCGACAACAAGCGACGAGGCAACAAGCAAGAGTGCTACTAATAGAGAGCGTTTCATAATATCTTATTTCTGTTAATTATTAACTTAATTTAACAAAGGTACACAAAATTAATCAAATGGCGAAAATTATCCGCACTTTTTTACTCGCACAGAGAAGCAAACAAAAAAATATAGGGCATGGCTAAGCCACACCCTACATATTACGAAGTTGTTAGCGCTAAAGTGCCATGAGCATCATAAGCTGAGCAGTAAGCACTCGAAGGAACATAACAACAGGATATACCGTAGCATAACCAATAGCTGGCATATCGTTACCCGACGACTGGTTAGCAAAGCCGAGCGCTGGAGGATCGGTCATAGCACCCGACATAAGACCCATCATGGTGTAGTAGTTAACCTTGAACTTAAGACGTGCAAGAAGCGCAACGAGGATAAGAGGAAGCACGGTGATAATAACACCATAGCCAATCCACTTATAACCACCATTGATAATTGCATCAACAAAGCCATCGCCAGCACCGATACCTACCGCGGCAAGGAACATTGCAAGACCAATCTCACGGAGCATGAGGTTAGCACTCATTGTGGTATAGGTAACCATCTTAAAGTGAGGACCAAATCGACCAATAAGAATTGCAACGATAAGTGGACCACCAGCCAAACCAAGCTTAACGGGCTGTGGCACATTCATCAAAGGAAGTGAGCCGAGCAACACACCGAGAGCAATACCGATAAAGATAGGGAAGAGATTTGGGTGGTCGAGCTTCTTGAGCGAGTTACCCAACGCCTTCTCGGCAGCAGCAACAGCAGCCTCAGGGCCGACAACCATAACCTTATCACCCACCTGAAGCTCCATACCCTGATATGGGATAAGATCGACACCAGCACGGTGAACACGCGTAATGTTGATACCGTAGCGAGTACGTAGGCGCAAGTCGGCAAAGGTCTTACCATTAACATCCTCACGAGTAATAAGAATACGACGTGACACCAAAGGTGTTGACTGCATAGCTGTAGCACCCCACTCGTCAGCTGTCATCTCGATAGGCTTACCGAAGAATGCCAAGATTGCCTCGCTATCCTCCTCCGAGCAGATGATACGCAAGCGGTCGCCAACAGAGAGCTGCGAGTTACCATCAGCCATAACAATCTCGCCCGAGCGGTGCATGATGCGCGACACCACAAACTGACGATTGATAAGCATGTGGGCAATGGCGATAGTCTTGCCGTCGAGCATCTCGTTTGTAAACTCTACCGAGTAGCGGTGAGGGAGGTTTGTCTCCTTGCTCATAGCTGCAAGACCCTCGTCCTCCTTCTTAAAGTCGATGCGTAGCACATAGCGCATGATAATCATCGACATGATAATACCGATAACACCCAAAGGATATGCTACAGCATAACCCAACGAGATAGAGTCAGCCAATGCCTTGTTAGCAGCACCACCAGCATCGGCAAATGCCTGCTGCGCAGCACCAAGACCAGGAGTGTTGGTCACAGCACCCGACATCACACCTACCATTGTAGGGAGTGGCTCACCTGTAATAAGGTGGATTACATAGGTCGTAATGGCGCCAAGCAAGATCACGAGCGCCGCAAGCGAGATTAGCTTCAAACCACCGCTCTTGAGCGACGAGAAGAAACCTGGTCCCACCTGCAAACCAATAAAGAACACAAAGAGAATCAATCCGAACTCTTTGATGAAGTGGAGGGTGTCGTGGTGAATAGACTCAGCACCGAGGAAATGACCAGCAACAATACCTGTAAAGAGTATCCATGTCATACCGAACGATACTCCCTTAATCTTAATTCGGCTCAAGGCAATACCCGAGGCAATTACCAAGGCAAGAATAAAGACCGTGTGTGCAATGGAGGGTCCCACTACAACAGTTTTAAGCCAAGTAAAATCCATTATTTAAATTTGAGATTTGGTTAATTGGGCGCAAATATACAAAATATTGGTAAATATCTACAATATTTAACAAATATAAGAGTCACTAAAGTGTTTTTAGCAAAAATTTTACATCAACAGCACAAGAATAGCCATAGGTATATGCCCCTCGATGGTATAGAGAATATCGCTCGTGTATGTTGAGCAACCTAAGTAGAGATGCTTCCTATCGTAGGTAAATAATATATCTCCACGATAGGTAGAATTTCCTCGATATACATGCTGCGAATCGTAGCTAAGGATTATATCTGAGGAGTAGGTGGAGCGTCCACGATAGATGTGCTTATGGTCGGTCGTGAGGATAATATCAGAGCTATACGTAGATTTACCCTTATAGACATAGCGACCATCATAGGTAAAGATAATGTCGCTCGAATAGGTGGAGTTGCCTTGATAGAGACACTTTCCATCGTAGGTGCAGACAACGTCGGAGCTATAACATGAGTTACCCGCATAGACCCTCGACTGAGCAAAGAGGCTCACGGGAAGTAGCATGACAAGGAGTAGCAATAGGCGTTTCATTGTAGTAGGCATTTATGCAAAGATACAAACCTTTTATGCTAATAGCAACATCAAAGATAAAGAAAAGAGTAGATGACGGGGTTATCTATCAAAAATTTTACTATCTTTGCCTAAGAGTGATGCGTGGAGCAATATTTGTGAGTATTGCTACCCCATCACTAAACAATATAAGGCGTATGTCAATGAGCACTGTTATTTCCATAAAGCAGAAATCCGAAATATTTGTCGGACGTGTTGAAGATGGCTTAAAACGTTATGCACAAAATAGGCGCGTTGTAGTAATCACCGACGCTAACATCGACCGTCTATACCACGACATAGTAGCGAAATATGAGCATATAATAATCGGCCATGGCGAGGGCATCAAAAACCTCATTACCGTACAGAAGATCTATGCCCAACTAATGGAGATAGGCGCCGACCGCTCCACACTCCTTGTGGGCATTGGAGGTGGTATAGTTACAGACATCACGGGATTTGTTGCAACCACCTTTATGCGAGGCCTCGACTTCGGCTTTGTGGCAACATCGCTGCTTGCGCAGGTAGATGCATCGGTAGGCGGAAAGAATGGTGTTAACATTCTCAACTACAAGAATATGGTGGGCACATTTGCTCAACCATCATTCGTCATCACCGACGTAACCTTCCTACGCACACTCCCCCCACGTGAGCTTCATGCCGGCATGGGCGAGGTTGTCAAGATGGCAATTATCGGCGATGAGGAGCTCTTCAAATTTATCGAGGAGAACTTATCCACAGCGAGCTACACCAACAAAGATATCATGCAGCGCATAGTCCTCGACTCCGTACGACTCAAGGCAGACATCGTGGATCGTGACGAGTGCGAAAAGGGAGTGCGCCGAGTGCTCAATCTTGGACACACCATAGCACACGCCATCGAGAAGTGTACACACAAGCTAAACCATGGCGAGGCTGTGGCTGTGGGTCTATCAAAGATTTCGCACGTGGCAAATAGCATGGGAATACTCGCCGAGGAGGATATGCTGCGCATAGACAACCTACTTATGAAGATAGGTTTCTCGCTCGATATGCCCGTGCCACTTGGCGACGTAGTACGTGAGATACGTCACGACAAGAAGAAGAGCAACAACCTTATACGTATAGTGCTCCCCGAGCGCATAGGCAGCTGCCGCATTGAGGAGATGCCGCTTGGCGACATCGAACGCAACTTTGAATGTTTGAAATAGATGAAACGAGCATATATACTTCTAGCTGAGGGCTTCGAGGTAATCGAGGCGCTTGCCCCTATCGACTGTCTTAAGCGTGCTGGCGTGGAGCTAAGAAAGGTCGCTGTGGGCGCGTCGCTCGACGTAACATCGTCGCACAACCACGCAACACTCCACTGCGACACACATATCAACGACACTGACCTAAGCGATGGCGACGTATTGATACTTCCGGGTGGAAATCCTGGATATATTAACCTTCGCGAGTCGGAGGCGGTATGTCGCGCGGTAAGAGAGTATTTCGACTCGGGCAAGCTCATCGCAGCAATATGTGGTGCTCCCACAGTGCTTGCCTACGCCCAAGTTGCCAAGGGCTACAACATCACATGTCATAGCTCGGTAAAGGCAGAGATGACAGAGTATAACTACGTGGCAGATAGCACAGTAAAGCACAATAACATTCTCACATCAGCAGGTGCTGGACGCTCGATAGAGTTTGGCATAGAGATAGCAAAATGCCTTGTCGATAGCGAGACTCTGTCACGTACCAAACAAGGCATGGAGCTATAGCTTAGCGACGCACGAGTCGCACAATATCGGGAATAAACAGAATTGGCGAGGTGAGCAACAATATCCACACCCAATCGCTAATTGGCAGCGGAGCAACACCAAACAGATCGCCTGCAAAGTTCACGATAAGCACCTGACCAAGCAAAATAACGATGGCGATAAGCACGAAGTAGAGGCTATACGACTCTTTGACAACCGTTGGACGACGCACCAAGTCCACAAGGTCGAGCAGAAGACTACGATCAGAGTGGAAATACTTGGCGTTGAACATATTCCAGAACTGCATCACAACAAATATCGAGAAAAATACGCCAAGCTCGTAGCGTGTCAATAGGTCCGTAGCATCGCCTTGCGAGCCCAAGTCGGCAACAAACTGGCGTATAGTATCGCCACGCACAATATCCGCAACACTGCTAATATCGACATGGTGCAGCAGTTGCCACAAACCCACCAACACTACAAAGAAGATTAAGCCAAAACCCACTATGCGATATAGCATAGGTCGATTGATGATGTGACTTTGTGGATTGCGCGGAGGCTCATTTAGGACACCTCTATGAGCTGGTAGCGACGATAGTGCCATAGCAGCAAAGGTATCCATGATAAGGTTCACCCATAGCATCTGTGTTACCGTAAGTGGTGACTCCAGACCCACAAATGCACCAAACAGCACGATAAGACATGCCGAGAGGTTGATAGTCATCTGGAAGATGATGAAGCGACGAATGTTGAGATAGAGCGACCTACCCCACATAATAGCCTTGTTGATGCTTGCAAACGAGTTATCGATAATAGTAATGTCGCTCGCCTCCTTAGCTCTCGACGTACCATCGCCCATCGACAAGCCCACCTGAGCCTTACTAAGTGCTGGAGCATCGTTTGTGCCATCACCTGTAACAGCAACCACCTCGCCGTTATCCTGAAGCAGCATCACAAGGCGTGCCTTATCGTCGGGTCGAGCACGAGCAATAATCTTAAGACGTTTATCACGAAGTATCTCGCGTGCCTCATCATCGCTTAGGCGAGCAAACTCAGGGCCTGTGATAATCTCACCCTCGACACCCTCTATAAGACCGAGCTGGCGACCAATCTCTGAGGCTGTACCTGGAGTATCACCCGTAACAATGATTACGCGGACACCAGCACTATTCATCGCTATGTCGATAGCCTCCTTAACATCATCACGTATTGGGTCGGCAATACCCACAATGCCAATAAACGTAAGGTCGTCGCTACTGTCACACTGCACAGCAAAACCAAGTGTGCGCATAGCACAACTCTGATACTTACGCAATGTCTGTTCAACGCTCTCTCTTGTTACGCCACCTGCCAGCGTAGAACACATAGCCATAACAATCTCGGGAGCACCCTTCACCAAGCGCAATCTCTTGCCCGAAATCTTATCCTCGACAAGCGACGACATAAACTTGGTCTCTGTGGAGAATGGCTGTTGCTCAATAACAGTATATCTCTCGCGTAGCTCACGATAATCGACACCCTCGGTCTGTAACCACTTGATAAGTGCACCCTCGGTAGGATTGCCAATAACCACCTCGCAACCATCTTCAATACCGAGCTCGGCAGTAGAGTTCACCGCCATACAGCACTTTAACATACCGTCGAGCGACTCATCGAGGAGCATGCTCTCGACAACAGTCATTCTATTCTTTGTGAGCGTACCAGTCTTATCGGTGCAGATAACTGTTGCAGCACCCATAGTCTCGCAAGCATGTAGCTTACGCACGAGGCTCTTCTCCTTGAGCATACGACGCATACTGAGCGCCAAGCTAACCGTGATACTCATAGGCAAGCCCTCGGGCACAGCAACTACAATAAGCGTCACGGCAATCATGATTGTTGCAAGCGCAAACTCAGCAATCTGGACAAAGCTATATTCCGAGAGTGGCGTAGGATCGAAAAATATTAACGAAATAATGCGACCCACAATGATAAGTGAGGCGATGATAAAGCTCGCCGTAGATATCCACTTACCGAGCTGTGCAAGCTGAGCATTAAGCGGAGTCTCGACATCGCTACCCTCGCTTGCACGTGCCACACCACGGCCCTCTTCGGTATCGACACCAATGGCAGAGACACGCATCACGGCACGACCCTCGATAATGGTTGAGCCACGCAACAAGAAGTTTGATGGATAGGTAGCCTCTGCATCAAAATCTGCCTCGTCGAGATACTTATTTGCATAGGTCTCGCCCGTGAAGTTCGACTCATCGACACGTAGTTGCAGAGTGTCAACAAGATAACCATCGGCAGGGATTTCATCACCGCTCTCTAAGCAGACTATGTCGCCAACGACAACATCCTGTTTAAGGATAGTCATCATCGTAGCTGGTGCACCCTCCTTTTCGCGACGAAGCACCTTCACAGGACGTGAGTCCTTGACCTTATTAAGCACATCGAACTCCCTGCCAGCCTTCACCTCAAAGATAAAGCCTACGCCCGTTGCCAACAATAGAGCAACAAGAACTCCTGAGGGCTCAAGCAAGAGGTCGAAGCCCTTGCCTACGACAAATATCTCGTAGAGCGCGACGATAACAGAGAAGAGAAAAACGACAAGAAGGACCACTATAATAGGGTCCTTAAACTTATCAAGGTATGCCCTCCACAGCGACTCACGCTCGGGGGGAGGAATGATATTTTTGCCTCTACCCTGCTCGACCTGTGGCGACGAGGATAGAAGTGCGGTGTTACGATAATTTTTCACTGTGTGTGACATCGTAGAGCGTGTTATCGGATACGATCGAGCGAGCGTACGAGCACCTCATCTTTGAAGATTGCACGGCTTGCGAGGTAGCTCAACACAAGAGCTATGATTGGCAGTGGCGCAGCCCAGCCAAACTGGCGATGATCGATAGTCATGCCCTCAAATAGGCGAGAGGTGAGCCAATAGTAAAGCGCGGTAAAAATCAATGCGCCAAGCAACAACACAATCTCAACGGCACACAAACGCACCTGGAGCGTACGACGCTTGAACAAGAAGATTGTAATGAATGGTAGCACCGTTGCTAGCACGAGCAAAATGCCGAGCCATACAGTCGAGCGCGACACGTCGCCACAGGTGAGTGTAAAGGCTGTAAGTTCAAAAGTGTTGCCGTCAACAACAAATGTTGCAATAGGCAAGAAGAGTGTTAGCGACATGATGGCAGTAGCCAACAAAAGGTAGAGTGATTGAATACGCTGTATCATAATATTAGTTTATTTATCTATTTGTTTATCAATGAGATATTTATTTCTATCTGTCGAGCGGCGGTTAATCAACTCGCCAAGGAAACCAGCAAGGAAGAGCATAGCACCAAGGAGTATCGCCACAAGGCTGAGATAGAACAATGGTTGGTTGGTAAGCGAGCGGCTTGCCACAAACTTCTCGATAATAATCCACACCACAGCGCCGAAACCAAACAAGAACATAAGCGTACCAAGACCACCAAAGAGATACATTGGCGAGCGACCAAAGTAGGACATAAACGAGACGCTGATAAGGTCGAGATAGCCCTTTATCATGCGCTCCAAGCCGAACTTCGACTTGCCATATTTGCGCTCATGGTGCTCAACAACCTTCTCGCCAATACGCTTAAAGCCCGCGTGCTTAGCCAAGATAGGGATATAGCGATGCATCTCGCCATAGACCTCGATAGCCTTAACAACCTTACGGCGGTAGGCCTTAAGTCCGCAGTTGAAGTCATGAAGTTTGATGCCCGACATTAGGCGTGCGGTGAAGTTAAAGAACTTGCTTGGCCAACGCTTGCCTATAGGGTCGTAGCGCTTGCGCTTCCAGCCCGAAACAAGGTCGTAGCCCTCCTCCAAAATCATGCGGCGCATCTCGGGAATCTCATCAGGTGAGTCCTGAAGGTCGGCATCCATGGTAAAGACAACCTCGCCACATGCCATCTCAAAACCGCAATATAGCGCTGCCGACTTGCCATAGTTGCGCATAAAGCTGATGCCTCGAATTGTCGAGTACTTAGCCTTAAGCTCCTCGACAACTCTCCACGAATTATCGGAAGATCCGTCGTCTATCATGATAATCTCGTACGATAGATTATTGGTGCGAGCTACCCTATCTATCCATTCGACAAGTTCTGGCAACGACTCCTCCTCGTTGTAAAAGGGAACGACAACAGATATGTCTAATTGTTGTTTCATACGTTATTCAGTAAAATTATCGCGTTTAGGCTCACGGCGCACAACAGCTGCGATGATAAGACCCATGAAACCGCCCGAGATAATATAGTTATCTACAGAGGATATAATAGTCTGCATGACTGAAGGCTTCTCTGAGGCTGTTAGCTGATCGATCATCTGGTCGAACAATGCCGAATTATCGGCAGGCATGAGTGCTGCCATCTGCTCGAAACGAACAATAACAGCATCAACATATGCGCCATAGCCGCCAATAGCACTTATAT
This sequence comes from Alistipes sp., assembly GCA_017631275.1. Classification (GTDB taxonomy): domain Bacteria; phylum Bacteroidota; class Bacteroidia; order Bacteroidales; family Rikenellaceae; genus Alistipes. The sequence goes on from JAGBTQ010000005.1 coordinate 52,750, forward strand.
ATATAATGTGGCTAAGTCCTACAAGAACACCGCTCAACACAGACATTACGAAGACGTAAAGCAGACCTGTACTATAAGGGAAGCCAAACTGAGGGTCGGCCTCAAGCGAGCGACGTTTAGTAGAACGATAGAGAAACCACACGAAGAATATTGCCGCTATGAGCATCTCAATAGTCACTACGAGCGACATACCACTAAGCGACATGTTGCCAAATAGCATAAAGCTCTCAAAGAGGTGTGATGCTGCCATCACAAGGCCTAACACGGCACCATCGCGAAGCAACTGCTGCCAAAAAGATTTTCCAAACATACTCAACTATTTCTTTTCTTGTTTTTTCTTTCGTAGCCACTCATCTAGAGCATCGTGATATGCCTTGGCATTCTTCTCGTGCTCAGAGAGGGTCTCTGCAAAATTGTGCTTACCATCGAACTCAGGACGAGCACAGAAATATAGGTAGTTGTGCTCCTCGTAGTTCAACACCGCCTCGATAGCCACCAAGTCGGGCATGGCAATGGGCGTTGGAGGCAAACCTTTGTGGATATAGGTGTTATATGGCGAGTCAATCTTAAGATGACGCTTCAAAATACGCTTCACCGTAGGGTCGTTAAGAGCATACTTAACAGTTGGGTCGGCCTGAAGCAACATATCCTTTTTTAGACGATTGACATAGACACCTGCAATACGAGCCATCTCGCTCTGGGCATTAGTCTCCTCATGCACAATAGATGCCATAGTCATCACCTCGAAGGGAGTGAACCCGATGCGCTTTAGTTGCTCTTGGCGCTTCGATGACGACCAATACTTATCTGACTCCGACTTTAGCTTAAGCACCAAATCGCGAGGCGTAATATCGCACATCACCTCGTAGGTGTTAGGCAAAAATATAGAGAACATAGCCTCAGCAGAGTCGAAACCAAGCTCAGCAATGAGCGCACTATCACGCAATGTTTTGAGCATGTCCTCCTCCGAGATATGTGACTTTGAAGCAATCTTTCGTGCCAAAGCCTCGGGCGTACGAGCATTATTAATCGTTAGGCGCAGGGTCTTGCTCTCGCCATACTTTAGTGTTCGCACAATAGTCATCACTGACATATCCTTCTCGATAAGGAATGTTCCCGTGCGCAGGGCACTCTCCAAATCGAGGTATTTTGCATAGAACTCAAAAGCCCAATTATACTTACTATTTTTCTTTACCTTATTTACAACCAGTTCATAATCAGTACGTGGCGTGATGCGCACTGTGAAGTCCTCAGCCACAGCAGGGCCATAGAACATCTGATATGCAAAGTAAGCCAAAGCACCTCCGCCAATAAGTAGCAACAGCAGCAGATAAATAAAAAATTTACGCATTATTCTATTTTTTTTTGCAAAGATACATTTTTTTTGTACTTTTGTGCCCGGGTAAGTCTTATACGACCAGCTCCTACAGAACCCCCCAGGTGAGGAATCAAGCAAGGGTATGTGGTTGTAGCGGTGCGATATAAGTAGCTTACCCTTTTTTCGTATATATACCTAAACCGCTCATTCTGAGTGTTATATTAGGATATAGCTCTCACTAAAACATATCCAACAACAACATGCGATAGCACGGCTGACACAATCGCAACAACGACAAATATTAGCTTATCCACACTCTTGTTGCACCCCGTAGATACAGTATATGCCTGATAGCTCCATGCCATTGACCACACAACAACTACCACTGCAATAAGCACCATAATAGCGCTAAACACAGGGTAAAGCTCAAAGCCAACGGCAGGGCTCTGCACAAATGTTGCATAGTCAATGCGCTCATAGATAATTGCCGGTAGCATAAGCACAACTACGGGCCAATGAGCAAATAGCAGACGTCCCAACAGCTCGAAGCTCTTAGTCTTAGGGTTGCGAACAAGGGCAAAAGGGATAAACGGCAACGACCATGTAAACCACACAACGATACCAAGCAGCAAGCTCCACATCAGCGGAACATAGTCTGTTGGCACAAAGCTAAATGCAGATGTTGGCATAAGGCGAAAGTACCAACCAATAATAGACGAGATAATTAACCAGGCAACACCCCACAACAGAGCATTCTGTGCCGACATCGTCTCAACACGACGCACCACACAGCGCTGAAACCAGCTATAATGCTCGAACTCATTACTACACTTTGCCATAATCCAAAATTATACTATCTTAAAAATCAATTTTCACACCAGCCTTAAAGCCAATACCTGGCTTATAATAGTAGGCATAGTCGTAAATATGTTTGCTATTGAGTAGATTTTGTCCCTGGGCAAACACCTCAACAATACGACTAACACGATAGCTAACACCTGCACCAAGATTAAAGGTTGTAGGCGTAGTAAACGTTGTCATAGGCTCGCCAGCAAGCTGAGGCAATACCGACCATGAGCGCTTACCCAACAGATCACCATTGATATAGAACTGCCAATCGCGAAGAGTATATTTAGCATGGATATTACCACGCATTGCCGACTCAGCAAGCATATACTGTGACTTATTCTTGTCGAAATGGTAGTAGAAATCGAGGTCAAACTCAAGACCTGCTACGGGCAGATACTTTGCACCTACACCCATGAATATGCGTGTATTATTGTCGGCCTCAACGCCAAACTTACCTGGCGCAGTTACATACCAGAACATCGCATCACGCATAAAACTTGTACCGGCATAGAGCTGATACGACAGACGTGATGAGAATACCGTACCAGTGAAGCCAAGAGCGATATTATAGTTGCAGCTATTAACCATTGAGCTTAGCTTAGTAGCCATTGACGAATAGTCGATATATGGGTTTTGAGCATAGAGCGACGAGATATCGTTCTGCTGAACAGAGCTATTAATCTCGACATAGGGCACAAACGACGCCTTCTCCAAATCGAACATTACCTTAGCACGTGGAAGCACAAAGTGTGAAGCCTTGTCGCGCATATTAACCTTATCGTAGAGATAGCCCAAGCCAGCCTCAACAGAGAAGAAACCAAAGCTACGAGCATAGCCGCCACTAACACCAAAGCGCATATCGCCATAGTTTAGATCTTGGCTCGCCTTCCACATCTCATAGCTAAGCTCAGCAGTGATCTCGTTACCGCTAAAGTCGCGTGCAAACAAAGCCTTGGCACCCGCACTTATCTCGTTCTGCATCTTATCGAACTGAGGCAACTTATGAGCCCATACGCCACCATCAACCTCAACAGCAAAGTTTAGATGCTCGATATCAACAAAGTCGTCACCAAAGCGCAGGGCAAGTTTTGAGTCGTGAAACATGCGGCGCTCAGGAGTATCCATTGCGTAGCTATTAAAGATGTCGTTATCATACGAAAGCGCTGCCTCGAACATACGGCTACCAGCAAAAATACCGCCACTGAGCAACACCCTATTCTGCATGTTGAAGCTCTCGCCAATACTACGCTCAACACCCGATGCAGATACTCGAGGTGCAAAATCACCAAGATGATCAACACCCACACCAAAGTATCCATACTTAGGGGTCTGAATAGTGTAATGTAGGCGCGCCTCAGAGCCAAGAGGATAGGCCACGGCAGCCTTGGCAAAAAACTGTTTATATGCCGAATAGTCCCAGTATGAGGCACGAGCAGGCTTGAAGTTGTGCGCCTCGAGATCTATCTGCCAAGATGTAGGCTTAACATTATAATCTATATTTGTCTCAAACTTTGAGTCGTCATCAACGAATGTTGGTGCTAAGAGTTTTGTGGCAGAGGCAATCTCGGGAGTATATGTAGTAACAATCTCCACATTACCACCCTGCGCCATAGCTGCAGGAGTAGCACACAAAACAAAAGATGCTATAATTAACAATGCGACATGTACTCGTTTCATACTAACCTTATTTTATTGAGTTAATACGCTCTTTAACCTCGTCGATGATGCCATCATTCTGCTCTGGATAGCCATCGACAATACTCTGATATGTTGCTCGCGCCTGGAACGCATTGTCACGCTTAAGCATGATATCGCCAAGCAATATAAAGCACTTTGCCTGCCAATAAACCGAGCCACAATCACCCAAATCGTAGACCATCTGCTCGGCCTTATCGATGTTATCGTTGTTAAACTCACGCTCAACAAGACGATAGTAAGCCTCAGCGCCCTCAGACGTTGTGCGATTAGTGGCAAGGAGCTCAAATATATCATAAGCACCGCTCTCGCCTCGATTATACATCACACGACCATTAATCAGCATAGCCTTGCGCTTAGCACCCTCCGAGGCATCCTCCATCTTCTTCACATCGTCTGCCATTGCCAAAAGTTCATCGTCGCCAGCATACTCCAACGTAGCGTTTACATAACCCTCAGATGCCTTTCTGCGCTTTGCTGGGTCATGAGCTGCATCGTAGAGCTTGCGATAGGCAGATGCGGCCTTTTCGTATTTCTTCATATCGAAACACATTGACGCCATGGTTGTGAGCACTCGCTCGTTGTACTGACTATTGCCACGTGCAACAAGCTCCTCCATGGTCTGCAAAGCAAACTCCTTATCACCATTACGAATATACGAGTCACTGAGATAGAAGAGAGCCTCGCTACGGTTATATCCATTATCGAAATCATCGAGATAGGCACGCAGCTTAGTAATTGAACGAGGCATATCACCCTCGAGATATACCGTACGGGCAGCAGCAAAGGTCAACGAATCGCGTGCTGCCACACTCATATCGCTCTGCACACCGCAACGCTCCGCATAGGCAAAATATCCGTCGATATCACCACTCGCCACATAGATCTCACGAATGCTACGCATAGCCTCTAATGCTGCCGATGACTGAGGGTCGTAGGCAACAACCTTCTCATACGACTTGCGGGCATCCTCCTTACGGTCGAGGTTAAAGTAAGCAAGACCAATATCCGAAAGAGCATTAAGGTAGAATGGCGATGTAGGGTCGCTCGCAACGAAATCCTCAAGCGTAGCCGCACCATCAGAGAAGCGCTCCAAGGCGATATATGTACGACCAAGTTCATACCATGCATCATCGACATAGTTACCATCAGCATCGCTAACAATGCTCTTAAGCTTATCAATCTTATCCTCAGGCTTAGACTCTACGCCATCGATGAGTGCAAGCTGATAACGAGCATAGTTGCGCTCGGACGCAGGCGAACCAAGAGCTACCTTATACGCCTTACGAGCAGCATTGAACTGGCGCTGCGAAAAACGTGTGTCACCCAAGCGGTTGTGAGCGTCATACATATAGCTATCCTTATTCTTATACTCGCGAACAAAGGTGTCGAATGCCACAGAGGCGTGCTCGAAATCTTTGAGTTGGAATTGGGCATAACCAACACCGTAGTGAGCCAAAAGATACTCCGACTCGCTCTTAGGTGCTAGACGAATATAGGACTCATACTTTGTCTTAGCATCCTCGTAGCGACCCTCAAGCATATCTACCTCACCCTGCCAATAGATTGCCAGAGCCTTATACCTGGAGCTAACACCAATACTCTCTGCCTCCTCGAGCAGCGCTCTTGCCTCAGCAAGCTTACCCTCCTTTATGTCATCGAGCGCACAGAAAACGGCAACCTTCTGCAATAGAACACGCAGGTCGCGGTTTGGATTCTTAAAGGTCTTTATCTCATTGTATGCCAAATCATACTTCTTAGAGTTGTAGAAAGCGGCAATTAGCAGAGTCTGCACCTCCTCGCAGTGTAGTGATTGAGGATACTTATTGAGATATTTTTTGAGAGTATTTTCCGACTCATCGAAGAGGTTACTATCGAGCTCGAAGGTCAAACGGCCATAGTTGAGCAGAGCATTCTCAGCAATTTCATCATCAAAGCCATCGACCGATGCCATCGAGAATGCCGACTTAGCCTTTGCCTTATCGCCACTATAGAGGTAGCACTCGGCAAGGTGGTACGATGCAATCTGCGTGAGTCCATCGCTTGGGCCACACACCGTACGAAGTGGCACAGCAGCATCGCTATAACGAGCAAGACGATACAGCGAGTAACCCTTAATATAGTTCTCCTGACGACGATACTTCTCTGCGGGATACTCATTAATATATTTCAATGCCAAAGCATACTCCTCTTTCACGAAATATGACTCCGCCAAAATACGCACAAGGTCGTCACTAACAGTGCGTGTCGATAGAGTAAGGAGTCGCTCACCCTCAGATATAACATAGTCATAGTTTGCCTCACGATACTCAATCTGCACAAGGTAGAATGGAATAACACTGCGATATGAGTCATGACTCTTTAGCTCGGCAAAACCTTCACGCGCCGTATTGTAATCGCCATTGAGGTAGCTAATATATGAGCTATAATACAAGGCATGAGCATAATACTCACTCTTCTCAGGAATTTGCGCAAAGTGACCAGACGCAGCAACATAGTCGCCATCAACAAAACGGATGTAACCCATGCGTATATCGTAGCGCTCCTTTTCGCGAGCATTCAAGCCCATGTAGTCCACCTTTAGAAGGTGCTCCTTTGCCGCCTCAAGGTTATTCTCCTCGGCATAGTAGCAAGCAAGCATAAAGCGCATGCGATTGGCATGCTGACTCTGCGGATAGCACTCCATGAAATCGAGCATATATTGCACAGCCTCCGACGAGCCAAGTTCCACCTGACAACATACGAGTTGATAATCTACCCACTCGAGCTCATAGCGATCCTTGACAGCATCAAGCTGCTTGCGATAATCTTTGAGTGAGAACTTGGCATCAGCCCAACGACGACGCTCAATAAGCTCCTCAATATTCGCCCTTGGCTTCTCAACCGCAACAAGGGGCAAAGCCTCTGCTGTAGTAGCAAATGCCACGAGCGACAACAATGCTATAGATACAACTTTCTTTCGCATAATCACATATATAATATGTGCAAAGATAGTAAATTTTCTAATAAATCAAAAGGAAAAAAGGAACGATTATTGCCTTTAACAACCGAAAATTACAGGTTTAAAAGATATTTAACTACGAAATGCGAAGATTTATAATCGGACTACTCCTTATAAGCAGTTGCTCAACCACTGTAACGCCAACCGAAGAGGTGGCACAGAGCGTAAAGTGTACAACAGTAAAATACACCGATATCGAGAGTCGCAATTTTGCGGCACTGACCACGGCTGACGACGCAGTAAACCTTGCCTTTAAGATCTCGGGGCGTGTGGTTGACATCCCTGTGGCTAAGGGTCAATTAGTAAGGCGCGGCGAGCTTCTTGCCCAGCTCGATAGGCGTGATGTAGAGCTTCAGATGAAAGCTGCCAAAGCCACTTATACCGAGGCACTTCTGCGCCTTGAACGAGGACAACGTCTAATTGAACACAATGCCATATCGAAGCAGGAGGTGGAGGCTTTAGAGAGCAAGGCCGAGCAGGCAAAATCGTCATACGACAACAGCATAGATCTACTCAAGGATACGCGCATTGTTGCACCATTTGACGGCATCATAGAGCGCACCTATGTCGATACATACGAGCGAGTAAACTCAGGACAGACCATAGTGCGATTAGTCAATCCCGTGAGCACCACAGTGGGCTTCACTGCGCCCGAAAATCTCGTATCGGTTCTCGATAGGCCAACAACACGTTTTGAGGTTATATTCGATGCCTACCCAGACGTAAAATTTAGCGCCAAGATAAAGAGTTTTGCACGCACATCGTCCGACGCTTTAGGCTTTCCCGTATCACTACGTCTTGTAGGTATCGACAATGCAAAATATAAGATTTCGCCAGGCATGACATGTATTGCTGAGGTGATAACACCCGAAAAAAATAGTCACACCGCCGTAGTACCACTAACGGCAATATATGCGCCTATATCGGGTCAAGACTACGTATGGATAGTAAACAACGAGAGCCGTGTGGAGCTACGAAAGGTAAAGATAGGAACACTCAACGGAAGCGACTCTGTGGAACTCATAGATGGTGTCACTGAGGGCGAAAGAATAGTGACAGTAGGTGTATATAAACTTCATGAAAATCAACTTGTTCGCATAATATAACAGCAATGTTCAACATTACAAAATATGCAATTAGCAACCGTGCTGTAGTGCGCCTAGTAATAGCCACAATCATCATCGGTGGCATATACTCGTTTCTCGTTTTAGGCAAGCGCGAGGACTCGACATTCACAATCAAAAGTGCCGTGGTAACATGCACCTACCCTGGAGCAACGCCCGAGATGGTTGAGAGTCTTGTTGTGGAGCCCCTGGAGCGAGAGCTACGCACGTTGCAGTCGGTTGACGAGATTGTCTCGGAGTCGCACTTTGGCTATGCTCGACTAATGGTCAAGCTCGAGCCAAAGACCAAAGCGCAGAGAGTGCCACAAATATGGAACGAGTTGCGTGCAAAGGTCGATAATGTAAAGCCAAGACTACCGCGCAACATAGGTGCAATAAACATTGCCGACGACTTTGGCGATGTCTATGGACTATACTATGCCCTTACCTCTGAAGGGGGCTTCACATGGGACGAGCTACGCAACAACGCCATAGAGATACAGAATGAACTATACAGAATAGATGGAATCGACAAAGTGATGCTAAGTGGCGAGCAAGAGGCGGAGATAGTCATCGACATATCACCCGCCACACTTGCAGCATTTGACATTCGCCCGAGCGACATAAAGAGCGCGATAAACAGCACCAGCGCAACCATAGCTCTGGGCGAATACACCACCGATGAGCTAACCGTTGAGCTAAGCGATGGAACACCCTATCTCTCGATAGATGACATTCGTAATCAACTACTTACAGCAAAAGATGGTAAGCAATATCGCTTGGGCGACGTAACCAAAGTTGAGCATCGCTACCACAAGCCCGAGCGCTACATTGTTCGCCACAATGGCAACGAGGCAATAGCCATTGCCATAGCCACCGACCCCGAAGAGGATGTAGTGGCAGTGGGCAACGTTGTACAGGAGCAGCTACGCGAGGCTGAGCACAGACTGCCTGCTGGCATGCATATAGCCACAATATACCCCGAAAACATCATTGCGCGCGAGGCAACCAACGACTTCTTAATAAATCTTATTGAGTCGTTAGCTATAGTAATACTTCTAATAATCATCACTATGGGCTGGCGCTCGGGTGTTATTGTAAGTAGCTCTCTTATGCTAAGCATTGGCGCTACTCTACTGCTCATGCTCGCACTGGGCGAGAGCCTAAATCGCACCTCGTTAGCAGGATTTATCATCGCCATGGGCATGCTTGTAGATAATGCTATTGTGGTTGTGGATAATAGCTCGCAGCTGCTTAATCGTGGTGTGGCACTACGTACCGCCATAGTCGATGGAGCCACCAAACCAAGCATGGGACTGCTATGCGCAACGCTCATTGCCATAATCTCATTTTTGCCATTACAGCTATCGCCATCATCTGTGGCTGAGATTATAAAACCTCTATTTAGCGTAATTGCCATATCGCTGATTATGAGTTGGTTGTTAGCACTTACACAAGTCCCCGAGATGTCGCTATCGACACTAAAGCCACAACAAAGAATAGATGATGACTTTGAGCGTTCAATGTGGTTTCGACCAATTATCGAGATGTTTGTGCGTCACCGCTGGATAGTGCTAACAATAACCGTTTTGATCTTTGCACTCTCGCTCGTAACCATGGGCAAGATGCCTCAAAACTTCTTTCCGAAGCTTGCAAAGCCTATGTTTCGTGCCGACGTAATCTTGGCTGAGGGCTACGACATTTCAGCAACAGAAGAACGCCTTGAGAGCATAACAGAGTGGCTTATGGCGCAACCCGAAGTGAAGCAGGTATCTACAACGGCAGGAGGCACACCACCCCGCTACTATTTGGCAAGCAGCAGCTATGCATCAAAGCCAAACTACGGCAACATACTCATTGAGCTTCACGAGGTTAGCGAGGTAGATAAGCTACAAAAGAGGTTTGATGAATGGGTAGCAGACAACCTTCCTGACGTGTGGCTACGATCGTCGCAATTCAAGCTATCGCCCGTGCCCGATGCCACCATCGAGTTTGGTTTTGTTGGCGAAAATATCGACACGCTAAGTGCCCTTACCCAGCGAGCCATGGCAATAATGCTTAGCCACCCGAGCACAACTAATATACGCAATAGCTGGGGCAATAGAGTACCTATATACACACCTCGCTACTCACAACTAAAGGGTCAGCGCCTCGGTGTCGATAGGCAAGCCATGGCTGAGGGCGTAAAGCTCGCAACAGAGGGTGTTGTAGTGGGCAATATGCGCGAGGGCAACAAAGAGCTAAACATCTTACTAAGCACCGATCTCATGGAGCAGGGATCGCTCGATGCGCTCGGCACAATGCCAATATTCTCGGCTAAGGGCAGAGCATATAGCATGGAGCAAGCAGCAGCGAGCTTTAGCTTCGAGTTTGGGCTGCCAATGATACGTCGCATCGACTCACACCGTGTTATGAAGGCGCAGTGCGATCCTAAGAGTGGCGCAAACACAATAGCACTATTCGAGGAGCTTAACACGCAGATAACAAACAATATAGACCTACCCGACGGCTACCGCATGGAGATATATGGCGAACAGGAGAGTCGCGAGGAGTCGAACAAGGCCCTTGCCGCACGACTACCTCTCACGCTAATACTCATCGTCGTGTTGCTTGTGCTGCTCTTTGGCAACTATCGCGACATGTTGATAATCGTGGCGACAATACCGCTGATATTCATAGGTGTTGTTGTGGGTTTGGTTGTTAGTGGCAAGATGTTCGACTTTTTCTCGTTGCTCGGCTTGCTCGGTCTTATAGGTATGCACGTTAAGAGTGGCGTGATACTCCTCATGCGCATAAACGAGCTACGTAGCATGGGACTTCCAACATATAAGGCAGCAACAAAGGCGGCAACAGATCGACTAACACCCGTTATCACCGCATCGGGAACAACGGTGCTCGCACTAATACCTCTTCTGTTTGACCCTATGTTTGGCTCGATGGCAGCAACAATCATGGGAGGATTGATAGTAGCGACACTGCTTGTGATAGTCGTTCTTCCGGTTACATATACAATATTTTATAAATAAGAGATATGCGCAATATTACACTTTTAGTATTAGCCACACTCATTTACACTGCCGCTGGGGCACAGATAACGCTTAGCGACTACTGCAACATGGTCCTAGAGTATAACATTCCGCTTCAGCAAGCCGAGCTAAAGATTGAGCGCACGGAGGCTGAGTGGCAACGAGCAAAGAAGGGGCGTCTTCCACTCCTTACCATGGGTCGTCAGGCAACACTCGACTTTGCACGCCATGTCGAGGGCAGAAGGTGGGGTTGGTCAACAAATGCCGAGATATCGCAAAACATATATAGCGGAGGTAGGGTCGCAGCAACGGCAGAGCGTGCCAAGCTCGGACATGAGATAAGCCGTCTTGAGGAGATAATGCTACGCCGTGAGGTGATACTAAGTGCCGAGAGTGCATATTGGCAACTGTCGCATGCCGAGGAGTATTACAAATCAATGAGCGAGTATGTAGCAATTATCGAGTCGCTACACAAGGTTATCGCCTATCGCTACGAGGAGGGCTACTCGGCAAAGGGCGACCTTCTGCAAATAGAGTCACGCCTGAGCGATGCACACTATCAGCTATCGTCGGCTGAGGAGGCATACGAGATTGCGCTACACAGCTTTAACTCGCTGTATAATGGCGAGTTAAAGCAAACGATAACACTTAGCGAGTCGATATTAAACTCTACACCAAAGCCCGAGCGAGTGGACGCTGACACACTAATTTGGTCGCACCCCGAATATCGCATTGCTGAGGTTGATGCCGAGCGAGCACATGCCGACGTGAAGTTGGCACGTGCACCCTTTCTACCACAAATCAACATTAACGTTTTTGGCTCGCTACAGCCCGAGCTACCACACACGTCTAAGAGCAAAATGGAGTTAGGAGGTGGTGCAGTGGTTAATTTTTCAACGCCCATATATCACTTTGGTGAGCGACGCGCCGCGGTAAATGCTGCAAAGAGCGCACAACTAAGTAGCGATCTTGAGATTGAGAATGTGGCAGATAATCTGCGCCTCATAGAACACGATGGCTGGACAAACATAGAGCGCACATTACAGCGCGTTATGGCAGCACAGCAGAGCATGACAATTGCCGAGGAGAACCTCGAAATTAGCACCTACGCCTACAACGAGGGGCAGACAACAATTCTCGATGTACTACAAGCACAAATAAGCTGGTTGCAGACCTACCGCAATATGCTTGCAGCACACTTCGACTACCAGATGGCAGTCGCCGAGTACAAATATATAGTTGGTGATAATTTTATAGAGTCGCGCGACAACCTAGCCGATTAGTCGATATCGCGAATATTGTGCTTATCGACAACGACGCCATTGTCCAAGAGCATAACGCCCACCTTCGAGCGATTGATGGTGCGCAGAGTCATAGCATCAACCATGTAACACTCAACGCCCAAGCGCTCTGTTAGCGCATTGGCATCGAGCGAAGTAGCAACAACATAACTATCATAGCTTTCTGAGCTAAGCAAGCGGTTTACCGTCTCGATATTTCGCTCTAAGGCCTTAGCATCGTAGATGGTTATCCACGCCACACGGCCAGGAAGTTCAAGCTGCTCAAGCGTGACATCGTCGCCCGAGAGGTTAGTTACCATAAGCTCAGCAAGAGGATAGTTCTCCGCAGCAATAACCTCAGTACGGGAATCGAGATATTCGAGGTTAGGATCAGACCAACACTCGAGGTTTGAGGCATCAAACTCCACCACCTCCGATGTGGTCTTATCTCTAAATATCAAGATGTTAGCAGTGGAATTTTCAAGCTCAGCACGCTGCTTTGCAACCTCCTCGCGAAGATTAGTACCACGATCGTAAGGCATAAAGTCGATTATGGGCTGATAGCGTAGCGCATAGAGGCATACACCAAGCGAGATAAGAACAGGAACAGATAGAGCAATATAATTTATGCCTCCTCGGCGAGCACCAACAATCATGAGTATCGACAAGGGTAGCAGAGCTGCATTTTTAAGTAGTGTCTGCACAGGTGTTAGGCGGATAGCATCGCCAAAGCAGCCGCAGTCGCCAATAGGGAGAATGGTTGCATTGAGGAGTGTCACAATGGTAAAGAGCGACATAATCACAATGGTGACAATAGCCGTAATGCGGTGAGGTTTACCATTTAAAAGGAGTTGTCCGAGCGTGAACTCCACAACCGAAAGTACGACAGCAATAGGCAGGGCGAGAGGCAACAACACATCGAGCGAGAATGTTGCCAGATACTTCTCGACAAAGACCGCCGTGCCGACAGGATCGACACACTTGACAATACCTGAGAAGCTAAAAACGCCACCCAGTATCCAACGAAAGATGTCAAAAATGCGCTCTTTGTTCACCATTTTGCCTACTTAAGAATGGGGCTGAGGTGCTCCATGATACGCTCAAAAATCTGCTCAGGTGTTGCCATAGAGCCATCATCAGCCGAGCAGTTTACAACCTTTAGGTCACCACTCGCAGCTGCCGACTCGAGGTAAACCTCGCGTACACGACGCTGCAAGTCGAGCGACGCCTCGTGGATATCCTTGCCACCCTGCAAGTAGCTTCTATCATCGCCCTCACGCTGCTCGGTGAGCTTGCGCTCGGTAAATGCGAATGGAACATCTAAGAATAGTGAGAGGTCGGGGCGAGGAATATTAAACTCCTCGAACTCGGTACGTAAAATCCACTCACGGAGAGTCTGACGCTCGGCGCTATCCGAAATCTTGGCACACTGGTAGCCAATATTCGAATAGACATATCTATCGACAATTACCACCTTTTTGTCGTCCAACCAGCGACGAATGGTAGCAGCGCAATCGGCTCTATCGCCAGCATAAAGCAGTGCAACGAGATAGGGATTTACCTGCTCAACCGAACCGAGGTCACCACGCAAGAAGCGGGCAATAAGATCGCCATAGACAGGTGCATCGAAACGTGGAAAGTGCAGATACTCCGACTCTACGCCACGCTCCAGGAACATAGCCTTAAGTTTGGCAATCTGAGTCGATTTGCCAGCACCATCTAAACCCTCTAATACGATAAACATACCAATATATTTTCTTGTTACTAAACTACTTAAGCATCATCACTGCGCGCTCAATTCCCTTAGCTAACACCTCGACCTCGTCCAAAGTGTTATACATACCGATAGATGCACGACACATACCCGTAACACCATAGTGGGTCATCACAGGCTCGGCACAATGGTGGCCCGTGCGGATTGCCACACCGAGCTTGTCGAGAATCATACCTACGTCGTAGGGGTGAGCGCCGTCAATGGTAAACGACACGATAGGACACTTATTCTCGGTTGTGCCATATATGCGTAAACCCTCGATGCGCGATAGTCGCTCGGTCATAGCCTTAAGCAACTCACGCTCGTGTTTCTCAATATTCTCTACGCCAATGCTCTCAACATAGCGAATAGCCTCAGCCAAGCCTACAGCACCGATAAAATTCGATGTTCCTGCCTCGAACTTTAGAGGCAGCGGAGCATAGGTAGTCTTAGCGAAGGTAACCTTATCGACCATGTCGCCACCACCCATAAATGGAGGCATATCCTCGAGTAGCTCACGACGACCATACAACACACCAATACCCGTAGGGCCATAGAGTTTGTGACCAGAGAAGGCATAGAAGTCGTAGCCACGCTCAGCCACCCTACCGCCACCATGCACAATACCCTGACAGCCATCAACCATAACATGAGCACCTACGGCGTGTGCCTTAGCGATGATAGGCTCAAGGTTGGGGCATGTACCAAGAGTATTCGACGCCTCGGTAACGGCAACGAGCTTAGTGCGCTCATCGACAAGGCTATCAAGCATATCGACACGTAGCTCGCCCTTATCGTCAAATGGCAAGACACGTAGCTCAGCACCCTTGCGCTGGCACGCCAACTGCCAAGGAACGATATTGGAGTGGTGCTCCATCTCACTCACAACAACGTTGTCACCCTCATGCAAGAACCTCTCGCTCCAGGCATAGGCAACAAGGTTGATAGATGCCGTAGCACCCGCTGTGAATACCACCTCCTCGCGATGCTCAGCACCAATAAACTCACGAACACGCTCACGTGCCGCCTCATACATATCGGTCATCTGACCCGATAGATGGTGCACGCCACGGTGGATATTTGCATTATACTCGCGATAGAGCTTATCGGTGAGGTTAATCACCGACAATGGCTTTTGTGCCGTAGCTCCCGAATCGAAATAGACGAGCTTGCGACGGTTTACCTCACGCTCCAAAATAGGGAAATCGGCACGTATCTTTTCTACATTGAACATCGTTACAATAGCTCAAGTTTTGTTTCAAGCATCTTCATAAGCTCCTCACGGCACTCCTCCATAGCTGAGTGCATAACAACATCGGCAACGAAGCCCTCAATCTGCAAGCGCTTGGCATCAACCAACGACAAGCCACGCTGACGCATATAGAGAATGGCATCGGCATCCATCTGACCCACGGTAGCACCATGACTGCACTTAACGTCGTCGGCATAGATCTCCAACTGTGGCAAGGTCTCGATGTGTGCCTCGCCAATGGTGATATTACGGCTCGACTGCTGCGAGTCGGTGCGCTGTGCATCGGGGGCAACATATACCAAACCCGAGAAGCTACCATGCGCTTTGCCCGAAGCAACACCCTTATATGAGGTGCGCGACGAGCAGTCCGATGCAATATGGTTTACATCAACCGCAACGCTACCCTTCTCCTCGCCGGTGAGCACAAAGGCGCCATCGAGCTCGAAGCGGGCATTGGGCTCCATGAGGCTTGCCACAACGTGTACATCTGATGACGAGGTAACAACCTCGGTGATGCGACACATAGCACCCTCAGCCAAAGCAACAGCTATATCGGCCACCGAGCGCTCGGCAACAGCATGCACAATATTTAGCTCAGCGCCACGCTCAACATCAATATTTATGTCTGTAGACTTAGCACCGTCCGCAACAACTAGCTCGCACTTAGCACCTGCCTCAACGGTTAGGTCGAGCGAAGGCAACTCCTCGACCAACCAACGACCCGAGCCTATGCGACCTGATGCCGATACGGGCTGTCCACTACTTTTCAAACAACCCATCGCTACTCCTCCTTGTAGTCGTTAATAAGCCAATCGTAGCCCTCCTTCTCGAGTTTGAGAGCCAATGTCTTATCGCCAGTATAAATGATGCGACCCTTATACAACACGTGCACATAGTCGGGTACGATGTAGTCCAATAGACGCTGGTAGTGGGTAATAACCACTGTTGCATTCTCAGGAGTTTTGAGGCGAGTAACGCCCGTTGCCACAATACGCAATGCGTCGATATCAAGACCCGAGTCGGTCTCGTCCAACAGGGCAAGCTTAGGCTGAAGCATAGCCATCTGGAAGATCTCATTCTTCTTCTTCTCGCCACCCGAGAAGCCCTCGTTTACGGCACGCGACGTAAGTTTCGTGTCGAGCTCAACAATGGCACTCTTCTCGCGCATGAGCTTGAGATACTCGGCAGCAGTCAATGGCTCAAGGCCACGATACTTGCGCTGCTCGTTTACGGCAATCTTCATAAAGTTAGCCATAGATACACCAGGAATCTCAACAGGATACTGGAAGCCAAGGAATATACCCTTCTTGGCACGTTCCTCGATAGGCAAGCCAAGCAAGTCCTCGCCCTCGAACTCAACCTTACCCTCAGTAACAGTAAACTTCTCGTTACCCGCCAACACCGAAGCGAAGGTTGACTTACCCGAGCCGTTAGGGCCCATGATAGCATGAACCTCGCCAGCCTTAACCTCGAGGTTGATACCCTTCAATATCTCCTTATCGCCAACACGGGCGTGTAGATTTTCTACTTTAAGCATATATATTTTGTTTTTCGTTTTTAATCAACTTTTTGTTTGGTGGACTAACCCACTGAACCCTCAAGGCTAATAGCAAGGAGCTTCTGTGCCTCAACGGCAAACTCCATAGGCAGCTGCTGCAACACCTCACGAGCATAGCCATTTACAATCAAGCCCACAGCCTCCTCGGTAGAGAGGCCACGCTGGTTGCAGTAGAAGAGCTGCTCCTCCGAGATTTTCGAGGTTGTTGCCTCGTGCTCGAGCACAGCAGATGGGTTATAGCAATCGACAACGGGGAAGGTGTGTGCACCACACTTATCGCCAATGAGCAACGAGTCGCACTGCGAGTAGTTGCGGGCATTATCTGCGCCCTTAGCCACACGCACCAAGCCACGGTAGGCATTCTGCGAACGACCAGCCGAGATACCCTTCGACACGATACGTGAGCGGGTATTACGACCGATGTGTATCATCTTTGTACCGGTGTCGGCCTGCTGGAAGTTATTAGTCATAGCCACAGAGTAGAACTCGCCAGACGAGTTATCGCCCTGAAGCACACAGCTTGGATACTTCCACGTAATAGCCGATCCCGTCTCGACCTGAGTCCACGACAGATGAGCACCCTCACGGCAGATGCCTCGCTTAGTAACGAAGTTATAGATACCACCCTTGCCATCTTTGTCGCCAGGATACCAGTTCTGCACGGTAGAGTACTTAACATCGGCATCCTTCTCCACAACAATCTCGACAACAGCAGCATGGAGCTGGTTCTCGTCGCGGCGTGGTGCAGTACAGCCCTCAAGGTAGCTTACGTATGAGCCCTCGTCGGCAACGATAAGCGTACGCTCGAACTGACCCGTACCCTCAGCATTGATGCGGAAGTAGGTCGATAGCTCCATAGGGCAACGCACACCCTTAGGGATATAGCAGAACGAGCCGTCGGAGAATACCGCAGCGTTAAGTGCCGCATAGAAGTTGTCGGTATATGGCACTACCGAGCCGAGATACTTTTTAATAAGCTCGGGGTGCTCCTTGATAGCCTCCGATATTGAGCAGAAGATGATGCCCTTCTCGGCAAGTGTATCGCGGAATGTGGTCTTTACCGACACCGAGTCCAACACAGCATCGACAGCAACACCCGCCAATGCCATCTGCTCCTCGAGAGGAATACCGAGCTTGTCGAAGGTCTTCTTTAGCTCGGGGTCAACCTCGTCCATAGAGTTAAGCTTTGGCTTCTGCTTAGGTGCAGCGTAGTAGATAACATCCTGGAAGTCGATCTCAGGGATATCGAGGTGCGCCCAGTTGGGGTGTTCCAACGTGAGCCAGTGGCGATAGGCCTTAAGGCGCTGTTCGAGCATCCACTCGGGCTCGCCCTTCTTTGCCGAAATAAGGCGCACAACATCCTCAGAGAGTCCTCGCCCAATAGTTTCGGTCTCGATATCTGAGACGAAGCCATATTTATAATCGCTCGTTTCGAGCTCCTCTAATATATTTTTTGTTTCGTTTGACATAGCATTATTTGGTAATAACTTGCAAAAGTAACAAAAACTATTCAGAATTTCAAAATAAACGACATCTTTATTTTTTATATAGGTATAAGCGAAATATATCAAACACTCAAACTACCCTATTTTGAGCGTCGTTAGGTACAAAAAACAAGTGACTCCGAAAGTTTGAAACCACAAAACTTTCGGAGTCACTACAACCTATTTATCAAGACGTTATCTATATGTTATAACATACTCAACAACATATTGAGGCACACGACGAGCTCCTGCATACGACATCTCCTCAATAAGATTATTTTTATCGTCGTAGCGGTAGCTTGTCACGTTATACTGGCCATGGAACTTATCGTCGTCGATATACTCAATAAGCAAGCCTGCCTCGTTGTACTTATAATTCTTGAGCGATAGAACGACTCCATTTGTTGTGGTGCGACGCTCCTCGACAATATTATTTGCCTCGTCAAAGATGTTTTGAATACTCTCAACAACAGCGCCAGCACCATCGTAGTTAGTCAACTCAACAAGGTTGCCACGCTCATCATAGCGCTCTACAACACGGCTATCAATTGCACTATTGGCATTGTATGTAACGCACTCTTTATCAAGACCATTCTCGCCATAAGTATAGACCTGGCGACCCTCGAGCGCATCAAAGGTATCGTATACCAAAGTCTCGGCAACACGTCCCTGAGCATTATACGAATAGACATCGCGACGCAAAATCTCGCCCGAGCGCGCAAAACGCTTGACCTCAACAGGACGATTAGCCTTATCATACTTTGTCACAACGCTATTTACCACCATACCATCGCTATCGTAATCGACATTCTCGACCACATTACCCGAAGAGTCGTAAACAGAAGTGTAGCGCATCTCGATAGAGCCATCTGCCTTCAACAAGTCGCGCTCGACAATCGCGCCATAGTCATCGCGAAGATACCTATTAGAAAATTTGTAGCCATCGCCATGATTCACATACTCAGCGAGATAGCCCTTAGTATCGTAGCGATACTCCAACTTCTCGATAAGCGTGCTATCTATATCATACTCAACAGATAGCAGCAGATCACCACGCTCGTTAAACTCGACAAGTTTTTGGCTGATAAGTTCGGTCTTAACAGTACGGCCATAGCTTCCAGCAAGCTCATACGAGGTCTCAGCAATAGAGGCAATATCGCCATAGAGCTTTGCGCCGTCCCAATTCTGTCGCTCCTCGAGCTCAACACACACACGATTCGATGGCGCTCCACACGACACAAAAATCATTGCAAGGGCAATGAAAATAGAGATTTTCTTCATATTTAAGTTTAGTTGTTAGCAAGATTTGTAAATCGCCAAACCATGTCGGCAGATTTGAGCACAAAGATATAAATTATTTGCAAATTATAGTATCTGACAATTAATTTTTTAGAGCAGTTGACGGTTATTACAAAAAGGCTTAGTCGTCGGAGCCAAATACTGGGCTACGGCGCAACATAAAGAGCGTGATGGTGGCCAACACAAAGGTTAAAACACCATTTACGAGATATGCCAAACGATGGTGCGTAGCGTGGAAAAGGTCATCTGTAGCATCAATAATAAAGGGTGCTACGAGGATAGCTAAGTAGTTGACAACCATAACCAACGAGAGCGCTAAGGTAGATAGGCGTGGCGGAGCATTCGTAGCCGCCTTATCGTAGATAACTGGTTGCATAACGCCATAACCCAAGCCAGCCAAAATAGCACCTACCCATAGCATGGCAACGGGAGCATGCTTTAGCGCCATAAGCACAAGACCCAAGCCCATGACAACGAGCGACACAAAGTTAAGCCACTTACCAAGCCACGCCACAATCTTGTCGAGCACAAAACCTGGCGCCATGATAGCGAGGAAGAAGAGCGAGATGATGAGTCCCGACTTCTCGCTCGACAAGCCACGCTCGGCAGCGAGATACGAGGTATTGAACGTTACAATAAGCGAGAGATAGGTAATAGCAAAGTAGAAGAACATCAAGCCGATGATAACGCGAATGTTAAGCGCCATCTGTCTATTCTGCGCTCCGTCTTGTGGCTCAGGCTGCGGCTTTGTGTTACGAATGGTGGGGATAAGCAACAGAGTGACCAACGGCAAGAGATAGACAACAAAAGCGAGGTGCCAGCTAACATCGGCAAGATAGCCCACAACAGAGGTGGCAACTACGAGTGTAAGGTTGTTCACTGCCGAGCTAACGCCAAGCTGTCGCACACGCTGATTACCAGTAAAATACTGCACAATAAGTCCTGTAGATAGCGGGATAATCATACCCGCACCAACACCCATGATGGTGCTTGCTATAATAAGCTCAACGAGGTGCGTCGAGAGCATACTCCAGATGCCACTAAGCAGAAATATTAGCGTGCCGATGACGAGTATTCTGATATTACTTTTATCGACCGACCAGCGACCCGCAAGCAGCATAAAGGGGATAATCATAAGCGAGGGCAGCGACTCAAGCATCGACACCTCGAGCTGGGTGGAGTGCGGAAATATATGACTAATGTCGTCGAGAATAGGCGAAATGGCAAGGCCTGGTAGCGACACCACAGCCGACACTGAGAGTATTGCAATAAGCGTAATGAGAGGAATAGTTCCTTTACCAGTATTAATCTTCATAGCATGTTTTTAACTAGCAAAAAGCAACAGCCATGCCACAGGCTTAATTTGCTTTAGTCGAAAAGATTTAATACTTTTGCATCGATATTTCGGAGTGATTAATAATATTAATATAAGTATATGTCATCAGCTAAGGATCTACGCATAGTATTTATGGGCACGCCCGAGTTTGCCTCAACATCGCTTAAAAGCCTTGTAGCAGAGGGCTACAACATCGTAGCGGTGGTAACAACACCCGACAAACCCGCCGGACGTGGTCAGAAAATTCATGAGAGCGACGTGAAGCTCACAGCAAAGGAGCTCGGGCTACCAATACTTCAGCCAGAGAAGCTTCGCGACGAGAGCTTCCTTGAGGCTATGCGTGAGCTAAAGCCCGACTTAGGTATCGTCATTGCCTTTCGCATGCTTCCCGAGGTGGTGTGGGCAATGCCTCGCCTCGGCACGTTCAACCTCCACGCATCGCTCCTTCCGGAGTATCGCGGTGCAGCACCCATCAACTGGGCAATCATCAATGGAGAGAAACACACGGGCGTGACAACATTCCTGCTTAACCACGAGATTGACAAGGGCGCAATCATCGAGCAGGAGAGCGTAGAGATTTTGCCCGAGGACAACATCGGTACGCTCTACGACAAGCTGATGCACATCGGCTCGAAGCTCGTTTTGCGCACCGTGGATAAGCTTGCCGAGGGCAACTACACAACAATCGAGCAGATGCACATCGACGAGAGCACACTGAAGCCTGCCCCAAAAATCTTCAAAGAGGACGGTCGCATAGATTGGACTAAGCGTGGCGAGGATATCGTGAACTTGGTACGTGGCCTTTCGCCCTACCCTGCTGCCTGGTCACCAATATTTAAGGAGGGCGCTGAGTGTGGCTCGATGAAGATATTTACAACACACTTTGCGGCAGACAACAACGAGGGCACTGTGGGCGAGGTTGTTACAGACTCAAAAAACAACTTCGGCGTGCGCTGTGCTGATGGCGTTGTCTATCTCGATGATGTTCAGCTTGCAGGCAAGAAGCGAATGACTATAAAGGAGCTACTCCTCGGCTGGCGCGACGCTACGCAGTGCAGCTTTAGATAGCAGACAAAAAAACAAGATGCAGGGCTATTCAACAACTGTTGAATAGCCTTTTTCATAATTGGAGGCTCAACACAAACTAATTATTGGCTACAAAGTTTGTTTATTTGATTTTTATTAATAACTTTGTGAAAGAGTTAAACAGATAGCAAACTCAAGGAGAGTGTTTTTCGGCAACACACTGCAGAAAACAACTCCACACTCTCTTTAATCACAAACAGCACCATCGGGGGTTATGGTGGCAAACAAGCTAACCTTATGAGAAAACTACTACTTTTGGTTGCAGTGGTCATTGCAGCATCATCATGCTCAACACTAACAAGCACATCTACCCATCGTGACTTCAATGTAAATACGCCCTACGCAGTACCTGTTGTTGCCGACTTGGACATCTCAAAAACTAAGATTATGCACACATACGTTCCACCAAAGAGCGTTAAGAGAGGTGGTCAGCGCAATGTTATCAACACTGCCGTACGTGAGGCACTAGCAGCAAATGGCAATGCCGATGTAATCGTAGGTCTTGAGACACAGATTAGCTACAACTTCATACGACAGATTAAGTCGATTGTTATTACTGGCTACCCTGCAAAGTACAAGAATTTCAGAAATCTAAACGAGAAAGTTTGGCACGAGAACACTTACTTCCAGGCATTACCTGAAAATAAGGGTGTAATACTTCGTGGCAAGAAATAAGCGTAACAGACTTGCAATATGATTAAAAAACTCATTGCAACACTCCTACTGTCATTCGTCGCTCTGGGCACCTACGCCCAGAACGGACGAATGGTGCACGGATGTGTGATAGGACCCAAGGAGGCTCCCATTAGCGGTGCTAAGATTAGCACAAAAAATGGCGACTACCTATGCACAACGGCTAAAGATGGCTCGTTTAAGACTCAGGCATCATCGCTACAATCAGAGATTATTGTGTCGCACGCCGACTATAACACCAAACGTGTCAAGGTAGATGGCTCATATCTGGTAGTTAGAATGTATCCACTGACAACTACTTACGATGCTAATGTAGGCCCTCAGAAGGAAGCAAGGTTCGGTTGGTGGATCACACCCGATGATGCATACCTAAGCGCTCTGAGATTTAGCTTTATTGGCGGTAAGCGATTTAACAACTATCTTTTTGCGGGCGTGGGTGCTGGTTTGGATATTGGCGTTAGAAATATCTATAAGCCTAAAGCTTATGCCCCATACTTAGACTCAGACTATTATCTCATAAATGGCAATATTGATTGTGACCTACCAATGCAGGCAATAGCAATTCCTATATTTGCAAACGCAAAGTGCTATTTTATGCAAACAAAGGTTGCTCCATACCTATCATTCTCGACAGGTGCACGCTTCTCGACACCCAAGAAAATTAAAATAAACAACTCCTATGGTGAATATATAGGTAAGAGGCGTTATGGCGCTGTAAAGCCATTCTTCGAGCTCTCGGCTGGAGCAAGCTATCGCTATTCAGATGATTACACCTTTACGTTTGAATTCGGCTACTATGTTCAAAGCGTAAATGAGGCTTGGGGATGGGACGGAATAGAAATTGATAATGACTGGGATCACGGATTATCGATGACCGTAGGCGTAAGATTCTAATAACATCTTGAAAACACGCATAAAATAAATATCTGCTAAGTGGTTGCTTAGCAGATATTTTTTTTATATATATTGATTGAGTTTCTTAGGATTTTTTGGCACGCTTTAGCTTGCGACGGAGCTTGCCCCAATATTTGCGAATGCGGCCGTCGTACCAATCCATATCGAGCAACGACGAGTCGTTGGTGGCCTGACGTGTGAGATATATAGCAATAGGCGTGAGCACCGCAATAGGCAGCCACATGCCATATAGTGCGTCCCATGTGCCCTCGCTCGACATCTTCTCGCCCGACACACTAACCACATAGTAGAAGACGAAGAAGATGACCGAGATAACGATAGGAGTACCCAAACCACCCTTACGAATGATAGCACCAAGAGGTGCTCCGATAAGGAAGAAGATGATGATGGATACAGGCATAGTGAGCATTCTATGCCACTCGTTCTCAGAGCGATAATACTGCGTGATAGCAATTTTAGAGGTCTGCTCGTCGAAGCTATAAGCGCCACGCGACATACGCGCTGAAGAGGTAGCATTAGAGTAGATCTTAGCACGCTTACGAATGCTCAGATCAGAGATTGAGTCGTAGAAATTAACTGGCTTAAAGGCACTCTTGTCGAAACGAATGCTATCACCGCCAAGAATCGAGGAGTCGCGAGGAAAGATGCGCTCCTTGAAGAGCGGAGCATAAGACGCCGCCTGAGCATCGGCAATCATAGTCTGAAGCGAGTCGCTAAGATCCTGCAAGCCACTCATATTTCGTGTCTTCGACTCGGTAAACTTCTTCGACATGGTAGCATCATTTGCAACGTTCGACACGGGGAATGTACCCTGCTGAACATCGAAGCTATGGTGACGCAGGTTATTGTTCTCATACCAACGAATATTTCGCGAGTGCTCGTAAGTATCACCATTATAAAGTGTTACATACAAGAAGCTCTTATCGTCGGAGAGTGATATGTAGCCCGAATCGGCAATGGTTGTCGTCATGTCGCCATTCGAAGCGCGAGTGTCAAATATCACAACATCGGTAACGAGCTTAGTCTTATCATCTTGATGACCCACTCGAATACTCATATTAGGCAAGCCATTAAAGAACATGCCGTCTTGGAAATCCATATCCTGACGCTGCTCACGAATATCGTACAAGATCTCGTACATGCGCTTATTTGCCGCAGGAACAAGGTTGTTGCTGATAAAAAATCCGCTAATAGCTATGCAGCCAACAAGGATAATAAGTGGTCGTAGGATGCGAGGGAGCGACATGCCCGCCGATTTCATAGCCAACAGTTCGAAGTGCTCGCCAAGGTTACCCATAGCCATGATAGCCGACAAGAGCATAGATAGAGGCAGACCGAGCGGAATCATATTTGCCGTAGCACAAACCAACAGCTCGGCAATGGTCGAGACATCAAGACCCTTACCCGTAAGCTCGTCGATATATCGCCACACGAAGTTCATCATCAGCACAAACTGCACGATGAAGAAGGTGGCGACAAGAGGTCCGAGATAGGACTTCAAAACAAGCTTATATATCTTTTTCATACTTTAGATCGAAGATTAAAGCACAAAGTTAATACTTTTACGCAAATAAGCGTAACGGTAAGGATAAATATTATACAACTTCCCGTAGGGAGATTGAAATTGTAGCTAAGCACAAAGCCCGCGATATTGCCAAAAACACCAAACAGTGTAGCAAGAAGCATCACGTAGCGATAGTCCTTTGTAAGGCTATTGGCAATAACCGCTGGAATGGTCATAAGCGATATCAGAAGTATAATACCCATAACCTTGATAGACAATACAATAGCGAGCGCCACAACAACTGCCATAACATAGGAAACAAGCTCAACGGGCATGCCCTGACTACGAGCAAAATCCTCGTCAAAAGTGATATACATAATGCGACGAAGCATGACCACAGCGCCCACAACCATAAATAGTGTAAGGAGCGCCAACATCACAACATCGCCACGATCAACGAGCAGAATATTTCCAAAGAGGTAGCTTGTAAGGTCGGAAGCATAGCCGGGGCGCAACGCCATAAACAGAGCACCGATAGCCATACCCAACGACCACATGATGCCTATTGCCGAATCCTCGCGCATGCGTCCTCGGCGCGAAGCAAATTCGATACCGAGCGACGACATAGCAGCAAACAAGAGCGCTCCGAGCGTAGGGCTAAAGCCAGCATAAAGAGCAATACCAAGACCGCCAAACGAGGCGTGGGTGATACCTCCACTAAGAAAGACCATGCGGCGCGCCACGATATAGCTACCCGCAATACCACATGTGATGCCCGAGAGCAGGCAGGCGAGGAGTGCTCGCTGCATAAAGTCGTAGGCAAAAATATCGGAAAGCATGGTCATTGGTTAATCCTTAAATTATATTCGCACAAAGATAGCAATTATTTTGCAATTTTGAGCATTGTCATTTAACGAAAAATTTGTATATTCGCACACTATTTATTTATATGGAAATATGGGACAAAAACGTGTTAGTTTCCACACCTTGGGTTGTAAGCTAAACTTCTCCGAGACATCGACCATCGCCCGCGAGTTTGAGCGTGGCGGATATATCAGAGTGGAGCCTTCGGAGCCTACCGACGTAGCGGTCATCAACAGCTGCTCGGTAACGGAGCATGCAGACAAGAAGTGCAGAAATATAATCCGCAAAATTCATCGCCGTAACCCCAACGCAATAATCGCTGTTACAGGCTGTTATGCACAGCTCAAACCACAGGATATTGCAGCCATTGAGGGTGTTGATGTGGTGCTTGGCAACAACGACAAGGGCGACCTCTATCGCCGTGTTGCAGAGCTTCAGGAGCACACCGAAGCAGAGGTTTATCGCTGCTCGTACGACCAGATTAACCGCTTCTTTGCAGCATACTCCTCGGGCGACAGAACACGCTCTTTCCTCAAGGTGCAAGATGGCTGCGACTACAAGTGCGCCTACTGCACAATTCACTATGCGCGCGGTGCTAGCCGAAACATCTCGATTGCCGAGATAGTGCGCGAAGCGGAGGAGATTGCACAGTCGGGACAGAAGGAGATAGTAATCACAGGCGTAAATACAGGCGACTTCGGGCGCACCACGGGCGAGCGCTTTATCGACCTACTCAAGGCCTTAGACAAGGTGGAGGGCATCGAGCGTTATCGCATATCGAGCATTGAGCCAAACCTTATAACCGATGAGATTATCGAGTTTTGCGCCGAGTCACCACGCTTCGTGCCCCACTTTCACATTCCATTGCAGAGTGGCTCAACACGCATTCTTGGGCTCATGCGTCGCCGCTATACAGCCGAGAAATATCGTGATCGTATAGCAAAAATAAGAGAGCTTATGCCCGATTCGTTCCTCGGCGTAGATGTTATCGTTGGCTTCCCTGGCGAGGGCGAGGAGGAGTTTATGGAGACATACCGTCTGCTCGAAGAGGTGGGTGCATCATTTTTGCATATATTTCCATTCTCGGAGCGTCCAGGAACCCCAGCCATCGACCTACCAAACAAGGTACAGTCGAGCATCTCAACACAGCGTGTAAGTCGTCTTGAGGAGCTCAGCACACGCCTACATAACAACTTTGCAAAGAGATACTTAGGCACTGAGCGCGAGGTACTATTCGAGAGCACCGACCGTCGTGGCATGATGTATGGCTATACGGATAATTATCTCAGAGTAAAGTGCAAATATGACACCTCGAAAATTAACCAGATTTGCATGGTTCGCCTACTCGAGATTGACACCGACGGAGATATAATGGCTGAAATAGTTGGATAATTAGCACAAAAGTATTACTTTTGTCGAGATATAGTGACCTAATTTAGCGCATTTGTATGTTAAGACGTATTAAAGGCATATTCTCGATGAACGGCATTGCACGACGCATGCGAGTGGCATTTTTGAGCATTGTTCTACTGCTCATATTTGCTGGTGCAACATCGCTCCTTGAGCTTGAGCGAGTGAGCCACGACACCGAGCTTATCCTCATGGCAAGCAAAAATAATGTCGACATTGCCAGAGAGATGGCGTCAGCACTTAGCGACCAAAACGACGCGATAATTTACATGGCGGTTGTGGGCGACACAGCACGCCGTTTCCACATTGATGCCGAGAACTCGATAGCACGTCTTCGCAGCGCTTCGGAGGAGGCATCTAGACTCATGGCAGGAACTGAGTATGTCGGTTTGGCCGATTCGCTATCGATGCACACCATAAACCTCAACACCCTTGCACAAGACTATCTTGACGGCAAGGTACAACGACGCATTGACGAAGAGATGCTTATCGACACAATACCCGACAAGCTAACCATTGGCAGCTGGTATGTCAACGAATACAAGGTTGAGCACAAGAATCTCTCGAAGCAGATTTCAAAGTACATGACAGGCTCGCAGAGCACGTTAGGCCCTGAGGTTAACCGCCTGAGCCACACAGCACGCCGAGCAGTAACACCAGTGTTCATCTCACTGCTTGTGATGTTTGTGGTTGTGCTCATGCTCTACTTCTTCCTTAAGCGACTATATGTCAAGCCCATGCTTCGCATAAATCGCAATCTGGACGACTATGTGACATACAAAGTGCCATTCGACGACACAATAGAGTGTCACGACGAGATTAAGGAGTTGCGTGATAACATATCGACACTAATATCGAAATCAAATAAGTAGGCCCGGCGATGAGAATGCACGTTGTCATACGATACATAGGCATGATGCTAATTTTGTTAGCATCGTTTATGCTTGCGTCGGCAGGTGTATCCATACTCAACAACTACGACTCAGCGCTATATCCCCTACTACTATCGTCGTTCGTGACGATGATTCTCGGTCTATTTCCTCTTATCTTTGTGGATAGCGCCGAAGATATCAAGACAAAAGAGGGATACGCCATTGTCGTGGGCTCGTGGCTTGTGGCTTGCATCGTGGGTATGTTCCCATACCTTATCTGGGGTGGCGAGTTCACGGTGATTAACGCATGGTTTGAGAGTGTGTCGGGATTTACCACCACGGGATCTTCTATCCTCAACGACATTGAGGCACTACCGCGCGGACTACTCTTCTGGCGACAGTCAACAACATGGATTGGAGGTATTGGCGTAGTTATGTTTGCCCTCGTGGTACTTCCGTCGATTGGTCGTAGCCGTCAGCTACTCTACAACGTGGAGCTCTCGACAATTGCTAAGGATAATTTCCACTACCGCTCACACGACATCATGCGAATACTAATATTCGTCTATGTTGGTCTTACTGTGATAACAACTATCCTGCTAAAGCTCTCGGGCATGTGCTGGTTTGATGCAGCAACACACGCCATGTCGGCATGTGGCACATCGGGCTTTAGCACCAAGAATAGCTCAGTGGCATTCTTCGACAACCCAACAATCGAGCTGGTGATGATGGGTGCAATGGCAATATCGGGAATACACTTCGGAATACTCTATGCCACAATCACTGGACGACGCAACAATATTTTCCGCTCGGAGGTCGTTCGAGCATATGTCGGCATGATGCTCATAGCAACATTCGTCATCGCCATAAGCCTCTTTAGCGAGGATATATACCCCACATTTGGCGAGTCGATGCGCCACGCATCGTTCCAGGTGGTGAGCCTCACTACAACGTCGGGATTTGCCACAGCCGACACTAACCTATGGACACCATTGGCGATAATATTCCTCGTATTCTGCTCGATAGTGTGCGGTTGTGCTGGCTCAACATCGGGAGGAATGAAGGTTGACAGATTGTTGCTCGCAACAAAGGTTATTCGCAACAGAATATACCTGCAGCAACACCCCAATGCCGTGATAAGCACCAAGACAGATGGCATGGTGCAGGGCGACAACGTGCTCAACTTGGTGATGACATTTATCGTAGCATACCTACTACTTGCCCTCATCGGAGCTACTGTTTATGCTATGTTTGGTTGCGACCTTATGACCTCGTTTACAGCATCAATCGCTTGTATCAGCAACGTAGGTCCTGGCTTTGGTGAGATTGGCTCGATGGACAACTACTCGCAGTTGCCAGCAATCTTAAGGCTCAACTCGACACTGCTTATGCTCATTGGACGTTTGGAAATCTTTGGTTTTATCCAGCTCTTCTTCCTTCGTTCATGGCGCTAAACATTTGATAAAAACAAGAAGATATATATGAAGATTTATCACAGAAATATTGTAGCGATGCTACTGCTTAGCACCATTGTTACAGCCTCCACATTTGCTCTGGGTCGCAGCGATAATCCTGGCATGAAGGAGCTTGCAAACAATAGCGAGTATGTAGCACTCATTGCGAAGAGCAACAAGCTCAGCATTAAGGCCGACTCGATACAAGGTCTTCTTGCCGAGCGCCGCTCATTGCTACATAGCGACACAATAACAGATATCGAAGCACTACGCTCAGAGATTATCAGCCTCGAGCAGCAGGCACACGACATCTCTGTGGAGCAGGGAGGCGTAGCACGACGCATTGGCGACATCGAGCAGACACTAATCATGGAGAAGATACTTAGCCAGCAGCAGCATGTTGTCGTAGGCGAGGTTATCGACGATAGTGTTGACGAGAGCACAACAACGGCTGTTGCGCAGCTCATAGACAACGAGTGCTTCAAGAACAACCTCTCAGCAGAGGACTATTCCGAGCTTAAGAAGGCGCAAGCCGAGGAGAGCGAGATGCTCGCACTTGTCGAGGAGTATACAACATCGTATGCACGCCTCAAAGAGGTTGCAGATGGCTATATCAAGGCAGACCGTGCAAGTGTTGCAAACCCACTATATGCCGAGTATCAGACGCTTAGCACTAAGCTCGATGAGCTAAACACGAAGATGCACGATAGATGGAACCATATTCTCGACACCAAGTATTTTGCAATGTCGTTTATTCTCGAAAAGGCACACCGCTACGACATTTTGGACCGTGCATCGGCAAACTACCAGACCATGCAGCAGGCATGTGCCGAGAAAGATGGTCAGTACTCATCAGATGCACTTATGCACTATGCCATAGGTCGCAGCACGCTGCTTAGCTACGAGATTGAGTTTGCTCGCGACATGCGCCTAAAGCCAGCCCAAGACTCACTACGTGGCGTTCTCGACAAATATTCGCAGCCATATTACAGCAACAAGACAATAAAGGTTGAGCACCGCGAGTTTATGGATTATGCTCCTGTAAAGATTGGTCGCACAAACTTCTACGACGAGAACAACCCATTGCCAGAGTTGCAGGTATTCGAACAGGGCACTATCTATCGAATTCGCTTAGGCAAGTATCGCACAAAGCAGACGATGACACTCTTTAGAGGAGTACAGCCTATGTCGATAGAGCGTGATAAGGATAATATGTACTGCTACTATGCTGGAGGCTACGCTAAGGAGTCGGAGGCACGCGAGGCACAGCAGTTCCTCAAGGATAAGGGCTTCAAAAATCCTGAGTTGTGCTGCTGGAAAGATGGTACAATGACGGTGATATCGGCGCCTAAGGCAGAGCCCACGAAGCCTGTATCAAAGACACGATACATGGTGGTGATAAACGTGTCGAACCCCGACAGTTCGATGCGCCAATTTATAGCCAAGGAGGCACCCGATAAGATTGTATCGAAGAGTGGCAGCAACTATGCTGTAGGCATGTTCACCGAGCGCAGTGAGGCAGATGCACTGCTCACAGCCCTTGTCGAGGCATACCCAACACTCGAGATGGGCATCACTGAGACTGAGATGGAGTAAGTTAAGAATTATAATTAAAGTGAAATATGACAAAAATCTATAACATCGCTTTTATCGCTCTTGTGGCACTAACAATGACTATTGTAGGCTGCGAGAAGATCGGAACACAGTCGCTGAGCGTACCTTCGGAGGGTATCCTTATCGAGGTTGGTCATGCTGGAGATCGTGGCTCAACAACCTTTAAGTCGCACAACATCTGCGCCATGGATGTGATGTCAACGCCTAAGGGCTGGAGCGTCGTGGAGATAGACATGTACACAAAAACTATCACTGTAGAGTCGCCCAAGAGCTTCGACAACGAGGAGGAGCGCTCAGGCACCATCAGTCTTAAGGGCTACACCCCTGAGGGCGTGCAGAAGACAATCTCGCTATATGTGGCTATCCTCGAGAATCCCGACGTGGACTATCGCTCGACACCTGCCAACTGCTACATTGCCAATATTCCTGGCACACGCTACCTCTTCGATGCTACGGTGGGCGGTAGCGCTACCCCACTCAACACCGCATCGATAGCGCTAATATGGCAGACCTCGACAGACCTTGTGAAGTATATCGACTTGCACGATGGCGTTGGCGAGTTCTACATCGAGGCTAAGAAGTCTACCGACGAGAACAATGTGACAACAACCAAGCTTACTGCGGGTAATGCTCTTATCGGCGCATACGACGCCCAGGGCGAGCTTATCTGGACATGGCATATATGGGTGACTAACAGCAAGCCTGAGGAGGATGTTATCACGCTTAATGGCAAGACGCTGATGAACATCAACCTTGGTGCCGACTGCAATAGCAATGGCGAGAAAGATGGCGCAAAAATAGGCTCGTCATACGGCTTGTACTACCAGTGGGGTCGCCGCACTCCTCTCGTGGGCGCGGCGGCATGGGACTTCTCACTAAATAGCGACATGATAGCCTTCAATGCTAATGGCGGATATGTACGTGTTAAGTACACCGACTCATCGGCTGAGGAGGGCACCGCAGAGTGGGCAAATGCCAACCCTACGACCATGATTCGTGGCTACGAGAAGAATGGCTTCGACTGGTTGTACGAGGATCACGAGGCACTATGGAGCGAGAGCGCAAAAACCGAGCACGACCCATGTCCTGCGGGCTGGCGCATTCCTGACAGCTCGATATATGCCAACCTCACAATCAGCCCTGTTGATGACGACATGGCATGGAAGGAGGCTCAGGGCATGTATGGCTGGAACCTCGTGGATAAGAACGACCAGAGCAAGAGCTACTTCTTCACGGCTGCTGGTCGCCGCAACTACCTCGATGGCCGCCTCGACATTATGAACGACGACATGGAGCGCCCCGTGCCCTGGTCGGGATACTACTGGACAGCCTCGACAGCCGAAGATGGCAAGGCTGAGGCCATGTTCTTCGACCTCAATAGCCAAACCCGCACATGGAACGGCTTTAGCAGCGCCGAGCCTATGTATCGCGCCAATGCAATGCCTGTTCGCTGTGTAAGGGAGTAAGCAAAAGCAACACACAAGCGGAGTGCCTCACGGAGAGCGACACAAACCTCTCGATTTTTCCTCGTTATATGCTCAAAAAGTAGAGGTGCAAAACTTTTAGCAAACACCACAAAATAAATATTTTCAGCCACCGCTGATTTACAACGACTTACGGACTAAAATTCGTAGGTCGTTTTTCGTTTTGCAAAACTTTTCCGCGTTAATTTTGTGATAGAATAAATAGTGAAAGGGTAATAACCTAATGTTTAACCTATAAAACTTAGAACTATGAAAAAGAGTTTATTTATGTTGTTGATGCTTGCGGTAGCGGGTATGGCAGCGTCGTGCGAGAAAGATGTTATTGACCCCACAAATGAAAATGAGGTCAACAACTCAACAAATACCGTAGAGGATGCTGATGCCACTGCGATGAAAGAACTCCTCGGAAGTTGGGAATATATATCAGAAGCAGATGAGAATGACCAGTTCTTTAGCCATACAGATTATGTATTCTACTTCTACGAAAATGGTGATGGCTATCTCACCATTGATGCATACGATAAGAATGATCTCATAAGCGCAACTACAAGAAATTCGTTGACATATTGGGTAAAGAGCGAGAAATTGTATGTTCAATATGGCAACTCATCGCCTATCGAGTGGGAGTATAGATTCAAGGACAACACGCTAATCATGCGCTCTGATATGGATGAGTACGGCAACACATTTGTGTTTACCAAGGCAGAGGATGGTGATATGCGCTTCATTGGCGACTGGAGCACAACACAAAATGGTGGCGACAAGTATTATGGTAACCACATCAAGTTTGTGACTCGTAAGGATGGATTTACATATTATAGTGTATATGATAATCCAAATACTGCTCCTGTCGAGGGACCATCGGAGATGGTATGGTTCAAGTATTCTACTGAGGGTAATATGCTCATTATGACAAACATCGACTCTGCGGCATCAACAAAGAAGTACTATCGTTTCGATGGTGGCAAGCTCTATTTGAGTAACTCAAAGGATGGCATAGAGACTTGCTACAGCAAACTTAAGAAGTAAATTATCATAGCATTCCTATTGTTAGATGATTAGCCTGAAGTGCCCCAAAGGTATTTTACATAAACTTTTGGGGCACTTCCGATTATCTTCCAAATTATCTTATCTTTGTAAAAAATACAAAGGCTTTTATGAAACGACTTCTTACTATACTTCTTCTTGGTCTGTGCCTGGTGGCGTGCAACCGCCACTCGGAGCATTGGGCGACTATTACCGAAATGGAGAACATTATCGAAGAGCGACCCGATAGTGTGCTTAATGTGTTGCAAGCTATTGACACCGACGAGCTTGTTGGCGACGAGGAGCGAGCTAAGCACGCCGTGTTGCTCTCTATGGCGTTGGATAAGAATGTCATCGACAAGACTGATTTCGAAGTTCTGCAACCCGCTATTGACTACTACG
The DNA here is from genome assembly GCA_017631275.1 of Alistipes sp. GTDB lineage: Bacteria > Bacteroidota > Bacteroidia > Bacteroidales > Rikenellaceae > Alistipes. The sequence continues at coordinate 87,028 of JAGBTQ010000005.1, forward strand.
AGGATAATGGCACAGCTACGGACAAACTCCGTACATTCTATTATCAAGGTCGCATCTATCAGAACGCAGACAATGATGCTTTGGCTATGGAGAGTTTCGTAAAGGCGATCTCAGAAGGCTCTCAATCTAATGACATACTGACAAAAGCACGAGTACATTTTGCGCAAAGTAATATCTATTATGATTTGTATGATTTTGACAACTATATTAAAGGAAACCTTAGTGCAGCTTCATACTTCAAACAAGCAGAGAGGCATAAAAGTTATGCTAATTGCTTAATCAGAGTTATTAACGGATATACATTGAAAGAAAGACCTGAAGATGCATTGCCATATGTTGATGAGTGTAAGCAGTTGAAGGAGATTATGAGATTTGCTTCGTTGTGTGACTTTTACTCATCATATATAACATATCTCGCAAACTGTGGCACTGATGCAGAACTTAAAGATACAATAGAGGAGTATTTCAATACTATTCCCGTAGATAATATAGATTGGCTTGTGTTGGCCAATGCGTATATCAGATTAGGTCAATATGAAGATGCTCTGCAAGCAATCGAGCAATACAAAAATAGCGCAAAAACATCTGAGAAAACAAAGTATAAGGTCTTAAAATCAGCAATTTACGAAAAATTAGAAAGACACGAAGAGGCTCTAAGAGCATATAAAGAGTATATGGTCGTATCAGATAGTACCATCTGGGCCATAATGCAACAAGATACAAAGTTTGTCGAAGAGCGTTATAACTTGGAGATGGCAAAAGCCAAGGAGAGCGAGGCTAAGAACAGACTGACAATTACTGTGCTGGCTTGCATAGTCGCGGTACTGGCATTGGTAATTGTCGTTTATATCATCCGCCGCCGATTGCAGATCACCCGCGCAAAGAACAGGGAGTTGGAGGTTGAGAAGCAAAAGTATGAGCAGCTATATGCCGATGCTATTGCCGAGCGTGATGCACTGACAAAGATGGTCGAGGACTCAAACGTTAGGGAGGAGACAAAGGCCGTTATCAAGGCGAGACTCGATGTGCTGAACAAGGTTATCATATCGCAGATTACTGGCACTACATCTGCCAACAAAAAGGCCTATAAGGAGTTGGAGTCGCTGTTGGCTGATAAGGATACTTTCATTGAGTCAACACGCCTTACTGTCGAGGGCAACAATCCCGAGTTTATCGCAATGCTAAAAGAGCGAGGCCTGACCGACGAGGAGATAAACATCTGCTGTCTGTATGCAATCGGTTTGAAGGGTAAGGATATCAAGGCCTACACAAATCAGTCAAGGCACTACAACCAGAGTGCCGACATCCGACATAAGCTTGGTCTTACGGAAAGTGATACCAACCTCTCGATTTTCCTTCGTGAGATGCTCGAAAAATAGGAATTATGAAACGACTTATAATCATATTTACTCTCGTCCTATGTCTTGTGGCGTGCAACCGCCATTCGGAGCATTGGGCGACTATTACCGATATGGAACGCATTATCGAGGAGCGCCCCGATAGTGTGCTTAATGTGTTGCAAGCTATTGACACCGACGAGCTTGTTGGCAACAAGGAGCAAGCTAAGCACGCCCTACTGCTCTCTATGGCGTTGGATAAGAATGTTATCGACAAGACTGATTTCGAAGTTCTACAACCCGCAATTGACTATTACGAAGATAATGGCTTTGCGACCGATAAACTACGCACCTACTATTATCAAGGTAGAATCTATCAGAACGCAGGCAATGATGCTTTGGCAATGGAGTGTTTTGTAAATGCAATTTCTAAGGGTGGAAAATCCAAAGATTTGCAGACAATGGCTAAAATTTATTACAACCAAAGTAAAATATATAATTCATTATATGAGTGGGACAACTCTATTGAATATCTAAAGAAAGCCGCAACTCTTTATAAAGACTCTGGTTTGTATCATTATTATATAGATTGTTTAATACTTATTATTAATGGATATATCCTTAAGGAAGATTATGATAGTGCCTCATCATATATTGAACAGTGTAAGCAAATCTCTGAGACAATGAATGAAGGTGCATTATCTCTATATTATTCAGTATATTTAACATATTTAATAAAATGTGGTTCAGATTACGAAATAAATCATCTAATTAACGAGTATATTAACACCATTCCAAATTCACATATTGACTGGTTAACTCTCTGTAATGCTTACTATAAAATAGGTAAATACGACGATGCACTACAAGCAACTGAACAATATAGAAGTAGCACATATACGCGAGATGAGTTAAAGTATAAGGCACTTATTTCGATGATATATGAGAAAACAGACAGATATGAAGAGTCTTTGAGAGCATACAAAGAGTTTATGGTTGTATCTGATAGCACGAGCCTTGCTATTATGCGCCAAGACACCAAGTTCGTCGAGGAGCGCCATAGCTTGGAGCTACAAACACTGAAAGAGCGAGAGTCTAAGACGAGAGTCATATTGTGGTCTGCTCTATTTATCGCAATACTGCTTGCAATTATTCTATTCATCCGCTACAGACTAAAGGTCAACAGAATGGAAAAGGCTATTGCCGAGCAGGAGACTGAGAAATATAGACTATTGTACTTGCAGATGGAGGAGGAGCGTGATAACCTAACTAACCTGCTTGCGCAGAGTGAGGAGCTCTCACCAGAGATTAAAACTGCTGTTGTGAAGCGTTTAGAGTTGCTAAATAAGTTCTTTACGGCATTTATAACAAATAATAGTGAAATTGACCGAACAGCAAGTAGGGAGATGGAGGAGTTACTTGCTAACAAAGATACATTTATGGCATCTACTAAGTTGGCGTTTGCTGGCAGCCATCCTAAGTTTATCAAATACCTGGAGGAGCATAATCTTACAGAGCAAGAGATTGAGATTTGTTGTCTGTATGCAATCGGCCTAAAGGGTAAGGATATCAAGGCCTACACGAGCCAGCCACGTCACTACAACCAGAGTGCCGACATCCGACATAAGCTTGGTCTTACGGAGAGCGACACAAACCTCTCGAACTTTCTGCATAAGTTGCTAAAATAATGAGATAGAGAGAAACTTTTCACACGACCACATAAGCCAGATATAATAAAACATTTTTACACAGCTAACATTCACGAGTTACAGCCATCGGTTTGTAGCTCGTTTATTTTGCGGAAAACTTTTCATAGGGTAATTTTGTGTAAAGCAAGTATGTGTAGCTCTCTTCAATAATCTTCGCACAATACTAAAGCGCGAGGCTAAGGAAACTTCACACCGAATATAGCCCTCTACAATTGCCTACATAGAGGACTATTATTTCCAACATCCTGATAATCAACATATTGAAAAGATTTCCCAAGAACGAGATTTTAAAGACGCGTAACTGCTTGATAATCAGCACTATGAAAAATTAGCAAAATCGTATTTTCAAGTATCTGAAAATCAACAACTTATATACAGGGGCACGGAAAAACATTTGGGACGAAAATTTGGTTTTTAGGGGCGCTCGGTGGTAACTTTGCAATAACAAAACCACCCAATCGAGCAATAATCTAAAACTAAAAAATAAAGTATCATGAAAAAACTTGTTTACTGCCTTGTGGTATCAGTCGCAGCGAGCACAATGACCTCGTGCGAGAAGTTACAGCAAATTGGCGCATTACCCGAGCCAACTAAGTATTTCATTGAGATGAACATGAGCTATGATGATTGGGGCCTCGATAACACCTTTATTTCAACCTATAATGAGTGGTACTGGAATGTAGTTAATGGAGATACTCTTGAGTTTAAGGTGAAAGAGAACTATGATGGGAAAGAGGGTCTAACTACTTTCATGCTTACAAGACATAATGTTCCGATTCCCTGTAACAATGAGGATGAAGTACATGATGTTAATATAGGTTTTGGTCTTAGATTACAAGATATTCCTCTTCAGAAAGATACAAAATATTATTTCGGTGATGCTGAAGGTATTGATACAAGCGATGGCGTGGTTGCGTCTGGTCACATCTCAATGTGGGGTGGCATGGAACTGCAGAAGTCTACTCTCGGTTGGATAAAGTTCACACGTCTTGAGCTTACACACGATAATGACGAGGGCTATGCCGATGACTACGAAATAGATTTTGAGTTTGAATTTGAGGTCAAAGACCCCGAAACTGGCGAGGTAACACTAAAGGTTGAGAATGGCAAAGTTCTCGCCAATCCTGGTCAGTGGGAAGTAAAATAATATATTATACCGATATTGATATGAAAAAACTTGTTTACTGTCTAATGGCAATGTTTGCGGCGAGTGTGGTGACCTCGTGCGAGAAGTTGCGAGAAATCGGTGTTTTACCTGAACCAACTAAGTATCCTATTGAAATGTATGTTACTAGTTCTAAGTGGGGACTTGACAAAACTTTTATCTCTTACGATTCAGAATGGTATTGGAATCCCGTA
>JAGBTQ010000006.1 GCA_017631275.1 Alistipes sp.
CAACAAGTAATTTGTTGTGATAAGGGGTCATCTTTGACCTATCCCAAAAAGTTGAGCACCCGAGGCTGTACTTCTTGTACTATCCTCGGGTGCTCACTTTTGCGATAAGCCAAATCTAACCCCTTCTGACAACAAATATTTCTTGTGATAAGCCATCATCTACCTCCGCTAACGAATTATCTTAGCAATGGGCAGTACCTCATGTGCAGCCCATCGCCTCGAAATTCGCTGAGCGTTGTATCTGATGACTTCTAACAAGAAATAGTGGTGCTAATCGAGGTGAAATTTATGGGGTAGATAGGTATTATGGGGTAGATGGGAATAATGGGGTTGTGATACCCTCGCCTCATCGACCCTATCACCCCTATTCTCCCTATCTTCCCTAAGTTAATCCCCAAATACAACAAAAACCCCAAGAGCCGAGCCCTTGGGGTTTTTTGTGTAAATATCCTCGTAGAGAGATTACATCATGCCGCCCATGCCGCCACCAGCTGCAGCGAGCTCCTTGAGTGGGCTATCCTCCTTCTTAGAAGCAAGAACACACTCTGTTGTAAGGAACATAGAGGCGATAGAGGCTGCGTTCTCCAAGGCAACACGTGACACCTTAGTAGGGTCGATAATGCCCGCTGCGAGCATATCCTCATACCTATCGTCACGAGCGTTGTAGCCAAAGGCACCCTCGCCCTCCTTAACCTTATTTACTACTACCGAGCCCTCGCCACCAGCATTAGCAACAATCTGGCGCAATGGCTCCTCGATAGCGCGCTTAACAATCTGGATACCTGTTGTCTGGTCGTCGTTCTCGCCCTTGAGGCCCTCGAGCGACTTAACGGCACGGATATATGCCACGCCACCACCAGGAACGATACCCTCCTCAACAGCGGCACGTGTAGCTGCCAATGCATCATCTACACGGTCCTTCTTCTCCTTCATCTCAACCTCGGTAGCAGCACCTACGTACAACACGGCAACACCACCTGAGAGCTTAGCCAAGCGCTCCTGAAGCTTCTCGCGGTCGTAGTCAGACGATGCATTCTCGATAGATGAGCGAATCTGCTGAACACGTGCTGCTATAGCCTCCTTATTGCCAGCACCATCAACGATAGTGGTGTTCTCCTTGTTTAGGGTAATCTTCTCGGCAGTACCCAACGCCTCGAGGCCAGCATCCTCCATCTTCATACCCTTGTCGGTAGAGATTACGGTAGCGCCAGTGAGTGTTGCGATATCCTCGAGTATCTCCTTGCGGCGGTCGCCGAAGCCTGGAGCCTTGCATGCTGCAATCTTGAGTGTGCCACGGAGCTTATTTACAACGAGTGCCGATAGTGCCTCGCCATCAACATCCTCAGCGATGATAAGGAGTGAGCGGCCGCTCTGAGCAACAGGCTCAAGGATGCCCATAATCTCCTTCATTGTAGAGATCTTCTTGTCGGTGATAAGGATATATGGCTTGTCGAGCTGTGCCTCCATCTTCTCGGTGTCGGTGATGAAGTATGCTGAGATATAACCGCGGTCGAACTGCATACCCTCAACAACATCTACATGTGTCTCAGTGCCCTTAGCCTCCTCAACGGTGATAACACCCTCGTTGTTTACCTTAGCCATAGCCTCGGCGATGAGCTTACCAATTTTGCGGTCGTTGTTAGCCGAGATTGTTGCCACCTGCTCGATCTTGTCGAAGTCGGAGCCTACAACCTGGCTCTGAGCCTTGAGCGACTCAACAACCTTCTCAACAGCGAAGTCCATACCACGCTTAAGGTCCATAGGGTTAGCACCGGCAGTTACGTTCTTGATACCTACCGAGATGAGCGACTGAGCAAGAACAGTAGCGGTGGTAGTACCATCACCAGCATCGTCATTAGTTTTTGACGCTACCTCACGCACCATCTGTGCGCCCATGTTTGCAAATGTATCCTCGAGCTCTACCTCCTTAGCAACAGTTACACCATCTTTGGTTACCTGTGGAGCGCCGAACTTCTTGTCGATGATCACGTTACGACCCTTAGGGCCGAGAGTCACCTTCACAGCGTTGCATAGTGCGTCAACGCCCTCCTTGAGAAGCTCACGAGCCTCTACGTTATATCTAATATCCTTAGCCATTCTTTCTATAAAGTTTTGTGTGTTATTACTCGATTACTGCGATAAGGTCAGACTGCTTCATCACGAGGTAGTCCTCGCCCTCATAGTGAAGCTCAGTGCCGGCATACTTGCCATACATCACTGTATCGCCAACCTTTACCTCCATCTTAACCTCGGCTGTGCCTGGGCCAGCGGCGATAACCTTGCCCATGAGGGGCTTCTCCTTAGCTGTGTCTGGAATGAAAAGACCACCTGCGGTCTTCTCCTCTGCCGGATTGGGCTTAACCAATACGCGGTCTGAAAGTGGTTTTACTGCCATAAAAATCTCTATTTTAATTATTATAATTATTCTCTGTTTGATTTTTGTAGGTGTCAATCTCTATGCCAAAGCCTCTGTTGGCGCATTATTGACACCCGTCTATGACATTTTGTCATGCTACTTATCATATTTATTGCCCCACAAGGCATGCATGCGCTCGGCAATTTTCTGCTCCTGGGCATTGTTTATGTTGGGCGTGTAGAAGCATGTGCCACTGAGCGTGTCAGGCAGGAACTCCTGACGCACGAAGTTGCCAGCATAGTCGTGAGCATACTTATATTCTGCACCATAGCCCATCTCGCCCATAAGCTTGGTTGGGGCATTGCGCAGATGTAGCGGCACGGGACGGTTGGTGGTGTCGTGCTCGACCATAGCCAGAGCCTTGTTAATGGCGGCATACGCAGAGTTGCTCTTAGGGCTTGTGGCGAGATATATAGTGGTCTCAGCCAGCGTTATGCGTGCCTCGGGCATGCCTATCTTATGCACCGTGTCGAAGCAGGCATTAGCCAAGAGTAGGGCATTGGGGTTTGCCAAGCCCACATCTTCCGAGGCAAGGATTACCAAACGACGGGCAATGAAGCGGGGCTCCTCGCCACCTGCAAGCATGCGTGCAAGGTAGTAGATAGCGGCATTGGGGTCGCTGCCACGCACCGACTTGATAAATGCCGAGATAACGTCGTAGTGTTGCTCGCCCGACTTATCGTACAAGGCGATATTCTGCTGTAGGCACTCCGTCACGCGATCGTCGTTGATTACGATGTCGCCCTCCGAGGCTCCCACAACAATGTCGAGGATGTTGAGCAACTTACGAGCATCGCCACCCGAGAAGCGGAACAACGCCTCGGTCTGCTCGACGCTGATGTTGCGCTTTTGTAGCTCGGAGTCGGTGTCAAGAGCACGGCTAAGGAGTGTCTGTAGTTCGTCATCGTTCATTGGCTTGAGCACATATACCTGGCAGCGGCTCAAGAGTGGAGATATAACCTCGAACGAGGGGTTCTCGGTCGTAGCACCAATAAGCGTTACGATGCCCTGCTCCACAGCACCCAGCAACGAGTCCTGCTGCGACTTATTGAAGCGGTGGATCTCGTCGATAAACAAGAATGCGGGGCGAGCACTAAAGAGGTGCTGGTTCTTAGCCTTCTCGATAACCTCGCGCACATCCTTCACGCCCGAGGTCACTGCCGAGAGGGTGTAGAAGGGGCGGTCGAGGGCGTTGGCGACAATCTTGGCGAGGGTGGTCTTACCAACACCTGGAGGGCCCCACAAGATAAATGAGGGCACACTGCCCGTGGCGATAAACTTACGAAATACGCCGTTCTCGCCTACGAGGTGCTTCTGCCCGATATAGTCGTCAAGTGATTGCGGGCGCAGACGCTCAGCCAAAGGTTGTTGTGCCATACCTAATTTTTTTGAACCTCCCTATTATAGTGAAGTGGGGGAGTTGGAAAACACCCCCACAATATATTAATGATTGATTACCTGCTCCTGCTCGGGGTTGTGCTTATACTTGAACAACACCCAGAATAGCAAGGCTACAACGAGGGCATAGCCCGCAAACGTAAGCCATGTGTGGCTCCAGCCCTGAGCTACCTCAATGCCATTGGTCACCACGCCCTCAGCATCTGATAGTGTCTGAGGCACAAGACGGTTGACAACAGCCTGAGCACCGAGAGTACCCACTGTAGCACCGATACCGTTGGTCATAATCATAAATAGACCCTGTGCCGACGAGCGCATCTGACCGCTAGTGTTCTCGTTTACGTACAACGATCCCGAGATGTTGAAGAAGTCGAATGCTACGCCATAGACAATCATCGAGAGGATAAACATCCACAATCCCGAGCCTGGGTTACCCAAGCCAAAGAGTCCGAAGCGCAACACCCAAGCAAACATGGCGATGAGCATAACGCGCTTAATACCGAGGCGCTTAAGGCAGAATGGGATAAGCAAGATGCAGAGAGTCTCCGATACCTGCGAGAGCGATATTAGGGCGTTGGCGTGGTTAGCACCAAACGTATTGGCAAACTCAGGGATGGCCTTGAACGAGGTGATAAAGCCGTTAGCAAAGCCATTAGTAATCTGGAGCGATACGCCTAGGAGCATAGAGAAGATAAAGAACATAGCCATCTGCTTATTTTTGAAGAGCTTGAAGGCGTCGAGACCCAAGCGCTGCGAGAAGCTCATGTTACCCTCCGACTTGTTAACAGGGCAGTTAGGTAGGATCTGAGCATAGAGGGCGAGAATGATGCCTATTGCGGCGCACTGGTAGAACTGCACAGGGCTCGACTGGAAGCCAGCGAAGTCGCATACGAGCATTGCCACGATGAAGCCTATGGTGCCAAATACTCTAATAGGAGGGAATGCCTTAACTGTGTCGAGGCCACTCTGCTCCAACGAGGTGTAGGCTACTGAGTTCGACAAGGCGAGGGTAGGCATGTAGAAAGCCACGCTAATAGAGTAGAGGGTGAACATAGGCCATAGCATGCCGCTCTGACCGCAGTAGCCAGCACCGGCAATGAAGAGTGCTGCGATGCCGTGGCAGAGTCCCAAGAGTCGCTGCGCAGGAATCCACTTGTCGGCGATGATACCCATGATGGCAGGCATAAACATCGACACGATACCCTGCATGGCATAGAACCAACCAATCAACTCACCGTAGCCCTCAGAGAAGAGGTAGCCACCCATAGATGTTAGATATGAACCCCATACAGCAAACTGCAAAAAGTTCATCACTATCAATTTTGTCTTTATATTGCTCATAATTAGCAAGTTTATATGTTTTAATAATGTTTCAATCACGAAAACTTAACAAAGATATGAAAAAAAATTGCAATTTTCTTTGCAAATCAAAAAATAAGTTCTACTTTTGCACCGTGAAAAACAAATATTGGGCTATGGTGTAATGGTAACACTACAGATTCTGGTCCTGTCATTCTTGGTTCGAATCCAGGTAGCCCAACAAAAAAAAGAGAACAACACGATGTTGTTCTCTTTTTTTTGTTGGGCTTTGGGTGTGGGCAAGAGTATAGCCATACTGACTATTAATCAGTGTAGGGCATTTGTCATTGATGCGAGCATCAGACAATGCCCTACACTAATTACAGCTACGCTGCACCTCTTGCCCCCATCACAACCTGTCATGATTTATTTTTTTGGCTACCTGATTCTCACTGCTCGCTGGTTGAGCCGATATGAGGGCGGTTTATTGCTCGGGCAAAAGCCCTGCGCTTTTTTATAAGGTATCGGCTCTACTGCTAAAGCAGTTCGAATCCAGGCATAAGGAATTTTTTTGTTTTATAAAATGTCCCATCTATCCCATCTATCCTATCCTCCCTATCGGTCAGAGCGTAGTTTTCACAAAAATAGTCGCAGAAAGCCTATTGCCCTCTGCGACTATTATATATAAGGTATCGTTCGTTATGGTAGTGGAACGACGTTGGCGAAGCCCATAAATGCCATGGCGAGCAAGCCCGCAGTGATAAGGGCGATAGGCACACCACGCATGCCCTGAGGAACATCCTCGACATCCAAACGCTCGCGGATACCAGCGAACAAGATAAGGGCAAGAGCAAAGCCCACAGCGATAGATGTTGAATAGACCACCGATGTTAGAAGGTCAAAGTCCTTCTGAACGGCAATGATAGCAACACCGAGCACAGCACAGTTAGTGGTGATGAGTGGGAGGAAGATACCGAGCGCCTGATACAAGGCTGGTGATACCTTCTTAAGCACAATCTCGACCATCTGCACCAGTGCGGCGATAACCAAGATAAAGACGATGGTCTGCATATACTCGATGCCAAAAGGCACGAGGATAAAGTTCTGCAAAGCCCATGTAACAACTGTGGCAAGAGCCATAACGAAGGTTACAGCCATACCCATACCTGCCGATGTCTCCACCTTCGACGACACGCCGAGGAAGGGGCAGATACCCAAGAACTGCGACAAAACGACATTGTTCACGAAGATTGCGCCAATGACAATGGCAAAGAGGGTGATAGCCTCGACACTGACGCTACCATCAACGAAGCCCTGAATAACCTCTTTCGAAATATTTATCTCTCCCATAATTTATCGTTTTGCTACTTTGTTAAACAATACCATCAAGTATCCGAGCACAAGGAAGCCACCTGGGGCAAGGATAAAGAGCAGTGGCATGACGTCTGGTGCAAACGTATAGCCGAAGATTGAGCCTGAGCCAAGCACCTCACGCACAGCGCCTATTGCCGTGAGCGAGAGTGTGAAGCCAAGACCGATGCCAATGCCATCGAGGGCTGAGTCGAAGATACCATTCTTCGAGGCGAAGGCCTCGGCACGACCCAAGATGATGCAGTTTACTACAATCAGCGGAATGAAGACACCGAGTGATGCGTAGAGCGAGGGCACGTATGCCTTCATGAGCATCTCGATGATTGTAACAAACGAGGCGATGACAACGATAAAGGCTGGGATACGCACCTTATCGGGCACGATGCTCTTGATAAGCGAGATTACCATGTTAGACATGATGAGCACCACCATTGTGGCAACGCCCATACCCATGCCGTTTATCGCCGATGACGTAACACCGAGCGTAGGGCACATACCCAAGATAAGAACAAACGTAGGGTTCTCCTTTATGATGCCCTTTGTTATTAGCTGAAGCTTACTCATTTTTGATCTCTCCTTTCTGAGCCTCTGACTCCTCATAGTTAGTGTTTGTAGCACCCGACTTAGCGTCGTCAGCCGATGGAAGCATGCCCTTTGCCCAGAGATAGCCAGCATAGGCAGTCTCCACGGCGTTAGCATAGGCACGTGACGAGATTGTCGAGCCGGTGAGCGCATCAAACGAGCCACCCTCCTTGCTCACGGCAAATGCCAACGACTTAGGCTCTTTGCCCACGGCACTACGCTCCAACGAGTTGCCCTCCTTGGTCATGTTTGCACCAAGACCTGGGGTCTCGCTCTGCTTGAGCACCTTGATGCCGTTGATTAGTGTAGTATCATCTTTCTCGACGAAGCCTACCATAAGTGTGATGCGGTCGGCGTATCCACCACGTGTTAGGCTTGGAGCCTCCACAGCGTAGCCTACAATCGCGTCGTTAGCCTTCACGGTAGTTACGTTAACCTTAAACTCGCCAATCTCGCAACACTTATCCTCGAACTTAGCCTCACCCTCGAATGTGGGCAATACCTCAAGCTTTGCGAGGTCCTTGTTGCGCTGCTCGGTCTGGGCGATGGTCTCCTTGGTGATGTTGTTCACCAAGCCCACGAGGAATGCTGCCACCGCAGTGATGCCAAAGAGCACCAATACCATATTTAATAATGAACTCTTCATAGCCTACATTACTTTTTTAGTGCCGAAACGCTTAGGACGGCAATATTTGTTGATAAGAGGTGTTGCGGCATTCATGATAAATATCGCAAACGACATACCCTCGGGATAAGCACCCCAAAGACGGATTATCATGGTCAAAAGACCGATGCCCACACCATAGATAATCATGCCCTTGTGTGTCATAGGCGATGTAGAGTAGTCGGTAGCCATGAATATAGCACCAAGCAACGCACCACCCGCCAAGAGGTGGAATAGAGGTGTCTGCCATATTGCAGCACCACCCTCGGGCAATGCTACGCAGATGCCAAATAGGAGCATTGTGCCGAGCACAGCCACGGGAATATGCCATGTGATAACCCTGCGCCATAGAAGGTAGATGCCACCGAGAATGAGTGCCAAAGCGCCAATCTCGCCCATTGAGCCATTCATATGTCCGCCAAGCATCGACACGTAGTCGATCTCGCTTAGCTGCACAGCACCCGCCTTAACATTGGCAAGGAGTGTAGAGCCTGAGATGCCATCAGGTACGCATGTTGTCCAGTCGGTCATCTGCACGGGGTAGGCGATAAGTAGGAAGATACGTCCCGTTAGGGCAGGGTTGAATGGGTTGCAACCCAAGCCACCAAAGGTCATCTTGCCGATACCGATAGCCACCAATGCGCCAATAACAACAATCCACCAGGGAATGCCCGCTGGAAGGTTAAAGGCGAGGAGTAGGCCCGTAACTACTGCCGAGAGGTCGCCGATGGTTGTGCGGCCCTTGAGCATGAAGCGCTGAATAAGGTACTCAAACAATACGCAGCTGGCAATAGCCACACCGCTGATTAGCAACACTCGCCAACCCATAACATAGGTCGATACCAAGAGTGCTGGAACGAGTGCTAAGATAACATCGCCCATGATTTGTTGCGTACGCTCGCCACCATGGATATGGGGTGAGGGAGCAGCAAAAAGTCGTGTTTGCATAGTTCTATATTCTATTCGTTTATTTCTTACTTCTTGTTTGCAGCGGCACGTGCACGGATATTTGTCATCACGGTCTGCTTGCCGATGCGGATATAGTCCAAAAGTGGTAGGTACGAAGGGCAGGTATATGAGCAACAGCCACACTCGATACACTCAACCACGTTGTGCTCCTCAGCCATATCCCACTTCTGCATCTTTGCCAACTTCGAGAGAAGGTATGGCTCAAGACCCATAGGGCATGCCGACACACACTTGGCACACTTGATGCACGATAGCTCCTTGCCACGTGCTGCCTCCTCGCCCGATAGTACGGTTAGACCCGAACAACCCTTGATCAGAGGTGCGGTGGTGTCAACAACCGAGCGTCCCATCATAGGACCACCGTTGAGCAACTTAACATCGCCCTCGGGGAGTCCTGAGAGCTCAAAAAAGCGACTTGCAGAGGTGCCAAAGCGGGCAAGATAGTTGTGAGTACTCTTAAGATGTTTACCCGTTACGGAAACAACACGCTCGATAAGTGGCTTGTTCTTCTGCACAGCCTCATAGATGGCAATGGCAGTAGATACGTTGCACACTACAGCACCTACCGAGATAGGAAGTGCTGGAGGTGGTGGCACCTGACGGCCCGTTACGGCAGCAATAAGCTGCTTCTCGCCACCCTGCGGGTAGCGCATCTTAAGAGGCATAACCTCGATGCCCTTATAATTATCACGTGCAATCACTTCACGAAGGTGAGCAATGGCATCTGGCTTGTTGTTCTCAACGCCAATAACAGCACGGCTAACACCCACAGCGCGCATAACAATCTCTGTTCCGGTGAGAATCATCTCGGCACGCTCAACCATGTTGCGGTAGTCGGAGGTGAGGTATGGCTCGCACTCCACGCCATTGATGATTACCAACTCTGCCTTTTGGTCATTAGGTACTGATAGCTTGACGTGTGTTGGGAACTGAGCACCACCAAGACCTACGATGCCCGCCTCACGTATCTTGTCGATAATCTCGTTAGGGGCAAGCGTACACTCGCGCTTATGGTCTGGCGTGCGGTCAATCTCAGGCATCCACTCGTCGCCCTCACGCTTGATGACAACCATCAAGCGGCGCTGTCCCTGGCCGTTAGGGTAGGCATCCACAGCGGTTACTGTACCAGAGATTGTGGCGTGAATGTTTGCAGAAACATAGCCTGTGCTCTGACCAATAAGCTGTCCTGTGAGCACCTTATCGCCCTTCTTTACTACTGGGTTTGAGGGTGCTCCGATATGCTGAATCATAGGTATCTTCGCCTCGTCGGGGAGCTCAAGTATTTCGATAGCCTTATCCTTGCTCCACTCCTTATTGTCGTGCGGGTGAATACCGCCTATGGGAAATGTTCTCATTGTTTACTCGTTTTTTGCTGTTTCCACCTTGCTCTCAACTGTAGGTGCTGGCTTTGGCTCCTTTGGCAGACGCTCCATGTTCTCGATGTGAATAGCGCCTGTAGGACACTCGTTCACGCACTTGCGACAGAGCTTGCACTTCTCAGGGTCGATATATGCGAGGAAGTTATCGACAGTAATAGCACCAAACGGACACACCTTTGCACACTTGCCACAGCCGATGCAACCCGCCTTACATACCTTCGACACCACTGCGCCCTTGTTCTTCGAGCGGCAGGCAACATATATGGCACGGTTCTTAGGCCACTTCTTTCTAAGCTCAAACAAGCCCTTAGGACACGCCTTAACACATGCGCCACATGCTGTACACTTGTCTGCATCTACCTCCACAAGACCTGTCTCCTCGTTAAGTGTAAGCGCGCCAAACTGGCATGCTGCCACGCAGTCGCCATAGCCGATACAGCCAAAGGCACAACCCGACTCGCCAACATAGAAGGTGTTTACCACAGCGCAGCTAAGAGCACCGTCGTAGTGGTTTACCTTTGGGCGCTTCTGGCATGTACCACCACAACGCATAGTGGCAACCTGAGGTGTCTTTTCGGGGGCTGTCTTGCCCAAGAAATTTGCGATTGATGTCATCACCTCGCCACCTGCCACAGGGCAGTAGAGCGATGCGATATTGTCGCGCGAAACAAGTGCCTCTGACATGGCACGGCAACCAGCAAAGCCGCAACCGCCACAGTTAGCACCGGGAAGCATCTTCTCAACATCGTCGATACGTGGGTCCTCGTACACCTTGAACTTTTGTGCTACGAAATAGAGCACAACAGCAAGCACAGCACCCAATAACGATAGTGTCAAGACTGTCAATAGTAGTTCGTTCATTACTCCTTTATGATTGTAAATTTAATTTTTCTCTCAAAATAGCGTCGCACGGTGTAGAGCACAACGTAGTATAGTGCTGTAATACCCAGCGAAGCTAAGGCAGCAACGCCATCACTAAACTTGAGGGCGTGTGCCAAAAATAGCACGGCAAGAAGTATGCATAGTGGGAAGATGTATGCCCAGAGAATTGCAGAAAATGCCATGGTGGTATTCTCGAGCGCAACAATAACCCTGTCGCCAGCAGCAAATGCCGAAGCCTCGGATGTGGCAACCCTTATTAGTCGCTCGCCACCTTGCTCGCCACAGAGCCCCTTGGCGTGGCACTCTGCACAAGCTGTCTTACGCTCGGTGCGCACCATAACCACGCCCGCAGCGACGCTCTCGACAACGCCTCTATGCTCGATACGTCTGCCCATAGCTAAACTATGCCTACTCGTGGTAGTGGTTTACCAATGGCATGAGCCACTCGTGGCCAAAGGCGCATGGCGAGAGGCGCAACACTGGTGGGAACTGATAGCGCTTCTTCTCGTTGTCCATGACCATGGTGTGAATCTTCTCCACAACACATGCATCGAAGCCAGCGTTGATAATCTCCTCGCGGTGCTGCTTCTTCTCGATCATACGATACAATATGGCGTCGATAACCTCGTAGTGTGGCAAGAAGTCGCTATCCTTCTGGTTGGGACGAAGCTCCGACGATGGCTCCTTGTCCAAAATCTCGTCAGGGATAACATTGCCACATGAGTCGTTGATATAGCGTGCAAGATCATATATCTCGCCCTTGTAGAGATCGCCAGTAGGGCTAAACGTACCTGCGGTGTCGCCATAGAGCGTACACCAGCCCAAGGCATTCTCGCTCTTGTTCGACGAGTTGAGAAGCATATATCCTGTCTTATTCTGCAGGGCCATGAGCATTGTGGTACGAATACGTGTCTGGATATTCTCCTCAGTAGAGTCGAACTCCGTACCGCCAATCACAGGCTTAAGTGTGCCTATCATCGCGTTGTATGCCTCGATAATTGGCAATACGCTATACTCCACGTTGAGGTTGTCTGCAAGACGCTTGGCATCCTCAACACTGCTGTTAGGGGTAAATGGTGATGGCATCAAAAGCACACGCACATTCTCCTTGCCGAGTGCGCCCACAGCGATGCAGGCAACAACTGCCGAGTCGATACCTCCCGACAAACCTACGCAGGCCTTCTTGTAGCCATTCTTACGGAAGTAGTCGCGAAGACCGAGGCATGCAGCCTTGTAGAGCATGGCATTACGGTCTTTGTATGTTGTGTAAGGAACGTCGATAGGGGTGTTCTCAGCCTTAGTGTCGAAGATTTGAAGATCCTCCTCGAAGCTCTTGAGCAACATGAGAAGCTTACCCTCGCTATTTACGATACCCGATGTTCCGTCGTAGACAATGTCGCCCGAGCCACCCACCTGATTGATGAGCATGATGTTCTTGCCCTCGGCAAAGGCAAAGCGGCTGATGTTGTCGAAGCGGCGTGAAAGAATACCCTTGCCATAGCGACGTGCATTAACTGAGATAACAAGGTCAACCTCCTCGCCAATCTCCTCGATATAGCTAAGGTCGTCGCCTACAACAACCTTAAGCTTGCTACCAGCAACGTCGATAGTCTGGCTGCCTATTGATGAGCCTACGATGTAGCCCATCTCGCGGCGAGCAGATACATGACGCTTGCCGATATACTCGATGTTACCCTTGCCGTCGATAAATGCTGCGGCGCTGATAGGTCCCTCTGCCGTGAGGTAGGGAGTGCCCACAATAGCGGCGATGCCTCGACACTTTGTGGCGATGCTCTCTATGGCCTCCTCGCAAAGCTCAAGAAAGGTGGTCTTGGTAAGAAGTCCATAGGCTGGAGTGCCACATACAGCAAACTCGGCGAATGCCACGAGGTCGGCATTTTGTGCCTTAGCACGCTCGATGGCATCGATAATCTTTGCAGTGTTGGCTTTGATGTCGCCTACGGTGTAGTTTAGCTGGGCTAATGCAATTCTCATAAAAGTATCTTGTGCGATTAAATTTCGTTGCTAGGCTAATTGCTATACCAAAGGTATAGTAGCACGGCGCAAAGATACATAAAAAAACTGAATTACGAAATTTTTTTAATTAAAGAGCTAACCTATCTTCGTAGATTGCTAAAAAGAGGATTTAGAAGGCCTCGCTAATGCCCAAAATGATGTTGTAGGAGTTGCGCCCGAAGGCTATGTCGGCACGCACTGTGAGAAGCTTGTTGTAGTAGCGCAAACCACCGCCAAATGTGGGTAGTGTTTTGCGCCATGCGAAGGGGTCGTTTTTCGAGAAGATGCTACCCGCACCGCCCCATGCCACAACGGCTATACCTCGCCAAATATGTTGGCGTAGTTCAAGCTGTGTGCTAAGCATGGTGTTGCCACGAAATTGGCCAGGGTAGTAGCCTCGCATGTGGCTATTATCACCAATGTGGCTTTGCAAAAGCCAAGGAGTATGTTTTGAGTTGTGCTCGCCGTAGATGTCAAGAGCGAGTGTTGCACCACGCCATAGCGGTGAGTAGTAGTCGAAAAGGGCAGTTGCCGACCATAGGTCATAGCCGATGTTGCTGAGTAGCTGAGGGCGATATTTCACCCCAATGTTAAGGTGTATGCCACTCTGCTCGAAGTTCGATGAGAGGCTGCGAGAGTCGTAGTCGTACGATGCGCCAATGCTTGCCGAAGATATGGTCTGGGGCATGCCGCTAAGTAGTGCCTGAGCCTCGGTGTCGAGCCTTCGTGCGCTGAGGTGTTGATACGATGCACTAAGCCCGAGCCTACCATGCTTGGTTGCTTGCCAGGTGTACTGCACCCAGCCGCTGTGCTCTTTCGATGTGTATGTGCAGTAGTCGTTGCTTAGGGCGCTGTCGAACGAGAGTCCCCATAGGCGAGTAGGCTCCGATTTTGTCGATGCGCCGTAGCTTAGATTGTGGCGAGGTTGTAGCGTGTTGTTGCCCTCGATGCTAATGTTGTAATAGCCTATTATCGAGGCTATTGACGATGCGGAGAGATCGAATTTTGTTTTGGAATATTGTGCCGATAGTGCCATGCCAAAGTTGGTTTCGACGGTGTATATCGGCATCACCATAATCGACCATGGCTCACCCCGAAGGCACTTAGATATAAAACGACCAGAGCCACGTTCGGTGTAGCTCTGGTCGATAGGGGTATAGCTATAGCTAATGGTGTCGCGACCTACGATTTGGTGCTCAACGCTCTGTGCCGTGAGTGTGTTCACGACAAAAAGCAACATGATTGTGGCACTTAGGCCTCGCAACACCTTGTCTTGGGTTTAGCGCAATGGGTCTGCTGTGGCGATAAACTTCTTCTGCTCAGCCTCCGACATAATGCCCTTGTGCATATATACCAACTCGCCCTTCTTGTTTACGAGCATGATAACGAATGCGTTGTTGCAGTCGCCAAGACGCCAAGCACTTGAAATCCAGTGGTCTGGGTCGCAGAGGATTGTTGCGCCATTCTTTGCGGTACGAGCATCAGCAATCTGGCGTACGAGTGAGTTTGGGTAAACAGCATCCTTGAGGTTTACGATGCCGAAGCCCACGATGTTTGGACCTGCCACACGACCTGTCTCCTCGAGGTATGTGATAAAGTCGTGATTCTGCTTTGGAACCTCAGGGTCAACATAGAAGATAAGGAGGTTCTTCTCGCCCCAATAAGGTAGGCGAGCCTTCTTAGCATCGAGGTCCTGCACCTCTACGTTGCGAATAGGGCGGGGAAGACCCTGCGCCTCTGCTGCATGGCTGAACATAAAGGCAGCAGCAAAGAGTAGAATAAGTGATTTAAGTTTCATTGTTTGTCTATAATTATGTTATTACGTTACACTAAAAACGCAGCAAAGATATGAAAAAATATGCTCTTATTCACCAAGTTTTTGTAAAACAAATGCGTCATATATCGATAATTTTAGGGAAAAGTGCGAGTTAATAAACAAACCTCAAAATTTAATCAATGAACAGACTTGTTAGAAAGCGTTAATTTATCTATCTTTGTCTAAATTTAATGGTATGAAACAGCGAATTTTGTTTGTCTGCCTCGGAAATATATGCCGTTCACCTGCGGCCGAGGCAATGATGCAGATGCTTGTCGAGCGCAATGGCTTAACGGATAGGGTGCTCCTCGACTCGGCAGGTACGTATGGTGGTCATAGTGGCGAGCGCTCCGATGCTCGCATGCGTCGTGCTGCAGCAGCACGTGGCATCGATATTACACATCGTGCTCGTCAGGTGCGCGAGGAGGACTTCGAGCGCTTCGACATGATTATCGCCATGGACGACAACAACTACGAGGCTCTGTTCCGCCTTGCCCCCGACCGCGCGGCGCAGCAGAAGATATATCGCTTCCGCGAGTTCTTGCGCCGTAACCCAAATTGGAGCTATATCCCCGACCCCTACTACGAGGGTCACGAGGGCTTTGAGCTTGTTCTCGATTTGTTGGAAGATGGCTGCTCGACACTTCTCGAAAATTTGCGATAAAAAAGATACATTTTGTATAATATTGCAATACTATTGTCGTTATAATACCGAGAAAAATGGTTAATTATAACGTGATGAATAGTATTAAGATTTCGAGATGTTTGGAGGCAACAATGTCAACGCTGCTATTTGGGCTTAAGCGTGATGGCGTTGCCTGTTCGTATGTTGATAGACTGATTGTTGAGCTACTTAGGCGAGAGGATAGTTTTGCCTCACTGCTTGTCGGATTGTTGTGCGATGCTGAGGGCAAAGATGTTGTGTGCGAGGAGATTATGTCGGAGGTTGAGGCTAATGGCATAACTGAGAGCGATACGCCTGAACAACTATTTAGGGCGTTGTGTAGTAGTTTACAAAGCGAGGTTGACTCCTCGTCGCTAAGCTCGGCGCATGTGCTGCATCGGGCACTCAGAGATAGGACAACTGCCACCCACCGAGTCTTTGCTAAGCGTGGCATAACGGCGCAACACGTTGCCGAGCTTATGTGCCAGCTTGCGGCGGGTGGATATAGCGATAAAGATATTGTTGGTTAGTAGGCTTAATCCTGAACTTAGCCAAGAAACCATACTGCGAAGAGAGTATTTTATTATACTCTCTTTTTTGGTGTATGCGAATTAATGCTTATCTTTGCGCCATTAAGAATAAAAAAATAAGTTATGCGCAAAATTTCACTTTTGATCTATGCACTCCTTGTGGCAATTATGCCCTTTGTGGTAAGTTGTGAGCCAATCGACCCAGACAACCCACCTCAGCTTGTTCTCGACACCTATGAGCTAAACGTTGATGGTGGTGGCGGCGATATTCCACTCTTCTACGCACTAAGAAATGGCGTTAAGGGTGGTGAGTTCGAGGTTGTTACGGCGGTTGATTGGATCTCGCTTAAGGAGGTTACCCAGAGCACCATTGTTTTGCGCATCGAGCCCAGCGACATCGACGAGGAGCGCTTTGCCTCGGTTACTATCAAGTATCCAGGTCTTGATCCTGCGGTGCGTGTGTCGGTGTTGCAGGATAAGCAGCTCTTGAATAAGTATAGCTTTGATATTACCAACATCACCTACAATAGCTGTACTGTAACCTATAGTCCCGTCGATATGTCGATGCCTTATATGGCAAATGTTATCGATGCTGAGTATTTCAGACAGTCGGGCGTTAGCGACATGAATGTATTTGTCGAGACCGAGATGGCAACATATCGTGACTTGGCAGGTCGTAACAAGATGACTTTGGAGGAGCTTATGGGGCGTGTTACCCCACAGCTTATATACAAGGGTGTTGCAGTTCGTGACTTCGCAGGTATGAAGCCAGGCTCGACATATATTGCCTATAGCTACGGCATTACCTTCCATGGCAACGAGTACACTTTGCTTACTCCTGTACATCAAAAGCGCATAGATATTCCTATGCCAAAGATGTATGACGTAACCTTTGAACTCTCGTCGCAGTCGAGTGGTGGAATGGCGATGTTTAGCATCGACCCTAAAGGGTGGACAGGCTACTACAGCGTGCAGATTGCTCCCGAGGACTCTGTATATTACCTTCAGCCAGGTGTCAGCATGACTGAGAGCTTTATTAAGGGTATCGCCTCGAGCTTCTACGATAAGGCTCGTAAGTCTATGGCAAGCGGTTCAACCGCCGAGCAGTTCTTGCAGGGTTCATGTTACAAGGGTGCTCGTCAGCTAAATGTCTCTATTGAGTCGGGTAAGCGCTATATGCTTATTGTCTTTGCTGTTGAGTCAGAGAATGGCTCTGTGCCTGTGATGCGCTCAATGCCATCTATGTTATATCTATAAGCCTTCGTCCCATAGCGAGTGATGCGCCTCAGAGAGTACGTTCCATACTACAAGCGCCTTCTACATCTCGCCGCGCCCGTTGTCTTGGCGCAGGCGGGACAGCTAACAACGCAGTTTGCCGACACTGCCATGGTGGGTAACTATGGTGGCGAGGATGCTGTGCCCCTTGCCGCAGTGTCGTTGGGTAGTTCTCTCTTCTTGCTGATATATCTTGCTGCCATGGGCTTCGCTATGTCCATTACGCCACTTGTTGGCGAGAGCTATGCACGTAACGATAGACGCATGGTGGGCCACCTGTTCCAGAATGGCATCGCCTACTCGCTCATTATTGGTGTTATATCTACCTTAGTAGCCCTCGCCCTGCGCCCCTTTATTGGCGTTCTTGGCGTGTGGATGAGTGGCTCAGGTGATGATGTTACGGCAGTAACCGACATGGCGCTACCATATTACGATATGTTGGTGTGGAGCATCATGCCGCTTATGGTGTTTCTTGCCGTGAAGCAGTTCTTGGAGGGTATTGGCAACACGAAGGTGGCAATGTGGATTACCCTCGTGGGCAATGTGCTTAATATACTCCTTAATTGGATATTTATCTTCGGTAGGTGTGGCTTCGAGGCTATGGGCGCTGAGGGTGCTGGCCTTGCCACGCTCCTTGCACGTGTGGTGCAGATGCTGCTCATCATCGCCTACTTCTACCTCTCGCGCCGCCTGCGCATCTACCGCTCATTCTTTAGCTCCGAGGCTCTCAGCCGCAAGCTCATGCGTAGGTGTGTGGCTATCGGCTTCCCCATCTCGTTCCAGATGGTGTTGGAGTCGGCAGCCTTTATCCTCACCTCAATCCTCGCTTTGTCGTTTGGCGCTGCTGCGTCGGGCGCTATGCAGGTGTCGTTTAGCATTGCCAACATCGCCTGGATGATTACGGTGGCTATCGGCTCGGCATCGACCATCGTAGTGTCGCACATCTATGGTTCGAAAGATCGTAAGCACCTCAGACCTATGGTCACGGCTACCTATCACCTCGGCTTGCTGTGGGCTACGCTTATGGCTATTATGTTTGTTGTCTTGCGCAGTGAGCTTGTTGCCATCTTCACCGATAATGCCGAGATTATCGCTATTAGTGCCAACCTACTAATGCTTATCTCCATCTATCAATTCTCCGACTCGGTGCAGGGACTCTCTATAAGCATGCTTCGTGGCTTGCAAGATGTGAAAATCATCATGCCTATCGTGCTCTGCTCCTACCTTATATTAAATATACCCCTCGGCGCACTGCTCGCCTATAAGTTCGATTTGCAGTGCTACGGACTCGCTATTGGTCTTATTATCGGCCTTAGCTCGGCAGCAGTGATGACCTTTATTCGTGTTAGGCGCGACGTTCGAAAATTCGAACAGGGTAGGTCTAAAAAGTAGCTAATACCCTGTATTTCAGCTAATTAGGTTGTTAAGTGCGTAACTGCCTGATAATCAACACTATGAAAAATTGATATTTTCATGGTGCTTTATTGTATTGATTATCAATGTGTTATAAAATGCATTTCGGAAAAATTCGATGCTCAAAAATTTGGTTATGGCGGGTTATGTTGCTAACTTTGCATTAACGAAACTAACTAAAACTCGACCTAATTATGAGTAACGTAAAACTAAAGGTGGGCCTACTCGTTGCCATGCTCTTTGTGGTGGGAGCATTTAGCGCCGAGGCGCAACATACCTACAAGTTCAGAGATTCGCTTGGCGTCTATACCGTCAAGTTTACACCACATAGTCGCGATATGAGGGTTGCTATGTCGCTCGCCAAGCCCCTTGCGCCAGGCACACACGAGGTGCGTCTATCTACGTTGTGGGGCAGCACTGGTCGCTATGGCTATAATACCATTAACAACGAGATATTCTTTATAGGCGACATGGATCTCGAGTCATGCTATTTTGGCCCGAGTCACTACTATGCACTAGCGCTGAGCTATGGCTACTGGTTCAACGAGTGGTTTAGCCTCAGTGGCGATGTTAAGTGGGTCTATGGACATCGCAACATTTTTGATATGTACACCCAGGCGAAGGTATTAACACTTCGCGAGAACGACTTCTCGATTATGCCTAAGGCGCGCTTTGCATGGTATCGCCGAGGTATTGTTCAGCTATACTCGACCATAGGCCTTGGTGTGGGTGTTCTGCATCGTGAGCGCCACTTGGAGGGTTATGGCGACCTTATTGATGCCTACTGCGCCTTCGATATTAAGCCCTTTGGCATTGCCGTTGGCCGCAAGTGGTTTGGCTTTGCCGAGGTGGGTTATGGCGCAAGTGGCGTGATAAACGTGGGTGTAGGTTATAGAATTAACACTAAAACAAGGTAGAGCTATGAAGAGTATATATAAATATATGGTATTGGCGGTAGCCTTGATGCTCTCGACTACTGCGATGGCTCAGGAGAGGGTCGATGAAAAGCTTGTCTATGACCGCATAACAGGCTATATGACCACAAAGAGCGAGGTTGAAAAGTTGCCTGTGGAACCAAGTAAAAATATTCAGGATGTGCGTTGGGAGCACGACCTGAGCCTTTGGTACGGAGCCCCCGGCGTGGTCTCGGAGCTGTTGTTGGGCAATCAGGTCTTTGGAGATGGACCTAACGGTGTTTATGGCCCTCCAGCCTTCGGCCCAAGTCTTCACGAGTTGCGCACCTACACAGGCCCCGTATATCAGCTTACGACGCTCGGTCTTAGCTACTCGAAGCGAGTAAATCCTTGGCTGGCACTCGGCGCTAAGGCTACCTTTGGTGCAGCATGGCAGAATGTCTATGATACATATACCGATGAGCTTTTGTATAACAACAATGTCTATAACATCGCCGCTCTGTTTGATGTCCGCTTTAACTGGTTGCGTCGCACAAATGTCGAGATGTACTCCTCTGTGGCGCTTGGCCTATTTGCCCATGCGGAGAGGGCTAATGGCGGTATTGCACCAATGGCAGATGTGGCCTTTGTGGGCATAAAGGTTGGTCGTGGCTTCTACGGCTTTGTCGAGGTGGGCGCTGGTGTTGGCGGCTCGGTGCGTGGAGGCCTTGGATTTAGGTTTAACACTAAAAAATAGTGAGCTATGAGAAGATATTTATTTGCACTAATTGCCCCTATGTTTCTCTTTGCATCGTGCGAGGTAGTTGAGGGCGACGAGCGTGAGCCTATGGACGTGGGTAAGTATATCGCACGCCGAACAATATACTACAATATCCAAACATTGCAGGAGTATTTCGACTATGCTGTGGTTGCCGACTGGTATCTTTCGACCGAGGATGAGGAGCTAAAGGAGCGTATCGCCAACCGTTTTATGCCATACTACCAGATTGTTGCCGAGGAGGGTTTCGTGCGCTTTAAGTTTAGCTATCCGTGGAGCGATGGCACTCCTCGCTACTATCGAGAGTATATCACCGATGGCAAGCTGCTAAGTGAGGGTGGCGAGTGGAAAATAGTTGCCTCAGACGAGATTCAGGCGGTAATAACGGCTACCGACGGCGTATATAGCTTCACATCGACGAGCGAGGACCATGAGAATCTCTTTACGATAGGCTCGCTTGAGTGTGACATCAACAATGGCATAAGCTACACGGTTGATGGTTGGCTTAATGGCGATAATGGCGACTATGGCAATTGGAAAGAGGCTAAAGTTTTGGTTAGTACCGAGATAACAACGCCACTACACTATAGGTCTAACTCCTACAATCATAACTTCTTTACAGAGGGCTCGATGGATATTATCTGCGACGATAAGCGCATAAATCGCCGTGACGAGGTTACGGTAACATTCAAGACATACAGCACCGCCGAGGTGGAGTATCTCGGACAAAGAGAGGTCTGGGAGTACTAATAAAAAATGCTAACCGCTTGGGTTAGCATTTTTTATTTATTTTATCAGCGCCTTGAGCTTGGCATTCAGCTCGGTGTTCTCCATGATGCCGTTTATCAGCTCTGCCCCTGCGCCGTAGAGATATATAGGCACCATCTCGGCTGAGTGACCACCTGTGCTCCACTTGAACTCTACGCCCTGCTCCGATAGGTTGAAGTCGGCATTGGCGCTAATGAGTGCTAAGCCACCTGTCTCGTGGTCGGCAGTGACAACAACGAGCGTGTCGGGGTGCTTGCGGGCATACTCCACAGCCACCTCCACAGCCTGCATGAAGCTCTCCATCTCCTTCTGTTGTGCTGTGGCGTCGTTGGCGTGACCCATCGAGTCGATTAGCGAGCCCTCGACCATAAGCACAAAACCTCGCTTACTACGCTTGCCCTTGCTCTTGGACTCAAGCAGCGAGAGAGCCTTGGTTGTTGCCTCGGCAAGGTATGAACCGCTATTGGCGCCCACCTCCTTGTCGGAAACAAGGGCAAGGGTGCGTGTGCCCTTATCCACATTTTTAAGCTCTTCCATCGACGCTATATACTCAAAACCAGCCTCCGTAATAGCCTTTTGCGCCTCCTCCTTATTGCCATAGCGCTCCTCGAAATATGCCATGCCGCCACCAATGGCAACGTCTATCTTGCTTGCGAGCAACTGCTCCGATATCTCGGCGAGCTTATGTCTACTGTCGATATGTGCATAAAATGCCGCGGGGGTAGCATGTTGAAGATATGTCGTTACGACAACGCCTGTAGCCATGCCCCTGCTCTGCGCGAGCTCCATGATTGACTCTGCGTGGCTCAGGTCGGGGCGCATGCCGAGCATGGTGTTGTTGGTCTTAACACCCGAGGCGAGGGCTGTGCCCGAGGCTGCCGAGTCGGTCACACGGTTGTCTGCCGAGTAGGTCTTTTGTAGGGCTATGTTCTCTGCCTTGTCGAAGATTGTAGGCTCGTATTTGTTCACGAGTTGCATCATCGACACCGACGAGAGCCCCATGCCGTCGCCAATTAGAAATATGATATTTTTTACGGGCTCGTGGGCAAGGAGTGTGCCTATGCCAAGGAGCATGGCAACAGCAAATGTTGTTATACGGCGCATATAAGTTACAAATTTATTTAGGCAAATTTAGAAAAAAATAGTAACTTCGCCAAATAAAACTACCTATTTATGGCAGACGTACGCATAGCAGAGGATTGGAAGGAGTTGCTTCGTGACGAGTTCTCGAAGCCCTATTTCGACACGTTGGTCGACTTCGTTAAGGGCGAGTACTCGTCGGGTGTGGTCTATCCCTCGGGCGCAAATATATTTCGTGCCTTCGATAAGTGCCCCTTCGATAAGCTGAAGGTGGTAATCATCGGTCAAGATCCCTACCATGGTCCAGGTCAGGCTAATGGCTTGTGCTTCTCGGTGGGCGAGGGTGTGCCCTTTCCGCCCTCGTTGCAGAATATCTTTAAGGAGGTAGCCTCAGATATAGGCACTCCAATACCCTCGTCGGGCGAGCTCGACAGATGGGCCGAGCAGGGTGTGTTGCTACTCAACTCGGTGCTCACTGTGCGCCAGCATTGTGCTGCGTCGCACGCTGGCCGTGGCTGGGAGCAGTTTACCGATGCTGTGGTGCGTGCCATTGCCGAGCGCAAGGAGGGCGTGGTATATATGCTATGGGGTAGCTATGCTCAAAAAAAAGGCGCTATTGCTAACCCTGAGAAAAATCTGATTCTCAAGGCTGTGCACCCATCGCCACTATCGGCGTATCGTGGCTTCTTTGGCTGCAAGCACTTCTCACAAGCAAACCAATACCTACAACAAATAGGCAAGACACCAATCGAGTGGTAAACACAGAAGCGAGGCTACAAGCCTCGCTTTGTTATTATCCATGCCGCGGTGCGGTAGATGCCATCGACCACGCCTCGCAGCTTTCGCGGCAGTGAGTTTGTTATGCGTAGGCGCATTAGCTGGCGGCGATTTAGGCGTGTGTAGCCGAATGCCTCAATAGCACGTGCCGCATCCTCCGTACCACCACGTACCGACTGTGTTATAGCCTTGCCTAGACCTATGCGAGCGACGTATTCGTTAATCATGTTGTCGCCCTCGGGGTTGTATAGCTCCGCTATGGTGTGCTCGCTCTGCTCGGTGCGGTATATCGCTGCCGAGCGGTTAGATGCTGTGCGTGAGTATCTTACGAGCGACATTGGCGAGAACGTAAACTTAGCGCCACTCTGCATAAGACGTACCCACACCCACTGATCCTCGCCCATGCGCATGCCTACGGGGAAGCCACCAACGGCTTTTAGGGTGCTGCGACGTATCGTTGCGGTAGATGGGATAATAGGGTAGCCACCGAGCATAGCCTCCACGGCAGGGTTTATCTCGCCCTCATGCTCGGGGCAGGGGGCAGGTGTTCGTTTGCTGTGGTTTACGATGTCGAAGCCAGTGGAGAAGCAGGTAGATTCGGGGTAGTAGGTCATAAGGCGGCACACCTCGGCGATATATCCCGTGAGGTAGCAATCGTCGCCATCTAAAAATGCTACATACTCGCCCGTTGCCTCCTCCACACCTCGGTTGCGTGCTGCGCTAACGCCAGCATTTGCTTGCGATACAAGGCGAATGTTATGCTCAGAGTAGCGCTCGATGATGCCTCTTACGATGTCGGCTGATGAGTCGGTCGAGCCGTCATCAACAACGATAATCTCGCGAGGCATAAGGCTCTGGTTGATAACTGACATAAGCGCACGCTCAATCTCCGCAGCCTTATTATATAGGGGTATAACCACCGATATCTGCTCCGACTCGGTAGTGCGCAGCGGCTTAGCAAACTGCAACACCTCGGGCGCATGGTTTAAGCGTTTCTCCTCGGGCAGCCACTTTTGGATATTTCCGTAGTGGTTGCGTAGGTATGTCTCAAGGTCGCTCGGTGCCCATAGCTCCTGCTCGCCAAAGCGTCGGCGCTCGGGGTTCTCTATTGCCTCGCGCGCAATCATATCCTTAGGCATGCGCACGATGTTGTAGCGCTTGGCATCTGTCGAGTTGTAGCGAGTAAGCTCACGATGTAGGTGTCTGTATATTCTCTTTTTCGACATAAGGAGCGTAGCAAGGCGTATTGTCAAGCACGATGCCCAGCTCTTGGTCATCACCACGCCATTGTTAGCCTTGCCAAACCACCGCCATAGCCACACCGACTTTGCCATAAAGCAGTTTATCCAAAAGCGCACACGACGTCGCTGTGCTCGCTCCTTAGAGGGTGAGTCGGGGATAAGGTCGTAGGGGAAGATGTCGATATATATGCCGTCGGAGATGTTCAAACCTACCCACTCGCTCTCGACAAACTTAGTGCCCTGTTTACGCACCTTGGCAAAGTAGAAGGGGGTGTCGGGCTCGGTGGTAAATTCTTGAAGTGTGTAGCCTTTACGTAGGCGCTTGGGTGCTTCTTGCAGAAAACGCTCGTAGTTCTCGCGTGTCATGCCGAGGTCGATGTCGTCGTCCCAGGGTACAATGTCCTCAAAAAAATGTGCGCCAATGGCTGTGCCACCCTGTATGAAGTAGGGGATATTTGCCTCGTCGCACACACGCACCACCTCACGTGTAATGTCGTGAAGCTCTCGGTGTAGTTGTCGTAGTATGTCGCTGTTATACTTCATCTTATAAGTCGTGAACAAGGAGGTTGCACCCTCTAATGTCGCTGCCTGCTATGCGACCCTCCAAGACGAACTCGCCCGTGGGGAGCACTCGTCCCATATCCTGAGTCTGGATAAAGGCGCACGACGAGATGTTGGCAAGGTCGATAATGTCGATGCCACCACGCTTTACCGAGTGGTCGAATGGGTCGTTTACGTCGCGGAGCATCATGCGCATCCAACGTGGTGTTCGGAAGATGCCCTCGCCCGAGGAGTAAGCCTGCGACGTGAGCTCTGCCATGCCATACTCCGAGTGGATGGCATCAACGCCCAAGCCCTCGCACAAAATCTTGTGTAGCTCACTCTTTGCGAGCTCCTTGCGCTTGCCCTTCATGCCACCCGTCTCCATGACGATGGTATTCTCAAGCTTTGGTGCGTACTTCTCGGCTAAGTCCCATAGAGCGTAGCTCACGCCAAGCAAAATCTTTGGCTTGGGGTCATGTGCCATATCCTCGATAAGCTCCTCGTAGTTGTTGAGGTAGAAGCCGCCCGAGCCAGCACGACGTATCAGCTCATCGACCATATATACCAACGACGAGCCCTCACGCTCAAGGTAGCTGGGCAGGAGTCCGTAGATGCTCCACTTTGTAATCTCGCCATAAAACTGCTCGAATGCAGCAGTAAAGGCCTTGCGATAGACATCGAGGCTCGCCATAAGGTGGCGTGATGCCACGGTCTGCCCCGTGTTGCTCGACGTAAATATCATCTCGGGCTCGTGATCAAACGAGTAGATGTCGTGGGTCTTGAATAGCTCGATAGGCAAGAAGGGAATATCCTCCACTGAGCTCACAGCCTCGGGGTCGATACCTAAGAGCGAGATATACTCCTTGTAGGGCTTGCACCTGTCGGCCTGAAAGCGGAATAGCTCCAGCGCCGCAGCCTCAAACTCCGCATCAGATTTTATCGAAAGTATTTGGTCGATGTTTAGCATAACACAAAGATAGGAAATAATTCGCAATTAACAAAAACGAGGCTAACCACATAAAATAGGTTAGCCTCGTTTCGTACATTAAGCCGTAGGATTACTTCTTCGACTTAGGAGCCAAGATCATGTTCATCTTCTTGCCGTCGAGCTTAGGCATAAGCTCCACACGTGCAAACTCCTCCAAGTCGTTAGCAAATCTGAGCAACAAGATCTCGCCCTGCTCCTTGAAGACGATAGAACGTCCACGGAAGAAGACATAAGCCTTGACCTTTGCGCCCTCCTTAAGGAAGTTCTCAGCATGCTTAAGCTTGAAGTTGTAGTCGTGGTCGTCGGTCTGTGGACCAAAACGAATCTCCTTGATGACAACCTTAACCTGCTTTGCCTTGATCTCCTTAGCCTTCTTCTTCTGCTGATAGAGGAACTTCTGGTAGTCGGCAATACGGCATACTGGAGGCTCAGCCTTAGGCGAAATCTCAATCAAGTCGAGCTCCATCTCGTCCGCTAGGCGGATAGCCTCCTTGATAGGAAGCACGAGGTTAGGCTCAACGTTCTCGCCAACGACACGCACTGTAGGTGCTGTAATCTCGTCGTTGATACGGTTGGGATTCTCCTGCTGTGGGCGGCGACCACGCTGGTCACGCTGCTGCTGGTTCTGCTGTTGGTTATTCCCCTGCGCCTGTGGGCGTGGGCGGAATGGAAATTGTCCTGCCAAATTAGTTAATTGTTAGTTAGACTTATTTTTATTTGTTTGCTTCGATCTCCTTTGCTACGAGCTCCTTCATGAACTCAGCGAACTGGGCAATAGTCATCTGACCCTTGTCGCCCTCGCCCTGAGCACGTACCGATACCTTGCCGTCCTCAGCCTCCTTCTCGCCTACGATGAGTAGGTAAGGGATACGCTTAAGCTCGTTGTCACGAATCTTACGGCCAATCTTCTCGTTACGATCGTCGATCTGTGTGCGGATATCCATCTTGTTGAGCTCTCGAACAACCTTCTCAGCATACTCGTTGTACTTCTCCGAGATAGGCAATACCACAACCTGGTCTGGTGTTAGCCACAATGGGAACTTACCGCCTGTGTGCTCCAACAATACAGCCACGAAGCGCTCCATAGAGCCAAATGGCGCACGGTGAATCATGATTGGGCGGTGTAGCTTGTCGTCTGAGCCCTTGTACGTAAGGTCGAAACGCTCTGGGAGGTTGTAGTCAACCTGGATAGTACCAAGCTGCCAGCTACGTCCCAACGCATCCTTAACCATGAAGTCGAGCTTAGGGCCGTAGAATGCTGCCTCGCCAAGCTCAACAGTGGTGTTGAGACCCTTCTCCTTACATGCCTGGATAATAGCGCCCTCAGCCTTCTCCCAGTTCTCGTCTGAGCCGATATACTTCTCGGTGTTGTTAGGATCACGCAACGAGATCTGTGCTGTGTAGTTGTCGAACTTCAAGGTGCGGAAGATGTACAACACGATGTCGATAACCTTCTCGAACTCCTCCAAGAGCTGGTCTGGACGTACGAAGAGGTGAGCATCGTCCTGAGTAAATGAGCGTACACGTGTTAGGCCGTGCAACTCGCCCGACTGCTCGTAGCGGTATACTGTACCGAACTCAGCCAAACGTACAGGAAGATCCTTGTATGAGCGTGGCTTAGAGCGGTAGATCTCGCAGTGGTGAGGACAGTTCATAGGCTTAAGCAAGTACTCCTCGCCCTCGAATGGGGTGTGGATAGGCTGGAACGAGTCCTTACCATACTTTGCATAGTGGCCCGATGTCACATAGAGGTCCTTGTTGCCGATATGTGGGGTGATAACCTGCTGATAGCCATAATCCTTCTGGATCTGACGCAAGAAGCGCTCCAAACGGTCACGAAGCTCAGCACCCTTAGGCAACCACATAGGAAGACCCTGGCCTACACGCTGTGAGAACATGAACAACTCGAGATCCTTACCGAGCTTACGGTGGTCGCGCTTCTTAGCCTCCTCCAACATTGCGAGGTGCTCGTCGAGCATCGACTTCTTAGGGAACGATACGCCATAGATACGTGTAAGCATCTTGTTCTTCTCGTTACCACGCCAGTAAGCACCTGCGATAGAGGTAAGCTTAATAGCCTTGATGTAGCCCGTGTTAGGGATATGTGGACCACGACATAGGTCGGTGAATGCACCATTAGTGTAGAACGAGATTGTGCCGTCCTCGAGGTCGGTGATAAGCTCTACCTTATACTGGTCGCCCTTCTCGGTGAAGGTCTTTAGAGCATCAGCCTTAGATACCTCGGTGCGTACCAACTCCTCCTTGTTGCGTGATAGCTCCACCATCTTCTTCTCGATAGTCTCGAGGTCAGCCTCGGTGATAGCTACTGGTGAGTCTACGTCGTAGTAGAAACCGTTGTCGATAGCAGGACCGATACCAAACTTGATGCCAGGGTAGAGAGCCTCCAACGCCTCGGCCAAGAGGTGTGATGATGTGTGCCAGAAGGCGTGCTTGCCCTCAGCGTCGTCCCACTTAAAGAATTTGATTGTGCAGTCACAATCGATAGGGCGCATCATATCTACAGTTGCGCCATTTACCTCGGCTGCAAGTGAGTCAGCAGCTAGACGAGGGCTGATGCTCTCTGCCACCTGATAGGCAGTTGTCCCTTTGGCAAACTCTCTTACTGAGCCATCGGGAAAGGTTACTTTAACCATGATAAATTGTTGTTTTAAAAGTTATTATTTCGAGTGCCTTCGTAGCTCCACAATAACGAGACGGATTACTACTCAGCTGCACTCCGTGTTTACTCTTTGTCGTTCTCTGTACGCTTAAAAATATAGACAAACGCTACTATGCCCAGGATAAGATTTCCTGCCCACATGAGCCAGCCAATCTCGCCCTCAGGCTTCCAGCCAAGGTAGCAGTTTGCCGTGGCAATACCCATAAGAATATATCCTATGAGTGCCTTTACCGCTCTCTTCAGTTTGCTCTCCATAGTTTTCTACCCTTTATTTTGATCGTTCTTCTCGCCCGCCACCTTTGCCAATGCTGCAATGCGCACCACCGAGCGAATGGCGATAAGTGCTACGGCAACATATACTACCCAGTTTAGTGCATTCTGTGGCATCCACATCCTAAGAAGATATACCACCGCAAGACCTAGTACCACTGCCGAGAGGATTACTCCTAACCAAAGTTTGTTCTTGTTCATTATCGTAGCCTTTAGTCGTTAATATCGTGCTCTGGAAGATCCTTAATCGACACATCGCGGCCCTTCTCACGCTCGAAGTGCTCCAACGGATTTTTCGACCACTCCTGCCACTCGGCTCTGCGACGCACGATGTCGATAGCCGTGTATATGGCGTTGCGCATAGCCTGCTCGTCGGCAATGCCCTTGCCCGCAATGTCGTAGGCTACGCCATGGTCGGGCGATGTGCGCACCTCAGAGAGCGATGCTGTGAAGTTTACGCCATCGGGTGTTAGGGTCTTGAATGGTGCCAAGCCCTGGTCGTGATACATTGCCAACACAGCGTCGTACTTCTTGTACTGACCCGAGGCAAAGAAACCGTCAGAGGCAAAAGGACCAAATGCCAAGATGCCCTCCTCATAAGCCTCGACAATGGCTGGCTTGATAATCTCCTGCTCCTCGCTACCAAGCAGGCCGCCGTCACCAGCGTGTGGGTTGAGCGCCAATACTGCCACCTTAGGGCGTACCACGCCAAAGTCCTCACGCATAGAGGTGTTGAGCTGCTTGATGCGCTCCACAATAGCCTCCTTCGATAGCTTTGATGCTACCTCGGCTACGGGAACATGTATCGTAACAAGACCTACGCGCATAAGCTCCGAGGTCATAATCATCATTGGCTCGCCGTCGAGCTCCTTAGCCAAAAACTCGGTGTGGCCCGTAAATTGAAACTCTGGGCTCTGGATCATCTCCTTGTCGATAGGCGCTGTCACCAACGCATCTATCTTGCCCGCCTTAAGCTCGTCGATAGCTCGGCGTAGTGCTGCTGCCGCTGCCTCGCCACCCGCCTTCGAGGGCTTGCCAGGGGTTATGTTTATGTTCTTGTCGCCACACTCCACTAGGTTTACCTTGCCCACTTGAGCATGCTCGGCACCAGGCACAATCGTAAAGCGAACAGGCTCCTCAAGATTTAGTCCCTTGAGGTAGTAGTTAGCAGCGTTATTTGAACCATATATCACGGGGGTAAATAGCTCAGCGAGGTGTCCACCAGCCATCGACTTGAGAATAACCTCCCAGCCGATACCGTTTGTGTCACCCTGAGTAATACCTATTTTTAGCTTATTGCTCATATCTATCTATGCTAATAAAGTACAAATATAGAAAAAGTTATGCAAAAATGCAAATTTATCTCACTAATTAAGCTAGATAGCCTAAAAAGGAAAAATAACAAAACGATGGTCGGGCGTAGATTTGCTGATATCCCAGACCATCGTTTTGTCTTTATTATGTTGTTTTAGGCTCTTATGGAATATTTAGATTGCCATAAACCTTGCCCGTGCCGTGGCATTTGTTGCATACGCCATTGTGGTTTTTGTCGCAGTTGGGACATAACACGCCATCACGCTTAGCCTCCCACCAGCCTGAGCCATAACACCATCTACACTTGCCCGAGCCGTGGCAGTCGCTGCAGGTCTTCATGCCGTAGTTGCTATTTGTTTGCGTTTGGTTTTGCTGCTGCTGGGGCTGCGAGTAGTTGTTGTTATTGTTATAATTACCGCCATTACCCGACGATTGTGGGTAGCCATGTGCTGTGATGTAGGCAGTTACCGTTTTTTGAGTAACACTCATTCCCAAGACTGGAATAGTGCCAAAGTTATAATCCACCTCCCAAACACGGATTACTTCGTTCTGGGCGTAAACAAAGTAGTAGGTGGTTACCTCTTCTCCGTTTTTGTTGATGAGGTTGTAGCGACGGCCCGTGAAACCATAGACATTGGCATTGCCACGACGTACAGCGTAATCGTCGCCATAGTACATATAGTCCTCATAGACCGTGATAGTCATGGCATTGCCAACAATGCCAGTGTCGTGCCATGAACCATCATACGTGACACCTGTCTCGTGAAAAATGCCGCTCATGATGGCGGACTGTGCTGACGAAGATGATGTGGCTGCTGCCCACATGCAAATGAGCGTGAAAAGTCTGAGAATGATTTTCATAGCTTTGTGGGTTTAGGTTAATAAATATGTCACCCCAAATTTACGAAAACTTCTTGAAAAAAGCAAGTAATCCGCCTTTTTTGCCGCTCTTCTCTTTGATTATATGCTCTCTGAGAGCTTTGCAGCAGCGATTTTTGCGCTGCAACGAGCGTTGAAAGGCTCGGTCGTTGAAGCCCCATGGTGGCTCGAAATGGATGCTATAGCCGTGGGTTAAATCGACAAGCTCGACAGCCTCCAGCCACCTATCCATCCACTCGGGATTATTCGTTATATCGTTGTTTGTAACAAGCTCTATGGCACGAGCTATATCTCTCTGAAAGTGTGCTGGGGCGTAGTTGTTGAAATCTTTGAGCGACTCGATAAACCTCTCGCGAGCACCACCCAATGTTGTGGACGTAGCCTCTAAGATTATTTCATTAAGCGTGGCTGGTCGTTCAATGGGCTCCCATTTAATCTCTACCTTATTCTTGCCAGCATCGGGATTAGGATAGATCTCACCATCCTCGTCCTCAACCAAGCCCGACTCGCCAAGTACCTTGTATCTTCTCTCTTTGTTGTCGTCGTTTGCCATGTCGCTCAGTTTTATTTGCGTCGAAACTCAGAGAGAATGATGCCCGTTGCCATAGCCACATTTAGAGACTCCGAGGTAGGTGCGTCGGCAGGGTAGGGCGGTATAAATAGCTTGTGTGTCAGTGTGTTGCGACACTCATCGCTAAGGCCTCGACCCTCGTTGCCCATGACGATAATGCCCTCCGATGTGAGCTTCTCGTGGTAGATGTTATTGCCATCGAGGAGTGTTCCGTAGATTGCAAGACCCTCGGTGCGAGCCTCGCTAAGAAGTGAGCTGAGGTTCTCTATATAGTGAACTTTTACACGTAGTAGTGCACCCATCGTTGCCTGCACAACCTTGGGGTTGTACAGATCGGCACACTCGCGCGAGCAGATGATATTCTCCACACCAAACCAGTCGGCAAGGCGCACGATAGTACCCATATTGCCTGGGTTCTGCACACCATCGAGGGCGAGCGTAAGTTTTGTTTTTAGGCAATTTAAGGCGAGAGTGTAACGTGGCTGTTCGACCACGGCAAGGATGTCTGAGGCGGTGCTTAGCTGCGAAATGCGCTCCATCTCGCGTTTCTCGATGCGCACAACATCTTTGCCCGCGACATCGTCGCGCGTGGTGTAGATGTTGCGTATGCGTAGCTGCGAATTTATAATCTCATCAACGAGTTTGATGCCCTCGGCAACAAATAGGTGCTCTGTGTCACGTGTGCGCTTATCGGCAAGCGAACGTATAAACTGAATTTCCGCCTTTGTCATCTTATCTCTTCAATGCTAAATGTGGTGCCCTCTGTGGCGATATATGTCTCGGGAAATATCTCACGACACTCGTCGCATAGCTGCTCGTGGTCCTTGTAGCGTGACGAGAAGTGGCCAATAATCAGGCGTTTAGCCTCAGCCTTTGCTGCTACTTTGGCAGCCTCGTGTGTGGTTGAGTGTCCACGACCCTTGGCCATCATTGTGTCGCGCTCAGAGTAGGTTGTCTCGTGATATAGTAGGTCAACGCCCCTGACCCTCTCGGCAGCACGTGCCGAGTAGTTTGTGTCGGAGAGATAGGCGTAGGAGCGTGCCTTGTAGGGGATATATGTTAGCTCCTCGTTAGCTATGCGCTCGTCACCGCGCAGGATATCCTCGCCACGCTTGGCAGCAACAATCTCGGCTATCGAGAGCTTGTATTTTTCGATTTTATACTTCTCGACATTTAGTCCTGGCTGTTTCTCCTTGAACAAGAAGCCCGCCGTGGGTACACGATGCCTAAGAGGAATACTCCACACCTCTAAGGTGCTGTTTTCCATGATTATCTGGTGCTCTGTGGTGCGCACCTCGTGCCACTTAACTTCGTAGGGCAGGTCGTCCCAAAAGTAGCGGCGGTGATACTCTAAAATCTCGCCCATGGGCGCTGGTGCATATATATCCAGTGGCGTGCGCTTGCCCTCAAGGCCGAGGGTTGCAATAAGCGGAAAGAGCCCGAAGCAGTGGTCGCCATGCAGGTGCGAGATAAATACAGCCCTAAGGCGTAGCGGATTTATGCCACGCCTTATGAGCTGCTGTTGTACACCCTCGCCAGCATCCACGAGGTAGTATTGCTCGTTGAGGTTTACTACCTGCGCCGATGGGTGGGCGTGTGGTGTTGGTTTGGCAGACGAATTACCGAGTATGGTAACTGTAAATGCCACTAATATAATTTGTTACCCAATTACTGAGCAAGCAACCAACGCTCGCAGTCGAGAGCTGCAATACAGCCTGAACCTGCAGCAGTGATAGCCTGACGGTAGTGAGGATCCTTAACGTCGCCCGCAGCAAATACACCCTCAACAGATGTCTTTGATGTGCCAGGAACGACCTTGATGTAGCCCTGCTCGTCGAGCTCGAGCTGACCCTTGAATACCTCTACATTTGGGTGGTGGCCAATAGCAAGGAAGAAGCCCATGATGTCGAGTGTGCGCTCCTCGCCTGAGGTGCTCACTACGCGTACACCTGTTACGCCCTCCTCGTCGCCCAATACCTCAGCAGTGTTGTGCTCGAACAATACCTCGATGTTAGGAGTGTTGAACACACGCTCCTGCATAGCCTTTGATGCACGCAAGAAGTTCTTACGAACGATAAGATAAACCTTACGGCAGATTGAAGCAAGGTAAGTAGCCTCCTCGCAAGCAGTGTCACCACCACCTACTACTGCTACGTCCTTCTTGCGGTAGAAGAAACCGTCACATGTAGCACATGCCGATACACCCATACCACGATACTTCTGCTCAGACTCCAAGCCGAGGTACTTAGCTGAAGCGCCTGTTGATACGATCACTGCGTCAGCCTCGATCTCGTGCTCGTGGTCAACGATAGCCTTGAATGGACGCTTCGAAAGGTCGATGTCGGTGATGATACCGCGACGTACGTCAGCACCAAAGCGCATAGCCTGCTTCTTGAGGTCCTCCATCATAAGAGTACATGTGATACCCTCTGGATAGCCTGGGAAGTTCTCAATCTCAGTGGTTGTTGTGAGCTGACCACCTGGCTCAATACCCTCGTACAATACTGGTGAGAGGTTAGCACGTGAAGTGTAGATAGCAGCAGTGAAACCTGCAGGGCCGCTACCGATGATTAAAACTTTTACCTTTTCCATAGTTTTGTTTGTTTTAGTATGTTTGTGTTTTGGTTTTTGCGTTATCGTGTATTCGTAAAGTCGGCAAGTTGCTCGTCGATATCTCTAAAGTCGTAGCCGTAGCCTATCATCATGCCACTGCCCGTATCTCGCAGGCGGTCGGCCTCGGTCTTCTCTCTCATGCGTGCCATAATCCTCTCAGAGGTGGCTATGGTCTCCTCAATCTCCTCGCTCGATGGCGTATGACCGAGGATGTAGCCAAGCAGGTTGCAGGCGTAGGCTGCTGCCATGTCGTCGTACGATAGCATCGCATCGTCAAACATCTTGCGTATGTCTGAAATAGTGGTTGTTGGGTCGGTGGCACGCTCGATGATGCGCTCCAAATACTCGAAAGGTAGGTACTGACCGCCAATATCCACCCACTCGCCACAACTCTCTGCCGAGGCACGGCTAAGGTCGCCACGGCTGAGCATAGCACCCAACGACGCTGCAATAGCACCGTTATAGAGCTTTATGCCTCGGTG
Organism: Alistipes sp.; assembly: GCA_017631275.1. GTDB lineage: Bacteria > Bacteroidota > Bacteroidia > Bacteroidales > Rikenellaceae > Alistipes. The sequence goes on from JAGBTQ010000006.1 coordinate 34,552, forward strand.
CAACATCGCAACCTTGATTATCGTACGGTTGTAGTTGTAGGTCTTTGCCTCGGGGTCGTCCTCGTGGAGGCGTGTGAGGATATCTACGCCACGTAGCATCTTGCCCGTGAGGTAGGGGTTAAACTCCTCGAAGTGTATGTTGTCGTGCTTGTACACTCGCTTATCACGCGTCTTCCACTTCTCTGTATCGCGTACCGTGCCGTAGCTCGTAAGAGCAATGGCAGGCACCAGTGATGAGTATCCCTCCTCCTCGATAAGGTAGGAGTATGGCATATCCTGGGTGTCGTGGTGACGCTTGTGTCGTCCGAGGATTACGGTGTATGGGCCCTCGATGGCTGGCGACATAACGTATGCATTACTGCCAAACTTCGAGCCGCGAAGATGCACGGCTTGGTGCACAGCACCACTCTTAAAGAGGTGGTTCGACTGGTTGGTGCCACTACCCGCATTGAAGAATGAGAAGATGCCGGCAATAAGCAGCGACGACTTGTGGTGCGACACGGTAAATGGTCCTGCATATATCGCTGCTGCCTCGCCATTCTCGCAGTGGCAGTTGGCAAAGAAGAGTGAGTCGGCGGCGGTGAAGCCATTTGCCAGGTGCGACTTCTCGCCTACAAAACAGCGTTCGACGCATGCTCCACTCTCGATGATGGAGTGGCAGTCGGCAATGAAATCCTTGGCACGAACATCTACGCCAATTTTGCACCCCTCCATAATAGTACCATTCTCGATGTGCGATGCACCCTCAATGCTCACATCATTGCCGATGTTTACCTCGCGGATAAACCTCACGCCAAGGATTGTGACATTGTCGCCCACACGACCTATCTCGCTACGTGCTTTCTCAGCTTCGGCCATTGCCTTGCGCTGGAGCTCCTCGCTCATGGCCACCTTGTTGCGCATCATTGCCATGAGGTAGGCTATCTGCGAGGTTAACTCGTTGTAGATGGGAATGCTACGACCACCATTCTCGTTTACTGTCGATACCATCACGCCATTGCCAAAGAGCGACGAGTGGCGACACTCCATGCGTAGCACAGAGTCGATGTGGCAGTTGTTGCCAATGGTGTAATTGCGTAGCGTAGAGTATGATATGTAACTGCCTGAGCCGATGCGTATCTCTCCCTCAAGGCGCACGTAGCGTAGCTGCTCAACCGAAAAATCGGGGGTAACAACGATGTTGTCCCAGCTCTCGGCATGGCAGCCTCTTAGCTCAAGCTCTGAGCGCTCGTCAAGCGTAAGTTTACGATATTGGCCCATTGTATATTACTCTTTTTTTGTGTAAACAACCTTCTTTGTCTCGAAAAACTCGTCGTCAAACATTGTGCGAATGTCGTACAAGTCCCACTTACGGCGTGTTGCCGCAAGCTCCTCGGCAAGCTCGCCACCCTTGAGGTAGAGAATGCCATTGGGGAGTGTTCCTCGCTGACCCTTGCGAAGAATACCCCATGCCCACGGCATAAATCTTGCCATCTCCGTAACGGCACGCGACACGACATAGTCGGCCTTGATGCCAAGCTGCTCGGCACGTGAGTTTATGGCTTGCAGGTTCTTGATATCTGCCCCCTGCTTAATGCCCTCGACAACACGTATCTTCTTGGCGATAGAATCGACACCAATGAACTCCACCTCGGGAAACATAATTGCCAGAGGTACAGAGGGAAAACCACCTCCACAGCCTATATCTACGACAGTAGATCCAGCCTCAAACTCGCACACCTTAGCGATAGCCAACGAGTGGAGAATATGGCGCGTGTAGAGGTGCTCCATATCTTTGCGCGAAACGACATTAATGCGAGCATTCCACTCCTCATAAAGCGCTCCCAAAGCCTCAAACTGCTCTCTCTGTCGAGGAGTCAGCTCAGGAAAATATTGTGTTATAATATCGCTATTCATCTTCTCTACTCTTTGTCTAAAATTATCTTGCACACCGCAGCCTTGGCACGACGTATCTGCGTCTTTATGGTGTTGAGCGGACGACCGAGCTTCTCGGCAATCTCCTCGTAGGTATACTCGTCCAAAAAGCGCATCTCGATAATCTGTCGATAGTCCTCGGGAATCTCGTTTAGCGATGCCTCGAAGTGCGCCGTGCGCTGGTTAATTATCACGCTCTCCTCGGGTGAGGGTGTTGTTGCCATGGGGGCTATAAACTTCTCGTCAATCGACACATCGTCGGCACGTCGGCGTAGATGGTCTACGAGGGTGTTGCGAGCAATGGTATATACCCACTGTCCGAAGGTGTAGCTATCGGAGTAGTCGGCAAGGTGGAGATAGACCTTGATGAAGGTCTCTTGAAGTAGGTCGTTGGCAAGGTCCTTGTTGTCGAGGCGCTGCTCGAAGAGGTGGAGAATGGCCTCGTTGTAGCGCATGAAGAGGTGCTCGAAGGCGCGGTCGTCGCCCTCGGCAGCAAGCCTAATAAGTTGGCTATCAGTTGCTACGATATACTTCTCTAAATCCATGCCTTAGGGCTGTTGTTGCTCTGCTTAAGACCGATGATAAAGTCGATAACAGGACCTATAAGGTCGTAAATCCAATACTTTAGTAAGATGTTCTTCTCGCCAAACTTATCTGCCGATCTGCGTGTTGAAAGCAAGACCATAAGGTAGCGGAGAGCAGCTATGACGAGGGCTGCAATCTTTAGCTCAAGGGGCAAGATAATCATAATGGCGAGTGCCACCACGAAGAAGAGCATACGGCTGCCTGCCTCCCAGCGGCTAAAGGTGCCGATGAACGATGGGTAGTAGGGTGCCGTTGAGCGATTGTAGCGCACAATGTCGAGCCACTCGCCCCATGTCGAAGGGCGATCCTCATAAACCAACGACTTTGGCGATAGCATCACAGCACTGCGTCGTGGCGATGTAATCGACTGAATGTATAGGTCGTTCTCACCGATATCCATGTTTAGGTGGTTGAAGCCTCGTGTTGCCTCGTAGAGCTTGCGTGTGAAACCGAAGTTGCTACGTGGGGCAACATATATTCTGTCGTTCACCGACATGGCTGTGTGGTTGCGGCTATAGTGGAACTCCGCCATGCGCATGAGGTAGGTTGAGAGCGTATCCTTCTCGAAGCGGGGTGCTACGGCACCGGCAACGACTGTTCCTCGCTCAAAGGCGTGCGCCATGTATGCTACCCACTCGTCGGTGGCAGGAATTGCGCCAGGGGTGATGAATAGCAGGTTGTCGTACTGTGCCGACTTGATACCCACGTTGTATGCCTGCTTTGTGGTGATGTAGATGCGGCCATTGCCACTCATCTTCGTCAGCTTCATATTTGAGCGTTGGTCGCGAATGTGTTGTAGCTCGGCATAGTAGTCGATGTCGCGGCCGATATAGACCACAATAACCTCATATACGTCGTAGTTCTGAGCAAGGAGCTTGTGGAGTTGCTGGCCCAAGAAATACTCGTCCTCACCACGCACGGCAACGATGACTGAGATGTAGGGGTTTTCGCAGAACTTATCGTTGCGATGAACAAGACGAAAGCGGTGTATGCGACGATAGCTTACTACATAGTAGTAAAACTGCACAAAAAATAGAGCTATGAGCAGGGTCATGAGCGTGATGCCTTGCCATGAGTAACACTCGAATATGTTGCTAAAAAACTGCATGTGTTCGTTTGTTTAGATATAACGTGCAAATGTAGTTAAAAAAAAGCAAATACCCAAATCCTCAACCCAAACATTTTAATCTTTTTAGCATGTTGTTGCATAGTGTGATAAAAATCGTGAATATGGGTGATTTTGGTTTTGTTGGTTGAGGAATTTTTACTATCTTTGTGCGTTATATATACATGTATGGAGTTTACTTTGCAATATACCGCATCAGATAGCAAGGCACGTGCAGGTCTTATACAGACCGATCACGGCCCTATCGAGACCCCTATATTCATGCCTGTGGGTACTGCCGCAGCAATGAAGGGAATATTTCATCGTGACATCGAGCACGAGGCTAAGGCGCAGATTATCTTGGCTAACACCTACCACCTCTACCTTCGTCCAGGCATGGACATTATCGAGAAGGCTGGTGGTGTGCACCAGTTCTCGTCGTGGCAGAAGCCTATGCTCACGGATAGTGGTGGCTTTCAGGTATTTTCGTTGGCTGCATGCCGCAAGCTAAAGGAGGACGGCTGTCACTTCCAGTCGCATATCGATGGCTCGCGCCACATCTTCACCCCAGAGAGCGTCATCGACACCGAGCGTACTATCGGTGCTGACATCATGATGGCATTCGACGAGTGTCCTCCGGGCGACGCACCACACGACTATGCCGAGAAGTCGTTGGCACTCACCGAGCGCTGGCTCGACCGCTGCTTTAATCGCTACCACCAGACTGCGCCAAAGTGGGGTCACTACCAGTCGCTATTCCCCATTGTGCAGGGCTGTGGCTACGCCGATTTGCGTGAGCGTGCTGCGCGCAATGTTTTGCAGTACAACGCAGATGGTTACGCTATTGGTGGCTTGGCAGTAGGCGAGCCCACCGACGTAATGTACTCTATGATTGAGGTGTGTAATGCGGTGTTGCCGACAGATAAACCACGCTACCTTATGGGCGTTGGTACCCCTGTAAACATACTCGAGGCTATCGACCGAGGTGTCGATATGTTCGACTGCGTGATGCCTACGCGTAACGGTCGCAATGGTCAGCTCTTTACCTCGGAGGGTGTGATTAACATCCGCAACAAGAAGTGGGAGGACGACTTCTCGCCAATCGACCCTAATGGCGTTACCTTCGTAGACAAGGTCTACACCAAGGCATATCTGCACCACCTTGTGGTCTGCAAGGAGATGCTTGCAGCGCAGATTGCCTCGTTGCACAACACAGCATTCTACCTATGGCTGGTTGGTGAGGCGCGCCGCCACATCATAGCTGGCGACTTTAAGGCGTGGAAGGAGCAGATGGTAGTGAAGCTTGCACGCCGACTATAACACTTAAGAGAGGAATATGAGATTGAATATACTGCCCTCGATACCTGGCTATCGCACGCTCGATAGGTATATCCTCGGAAAGTTTCTGAGGACATACGTATTTGGCTTGTTGATGATTATCATCATTGTAGTGGTCTTCGACTATGTCGAGAAGGTCGATGACTTTACGGAGTTGCACGCTCCGTGGAGTGCCGTTGTCAACGACTACTATCTCAACTTTATTCCATACTTCATCAATCAGTTCTCCTCGCTCTTTACCTTTATTGCGGTAATTTTCTTTACCTCAAAGCTCGCTCAGCAGACCGAGATTGTGGCGATATTGTCGGGTGGCGTAAGCTTCCGCCGACTAATGTGGCCATATTTCCTTGGCGCATTGATTATTACAATGTTAAACATGGCTCTTAGCCTTTGGGTTATTCCTCAGGCTCAGCGCGATATCATTCAGTTTGAGAGTCAGTATATTAAGAGTAGCCAGCGTGTGCTCTACGACGAGAATGCCTACCGCCAGATTGACGATGGCACGTTTGCCTATGTGCGTGGTTACTCGCCACGTGCCGAGACAGTGTCGTTCTTCGCGTTGGAGAAGTACGAGGACTCGAAGCTTGTGGCAAAGCTCGAGGCATCGGGTGCTAAGTTCGATGAGGAGATGGGACGCTGGACAGCACCCAAGTATATCACCTATAAGCGTACGGCAGACAACAGCTACGACTTTGAGCTGCACCGCAACCTCGACACCCTTGTCAACCTCGATGCACGCGAGCTTGGCGAGACAAAGTCGTTGGTTAAAACCATGACTATCAACGAGCTTAGCGACTATATTGCGCAGCAGCGCAAGAAGAGCTCCGACGATGTCTTTATCATTGAGGTGGAGCGTCATGCCCGCTACTCGTACCCTATATCAACCTTTATTCTCACACTCATTGGTGTGTCGCTATCGTCGCGTAAGGTGAGAGGTGGTATGGGTGTGCATATCGGTGTTGGTATCACCCTGTGTTTCAGCTACATCATGCTTGGTCGTATCTTCGAGCAGGTGGCGGCAAGTGGCTCTATGATACCTTGGTTGGGTGTGTGGCTGCCCAACATAATATTTGCACTGATAGCCATATACGTCTATATTAAAGCCCCTAAATAGCGATGCAAAATATCTCACATATCGTAGATTATGTACGTCGTGGCGAGCGCCTCACGACACAAGATGCTATTACACTGTGGCAGAGTGTCCCATTGTGGTTGCTCGGCGAGCTTGCCGTGAGCCGCAAGCGTGCAGCAAGTGGCGAGCTGGTCTATTACAACCGCAATATCCACATCGAGCCCTCGAACATCTGCATCTTTAACTGCGAGTTCTGCTCGTTTCGTCGTCGCTTGGGCGATGCCGATGCTTGGAGCCTAACGCTCGACGAGGTCGAGGAGCGTGCACGCAAGATGCAGGGAACACCTATCACGGAGGTACACATCGTGGGTGGTGTGCACCCCGACCATACGTTGGAGAGCTACTGCGAGATGATTCGCCGTGTTAAGCGAGCACTTCCTGATGTGGCTATCAAGGCCTATACGGCAGTCGAGATATTGTATATGATTCGCAATGCTGGCCTCGAGCTCGAGGAGGGCATGAAGCGCCTCATCGAGGCGGGCATGGAGAGCATTCCTGGTGGTGGTGCCGAGATTTTTGACGAGGAGCTACGCGCAAAGCTATGCCCCGAGAAGTGTTCGTCGCGAGAGTGGCTCGAGGTACACGCCATGGCGCATAAGCTCGGCATATCTACCAACTGCACAATGCTCTATGGCCATGTCGAGAGCATAGAGCAGAGGGTTGACCATCTCGATCGCCTGCGTAAGCTTCAGGACGAGGCACCAGGCTTCAACGCCTTTATTCCGCTGAAGTATCGCAGTCGCAACAACCGTATGTCCGAAATTGGCGAGTGCTCGGTGGAGGAGGATATGCGAACTATAGCCATGAGCCGCATCTTCCTCGATAACATTCCACACATCAAGGCATACTGGGTGGCATATGGCAAGAGCGTAACGGAGATGGCACTAGCATTTGGTGCTGACGACATTGACGGCACGATTGACGACTCAACAAAGATATACTCAATGGCGGGTGCTGATGCACGCCCCTCGATGAGCGTTGAGGAGCTTGAGGCGTTGGTTCACGACGCTGGCTTCATCGCTGTTGAGCGCGATACGCACTACCGCGAGGTGAGTCGCTCGGAGTAGTGTAGAGTTAGAAATTAATGAAAAACAAGTGATAAAGAAATGAAGAAAAAGAACAAGAAGATGGGTGTGAAGGAGTCGGCGACTCCTCAGCCTGCGAATGGGCCTATTGTTGAGGGTGGCATCGGTGGTAGTGATGCGCCTATGAGTGGCTTCAAGGCAGCCTACAAGCGCAACATTGTGCTTTTTAATATTCTGTTTATCTGCCTTTTCTGCCTCTTTGTGGCCTTCTCTGTATATTTTGGCTTGATGTTGGGCACACGCCATGGCAGAGCTATTGTCGTGCCTAACTTTATCGAGATGTCGCTCGACGAGGCACTCGAGCTTGCCGATGATCTCGACCTCGAGATTGTTGTTCGCGACTCGCTCCATGAGGATAACCTCCCTGGTGGCTTGGTGCTCGACCAGATGCCTGCACCATCAACCGTGCGCGAGGTTACCGTAAAGCCCGATCGCAAGATCTACTTGTTGGTGAATGCATATGCACGTCGCCAGGTTAAGGTGCCTTATGTTGGCCACGTATCTGTAAAGCAGGCTATCAACCAGCTTGAGCGCGAGGGCTTCCAGATCGATGAGCTTATATATCGCCCACACCACCACTCTGAGTTGGTGCTTGACCAGTCGGTAAATGGCGTTACTATCACACGTACATCTGATGTTAAGATGCCTCATGGCTCGGGCGTGAAGCTTACAGTGGGCTACCGCGCAGGTAAGCAATATACGGCTGTTCCTCGTCTTATGGGTATGCACCTACACCAGGCAAAGAGCGCCTTGTGGCAGAGTGGCTTGAATGTAAATAAGATTGTTTACGACGAGTCGGTTAAGGATCTTAAGAATCGCCGTTTGGCACGTGTATATATGCAGACTCAGCCAGCTAAGAAGGGCGTTATGCGAGGTACAAAGGTGTCGTTGTATCTAACATGCGACGATAAGCTTGTTGACTCGCTATCAAAGATTAGCGATAAGAATGCTAAGTATCTTGATGAGCAGCGCAAGCTCATGGAGAAAGAGGCTCAGGAGGAGGCTCGTCTTAAGGAGGAGGCTGAGGCTAAGAAGCGTGAGGAGGAGGAGCGTCGCAATGCCGATGCTGCAGCAGCACTCGAGGGCAAGGAGACCTTAGATGGCGCCGTTCAGGTTTATGGTGGCGAGGCTGAGGCAAAGGCTGCAGCCGAGGCTATCGAGGCTGAGAAGGCGGGCAAGACTACAGCTGCTGACGACGACGATATTATTGAAGAGTAACCCAAATATCTGCTAATGAAGGATTTTAGCGAAAAGGATTTGCGCGACGAGATGCTTGATGACGAGCTCGATATTGTCGCTTCCGACTCGGTGGAGGAGGGCGACGAGATGTATGAGCACTTCTCGGTGACGGTAGATAAGGGGCAGTCGATGATGCGTCTCGACAAGTATCTTACAATACGCCTCGAGAACACCTCGCGCAACCGTATTCAGACGGCTGCCGACGGCGGTAATATCCTCGTTAATGGCAAGCCCCAGAAGTCGAGCTACAAGATTAAGCCTCTCGACCAGATATCTATCGTGATGCCATATCCTCGCCGTAAGGAGGAGATTGTGCCCGAGAATATACCTTTGGACATCGTCTATGAGGATGACGACATCATTGTGGTGAATAAGGCTGCGGGCATGGTTGTGCACCCTGGCGTGGGTAACCATAGCGGCACGTTGGTGCATGCTCTATCTTACCACCTGCAGAATTTGCCTATGTTCTCTGAGGGTAACGCTCGTGCGGGCCTTGTGCATCGTATCGACAAGGATACCTCGGGATTGTTGGTTGTGGCAAAGAACGAGAAGGCTCATGCACAGCTTGCTAAGCAATTCTTCGATCATACGATCTATCGCCGCTATGTTGCCCTTGTGTGGGGTAACATTGCCGAGGACGAGGGTACTATCATCGGAAATATCGGCCGTAGCCCCAAGGAGCGCTTGCAGATGTATGTATTTGCCGACGGCTCTGACGGTAAGCATGCCGTGACACACTTCAAGGTGTTGCGCCGCTATGGCTACGTTACCTTGGTGGAGTGCCGTCTTGAGACGGGTCGTACACACCAGATACGTGTTCATATGTCGTGGCAGGGCCACCCCTTGTTCAACGACGAGCGCTACGGTGGCGACCGCATCTTGAAGGGTACTACATTCCAGAAATATAAGCAGTTTATCGAGAACTGCTTTAAGCTTATCCCTCGCCAGTCGTTGCATGCCCGTGCTTTGGGCTTCGACCACCCGACAACGGGTAAGTATATTCAGTTTGAATCGGAGCTTCCCGATGACTTCAAGGCGGTGTTGCAGAAGTGGGAGGGATATACCGACTCTGTGGGCTTAGACCTTGATGAAATTTAAGTTTAATTAGTAATGAGTAATTAGAAGTTAGTAATATCTTTTGCTACTAATTACTCATTTCTCACTACTCATTATAGACGTTTATGTTTTTGCCGACAACAACTAAGGAGGTAGAGGCTCGTGGCTGGGACGAGTTGGATGTTATCATCTTCTCGGGTGATGCCTATATCGACCACCCTGCATTTGGCCCTGCGGTCATTGGACGTATCCTCGAGGCCGAGGGCTATCGTGTGGCTATTGTGCCACAGCCCAACTGGCGCGACGACCTCCGCGACTTCAAGAAGCTGGGTAAGCCCCGTCTATTCTTCGCGGTGTCGGCAGGTGCTATGGACTCGATGGTGAACCACTACACGGCAAACCTACGTCTACGCTCGAACGATGCCTATACGCCTGGTGGCAAGGCTGGCTTTAGGCCCGACCGCACGGTAGATACATACACAAAGATTCTCAAGAAGCTATATCCTCACACCCCCGTTGTTGTGGGAGGTATCGAGGCATCGTTGCGCCGCTTGACACACTATGACTACTGGAGCAACAAGCTGCAACAATCTATATTGCTCACCTCGGGTGCCGACCTGCTTGTCTATGGTATGGGTGATAAGGTTATCCGCGAGGTGGCTAAGGCTATGCGTAATGGCTTTAATATGAAGCTACTCAGGGGCTTACGTCAAGTGGGCTTCGTGGCAGATAGAGAGTATGCCGAGCGATTGTTTGCGGGTAAGACCATTGTGCTCAACTCATTCGAGGAGTGCCAGGGTGATAAGCGCAAGTTTGGTGAGAACTTCTGCCATATCGAGACCTTAAGCAATATGATGGAGTGTCAGACAACGCTTGTTGAGAGGGTGGGCGATAGCTATGTCGTCATCACGCCTCCGCACGAGCGCCTTACCACTGAGGAGCTTGACCACTCGTTCGACCTACCATATGAGCGTGCGCCGCACCCTCGCTATAAGGGCAAGGGCGACATCCCCGCATGGGAGATGATTAAGCACTCGGTGAACATACACCGTGGTTGCTTTGGTGGCTGCTCGTTCTGCACCATCTCGGCACATCAGGGCAAGTTTATCAGTTCACGCTCCGAGCGCTCTATTTTGGAGGAGATTAAGAAGGTTACGCTCATGCCCGACTTTAGGGGCTATCTCTCGGATGTGGGTGCTCCATCGGCAAATATGTACCGCATGAGCGGTAAGAATGAGGAGCTATGCAAAAAGTGTAAGCGCCCATCATGCCTACACCCCAAGCTATGCCCCAACATGAATAACGACCATACGCCACTCTTGGAGCTATACCGCAAGGTTCGTGAGATTAAGGGAGTTAAGAAGGCCTTTATCGGCAGTGGCATACGCTACGACTTGTTCGACGACTCGCCATACTTCGAGACTGTTGTTAAGCATCACACCTCGGGCCGCCTAAAGGTTGCTCCCGAGCATACCGAGGATCATGTGCTTAAGCTTATGCGCAAGCCATCGTTCGAGATGTTTGAGCGTATGAATAGTCGCTTTAACACCATCTGTCGCCGTGAGGGCCTTAAGTATCAGCTTATTCCATACTTTATATCGTCGCACCCTGGCTGCGAGGAGCGCGATATGCGTGCTTTGGCTGAGCGTGTTCTCGGCAAGCTACACTTCAACCTCGAGCAGGTGCAGGATCTCACGCCTACGCCTATGACACTCTCATCGGTGATGTTCTACATGGGCGAAAACCCCTACGATGGTAAGCCAATATATGTTGCTCGCTCGCAGGAGGATAAACGTAGGCAGAAGAGCTACTTCTTCTCGGAGGAGCCCGAGCGCCCAGCACGAAAATCGCAGCCTGCAACAAAAAAGCCACAGCACAGAGCTGCGGCTAAGCCTAACGTTCAACCTAACGTTCGACGACGTAGATAATCTTTCGATAATAAGTAAATTAGAAATGAGTAATTAGTAACGTTTTTGCTACTAATTACTCATCTCTTTTATGTTAGCACTGGTTAAATCTATTTCCAGCCCCAAAACTCGATTTCTGAGATGCAGAGGTCGTTCCACTTTGCTCCTCTGATAAAAGAGCCGTAAGGGAATTTAATCTGGATAGTTGAAATATTGTTATTCCAAGAGGCATTAAGCGGAGCATTTATACGCTGAGCATCTGGAGTGTCTTTCAATGATGCACCAAAACCTTCCAATCCGTCACTAGTCTCTACCTCAAAACAAATATAAGAAGCTCTTGAGTTATTGATATAGGCAGAAGCACTTTTGCCGTAACCGTTACGAATAACGACGTGAGACAACTTCTTGCATGGAACCAACATGTACGGACCATAGAGTGCATCACAATCGTAGATAGCCTTATCCAAATTTACAGCCCACACAGTAGCGATGTTGCCATCAAACATATTCCACGCTTCGTAGGTGTTACCTCCCTGTGGAGCCAAACTGTAGTCGTATGAAGCGGTCACAACTTTAAGTTTAACAGGAGCACCTGACTGTGCCGAAACTTCGCCAGTGCTAAAAATTAGGAAGATAGCCAAAATAGCGGCTGTTGCTCGAAAGATACTCTTGCTTAGGTTGTTACCCTTCTTAGAGTGTTGATTTTGTTGTGTCATAAAATTACGAATTATAACTATGATTACTGAATTGCTAAACAAATATACAAAAAAATGATGAATATTCAAGCATCTGCACTATAAAACCTTTCACCTCTCACCTCTCACCTTTCACCTTAGAATAGGTATTGCTCGGCTAGCACCTTGTGGCAGAGGTCATGAATTTCGGACCATGCCTCGCGGCTAAGCGTTGTGCCCACCACCTCTATGACCTTGCCGGCGGCGATGGCTCCCATCGTGCCACACTGGCGTAGTGTGAGGCCCTTGCATAGTCCTGCCATGAAGCCTGCGGCGTAGAAGTCGCCCGCGCCGGTTGTATCTACACGCTTGGCTGCTGCCATGATGCCCACGTGCACCTGCTCCTCGCCATGCTTGATAAGAGCGCCACGTGTGCCTATCTTCACCACCACAAGCTCGCACATCTGGGCTATATGCTCCAATGCTTTTGCTGGGTCCTCCTCGCCACTAAAGGCGTGCGCTTCGTCCTCGTTGGCAAAGAGTATGTCAACGTGCTTGGCAACAATGTCACGTAGGAAGTCGCGGTTCTCCTCCACAACATTAAACGATGCAAGGTCGATAACTACTTTGAGGCCGTGCTCCTTGGCACGCTCTATGGTGCGACGTATAAGGTCGTGATCCTGCACCAAGTAACCCTCGATGTATAGGTAGTCGTAGCTGTCGAATACCGCTGCGTCAATCTCGTCGGCCGTAAGGTCGAGCGCTGCGCCCAGGTGTGTCACGAAGGTGCGCTCGCCATCGGGCGATATCAGTGACACACACTTTCCCGACTTGTTCTCGGAGTGTAGGATGTATGGTGCTACGCCCACGTTGCGCAGTGCCTGCACGTAGAACTCGCCCGTGTTGTCCTCGCCCACCTTGCCGATAAATCCGCAACGTATGTCAAGCTGTGCCATGGCGCGTATGGTGTTTGCAGCCGAGCCGCCCAGCGATAGCGAGTAGGGTAGTCCCGCCAGCGATTTAGATATGGCAGTCTGAAACTCGCTATCCACAAGGCTCATTGAGCCCTTGGCAAGCTGATATTCTCTGAGCACATTGTCGTTAGATAGGTTCACGAGCATGTCGGTAAGCGCATTACCTATGCCTATTACGCTTTTGTTCATAGTTTGGAATGGTTATTTAACTACGCAAAGTTACACTTTTGCCGATAAACAACAATGAAAATCGGAGAAAATGTGGGGAGCAACTATTTTGAGATAGGTGTATATTGTGTGGGCTGACGACCTCTTCCTTGCAGGGAAGAGGTTGGGGGGGCAGGCTTAACTGCGTTTGATTTGGAGGGGTGTCAGGCTTAACTGCGCTACGCTTGTTGAGCCTGATGGGTGCTGATGCACCCGTTGGGTTATATATACAATCCACCCAAACCCTCCTTTGATAAGGAGGGCTTTAGAGGTCGTCTGTTCAACTTAGTCTAAAAACTAAAACGAGGCGTTCAACCAAATGGTTAAACACCTCGTTTCGAGCTGTTGATCAGGCTTGAACAGACGACCTCTTCCTTACCAAAGCAAACAATACTTTTAATATATAACTAATTAAATATAAATTATATACAAGGACTATTAAAAATCATTTACTCTGTTATTTACTCTGTTTTCTTAAGTAATCTATGGATTAGATTTTAGTTAAGATTTATCTTATATATTATATTGATTATCAGGATTATAAATCTATTTTAATGGCTCTGACAGGTACATTGGTTATATACCTGTCGCTACCTCAACGAGTGATATGTGTTCTCCCGTCTGCTTGTTGCGGAAGTATATCATTCTATCAGCACTGTCGATGAACATTGCCAAGCGGAACTCCTCGGAGTTCAAGAGGTTAAGGATGTTGCAATGCTCGCCACTGTCGCCAATAAGCCTCTCGCCGTAGCGACCAATGAACTCGCGTACATTGGTGTTGTGCATCACTACCTCAACGCGGAACAACTTGCTGATGTCGTCCCAACCGAGCCACTCTTTCAATCGCTCTGCCTTGTGTGGGCTACTCTCGTTCAACTCTTGTGCCTTGTCGTATATGCGCATTTTCATATCGGTGTCCTTCGCCTGACTGAAGTATAGCGTCGGCAACTTCGCCAACTTGGTGCGTGAACGGCTGTAATACTCCCCGTAGCCATCGAGCGTTTCATCATTCTTCACACGGCGACCATTAAGGATGAGGTCGTAGCGGTCGATGTTCTTAATCATACGACGCACCTTGGCGATGTAGTTATAGTCACTATCGAACGCCAACTCCAACTCTGTGATGTTGTTGAAGGTCATTCCATAGAACTCGCAGACATACATCAAGTCGCAGATATGGTTAATCGGCTCGCCGTTGTACTGACGCATATAGATGCGATACAGAGCCGAGTTCTCGAAAGCGAAGAACACCTTGCCCTCGTACTTCGCGCTGTTGTGGAATGTGAATGCCCCAAGGCGATAGTATCCTCCGACATCGCGCACATCGAGCGTCGCTCGCATCATCTGCTCGTCCTCCTCAATGAATGTCAGAGTAAAGTCGTCCTCATCAAGTATTCTGACACCGTTGTCAGTTAGTCGGGTGTAGCACTCCCTAAGGTTGGAGTATAAGTCTGTTGAAGCATTTAAGCACACCCTCAACTTATCAATGCTTACAGTGTAAGTTATCTTCTTCATTGGTATACCGTTTCTTATAAATATAAGGTGTACCGCTAAAAAGTCAAGGGTATCGAGAGAAAAAGTGTTATCAAATAAAGGGTGTGGTCAAATAATAACGGCGACCACCTAAAATGACCGCCGTGACTGTTACCATATTACTCAAAGGATTGTTAGACTATTCTTATTCAATCTCCATAGCATTATTCTCCACTATCCATTCCATTGACATCTGCTTCGACCAAGGTACTGATATTACATAACCTATATCCTTATATTTGTCAAGAGATTTCAATGCTGACGACACACATCCCATACAAATCACGATGTCATTGTAGCCATTACATTTGCAGTAGGTCTTTAGTGATGTAGCGTAGTATCGTATGTTGTTGTGTTCTTCACCATTAGTCCATAGCCTATCAAAGATACTATCAGGCATCCATAGATACCCCTTCTCTCTCATACTACAGAACAGTATCACATTATGAGCTGTTTTATCATTCTCTATAATGCTCTTCGCAAACTTCAAAGCCTTCTTTACCATCTCCTGACGATACTCTTTACTCTTTCCTATGCCTTCATCATTTATATAATAGGCTCTTCTTTCAATATCACACATAATCAATCATCTAATTTAATCATTAACTCATTTGTCTTGCATAGCGCAGAGATAATGCGTTGGTAGTGCATCACATCATCCCATTCGAGAGTCATACCCTTGCGGTCTTTCAGCCACTTCTGCGCGGGTTGGTAACCGCCGATGTAGAACTCCCACGCCACGCGCGGAACATTGTCGAAGTACTGCTCATCGTTAATCCATACCTTACATAAACTATCGTCGTTGCCGTCAGTTACCTTAATAGCCTCAACAATAGGCGTACCCTTGATGTTGAACTCTGTTACCAATGGAAGCGAGGCTTCCATCAGATGCACTCTGCGCAACTCACCTCCTATCTCGGCTATGCGACGGAACTCGTTTGCATCGGTTGGATATGGTATGCGCGGAAAGTCCACCTTCAAGAACTCCTTGAACTGCTCTCGGTACGATGGCGAGTGTAGTATGCCATAGATGTAGTCGAGCAAGTCCATAGGGCAAAACGCTTCTATGTTACCACTCTTCTCCTCCTCGAACTGCAAGCCAATCTTCTCGGCTATCTGACCCACTATCTCCATATCGAGGTTATGTCGGCGCGTCTTACCATCTTGTGCATCGTACAGATATAGAGGGAATACATATCCTGACCCAAAACGCCCTGCTGTACCCGTAAGGTTAAACTCGCATATCTTGTTGGTTACGAACACATATCGCCAATCAGATACACATTGCCTACCAACAACAATACCCACATTGTCGCCCTCAATGAAATGGCGCATCACCTTTTCACGACCGAAGTCTATCATCGCACTATGATAGTATATATAGCGAGTATCAAATGGTCGATAAAATATAGGTTTCACATATTGGGAGTGGTCTATGGATGCAATGGTTGCTTTAGCATCTGCCATCTTCCAATCGCGATTGTCGCCCGCCAAGTAACTGCCTCGTCCCTTCTCTCCAAAGAAGAAAGTTCTAACCTCTCCATCAGACTTCGTTGGGTCTGCAAAGTGCTTAATACGAGATAACAACACCGCCTTATCACTATCTATTACAAGACCATCGCGAGATGTGACAACACCTATATTGTTCAATGGGAATAGAGTATTGACCGCAAAACCTCTGTTGTACACCTCCTCATTAGCCGTATCGCGCTTCATAAAGAAGTAGAACGGAGCGGATGGCTCTATACGGGTGAAGTCGGTGGTTGCAAACGAGTGTTCCAACAGGTAGTTATACTTGAACTCTCGTAGACCATAGAGGTCGCAGTGGTACACCTCGGCAAGTTCATTCTTGCGCTTCTTGCCGTTCTTGATGAAGATGTTTATGGATACACCTTGCTGTATGTCAAAGACATTCTCATCCTTTGAGCCATCAGGGCAGACCTCCTTCTTCTTACTGTTACCGTGGAGGTCGATGATATATATCCTATCGAAGCTCTGCATCAGACTCCAACGCATACCACGGAATGTGGGGTTGTCGAGGAAACTGTGGTTGTTGATGTATGCCAACACACCCTCGGTATTCTTATCAACGAACGACTGACCAAGGCGAATAAACTTGCAGTAGTCGTCGTTAATCCACTTGGGGTTGCGCTCATTGAGAGGCTTATCGGTGTTAGGCTCACGCTTGTAGTCCTCCATCAGTGACATAATCCACTTGCCCTTGTTGTTGCTCTCACCACTATAAGGAGGGTTGCCGAGTACGACCATCACGGGCGCATCACGCTTGATATGATTGGCTTGGTTAGCCTCGTTTGAGAGGGCATTGGCGAAGAGTGTTCCTGTATCTGCGTGGTGTTCCTCCAACGAGTTAGTAAGATATACACGCAAGCGTTGGCTGTTGTTAGCCTCATAGCCCGTTTCAGCAAGTACCATATCGAGTTTGAGATGAGCCATAGCATACGATGCCATAAGCAACTCGAAACCATTAAGGCGAGGCAATAGGTGCTTCTCAACATAACTCTGCCATAGACCCTGCTGACCCTTCATCTTGTCGTGGATGGCGTGTATAACCTCGGCGAGGAATGTACCTGTGCCTGTAGCGGGGTCGAGTATCTGCACCTTGTGGGTTTCAATCTCGTAGGTATCCTTATCACTCTTCTTAACCTTCTGATTGAGTACCTCTATCGTGGTCTTGGAGGTATCTGCCAAGCCCATAGGCAAGCCAAACTCCGATTGGAGTATCTCATCTACTGCACGAACGATATAGTTTACGACAGGTTGAGGCGTATAGTACACACCGCAGTTCTTACGAAGGCGTTGGTCGTATGCCGACAAGAAGTCCTCGTAGAAGTGTATCATTGGGTCTGTCTGTCGGGTACGCTTACCATAGCCCGCCATAACCTTGTTGATGTCCGATGCTCGGAACGCCTCGGCAAGGTCATCGACAATCCACGCCACACGCTCATCGAGGTCATAGCCCGCAATGTATTGGAACATCTGACGCAAGAATGGGTTAGTACGAGGGATGAGTTCAGAAGCCTCCTGACGCGAGAATGTATCAGGTGTAGTGTCGTGCAAACGAGCTGCGAACATACCGTATGCAATGGTCTGTGCGTATAGGTCAGCGAAACTTTCGGGGGTGATGTCGTGCATCAATACCTCCTTGAAGGCGCACATCTGACCATATATCTCGCCCTGCTCATCAACATCCTTGGTGAGTGTTCTACCTATGACATCAGCCAACAAACGAGCCTTGCCCGCCATTATCTCTGCCAACTTCTTCGACGATGTAATCTTCTGTGGTTGAGCATTGGCAAGGTGTTCAATAAGCGAAACAAACTTCGCCTCGTTCTCGCTGACCAACACAATCTTGTCACCCTTTAACTCTGCAATGCGCACACTATCAACAAACTCTCCGTTGCGATACAACCAAAAGTCGAGGTAGTCAGTGAAGATGATATTGTCGAGTGACTGCTTGTATCGGTCGAACTGCTCCTTGTTCTCCTTGCGACCCGCAAGGTCATTGGTCTTAACGAAGTCCTTGGCTTCGATGAACGCCACAGGTGCATCCTTGCGCATTAGGATGTAATCAGGCGCACCAAAGTCATAACGCCTCGGCTCGTTGATAACAGTCATCTTGGGGAGTAACGATTGAAGTAACTCCTTCAGGGCGGGGCGGTAACTATGCTCGGTTGCCTTACCCGTCTTATACTGTGCGTTGAGTTCCTTAATGTATTCTACTACAGTCATATAGTATATATCTTAATATACAAAGGTAATAAAGATTATTGAAAGTGAACACCTGAAGTGTCGCTATTCAGCCTCAACCTCGGCAATGAAACGCTTGACCGCATCGAGGCTATCAACCTTAACAATGCGACCATCGTACTCTAAATAACCGCTTACGGTCTTACCTGTTGAGGTAGGCTTGAAGAGTTCTGCGACCTCAACATCGAGTATCTTTGCCACCTCCGAAAGTCGAGAGAGGGTTGGATTGCCGTTGAGGCTATTGGATAAGTTCACTCGGCTAATGCCTATCTGCTTGGCGATGTCCGCCATCGTTAGACCCTTTGCGTGGGCTAATTCGACTACTCGTAGTTCCATATAAGTAATATATTTCTAACAAAGGTAGTAAAAATATCAATATATCATTAAAAAAAAACATAAAAATTACAATAAAACATTACAAATGCTTGCATATATCAAAATAAAGTATTACATTTGTATCAGAAATAAACGATAAACCATTACAAATATGATACAGGTAGTAGCAATGAACGGTATGACAGCTCACAGAGCGAATGTAATCGCGCGACGCACAGGCTCGGAGGCGATGGGTATAATCAAGGCGCAGATGATTGACCTCTTGAAGGCGAAGTTGCAGAGTGGTGTGGCTCACTTTGTCTACATAAAGCAGAGCACGGGCGAAGTACGCGAGGCGTGGGGTACTTGCGCAAGTAACTTGATGAAGGCAACGCAGAATGGTCGAGGCTTAACGGGCGACCAAGTGAACACCGTTAAATACTTTGATGTTGTAGCGGGCGGTTATCGTAGCCTACGCTTCGAGAACTTGGTACAGGTGTTTTAACCATCCAAGATTGGTAGTATCGAATAACACATATATGGATAGTATGAAGAAGGCAGTTATATACGCGAGAGTTTCATCAGTCGGCGATAGACAATCAACCGCTCGTCAGGTCGCCGACCTGACACAGTATGCTACCACCAATGGAATGGTCGTAGCAGAAATCTACGAGGAGCATATAAGCGGTGCGGCTAAGAATGAGGAGCGTCCCGTGCTATGTGAGTGCTTGGACTACTGTATTGCTAATGGTATCCACACGCTTCTTATCAGCGAATTGAGCCGTCTTGGCCGTAATGTTGACGAGGTGCTTGCCAATGTCAAGCGTTGCAAGGATAACAACCTCAACATCTACTTTCAAAAGGAGAACATATCTATCTTTCAGGCAGATGGCTCGAAAAACCCGTTCCTAAATATCTTTATAAGCGTCCTCGGAACTTGCGCCGAGATGGAGCGTGAGGCAATTAAGTTCCGCCTCGATAGTGGTCTAAAACGCTACCGTGAGCAAGGCGGTAAGGTTGGTCGCAAGGTCGGCTCTGTTAAGACCAAGGAGAAGAAGCAAGAGGAGTACGCAAAGGTACTACGATGCTTGAAACAAGGCAAGTCGATACGAGATACATCAGTCCTGTGTGGTGTGTCGGTCAGCACAGTATTCCGAGTGAAGCGTGAGTTTGGGGTGTAAGTGCCTAATTTTAAAGCCAAAAATCCATATAAAATTATCACGAGCAACTGTTGGGTGGGGTGTTATTTGCGTACCCCACCAATAAAAAAATCAAAATGGATAACAGTTAAAAAATGACACTTATGACCCTATACCCCCTCCTATGTGACATAAAATTAGATGTGTTTCCATATAAAAATATATCCATAAAAGATTGATACACAATACTTAATATGGATATATTAGATTAAAAATCACAAAACAATTACTCCTCTATTTCCATCAAATCAGTCGTAGACATTTCATCCTCGAATAGGCGTTGTAGGATGTCTGTATGCGCTTCATATAACTTCTCATAGTCGATGGCGATGTAGTGATTAGCGGCTACGCTCTTACTTGAATGACCAAGACCCGCATCGACATACTCCTGACCTAACTGATACTCCGAACTCATCAAGGTTGACCAAGTATGGCGGGCTGTATAGAAACAGAACTCGTCATCGAAGCCCATAATCGTTCTAACCTGACGGGCTATCTTCTGAATGTTGCCCGCAAAGGTATGATACCTATTATATATAGCATCGAACGCAAAGTAGCGACTTGAACTAACAGCCTTACTCCATACATTAGCACGACTCGTCGTGAGATATGGAGCGATAACATCGTGAAGTTGAGAGGCGTGCGCGTTCATCATAACAATTATCTCCTTACCTGTCTTATCTCTAATATACTTTATCTCTCCTGTGTCGCCCTTCATCTTAACAGCCTTCTTCTGCAACTGATAGATGTCGGTCAAGTTCATACCCATACAGCAAAACGAGAAGATAAAAAGGTCGCGTACCATCCTCTGACGCATCGTTGGGAATGGGTAGTTGAGGAAGGCGCGTAGTTCGGCCATAGATAGAGTATAGGGCTGTGTATGTACCACGCCCGCCCTAAACTTCTTGAACGCACGCAAGACCCTTTCGGATAGCCTATCGGCATCCACAGCGCAGTTTATAACCTTCTTAAGACAACTCGCATAGGTGTTGACTGTCCAAGCAGATAGCGACTGAAGATTAAGAGGATTACTACCACGCACATATTGATAACCGCCACCCTGAATGTATGAGAGGTAGCCCTTAACCCAATCAACAGTGATGTCCTTGAACAATATCTCATCCTTCCCTCGAACTGCTACTTGATAGTTCACAAGGCTTTTAAGGGCGTAGATGTACTTCTCTTGCGACTTTGGGGTCTGCATAGCTATCATATTCCAATACTCCACGAAATCGCCACTACCATTGCCCTCGTTCTGCTTCGAGTTAGGCGCGTAGTCAATGATGGCATCCATAATGTTCTTTGCAGTCATCTCTCCTAACACGCCACGCTTCTGAAGGAGAGCCTCAACCTCCTTCGCTCTAATCATTAGTTGTGCAAGGAACTCGTTGTTGCGCTCCTTCTCCTCACGAACATCGTGGGTATCTGTGCGTCTAATACTAATGCGCTGACCCTTCTCGTTCCATTCCGCCTTGGCAACGGACATATCCATCGAACGCATTGTATTGGTGTTGAGGTGGCGGATTTTAAGATAGACGGGATAAGTGCCATTATCCTTCTTTCTACCGAGTACATAGTTAAAGGTTGCCATAGATTACTCCATTTACTCTGTATTTACTCTGTTTTACTCACGGTAAAGATAGATAATATAAATGGAATAAGGAAATAAATTAACTCTTTTCTTATAACTTAAGATGTAAGTTAATCCTTGATAAATGGGTTTATAGGCTGATTTAGAGGTATATATAAAACAAAAGAGAGAAGCACGATGTCTTCTCTCCTTTGAGCTGTTGATGAGGCTTGAACTCACGACCTCTTCCTTACCAAGGAAGTGCTCTACCACTGAGCTACAACAGCAATAATAAACCCTACTCCTATGAAAGA